>NZ_JBHUXS010000003.1:0-399386 GCF_042669245.1 Streptomyces sp. NPDC057249 | reverse complement strand
GCGCTCTGTGTGCCCGCGGGTTTACCGCGGCCGGGGGGGGGGTGGGGGGGGGGGGGGGGGGGCCCCCCCCCCCGGACCCCCGCTCCTCAATCGCCGGAGGGGCTTGAGATGCCGCTTGGATGCCGCTCAGAAGAACGTGCGGATGAAGTCCGTGACCGTGCCGTCCGCCGCCACGAGCGGAATCAGCTGCCACTTGTCGAAGCTCGTGCAGGGGTGGGACAGGCCCATCCCCACCCAGTCCCCGACCTCGAGGCGGGCGCCCTCGTCCGTGCGGACCCAGGTGTGCTGGTCGGACAGGCCGGTCACGGTGATCCCCTCGGCCGGCCGCTCCGAGCCGTCCCGGCCCGAGCGCACCACCTGCGCCTCGGGCAGGTCCAGGTCGTACGCCGCGTCGCGCTTGCCCGCGTTGAGGAACGCCTGCCCGGCGGACGGGCGCGACACCACCTGCGCCCACAGCCGGAACGCGGGCCGCAGCGCGCCCTCTTCCGGGACCCGGTTGAACGGCGTGATGTGGCGGTAGTGCCCGTCGTCGTGCGAGACGTACGCCCCCGAGCGCAGCAGCTTGAGCACGGGGGCGGAGAGCTCCGGGACGCCGGCGAACACGTCCGCCACCGCGTCGAACCACGCGCTGCCGCCCGCGCTGATCACGATGCGCTCACCGGCCCCCAGGGCGCCGAAGCGGCCCGCCGCGTCGAAGTCGGCGGCCAGCGCGACGAGCCTGCGCAGCCAGGCCCGGACCCGGTCGCCGTCCGCGTCCGGCACCTCGCCCTCGTATCCGGCCACGCCGACCAGGCGCAGCGTCGGCGCCCCGGCCACCGCGTCGGCCACGGCGGCGCAGTCCGCCTCGGTCCGGGCACCGGTGCGCGCGCCCTCGCCCGCGCCCAGCTCCACGACGACGTCGACCGGACGGGAGGCGCCCGCGGCGCGCAGGGCCTCGTCCATCAGCTCGACGCCGCGCACGGAGTCCACGTAACAGATGAAGGCGAAGTCCGGGTCGGCGTCCAGTTCGCCAGCGAGCCAGCGCAGCGCGGCGGCGTCGACCAGCTCGTTGGCGAGGAAGATCCGGCCGACCCCGAACGCGCGGCAGACCCGCGCCTGGTGGGGAACGGCGGCCGTGATGCCCCACGCGCCGTGCTCCAGCTGGCGGGCGAAGAGCTGGGGGGACATCGAGGTCTTGCCGTGCGGGGCGAACGCGAGGCCGTGGCGTGCCGCGTACGTCTCCAGGAGCGCGAGGTTGTGCTCGACCGACTCGGCGGACAGCGCGAGCACGGGGGTCGTGAAGCCGCCGTCGAAGAGGTTGCGGCGTTCGGCGGCCAGGGCGCCGACGGTCAGGCCCTCGGCGTCGGGCGGGAGGCCCTTGAACCGGTGGTCGACCGGTTCGTCGGCGAGAGCGGTCACGTGGTGCGCGGCGGCCATGGAGTCTCCTCGGTCCGGTCAGCATGGTGATTGCAACATATGCAACACCCATTGCGTATATCGCTCAGGGCTGTCTAACATCCGAGCCGACGCCCGGTCAATGGTGAGTGCCGGTGCCGCCGCCCGACTGCTGAGGAGCCCCGCGTGTCCGGAACCACGCCCGCCGACGTCGTGTGCCTCGGTGAGTCCATGGTGACGTTCCTGCCCTCGCGGCCCGGGCGCCTCGCCGATGTGCCGTCCTTCGACCGGGGCATCGGCGGCGCCGAGTCCAACGTCGCCTGCGCGCTGGCCGCGGCCGGGCACCGGGCGGCCTGGGTGAGCCGGGTCGGCGCGGACGGCTTCGGCGACCACCTGGTCGAGGCGGTCGCCGCGTACGGCGTGGACACGTCCTTCGTGCGGCGCGATCCTTTGCGGCCGACCGGGATCTACTTCCGTACGGCCACGGACCGGGCCACGGATGTCCACGAGGTGGCGTACTACCGGGCGGGGTCCGCAGCCTCCGCGATGTCGCCGTCCACCGTGCCGTACGACGGCCTGCCCGCCGGGCGGGTCCTGCACCTCTCCGGGATCACCGCCGCGCTGTCGGCGGACTGCCTGGCCCTGCTCCACGAGCTGACCGCTTCCCGGGAGGGGCGGCCGCTGATCTCGTTCGACGTGAACTTCCGGCCGGGGCTGTGGCGGGGGGAGTCCCCCGCGGTGCTGCTCGCTCTGGCGCGGCGGGCGGATGTGGTGTTCGTGGGGGAGGACGAGGCGGAGGCGGCGTGGGGGGTGGTGGGCGCCGCGGCGATCCGGGAGGCGCTGCCGGAGCCGGGGGTCGTCGTGGTGAAGCGAGGCGCCGACGGGGTGACGGTGTTCTCTCACGACCCGGGGCTCCGCCCCGGACCCCGCGCCTCAAACGCCGGCGGGGCTGATGAGGTCACCCACGTCCCCGCGCTCCGCGTGGACGTCGTCGCCCCCGTCGGCGCCGGCGACGCCTTCGCCGCCGGGTTCCTGTCCGCCACCCTTCGCGGGCTCCCGGTCCGGGACCGCGCCCGCCACGGCCACCTCATGGCCGCCGCCGTCCTCACCGTCCCCGGCGACCTCACCGCGCCCCCCGCCCGCGAGCACGCCGACCGGCTCGCCGCACTGGACGACGACGCGTGGGGGAGACTGCGTCTCGGCCCCGGGTGGACGGGGGACGACACGGAGGTACGTACGCCATGAGCCAGACCGTCGACCGCGCGCTGAGCATCCTGCCGCTCCTCGCCCAGGGGCCCGCCGACCTCGGGCAGGTCGCCGACCGCCTCGGCGTCCACAAGTCCACCGCGCTGCGCCTGCTCCGCACGCTCCACGAGCACGGGCTCGTCTACCGGCAGCAGGACCAGCGCTACCGCCTCGGCGCCCGGCTGTTCGCGCTCGCGCAGGAGGCCGTGGAGAACCTCGACGTACGCGAGATCGCCCACCCGCACCTCGCCGAGCTGAACGAGCTCTGCGGGCACACCGTCCACCTCGCCGTGTACGAGGAGAACGAGGTCCTCTACATCGACAAGGTCGAGAGCCGCTACCCGGTCCGGATGTACTCGCGGATCGGCAAGCCCGTCGCGATCACCGTCGCCGCCGTGGCCAAGCTGCTCCTCGCCGACCTGAGCGAGGCCGAGCGGCGGGCCGTCGCCGACAAGCTCGACTACCCCATGTACACGCCCCGTTCGACGCCCGGCGCCGCCGCGTTCCTCAAGGAGCTCGCCGCCGTACGCGAACAGGGCTGGGCCACCGACCTCGGCGGCCACGAGGAGTCCATCAACTGCGTCGGCGCCCCCATTCGCGGCGCCGACGGGCGCGTCGTCGCCGCGATGTCGGTCTCCGCGCCGAACGTGGTCGTCACGGCCGAGGAACTCCTCACCCTGCTCCCCCTGATCCGTCGGACCGCCGACACCATCAGCCGGGAGTACTCCGGCAGCAACCGACCCAAGAAAGCCTGATCCGCCATGACCGAGAAGACCGCGCTCACCCCCAGCACCCACACCACCCCGCCCGCGAAGTTCTCGCACGGCGTGCGCAAGGGCAACATCCTCCAGGTCGCCGGCCAGGTCGGCTTCCTGCCCGCCGTCGAGGGCCAGGCGCCCACCCCGGCCGGCCCCACCCTGCGCGAGCAGACCCTCCAGACCTTCGCCAACGTCAAGGCGATCCTGGAGGAGGGCGGCGCGAGCTGGGACGACGTGATGATGATGCGCGTCTACCTCACGGACGTGGACCACTTCGCCGAGATGAACGAGATCTACAACACGTACTTCGCCGAGCAGAACCTCAAGGAGGCCCCGGCCGCGCGCACCACGGTCTACGTCGGCCTGCCGAAGGGCCTCCTCATCGAGATCGACGCCCTCGCCGTCCTGGGCTGAGCCATTCGCGTCACCCGCACCCCGCCCGGCACGGCGCCGCACACCCCCACGGCGCCGTGCCGCGGTCCCCCCTGCCCAAGAACATGGACCAACAACGGAGTTACCCATGCAGCTCGCCGCAGGCCCCACCCCGCCCGAGACGCCACCCCACACCGGTGGACTCCTCCTCCTCATCGACGGCACGCCCGGTCTGCTGACCGTCGCCGCCCTCGGCATCGCGCTCCTCCTCTTCCTGATCATCAAGATCAGGCTCCAGCCGTTCGTCGCGCTGCTCGCGGTCTCCATAGCCGTCGGCCTGGGCGCGGGTCTCTCCGTGACCGAACTCTTCGGCACCGTGCAGAAGTCCGCCGCCGTCTCCGTCATCGAATCCGGCATGGGCGGCATCCTCGGCCATGTGGCGATCATCATCGGCCTCGGCACGATGCTCGGCGCGATCCTGGAGGTCTCCGGCGGCGCCGAGGTGCTCAGCGCCCGGCTGCTGCGGCTCTTCGGCGAGAAGCGCGCCCCGCTCGCGATGGGCCTGACCGGTCTGATCTTCGGCATCCCGGTCTTCTTCGACGTCGGCATCTTCGTCCTCGCGCCGATCGTCTACGCCGCTGCCAAGCGCCCCCAAGTTCTCGACTCCGCTCGAACAGGGGGGACCCCCCACGGAAAATCGATCCTGCTGTACTCCATGCCGCTGCTCGCGGGCCTGTCCATGACCCACGCGTTCCTGCCGCCCCACCCCGGCCCGGTCGCCGCCGCCGGTCTCTTCCACGTCTCGCTCGGCTGGGTCATCCTGATGGGCGCCCTCGTCGGCATCCCGTCCGTGCTCGCCGCCTGGGGTTACGCCGCCTGGATCGGCAAGCGGATCTTCGTGGACGTCCCGCAGGACATGGTGGAGGCCGCCCAGGAGGCGAAGGACGCCGTCGTCGCCGAGCAGCGGGCCGCCGGGGTCACCCCGCGCGAGGAGCCGGTCGCGCTCTCCACCGTGCTCGCCATCATCGGCACCCCGCTGATCCTGATCCTCGCCGCCACGTTCTCCTCGATCGCCATGGACCCCTCGACGGCCCGCTCGGTCATCGAGTTCTTCGGGAACCCCTTCGTCGCCCTGACGATCGCGCTGCTCCTCGCGTACTACCTGCTCGGCATCCGGCGCGGCTGGTCCCGCAAGTCCCTGGAATCGGTGTCCACCTCCTCGCTGAAGCCGGTCGGGAACATCCTGCTCGTCGTCGGCGCGGGCGGCATCTTCGGCGCCGTCCTCAAGGGCAGCGGCATCGCGGACGCGCTCGCCGACACCTTCAACGACGTCGGCCTGCCCGTCATCCTGCTGGCCTGGCTGATCTCGGCCGTGCTGCGCGTCGCCCAGGGCTCGGCGACCGTCGCCATCGTCACCACCGCCGGCATCGTGGTCCCGCTGGTGGAGAACCAGGGCTTCTCGCAGGCGCACCTCGCGCTGATCATCATGGCGATCTCGGCCGGCTCGATCATCGCCTCGCACGTCAACGACGGCGGCTTCTGGATGGTGTCGAAGTACTTCGGCATCTCCGAACGCGACACCCTGAAGTCCTGGACGGTGCTCGAAACCGTCCTGTCGGTCGCCGGGTTCGCCGTCGCGGCGCTGCTCAGCCTGGTGATCTAGCCGTACGTCTCCGCGCGCCGGTACGCGTACGGGTCAGGCGGCCGAGGCGCAGATGATGCTGCGCCCCTGGTTGACCTGCCAGTACCAGAACCGCTCGCCGGGCCCCGCCGGACAGGTCCAGTTCTGGCCCTTCTTCGGGGCCCGGTAGAAGCCGGTGATCCGCAGGATCGACTGACCCGCCTCGGGCACCTTGGACGCGTTGCAGCGCCACACCACCGTGAGGTCCGCGTTGGTCTCCCCGTTGACCTTCGCCGGGAAGCACTGGCCCGCCCGGTAGACCCGGTCCAGGCACAGGGTCCGGGTGACCCCGTCGTCGCCCGACCGGCTCCACCAGGTGAAACCCGCCCCCGTGTCGCAGGAACCGGACGCGCCGGCGCGGGTGCTGACCCGGTTGACGTGCATGTACGCGTTCGAGGCGGTGCACTTCACCCGGATCGGGCGGCTCGCGCTCATGTTGTCGTAGCCGTCGTTGTACACGTTGAGGCAGTCACCCGCGTGCACGGCGGCGAACGCCCGGTCGGTGGAGTCCATGGTGGGCCTGGGGGTCGGCTTGGGGGTGGGGGTCGGGTCTTCCGTCACGGTGTCCGTGTCGGTGTCGGTGTCGGTGCCGGAGTCGCTGTCCGTCGAGCCGCCGCCGCTGCTCGACGTGTCGGTGTCCGTGTCGGCGCTCGCGCTGTCGTCCGTGTGCGTGCCGAGGTCGCTGCCCGAGGTGACGGAGCCGGACGCGCTGCTGCCCGACGCCGAACCGCCGTCCGGCTTCTCCCACGGCTGCCACGTCAGCAGCCCCGCCACGGCGACCAGCGCGAGCAGCCACCCCAGGGCGGCGCCGCCGGAGGACGACGAGCCGGTGCGCGGCCCCGCCGGGACGGGGGCCGGTGCGGGCGAGGCGGCCCGGGCCCGCGCCTCCCGCTCGGCCCGGTCCCGCTCGGCGCGCTGCCGGGCGGCCCGCTCCCGCTCCGCCCGCTGCCTGGCCGCCCGTTCCTGCTCGGCGCGTTCGCGGTCGGCCCGCTCCTGGGCCGCCCGCACCCGCGCCGCGCGCTCGGCCTCCAGGCGGGCGGATTCGCGGCGGGCGGCCTCCGCGCGCTCCCGCTCCGCCTGCCTGGCCGCCTCCGCCTGCCGGCGGGCCGCCCGCTCCGCCTCCTCGCGCTCCGACTGCTCGCGCTCCGCGCGCTGCCGCTCGGCCAGCCGGGCGAGGGCCGCCATCTCGCGGCGGGTGCGGTCGCGGTCGGCCCGGGCCTGCCGCTCCGGCGAGTACACCAGCGTCGGAGGCGGCTTCGGCACGGCGCGCGTCCGCTGCGTCCCGGTCGGGGTGCGCGACGGGCCGCCCGGGGGTCGGCCGCCCGCCCATTCCCGGCCCTGGTCCGCGTACGCGTCGATCAGCGCCGTCCACCGCGGCGGCAGCCAGCGTGTGCCGCTCGTCGCCATCGGCAGCCCGGCCTGCTGCTCCCGGAACCGGGCCAGCAGCTCGGCGGGGGTCGGGCGGTGCCGGGGCTGGACGGCCAGGCACGGCCGGATCGTCGCCACCAGCTCCTTGGGCAGCCCGGACAGGTCGAGCTCGCCGCGCTGCACCCGGGCCAGCAGCCGCAGCGTGTCGCCGTCCGCGCGGTAGGGCGCCCGGCCGGTGGCCAGCAGGAAGAGCGTGGCGCCCAGCGAGTACACGTCGGAGGCGGCCGTGGACTCCTCGCCGCGCGCCTGCTCCGGCGAGGTGAAGGCGATCGTGCCCAGCGTGAGGCCCGTCAGGGTGAGGTCGCTGGCGTGCGAGATGCCGAAGTCGATGACCCGGGGCCCGTCCAGCGGCAGCAGCACGTTCTGCGGCTTCACGTCGCGGTGGACGATCCCCACCCCGTGCAGCGTGACCAGGGCCTGGGCGGTGCCGGCCGCGATCCACCGGACGGCCGAGGCGGGCAGCACCCCGCAGGAGCGGACCAGTTCGGAGAGCGGGGGCGCGGCGATGTAGTCGATGGCCATCCAGGGCCGCGCGGCGTCCGGATCGGCGTCCCGCACCCGCGCGGTGAAGGCGCTGTCCACCCGCTGCGCGACCGCCACCTCACGGGCGAAGCGCCGCCGGTCGGTGTCGCCGACCCGGCCCTCCGTGAGGAGCGTCTTCACGGCGACGAGGTCCCGGCCGCCGGCCCTGGCCAGGTAGATCCGGCCCATGCCGCCGGACGCCAGCCGCCCGAGCAGCCGGTACGGCCCGAGCGTCACCGGATCGTCCCCGCCCAGCGCTTCGATCCGCGCCCCGGCCATGTCACTCCCCCCGTCGCCCCAGCACCGCGCCCCACAACGGTGCCACGTCCGCGCGCGGACAGCCATGCGGCGAGGCAACTCCCGTACAGGACTGTTGCGTTACCGGTATCGAAGCCGCGCCCGCAAGCGGTGCCGGCAGGTGCCCCTTGCACGCAGCAGCGCCGCCGGGGGAGCGGCGGCGCTGCTGGTCATGGGGATGTGGTCTACGGGAGGCCGTGGACGTGCGGGCCGACCGCGTTCGACCAGGCGTTGCCGGCCGTGGCGTCCCAGTTGGTCGACCAGGTCATCGCGCCGCGCAGCCCGGGGTACGTCTTCGACGGCTTGAAGCTGCCGCAGCCGGTGCCCTTGGTCAGGCAGTCCAGCGCCGCGTTCACGACCGACGGGGCGACGTAGCCGCTGCCCGCGCCGCGGGTGGAGGCGGGGACGCCGAGGCCGACCTGCGACGGGTCGAGGCCGCCCTCCAGCTGGATGCAGGCGAGCGCGGTGAGGAAGTCCACCGAACCCTGCGAGTAGACCTTGCCGTCGCAGCCGAGCATCGAACCGCTGTTGTAGTACTGCATGTTGACGACGGTCAGGATGTCCTTGATGTTGAGCGCCGTCTTGAAGTACTCGCCCGCGGTGGACTGCATGTCGATGGTCTGCGGGGCCATCGTGATGACGAGGCCGGAGCCCGCCTTCTGCGACAGCGAGCGCAGCGCCTTCGTCATGTAGGTGGAGTTGAGGCCGTTCTCCAGGTCGATGTCGACGCCGTTGAAGCCGTACTCCTGGATGAGCGCGTAGACGGAGTTGGCGAAGTTGGTCGCGGACGCGTCGCTGTTGACCGAGACCGAGCCCTTCTCGCCGCCGACCGAGATGATGACGTTCTTGCCGGCCGCCTGCTTCGCCTTGATGTCGGCCTTGAACTGGTCGACGGTGTAGCCGTTCAGGCCCGCCGTGTCCAGGTTGAAGGTGACGGCGCCGGGCGTGGTCGTCGCGTCGGCGAAGGAGACCGCGATGATGTCGTAGTTCGCGGGCACGTCGCTGAGCTTCTGGACGGTCGCGCCGTTGTTGAAGTTCTGCCAGTAGCCGGTGACCGCGTGCTTCGGCACGGAGGTGCCCGGATTCGGCTCGGTGCCACCGGACTTGGCGGTCCGGCCGCTGACGGTCGCCGACTTCACGGACTCACCGGCCGCGTTGGTGGCGGTCACCGCGAACTGGTACGCCGTGTCGGCCGCGAGACCGGTGACGGTGGCCGAGGTCCCGGTGGAGGTGGTCGCCTTCACGCCGTCCTTGTAGACGGTGTAGCCGGTCGCGCCGGACACCGCGTTCCAGGAGAGGGCGATGGAGGACGTGGTGGTCGAGCCGACCGCGAGCCCGGCCGGGGCGCCGGGGATCGACGGGCCGGGGTCGGTGCCGCCGCCGCCGTCGGGGCCGGTCACCGAGAAGTCGTCCACGAAGTAGGCGGCCTGGCCGTACCAGCCGTGCGTGTACACGGTGACGGACGTGGTGTTCGCACCGGTCGTGAAGCTGGTCTTCAGCTGCGTCCAGCCGGTGGAGCCGGGCGTCCACGTCGAGACGTCGGTGGTTCCGGTGCCGCTGGCGCCCAGGTAGACGTAGCTGCCCTGGACCCAGGAGCTGAGCTGGTACGTCGAGTTGGGCTTGACGGCCACGGTCTGCGAGCACTTGGCGTTGTCCAGGCCGGCCGGGGCGGCCTGGAGGGCGGAGGTGCCGCCGTGCACGGGGGAGGAGACGGCGGTGCCGGAGTTTCCGGTACACGTCCAGCCGGCGAGGCCCGATTCGAAGCCGGCGTTCTTGGCGACGTTGACGTCGGCGGCCTCGGCGCTGGTCACGAGCCCGGTGAGGGTCAGGGCGCCGGCCGCGACGACGGCCATGGCGGAGCCGAGCACCGGACGGGTGCGGCGTCGTCTGCGGCTCGGGGCGGGGGAACGATCCACTTGCTGCCTCCGGGAGGAGTCGGGGATGGCGGGGGGCGACACGGGGGGTGCCGGGGGGTGTGGAATCGAGGAACGGTGGCCACCGCTGGCCGATAAACTGGTCCAGACCAATCAAGTTGTCAAGACCTCTGGCGGTCTCCGGTCCCCCCGGAGCCGCCCGATGCCCCATCACCCGTGCTCCACGGGCTTCTTGAAAGTGTTCTCTGTCCTGCCGTACGTGGATAAAGTGCTCAGGCGGGAGCATCCGAGCGGAAGCACCCGGCGGGAGCGAGTGCGGCCGGCGGTACGCGGCGGCCCGAGGAACGGGGAGCGGCGTGCCGACAGCCATAGCAGTGACCGGTCCCGGTCTCGCGCTGCCTCCGCAGGACCGCCAGACGCCCCCGGCGGTCGTCCTGCGCGCCCCCGGCGAGCAGTCCCTGGACCATGCGGTGGACGACATGCGGCTCCTCCTGGAGCAGCACGGACACGTCATCGCCGTCTACCCGGCCGGCCTCCCCGCCGCGCACGAGCGCCGGCTGCACACCGTCCGCTCGGTCCTGGAGAGCGACCGGATCGCCCTGCTCAAGTCGGACCTGCCGCCGCTCGGCGTCGCCGTCCTGGTGCGCCAGTTACGGCAATTGTCCGTCTGCGACTTCAGCGCCGGGGTCATCGCCTCCGCCGCGAGGCTGCTGTCCCACTACGTGCACGCCGGCGCGCTGCTCCACTCCGTGACCCGGCTCGACCGGGTGCCCGTCAGCCTCAAGTCGCACGCCAAGTCCTGGGTCCCCGGCTCCCAGTTCGGCGTGCTCGCCAACCCGGAACCCCAGCTCGTCAGGGTCGGTACGGGGGAGCTGAACGGCCCCCGCTTCGCCACGCACCTCCTCGTCGCCCGGGGGCAGTCCCCGTCGGAGTGGGTGACCGGCACACTGGCCCGGGCGTGGCAGGTGCAGGCGGTCCACGAGGCCGTGCTGCCCGACGAGTCCGCCGCCTGGTGGGGCACCCCGAAGATGATCGAGTTCGCGGCCTACCTGCCCGACATCTCGCTGATCCACCAACTGGTCTCCTCGGTGCGCAGGGAGGTCTGCACCTGGTGCGGCAACGAACTCATCGGCGACCGCTGCGGCCTCTGCAACGCCCCCCTGAGCCCACCCGAGGACCGCACCCGCGGCCCCGCCGCCCTGAACCCCTGAGGCCCCCCGCGAGCCCCGCCCCGTACCGCCCGTCGGCCCACACACCCCAACGAGGTTGCTCAGCCCATGAATTCACGGCAACGCCGCGGCGTCATCCTGCTCCTCCTGTCGGTCCTGTGCGCCCTCGCCGCCTTCGCCGGGGTGATCTGGGTGATCGGTGACGTGAACTCGAAGGTGGGCCCCGAGGTGACCGCGTACCGGGTCAGGACCACCATCGCGCCCTACAAACCCCTGGAGGCGGACCAGTTCCAGAAGATCTCGATGCCCGAGCGCTGGCTCTCCAAGAGCGCCGTCACCGACCTCTCGGCCCTCCGCGGCAAGATCGCCGTCACCGAGCTGCACCCGGGCTCGCTGCTCCAGGAGGACATGCTGGTCGACCGCCCGAAGCTGAAGAGCGGGCAGCAGGAGATCGCCATCATGATCGACGCCGCGACCGGCGTCGCCGGCAAGATCCGGCCGGGCAACCTCGTCAACATCTACGCCACCTTCGCCGGCCGCACCGACAAGGAGAAGCCCACCTCGCGCGTCATCGTGGCCAACGCCCGGGTCATCGACGTCGGCCGGCTCACCTCCCTCGAACCCAAGCCGGAGGACCGGGGCGACGGCCCCACCGAGGCCGTGCCGATCACCTTCGCCCTGGACACCGACGACGCCCAGCGCGTCGCCTACGCGGAGTCCTTCGCCGAACACGTACGCCTCGCCCTGCTCCCCGCCGACAGCCCCACCACCCTGAGCCCGGGCGAGGGCAGCTACAACCTCGACGAAGACAAGAACAGGTGAGCACCGGATGAGCACACGCATCCTCCCGGCCGTCGGTGACGCCGACGCCGCCCGCGCCGTCTCCGGGCTCCTCGGCCAGCTCCCCGACGCGGAGCCGGCCGCCCCGCTCGGCGACTCGACCTCCCTGCTCGACACCCTCGCCCGGCTCGCCGCCGAATCCCTGGACGAGCTGCCCGAGGTCGTCCTCGTGCACGAACGGATCGGCCCGGTCCCGGCCCTGGAGCTGATCCGGGAGGTGGCCCTGCGCTTCCCCGCCGTCGGCGTCGTCCTCCTCACCGCCGACACCAGCCCCGGGCTCTACTCGGCCGCCATGGACTCCGGCGCCCGCGGCCTGGTCGGCCTGCCCCTGTCGTACGAGGAGCTGGCGCAGCGCGTCCAGGCCGCGTCCGGCTGGTCCGTCGGGGTCCGCCGCCACCTCGGGGCCGGCGCCGAGCTGCACACCGGACCCGGAGGCACCGTCGTCACCGTCAGCGGCGCCAAGGGCGGCGTCGGCACCACGGTCACCGCCGTCCAGCTGGCCCTGGCCGCCGCCGCCTCCGGGCACACTGTCGCGCTGGCCGACCTGGACCTCCAGTCGGGTGACGTCGCCTCCTACCTCGACGTGCAGTTCCGCCGGTCCGTGGTCGACCTCGCCACCATCCAGGACATCTCGCCCCGAGTCCTCCAGGACGCCCTGTACAACCACGACACCGGCGTCGCCCTGCTCCTCGCCCCGGCCGACGGCGAGCGCGGCGAGGACGTCACCGACCGCGTCGTACGCCAGACCGTCAGCGCCCTGCGCCACCGCTACGAGGTCGTCGTCCTCGACTGCGGTACGTACCTGAACTCGGCCAATGCCGCGGCGGTCGAGATGGCCGACCGCACCGTGCTCGTCACCACCCCGGACGTGGTCGCCGTCCGGGCCGCCAAGCGCATGGTCCGCCTCTGGGACCGGCTCCAGATCCGCAAGGCCGAGGAGACCATCACCCTCGTCAACCGCCATACCCGCCACACGGAGATCCAGCCCGCGCTGATCGAGAAGATCACCGCGACCAAGGTCGCCCGGATCGCCGTGCCGGCCAACTTCAAGGAGCTCCAGGCGGTCGTGGACGCCGGGCGCCTCCAGGACCTGGACGCCAAGTCCACCGTGAAGCAGGCCCTGTGGGGGCTGGCCGGCGACCTCGGTCTGGTCAAGAACGCGGAGGCGGCCGCCCGGGCGGGCAGGCCGAAGGGTGAGCGCGGCGGGCCGGGCGGCCGGCGGGCGCGGGCGAAATGAACACCGAGGGGGAGTGGAGCGCCATGAACCTCTTACCCGCGCACCGGCGCCGGGCGGCGGCGGGCCGCGACGTCCGCTCCGACCGGGGCCAGACCGCCATCGAGTTCGTCGGCACCCTGCCCCTGATCCTCCTCACCCTCGCCCTGCTCTGGCAGGCGGGGCTCGTCTGCTACGCGTACATCCTCGCCGGGAACGCCGCCGACAAGGCCGTCCGGGCCGCCGCCGTCGCGGCGGGCGACCCCGGGGCGGCCTGCGAGCGAGCGGTCCACGAGGACGTCCCCGGCGGCTGGTCCGCGGTCGTGGAGGCCTGCGGCGGCACCGGCGAGCTGGTCACCGTGCAGGTGCGCGTCGACGTACCGCTGCTGTTCCCCGGGGCGTTCAGCGTGCCCATGCACGCCACGGGCGAGGCCAAGGCCAGGAACGAGAGGCGGGACGCATGGTGACCCGGCGCCGCTCCGGCCCCCGGCAGCGCGGGCAGGCCGCCGTCGAGTACGTGGGCGTGCTCACCCTGCTCCTCCTCGTCGCGCTCGCCGTGGCGCAGCTCGGCATCGCCGTCTACGCCGCCCAGCAGGCGGGTACGGCCGCGCGGACCGCGGCCCGGGTGGCGTCGACCGAGGACCAAGAGGGCCGGGCCGCCGCCGTCGCGAAGCAGTCCATGAGCGGCTGGCTGGCCGACGGGGCCTCGGTCACCGAGGAGACCGGCGGTGACGCCGTGACCGTGCGGGTGCGGGTTTCCATCCCCGGCCTGCTGCCGATGCTCTCCTTCGGCTCCGTCGAGAAGAGCGCCACCATGCCCCGCGACTGACCCCGACCGAAGCGGCGCCGACCGGAACCGAAGGAGTTGAGCACATGAGCCTGCGGGCACGCATCACCAGCCCCGAACCCGTGAACGGGATGAGCGAGGAGAGCCGGCTCGTCGGCGCCTACCGCGCCAAACTGCTGGAGGAGATCGACCTCGCCGAGATGTCCGCCCTCGCGGCGGCCGACCGCAGGGCCCGGCTCGAACGCGTCCTCGGCCACATCATCAGCCGCGAGGGCCCCGTCCTGTCCTCCGTGGAGCGCTCACAGCTCATCCGCCGGGTCGTGGACGAGGCGCTCGGCCTCGGCATCCTCGAACCGCTCCTGGAGGACGCCTCCATCAGCGAGATCATGGTCAACGGCCCCGAGCAGGTCTACGTGGAGCGCGGCGGCCGCCTCGAACTCCTCCCGATGCGCTTCTCGTCCCACGAGCAGCTGATGCAGACCATCGAACGCATCGTCTCCACGGTCAACCGCCGGGTGGACGAGTCGAACCCCATGGTCGACGCCCGCCTCCCCTCCGGCGAGCGCGTCAACGTGGTCATCCCACCGCTCTCCCTGTCCGGCCCGATCCTCACCATCCGGCGCTTCCCCCGGGCCTTCACGCTCCAGGAGATGATCGCGCTCGGCTCGCTGGACGAGCACATGCTGCTGCTGCTCGCCGGCTTCGTCCGCGCCAAGTTCAACGTGATCGTCTCCGGCGCCACCGGCACCGGCAAGACCACCCTCCTGAACGCGCTCTCCGGGCTGATCCCCGACGGCGAGCGCATCGTCACCATCGAGGACTCCGCCGAGCTCCGGCTCCAGCAGTCCCACGTCATCACGCTGGAGAGCCGGCCGCCCAACGTCGAGGGCAAGGGCCGGGTCACCATCCGCGACCTCGTCCGCAACTCCCTGCGCATGCGGCCCGACCGCATCATCGTCGGCGAGGTCCGGGGCGGCGAGACCCTCGACATGCTCCAGGCCATGTCCACCGGCCACGACGGCTCCCTCGCCACCGTGCACGCCAACAGCGCGGAGGACGCGCTGATGCGGCTCCAGACCCTCAGCTCCATGTCCGAGGTCGAGATCCCGTTCGCCGCGATCCACGACCAGATCAACAGCGCCGTCGACGTGATCATCCAGCTCACCCGGCACGGCGACGGCTCCCGCCGCGTCACGGAGATCGCCGTCGTGGACTCGTACGGCCGCGAGGACTACCGCATCGTCTCCGTCTGCCGCTTCGACGCCCTCCCGATGGCGGCCGACGGGCGCGTGTACGGGCAGTTCGCGTACTTCCCCGTGCCCCGCCGCGTCGCGGACCGCTTCTACATGGCGAACGAGACCGTGCCGGCGGCGTTCGGCATCGCCCACACGGACGAGCAGCTGCTGACCCGTACGCCCACGGCCTGACCCCTCCACCCCCGCTCGGAAGGCGCTTCCCGACATGGACAACCTCCCGCTCCTGACGGTCGGCGTGACCCTGCTCGCCGGTGTGCTCGCCGTCGTCGGCCTGCACGTCTTCGCCGCCGGCAGGGAACAGCAGCGGGCCCTCATCGACCGCCTCTCCCGGACCGGCCCCCCGGCGATCGCGGGGCGCGCCCGGCGCTTCCGGTCCGTCGACCGCAGGCTGCGCCGGACCCGGCTCGGCAAGCGCATCGAACGGAAGCTCGCGGTCACCGGCCTCGACCTCACGCCCGGCGAGTACGCCGTGTACGTCGTGGGCGCCCTGCTCGGGCTCTACCTCGTCACCGCGGCCGTCTTCGCGCCGTTCTTCGGGCTCCTCGCCGTCCTCATCGGCGCCTGGGGCGGCAACGCCTTCCTCAACTGGCAGCGCGCCAGACGCACCGAGGCGTTCATCGGCCAGCTCCCCGAACTCACCCGGGTCCTCGCCAACGCCACCCAGGCCGGACTCGCCCTGCGCACCGCGATCTCCATGGCCGTCGAGGAGCTGGACGACCCCGCCCACGAGGAACTGCGCCGCGTCGCCGACCGCCTGGCGATCGGGCACTCCCTGGACGACGCCCTGAACGAACTCGTGGAACGGCTGCCTTCCCGTGAGCTGACCGTCCTCGTCTCCACGCTCATCCTGTCCAACCGGGCGGGCGGCACCATCGTCTCCTCGCTGCGCAACCTCACCAACACGCTGGAGGAACGCAAGGAGACCCGGCGCGAGGTGACCACCCTCCTCTCGCAGGTGAAGGTCACCGCCGTCGCCGTTCCCGTCCTCGGGCTGCTCTTCCTGCTCCTCATCAACACCATGAGGGGCGGCGCACTGGACGACATGGCCGCCGCGACGACCGGCCGCATCGCGATCGTCGTCGCCGTCGGCCTCTACGGCCTCGGCTTCTTCCTGATCAACCGCCTCACCCGCGTCCGCATCTGACGGCCGGAAAGGGACGAGGAGACACAGATGGAACTCCTGCTCGCCGTCGTCATGGGACTCGCCGTCCTCGGCGTCTTCCAAGGCATCCGCATGTACCGCGCGGACGCCAAGCTCCCCGGCGACCTGGCCGTCGCCCTGGAGATCGGCGCCAGCCGCACCAGCGCCGCCGGCTCGGCCGTCGACCGCATCGGCATGCGGTACGCACCGCGGGTCCTGTCGCTGATGGGACCCCGTCGCGTCGACCGCATCCGCCGGAAGCTCGACATGGCCGGCAACCCGCGCGGCCTGACCGTCGACCGCTACGCCGCCCGGCGCGCCGTCTTCGGCGGCCTCGGCGTCCTGGCCGCCCTGGCCATGCTGATGAACGGGCAGGTGGTGCTGGCGGTCATCCTGCTCGTCTACGGCCTGTTCTGGACGGACGTGATCATCCGGGCCGCCATCAGCCGCCGCAAGGACGACATCGAGCGCACCCTGCCCGACTTCCTGGACGTCCTCGCGGTGGTCGTCTCCGCCGGGCTCGGCTTCCGGCAGGCGCTGGAACGGGTCTCGGAGAAGTACACGGGCCCGTGGTCCGACGAACTGCGCATCACCCTGCGCCAGATGGACATGGGCGTCAGCAGACGCGAAGCGTTCGACCAGCTCCGCCGGCGCAACGAGTCCGAACAGGTCTCCATGTTCGTCTCCGCCCTCCAGCAGGGCGAGGAGCTGGGCGCGCCCATCGTCGACACCCTGATCCAGATCGCCAACGACATGCGCCGCACCGACGCCCAGAACGCCCGCCGCAAGGCGTCCAAGGCGGTCCCCAAGGCCACGCTGATCGTCACGAGCTTCATGCTCCCGGGCACGATCATCCTGATCGCGGTCGGGTTCTACTACGCGGCGAACGTGAACATCAACGAGATCTTCGGCAGCTGACACCACGAAGCGGCTTCCTGGGAGGGCCATTTGTGGGACATTCGGAGCTGAGTGGGCGGGAGGTGAAGGCGATGGACGTGAACGCGTCGGGCGCGTCCCATTTGCGGATCACCGCAGTTTGTTTCATCAACATCGGCCAACGACCGATTCCCGGTCGGTCGAAATCGAAGGGGGCACCATGACGGACATGATGTTGCAAGCTGTTGTCGTCACGCGGACGTACGTCGACGGCTGGAAGAACACCGTCATGGAGGCGGTAAAGCGCCGCAGCGACAAGGGGCAGGGTGCGATCGAGTATGTCGGCATCACCATCCTCGTGGTCGCGATCGTGATCGCTCTGATGAGTACGAACCTCGGTACGACGATCGCCACGAAGTTCAAGGCGAAGATCGATTCCGTCCTCAACGGGGGATCGGGTGGGGGGTCGGGCGGGGGATCGAAGGGGTGAAGCGCGAATCGGGGCAGGCCACACCGCTGTACATCGCAGCGGTGACGGGCGTGCTCTTCGTCGCGTTGATCTTCTTGGCGTTCGGTGAAGCCGATATCGAGCGCAATGGTGCGCAGAGTGCGGCCGATGCCGCCGCGTTGGCAGCGGCCAAGGAATCGCGCAGCCTGCTCGCACCGGATCTGGAGGCCCACCTCACGGACCCCGATTACTTCGACTCCGTGTTCAACGCCGCCTTCGCCGGAGTGCCCGGCGAAGCATGCGGGAAGGCGTCGGAGTTCGCCGCCCTGAACAAGGCAAGCGGTGTCCAGTGCCGGCCACTGTCCGACGGCAGGTGGGGCTATGAGGTCAGCCTGAGGTCCGACAAGGGCATGAGCGCGAACGTCGTGCCGGGCATCGGTGGAAAGAAGGCGGAGGCCGTGGCCGTGGCCGTTGTCGAACCACGCTGCACGTTCATCCCGGTCCCGGACAGGGACCCGGCCGAAGATCCCGAGCCGGCCCCTGACGCGCCGGAAGGACCGGATACACCGGATGGGCCGATAGGCAAGGTTCGCTGTGAGGGTGGCTTGGAATGGGGGATCGATCCCGAGGGAACGGAACCCATGCCTGACATGGCCGATTTCTTCTCCGTTCATCTGGCTGAAAAGTGACCGGTCGTGAGTGAGTGCAAAGGAACTGGAGCAATGAGTATTCGGTACGTGAGAAGCATGCGCCGAACCGGTGCCGCAGCATTGCTGATCGGGGCCTTGACCTTTTCCGCGGCCGCTTGTGGCGGTGGCGACAAGGACGACGGAGGGAACAAGGCACCTTCGCGCTCGTCCGCGGAGTCCGAGGCCGGCGACAAGAAACCCTCCCGGGAGAGCGAAGCAGATCCGGACAGCAGTAAGGTCCTGGCGACCGTCAAGGGCGGGATGGGCGTCGACATGGTGATCCGTACCGCCGAGCGGGACCAGGGCGGCTTCCTCACGCTGACGGGCGAGCTGAGGAACACCTCCGGCAGCCGTGTGGTCACGCCTGTCGAGTGGAGCGGCAAGGAAGAAGCGGTTGTCGCGACGGGCCCCTCCCTGGCGGCGATGACGCTGGTCGATTCCCAGGCCAAGAAGCGCTACTACGTGCTTCGGGACACCAACGACCGTCCACTGACCACGACGAACTATGACTCCGGAATCGACGCGGGCGCGAGCCTGCCCTTCTTCGCACAGTTCCCGGCACCCGCTCCGACGACTTCCGAGGTGAGCGTTCAGTTTCCGGGCTTCAGTTCGGCCACGATCGAGATCTCCGGATGACCCCCCGCCGCGTCACAACAACCCTCCTCGCCGGGGTGGTCGCCCTGGGGGTCGTCGGGGTCGTGGCCCCCCACGCGGTTGCCGGTGACAGTCCCTACCCCTCCGCGTCCGCCGAACCCCCCGTCGAGATCGACCCCCACGACACCGATCTGAAGCTCCCCGAAGGCGCCACCCTCGCCCCGCCCAAAGTCCTCGACATCAAGTCCGTCATCGAGGACCTCGGCGGCGAGGAGCGCCGTGAGGACACCAACGCCGACATCAAGTTCGCCCTCCAGGCGGAGGTGCTCTTCGGCAAGGACAGCGCCAAGCTCAGCGGTGAGGCCAAGGGGCGGATCAACGCCATCGCCGAGGAGATCGAGCGGCAGGACGCCAAGAAGGTCCGGGTGTTCGGGTTCACCGACGACCTCGGCTCCTCCGAGCACGGTGACGTGCTGTCCAAGAAGCGCGCCGAGGCCGTCCACAACGTGCTGGACGAGGCGCTCGGCGGTTCCGGGATCACGTTCGAGATCCGGGGCTACGGCGAGGACTACCCGATCGCCAGCAACGAGGACGAGGAGGGCCGCCGGAAGAACCGCCGCGTGGAGGTCTCCTTCCAGCGCGGCGAGTCCGGCTCGCAGAGCTGACCCGCACCGTGCGGCGGCGGCCCCGCGACCGGGCCGCCGCCGCACGGGGGATCAGTACAGGGCCTTGTACGTGTTGAAGCCGTACCCGATCCGTACCCGCTTGTTCAGCTCGCCCGTCCCGGTGGACGTGTACCGGTACAGGTCGCCGTAGCCGTTGACCCCCACCAGGTCGGCCTTGCCGTCCCCGTTGAGGTCGCCGACGGCGGCGAACTTGTTGTAGATGTCGAAGCCGAAACCGATCTCGACCCGCGCCTTCAGCGGCGCGGACGCCTTGCCCGTGCCCTCGTACAGGTACAGCGTGCCGTCCTTGGCGATCGCCACCACGTCCGCCCGGCCGTCCCCCGTGAGGTCCCCGGCGCCGACGATGTGGCGGTACGAGCCGTAGCCGTAGCCCACCTTGACCTTCGCCGCGAGCGCGGTGCCCTTGCCGTTCCCCTGGTACAGGTACAGGTCGCCCTTGCCGTCGCGCGCGAGGATGTCGCCCGCGCCGTCACCGCTCAGGTCGCCGGGGCCGATCAGGTCGTTGTAGACGTCCCAGCCGCCGCCGATCCGCTGGCCCGCGATGTAGAGCACGCCCTCGTGTACCCAGAGGTTGTCCGCACGGCCGTCGTCCGCGAGGGAGGAGGCGACCCGCACCCACCCCTCGGGGAAGGCGAACCGGCTTTCGCGGGCGAAGAACTCGCCGTTGTTCCTGGAGTCGTACACGTACCCGGAGCCCTCGGCGGTGACCCCCATGACGCTGCGCTTGCCGAAGTCCGGGACACCGCCGGCCCCGACGAACATGGCCGCCTTCTGCCACCCGAACGTGCCGTGGATACGCGCCCGGTAGTGACCGTAGCCGGAGAAGCGGTAGAGGTACGTGTCGCCGTTCGGCGTGCGGCCCATGAGGTCGCCGTTGCCGTCCCCGTTGATGTCGTCGACACCCACGAGCTGGTTGTACGTGTCGAACCCGTAGCCGATCTTGGACGCGGCCTTGAAGGGCTTCGACGCGTCCCCGGTACCCATGTGGAAGTACAGGTCACCGGCGGGGGTCCGGGTGACGACATCGCCGATGCCGTCGCCGGTGGAGTCGTTCAGGCCGACGATCTGGTCGTACGTGTTCCAGCCGGAGGCCACCTTGACGGCGGGCTCGAAGGGCTGGCCCTCGATGCGTCCGGTGGAGACGTAGAGGTAGACGTCACCGGCGGGCGTGCGCGCGATCAGGTCGTTGTGCCCGTCCCCGGTCAGGTCGCCCGGCGCGACGATCTTGTTGTACTTCTGCCAGCCCGTTCCGGACCAGGTGGGAGTGCCCCCGGTCGGGTCCATGCCCACCATCGGGTGCAGGGTGAGCGTGCCGGACGCCGTCAGGGTGAGGAGCTCGGGCATGCCGTCGCCCTGCAGGTCACCCGGCGCGATGACGTCCTTGTAGACGAACCGTTCATTGGGGTCGGCGGGGTCGCGGAACCCGACGGGGTAGTCGGCCACCGTCCCGCCCACCGACTGGAACAGGTACCCCTCCCGCGTCTGGTAGAGGATGTCGCTCTTGCCGTCGCCGGTGATGTCCATGCGCGGCGTCGAGCCGACGGCCTTGGGCGCGTCGGCGGCCTTCGGCGCGTCGGCGCCCTTCGCGTCGTCGGCCGAGGCCGGGGCCGCCAGCAGCATGCCGGCGGAGAGGACGAGCGCGGTGCAGGCCGCGACCCGGCTCGCGCGCTTCGACCGCGCGTGGCCGGTGCGGCCGGATTTCAGTGAAGACAGGTGCAAAGCCCCCCCAGGGGTGGTCCATGAGTGTGTGACCAGCGGGACAGAAGTTGTTCAGTGGTAAATCAGCTGGTGTTCATATGACTGATGCCTGGCCCCTCCGGAGGGGCCAGGTTTCAGCCATCAAACTGATGGACTATCGGCCATTCACGCCGCCTCCGCACGCTCCACCACTCGCCCGGCGTCCAGTTCCAGCCGCTTCCCGCGGAAACGGTCCCGCAGTCGCCGGTCGTGCGTGACCACGACCACCGCACCCCCGAACCCGGCCAGCGCGCCCTCCAGTTCCTCCACCAGCGCCGGGGAGAGGTGGTTCGTCGGCTCGTCCAGCAGGAGCAGGTCGGCGGGTTCGCCGACCAGGCGGGCCAGTTCGATCCGGCGCCGCTGCCCGTAGGACAGCTCACCCACCCGCAGGCGCAGGTCCGCCGGGCCGAACAGGCCCAGCGACAGCAGGTGTTCCGTATGGGCGTCGAGGTCACCGCCCCGCCCGTGGGCGTACGCCTCCGGGAGCGTCAGACCGGCCGGCCACGGCGTCTCCTCCTGGCGCAGGTGCCCGACCCGGCCCCGCGTCCGCACGCTCCCCGCGTCCGGCCGCAGCTCACCCGCGAGCACCCGCATCAGCGTCGACTTGCCGGCCCCGTTCGCCCCCGTGACGAGCAGCCGTTCGGTGCCCCCGATCCGCAGCGCGGGTACCGAGAGGCGGCGGCCGACGCGGACCCCGGCCAGCTCCGCCGCGACCGGGGGAGCGGACGCCCCGGCGGTGGTCACCCGGGCGGCGAACACCAGCGGATCGGGCGGCGGCGCGACCGGCCGCTCCGTGAGCCGTTCGACGCGCTCCTTCGCGTTGCGGATGCGGACCATCGCCCCGTGCCCCCGCCCCCGCGCCCGGAACCCGCCGTGCCCGAACACGCTGAGCGGCACCTTGCGCGGGATCGCGTCCAGCCGGGCCACGTTGGACGCGGCCAGCTCCCGGTTGCGGGCCAGCTCGGCGCGCCAGTCCTCGTACTCCCGCAGCCGGCGCCGGCGATCGGCGGCCTTCGCGGCGAGGTACCCCTCGTAGCCGTCCCCGTACCGGGTCACCCGGCCCTCGCCGACCTCCAGGATCGTCGTGGTGACCCGTTCCAGGAACACCCGGTCGTGCGTCACCGCGAGCACGGTGCCCCGGTGCGCCCGCAGGTGGTGTTCCAGCCAGTCCACCGCCCGGTCGTCCAGGTCGTTGGTCGGCTCGTCGAGCAGCAGCAGCTCCGGCCGGGAAGCCAGCGTCCCCGCCAGCGCCAGCCGCGACCGCTCGCCGCCCGACAGCGTGGACAGCGGCCGGTCCCGGTCCAGTCCGGGCAGCCCGAGACCGTGCAGGGCGATGTCCACCCGCGCGTCGGCCTCGTAACCGGCCCGCGCCTCGTACCGGGCGACGAGCCGCGCGTACGCCTCCAGCGCGGCGGTCAGCTCCGCCCCGGTCAGACCCGCGAGCCCGGCCTCGGCGCGGCGCATCCGGGCCTCCAGGTCCCGCAGCCCCGCGAGCGAAGCGTCCACCGCGTCCTGGACGGTGGCCCCGGCGGGCAGGGCGAGCGACTGGGCGAGATGGCCCGTGCCGCCGGGCGCGACGACGGTCAGCTCACCGTTGTCGGGCCGGTCGAGCCCGGCGATCAGCCGGAGCAGCGTGGACTTGCCCGCCCCGTTGTCGCCGATGATGCCGGCCCGCTCGCCGGGCCTGACGGTGAACGTGACGTCGTCCAGCACGACGCGGTCGTCGTAGCGGCGGGTGACGTTCTGAAGTGTGAGTTGTCCGGTGTGCATGAAAAGCCCCTGATTCTCGGCCCGTGCCGATCGATGCGCGGTGGTGGGGCGCGTCCGCGCACGCCGACGGCACACCGGGGCCGCGTGTCGGAAGGGCAGGCGGGCGTCACGGAGTCACAAAGGCATGAGAACGCGGATGCGCAGGAGAATGCGCCGCTGCGGAGTCGAGCTCAACGCAGGCGCAGGGGGAATGTCACAGAGAACCCATGCGCACCAAGGTAGGCGGGGGCCGGGGCGTCGGCAAGCGCTTTTCGGTCGCTCAACGATCACTTTCGGTCGCTCAACGATCGCTTTCCGCCGCGAGCTCCGCCAGGAGGTCCGGATCGCGCATCCCCGGCAGCTCGTACCCCCCGACTTCGTCCCACTCGATGTCCAGGTCGTCCATGTGCACGTGCCAGTCGGCGTCCGGCAGCGTCCGGCGCAACTCGGTGACCGAGTCCAGCACATGGGCGACCACCGGCAGCAGCCGGCCCGGGTCGAACGGCATCTTGGTGGAGCCGTCGAGGACGGTCCCCGGCTCCGCCGCCCCGGCGTCGTACAGGTACAGGCTCTCCTCGTCCTCGTACGGGAACGACGCCTGGCGCGCGGTGACGACGCGGGTGACGGCGCCCGACTCGGACCCGGTCAGCGGGGTCGCGCGGCGCGCGGTGTAGTAGAGGGAGACGCTCATGGGGGGAGCGTACGGGCGGGGTACGACAACGAGGGGCCGAAGGCGCCTCCCGGTGCGGGACGGGGTGTACCGGGCGGGAACCCGAGCAGAAGAGGAGAGGCGGGGGCGGGCCCGGCCCGTGTCCCGACGCCGTCCCTGCCCCACCCCGCTCACGTCCCCGGAGCCGCAACCGTGTCCAGCCAGTCCAGCGGTACCGCCGC
This sequence comes from Streptomyces sp. NPDC057249, assembly GCF_042669245.1. Taxonomy (NCBI): domain Bacteria; kingdom Bacillati; phylum Actinomycetota; class Actinomycetes; order Kitasatosporales; family Streptomycetaceae; genus Streptomyces; species Streptomyces sp. NPDC057249. The sequence goes on along the minus strand of NZ_JBHUXS010000003.1, from coordinate 375,759 downwards.
CGGGGCCCCGCCCCACCCGCGCAGAACCCCGCCGGCCGCCCCCGCCCCCGGAAGGGCCCGGCGCTGGCCGCTCGCGCTGCGCCGCACGCCCGTCTCGCTGTGGAACGACGACCTATCCGACTGGGCCGCGGCCCTCACGTACTACGCGATCCTGGCCCTGCTGCCCGCGCTCCTGGTGACCGTGTCCGTCATCGGACTCGCCAGCCCCGGTGCCACCGGTGCGCTGATCGCCGACATCACCGCCTTCGCGCCCGCCGAGGCCGCCGCCGCGCTGCGCGAACCGCTGGAAGCCGCCACGCAGCAGCGCACCGCCGTCTGGCTGCTCGTCGCGACCGGGTCCGTCAGCGCGCTGTGGTCCGCGTCCAGCTATCTCGCGGTGTTCCGGCGGGCGCTGCACGCCATGCACGGGGTGCGGGACACCCGGCCCGCGCTGCGCCAGGCGCACATCATCGTGGCGTGGGCGGCCGGGCTGCTCCTGCTGATGATGGCCAGCGCGTTCGCCCTCGTGCTCACCGGACCGCTGGCGCGCTGGGCGGGGCACCGGCTGGGCGTGACCCATGTGGGGGACGCGGTGTGGGCGGTGCTGAAGTGGCCGCTGCTGCTGTGCCTGGTCGCCGGACTGATCACGGTCCTCTTCCGCACCGGCCCGGAGCCGGCCCGCCGGGCCCGCCGGGCCCTGCCCGGCGGGGTGCTCGCGGCGCTGCTGTGGCTGGCCGCGTCGGCGGGGTTCGCGCTCTACGCCACGTACATCGGCTCCTACAGCCGGCTGTACGGCTCCCTGGCGGGGCTCGTGGTGTTCCTGATCTGGGTGTGGTTCACCAACCTGGCGCTCCTGTCCGGGGCCCAGTTCAACGTCGAGCTGGACCGGGCCCGGGCGGCTAGTCCCCGGTCGTGCCGTCCACGATCTCGCGGATGATGTCGATGTGGCCGTTGTGCCGGGCCGTCTCCTCGACGAGGTGCAGCAGAATCCAGCGCAGATCGGGGCTCGTGCCGTTCGAGCGCTTCCGCTCGGCACGCGTGTCCAGGCCGTGGGCCGCGACCAGCTCCCGGTAGCGGGCGCACTGCTCCTCGTACTCCCGCAGCACATCGGCGAGCGGCATGTCGACGGCGATCCGCATCTCGCGGTCCGGGTCCTCGTCCGTCCACGGACCCTCGTCCTCGCCGCCGAGGAAGACGACCTCGAACCAGTAGTACTCGACCCAGCGCAGATGGTTGACCACCCCTGCGATGGTCATCAGCGGGGAGCCGGGCAGGGGCGCCCGTACGGCGTCCTCCTGCGAGAGCCCTTCGCACTTGGCGAGCGCGGTGGCGCGGGCGTAGTCGAGGAACGTGGTCAGCTGGGTGCGCTCGTCCCATGAGGGAGGCGTGTCGGTGCGTGTCATCGCCGCACAGCTTCCCGGCGCGGGACGGGGTTGTCCACCGCTTATGCCCCGAGGTGAGGGCCCCTGGACCCGGGCCAGGACCAGGGGTTGCCCGTACGCTCGGAGACCGACCACCCGCCGGCCCCCCACGCCGCCGCCCCGCGCGGTGTCGCGGGCGGGGCGGGCAGCCACCACGAGTACCGAGGTGACGCGCCGATGAGTGACGGTTTCTTCTGCTCGTACCACCTGTGCTGGAGCCGGCCCGACGCCGAGTCGCTGCTCGGCGACCTGGAGGCGGCGGGGGTGCGGGCGGACCACCCGGTCACCCGGCGCATCACCCTGATCAGCCCCGGCACCGACCCGTCCGGTACGCAGTCCTGGGTGAGCCGGGACCAACTCGTGCTGCTCGCCGGGCTGCAACGCCTGGACCGGGTCGACTTCCTGCTCTGGCTGCCCGGCGGCGAGGAGATACGGGCCGGGATCGGCCGGGGCGACGACGGCACGGTGGAGCTGCGCTTCGGCCTGGGCGCGCTGGACCGTGACGCCCGGGAGCGGGTGGTCCGCGCGGTGCGGGAGGCGATCGGGCGGGCCTCGCTGCTCTGCGTCGGCTTCGTGCTCGACCGCGAGGGCGCGTCGGAGGCCACCGACTGGGCGGGCTTCATCGTCAAGGGTTCGGTGTACTTCGACTGCTGGCCGGACACGCTCGCGCTCCTGCCCGAAGTGGCCGCCGCCCAGCCGCAGCTGTCGGGCGTGAACTCCTTCCAGCAGTCGCCGTGGGTCGTCTACGGCAGTGACGTGCCCCGCCGATAGACCGCCGGGGCGGCGCGCTACGGAGACTGCTCGACCCGGACCTGCACCCCCGGCCGCAGCCCCCACGCCGCCATCGCGCCCGCCTCCGCCTCGATCACGTGCCGGCCGCGCGGCCGGGGCAGACCGAGCCGGCCCGGCCTCATCGTGTGGACGGCCAGGACGTTGAACTTCCGGTCCAGGTAGGCCACGTCGATGGTGAACCGCATCCGGAAGGAGTGCACGCTCCCGCACGGCGTGATCATCAGCGCCCCGTCGACCCCGTCCCGCCCGAGCAGCCCGCGCGCCCGGTGCCGGTAGGACGCCGCGATCCGCAGCGGCACCCGGGTCTCGGTCACCCCGTCCCGGTCCGTGATCGTCAGCGTCCCCGTGCCATCGCGCCATCGAGCCATGGCCCGACGTTAGCGGCGCCGGTCCGCCGCCGGGCCGGAATCCACCGGCACAACCCCCGCCCGGGCGACGCCGATTAGGATCGCTGAGGTGTACGCCATGCTGATAGGGGTCGCCGCACTCTGGGGCGCCGCGACCGGGCTCCTGGTCCCGCGCGCCGCCTACCGGTTCTCCGTTCCGCCCGGCGAATCCCGGCGGGACGCCTGCCCGGCGGGCCACCCGCTCACCGGCCCCGCCCGCGCCTGGCTGGGCGCGGCGCGCTGCGGCGGGTGCGCCGAGGGGGCGGTCGCGGCGGTGCGTACCGGCACCCCCGGCGCCGACCCGGCCGAGGACGCGCCCACCCCCCGCTACGCCCCCCACCGCCTCGCCCCCCTCGTCACCGCGCTGGCCTGCGCCGCCCTCGCCTGGGCCACCGGGACGCGGCCCGAGCTGGCGGCCTGGCTGCTGCTCGCCCCGGTCGCCGTGCTCCTCGCGAGCATCGACCACCGCGTGCACCGGCTGCCGGACGGACTGACCCTGCCGGCCGCCGCAGCCGCCGCCGTACTTCTGGGCCTGGCCGCACTGCTGCCGGAACACGCGGGCTCCTGGCTCTCCGCCCTCCTCGGCGGGCTCGCCCTGGGCGCGTTCTACTTCCTGCTTTTCCTCATCAACCCGCGCGGCATGGGCTTCGGCGACGTCAAACTGGCCCTCTCCCTGGGCACGGTCCTCGGCTGGTACGGATGGGCCGTCGTCTTCGCGGGCGGCTTCGCGGGCTTCCTGTTCGGCGCGGTGTACGGGGCAGCGCTCGTCGCGCTGCGCCGCGCGGACCGCAGGACGGGCATCCCGTTCGGCCCGTTCATGATCGCGGGAGCGTTCCTGGGGCTGGTCTTCGGCGGACTGGCGGCCTGACCGTCGGGGCTCAGCGCGTCCGCGCGCTGTGACGCGCCACCCGCGCGCGGTTCCCGCAGGCGGGGCCGCACCACTGCTGGCCCGTACGCAGGACCGAGAAGAACAGCACGCAGCTGGGCGCCGGACAGCGGCGGAGGAGTTCGCGGCGCGGCGAGGTCAGCAGCCGGGTGGCCGAGGCGCAGACCTGGGCGGCCACGACGTCCATCACCCGCACCCCGTCCGGCCATTCGAGCCGCGGCCCGGTGTCCGGCCAGGTGACCGCGGCATGCTGGACGCCCCGCGCCCGCTGGGTCACCAGGCCGAGGGACGCGGCGGGCGGACGCCCCCGGTCGACCAGGGCGTCGAGCAGGTCCCGTACGGCCTCGCGGACGGCGAGCGCGGTCGTGACGTCCGGCGCTCCCACCTCCACGCGGGCGTCGGCGCCCATGCCGAGGCGCGGGCGGTACGCGTCGATCCAGTGGGCCAGCCCGTGCGGGGTGCCGATCTCGTCGATCAGGGCGCCCGCCTCGTAATGCCAGGAGCTGGTGAACTCGACCGCCAGGGGCTCAAGGGGGCGGATTTCGAGCGTGTCCTTGCCGTGTGTCGTCATGCCGGCCCTCCCTGACCCACGCGTAGGCGGATTCTTCCAGGTTCCGCGAACGGCCGCGCGATCGGGCGGTTACGGGTACATTCACCTCATCGATGCTAATGGGTAAGCCATTAGCGTCGGCCTTGAAGGGAACCCGACACGATGGCGCAGACCAGGCCCCCGGCCGAGGCCCCCGCGCCCGCGCGCCCCTGGCACGCGACGCAGGCGCCGCCCCGGCCGAAGGCGCTGACCACGGTGGTCGCCACGGCGAGCAGCGTGATCGCCCTGACCCTCCTGGTGGCGGTGGGGGAGTGGTCGCACCAGGTCCTGCTCATCCCGCCGCTGGCGGCCAGCATGGCGTTGATCGCGGGCGCCTCCCAAACGCCTCTCGGGCAGCCCCGCAGCGTGATCGGCGGCCAGCTCGTCTCCGCCCTGACCGGCTTCCTGGTCCTCGCCGTCCTCGGCCAGGGCGTCTGGTCCTCCGGCATCGCGGGCGGCCTGGCGCTCGGCGCGATGCTGCTCCTCCGCGTCGCCCACTCACCCGCCGCCGCGACCGCCGTGATCGTGGCCGCCACCGCCCCCTCCGCCGTCCCCTTCCTCACCCTGCTGGCAGCGGCGACGGTCCTCCTGGTGCTGGTGGGCCTGGTCGGCAACCGGGTCAACAGGCAGGCGTATCCGGTCTACTGGTGGTGACTCGGGGCAGGTCGGACGCCCGCCGTGACGGTGCCTACTTTCGTAAAGTCATCAGGGCGGTGTGACTCGTTGGGGTCGGTTGCCCGACGTGAGGTGCTGTCGGGCAGCATGGGGGCGATGGGCGTTGAGCAGCCGCTGCCGCGCGAGGGGAAGGCCATCGATTTGGCCTCGTTGTTCCGGCTGGAGGGGCGGGCGGTTGACCTCGGCCTGGGCCGGCGGTTGGATCCGGCGCGGGTGTGGGCGAATGCGTGCAGGTGCTCGTCATCAACATCGCACGGCTTGCGCCGAACCGTCCCACTCTCCGGATCAACGGCCCCGGAGCGATCCGACTCACTCGAAGATCATTTCGTAGGAGTTCTTAGAGCCCCATGCCTCCCCGCGAGCCCTTACGTTCGGGGCCCCCTTGACGCCTTCCTTCGGTGCGAGGGGTAATTACGGGTGGTTTCTGGGCGGCCGCGATCTTCTGTACATGCCGCCGGGCGTGTTCTTCATGGCGGAGTTGCTCAGGAGTCAGGGCGGCGCGGCGCTGCTTCTCCCGATCGATCGCGTCCACGAGTTGCTGCGCGCTTGTGAAGCGGCGGTGCAAGTCGAAGCTGGTGATGTTCGTGCCCCAGCGCTCCTGATGCATCCGGTCACGAATCCGGCGGACTTCTGGAGGGGGTGTCCCGGCCGCTTGAAGCCCCTCGATGTGGGTTGCGTTCGCCCCGCTCCGATGTTGCTCGAGATGGTGCTTTCCCAAATCTCGCGCCACCTTGAATTCGTGCTCCGACCGTCGTAGGAGTCGTTCGGATTCGATACGCCGTACTTCCAGTTGTGCGTCGTCGTGCACGGTGAGCGGGGCGATGACCTCGATGGCCCGGCGGTCGATGCTGTCGAGCAGCGAGGTCCACTCGGCGCTCATCTCGACCCGCAGCTGCCCTTGCCCTCGTAGGAAATGCGCGCTCTCCGTCTCGGACCACGGCCGATTACGCTCGGCCTCGATGGCCTGACGCGTCGCACCGCCGAGCATCCAGGCGCCCGAGGGATCGCGCTGGTTGGAGTGGACCAAGGTGCCGTCGCGACGGGCCACGTACACCTTGTGGACCGAAGTGCGGATGTCGATCTGATCGGCAGTGTCCAGAACGCCGGAATACGCGGCATCGTGCCACTGAGGGGGAACCCACCGGCCGTAGCCGATCGCCTGCCGCGCATGATGGAACCGGGTGACGATGCCCTGCAGACTTTGTGCCTCGTGCGTGGCCACGAACGCGACGCTGACGTCTCCGTAACCGGCTCTTCGGAAGTCTTCGAACCTCGCGAGGGCCCAATCAGGACCGGCGAGAGGGGCGCTGATCACCAGGTCCAGATGCTGCGCGCGCAACAGCCTGGCTGCGCGGGTCCACCAGCGGCCCTTGAGGTCCTCGGACGTCAGGAAGGCTGCGGTGAGGTCATTGTCGTGCCCAAGTGCCGTGTGGCGTGGGTGAAGACTGAGCAGGTCGTCACCGTCGAGCGGAAAAGGATCCTGTTGTCCCAGGCGCTGGACCAGCTTGCGTTGAACGCTGGTCTTGCCGGCTCCTGGTGGGCCTGCCACGAACAGTACGGTGGGGTTCTCTCGCCGTGTGCCGGTGAGTGTGGGGCGGACCAATTGATTGAATAACTGGGCGTTCTCCCGGTCCGACGTAGGGCTCGGGTAAAGAGGGGCGTCGCTCACTGCGCCGCGTCCCTCAGCCGGCGCAAGAGTTCCGGGTAGTCCCGGAGGATGCGGGACACTACCTCGTCGTCCCCCGGCGTCAAATCCCGACGCTCAGTTACGTACGCTCGCTGCTCAACGAGTAGCTTTTCCGTCTCTTGGGCGGATGCGGCTGCTGAGACACGGCCGCTGTAGGCGGCGATGACAGCGCTGATCAGCTCCCGGGCCGTGCCGAATGCGACGGCCTGCTCCGCTGTCCGGTCGGCGGCATGGTCATGGTTGCTGGGCAATGGTTCGTCCATGAAGTTCGCCCCTCCTTTCGTTGGCGCGGCACAATCGCGCCCGTTGTTTTCCGGCATTCGCGTTGATGGGGCTGCGGATTTCGGCACACTGAGGACAGAAGCCCGTACTACGGAGGAGAACCCCGATGCAACCGATCACTCCATGGCACAAGAGCTCCTACAGCCTCAACGAGGACAGCTATTGCGTGGAAACAGCGCAGTTCCCGGACAACCGTACAGGTGTCCGTGATTCAAACGTCCCCAGTGGTCCGGTGCTGCTCATGCCGACCAGCCAATGGATGGCGTTCGTTCACCAGTTCAAGTCCGCCCGATGATTGCGGGCCGGCATTGTCGCGGCAGAGCCGGTCAGGCATGCGGGACCGCTACAGCGGTGCATCGAACTGTGCTGAAGCCCGGCTGACCTCGACCGGGGACGGGTGCTGGGCTGGATCCGTCATGGCCGATGAGGTGAGCAGGTAGTCCTCGAATTCCTCCGCCGCCCCAGGACGGTTTGGTGCGTGCAGTGGCGCTGCCTCGTGGCGCCCGGTGGCGCAGGCGGCCAGTTGCAGACGTGGAGTGAGGGCGTGCAGCACGTTTATCCAGTCGGCTTCTGCGAGGTCCCGTCCGGACCCCGGCATGCCGGTGTACGTGCGTACCCAGCCCAGGTAGAGGGCCGTGAGGTGCTCCACAACAGCGGAGTGCCGGTACCAGCACTGCGGGATGCTGTTGTGCAGTTCGAAGGTGGTGCGCAACCAGTTGACCCAGACGGCCAGCTCACGGAGTTGGGCCCGGCGGTGGGTGGGATCCATCGCCGCCCACACCCATCGCTGCGGCTCCAGCGGTTCCTGAGCGGGGAGGGCGGGCCACAGCGAGGCCGGATTGCCGAAATCAGACACGGGGTCCTTCCTTCTCTGTCGGCGCAACAGGGGCGGCCAGCAGTCTTTTGAGGTCCTTGTCCCGGAAGGTCAGCCGCATCCGGACCTTGATGGGCGCCTGATTGGAGTACTGGGCGATGGCGATGAAATCGGGTAGTTGCTGCAGGGAGTGGACCGGGGCGAGGTCCGTCTCGGTGGCTGAGGTGTTGGTGGAGTACTCGCCACGCGACCGGCCGTGGGACACCTTCATCACCTCGGTCCGCCCGTACAGACCGGAGAAGTAGCGCAAGGTCTCCAAGTCGCCGCAGCCGGGCAGCAGCATGCGCAGGCCGCTGGCGGAGAGCACGGTGTTGGCCTTCTGCGTGCCGAGCCGCTCGCGGAGCTGGGACAGGTCGTGCCACACGGTCAGGATGTCGATGCCCATGCCCCGCCCGGTGGTGAGGATGTTCGGCAGCCGGGGGTAGCGCAGCATGTTGCCTGCTTCGTCGACGAGCACGCCCAAGCTCGGGTCGAGCGGCTTGCCGGTGGCGTTGTAGCGGACTTCGGCGCCGTGAATGATCGACGCGATGATCGAGGTCAGGAGCGGTGCGAGCCGTTCGGCGTCGGCCTCGGACGCGATCAGGCAGACAGTGCCGTTCTCATCCAAGAGGTCGTCGACGGTGAAGTCGGTGCCGGCGCAGGTCTCACGGACCTCTTCATCGGCGTAGACCCGGGCCAGGACGTTCAGGCTGAACTGGATCGACCCGACGCCATCCTCGTGGAGGCGCAGCCAAGGAGAGGCGTAGTCCTCGGCCACTTCGTTGTAGCCGTGCTGCAGCAGAACGGCACGGACGTGGTCGACAGCGTCCCTGCCCAGTCCGATCCAGCGCCGCATCGTGGCGACGTCGCCGCCGGACAGGTTCGAGGCGAGCAGCACTCCCTTCAGGACGCTCTTGGCCTGGTCGATCCAGGGCGCTGCGCGCTTGTCGTCGCCGGACGAAGCTGCCTCTGCCATCCACGAGGCCATGCGGTCCGCGGCCTTGGCATCGGTGCAGTAGTCGACCGGGGACCACTTCTGGGTGGCGCGGCCAGGGATCCCGGCCGGGGCGATCACCCAGACCGGTCCGAGATGGCGGCGCCGGGCGTAGATGATGTCGAGGTCGGCGGCCTTGGTGGTCGTGACGACCAAAGGGCCTTGCCATTCGGCGGCGTTCGGTAGAACCAGCCCGGTTGTCTTCGACGAGCCGGGCACGCCGAACACGGTCGCGCTGATGTTGGGCTGGGCGGCCACGATCTTCTTCGTGCGCATTCCGCGCCCGGCGGTGATCCTGTTGGCCCGCTTGCGGGGGTCCTCGGGGGCGGCAAGCTTACGTTCGACCTTCGCCCCGCCCCATTGAGCCCCGCCCGTGCTGCCCGTGCGGGCCAGATGACTGATGGCTCTGACAATTAGGAGCAGTATGCAGGCGACGATGGCGACGAGCAGGACGTAGAACAGCCAGGCGGGTGGGGCAGGGGAGTAGGCCGCCCCAGGACCGCGGACGAGAGCGGTCAGTACGGTTGCGGGCACGCTGCCCGTACGGGTCGCCCATCCGTGCCCGGACAGGGCGGAGGCAAGGGGGGCCGCCAGCAGGACAGCCCCCGAGACTGAGACAATCGCACCGAAGGCGTATGCGGCAAGCAGCGTGCTGTCGTCCATCCCCGCGGTGGACGGACCGTTTCCCGCAGCCATCAGACCACCATCCGCTCGTCCGTCTCGAACAATGACTTCTCGATGTGGCTGAGCATCAGCTGGACGGCGTGCGAGCCGCCACCGCGGCCCACCTTCCACAAGGCGCGGCCGCGCTGGCCGGCTCCCCAGCTTCCGATCAGCTCGCACTCGGCATCGGTCAGGCCGATCGCCTCGCGGGTGATGGCGAGGGGTTTGGTGTCCTGGGCCAGCTGGATGCGGGTCTCGCACGAAGCGATCAGGTCCTTGGCGATGGCCACGGCCTCCGAGCCGGCGGCGCCTACGGACTCGAAGTCCGACAGGCGATGCGTGGCCAGGAGCTGGATCGTGCCGGTCGCGCGTGAGAGGCGCAGGTCCGCGTCGATCTTGCGGACCATGGCCGCGCCGCCGGAGCGCATCTGCCGCCACAGCTCGTCACGGACGACGATCCACGGACGCTCCCCGGGCCGGTCGATCGCCGACTGGGCCCAGGAGGACACACAGGTCAGCACCATCGCCACGGTCTCGTCCCCGTAGTGCTCCAGGGCCGAGATGTCGACGGACTGGATCGGGGCGTCCCAGTCCAGCCCGATCGAGGTCTGCTCGTCGAAGAGGCCGCCGAGGTGTCCGGTGATCATCCCGCCGAGCGCGGAGCGGAGGGACGCCATGTGCTCGCGGGCCAGCTGGATGTCGTCATCCCGTACGCGAAGCTCGTGCGCCATCGCCGTCGTGGGGTCCTTCAGCTTCGCGTACACCAGGGGCAGCGTGGGCACGCTCAGCCGGCTCTGGCCGTGCAGCTCGCCGGTGACCTCGCGGACCGCGACGTCGAGACACTCCTCCTCCTGCGGCCTGAGGTTGCGCTTGAGCTGGAGTTCGAGCAGCGCCTTGAGGAGAGTGAGCCTGCGGCGGTGGATCTCCTTCAGCCGGGCCTGGAGGACCGCCTGGTCCTTGATGAGCTCCAGGTCGTAGCCCAGCGGGCCGGCGTCCAACGGGTTCAGACGGCCGGAGAGGCCGGGGCCGAGGCGGACCGGCTCGACTCCGAGGTACTCGCACAGCGCCCTGTACTCGCCCTTGACGTCGCCGGCGATCAGCGTCCGGTGGCCCAGGGCCATGAGCCGGAAGCACAGCGCCTTGATGTGCGCCGACTTCCCGGAGCCCGGGATGCCGGTGACCATGACGTTCGGGTTGGTGCACAGGCCCTCGCGGACCCATGCAGCTGGGTGGGCGGAGAAGGCCTGCATCGTGAGCGTGTTCCACCCCATGTACACGCCGACGGGCGGCAGATTTGCCGCGTGGAGGAACGGATAGATGCCGGATGCGCGCTCGGTGTCGGCCCGGAAGACCTCGGCCTTCACGGTCGAGGCGGCCCGGCCAGCGAAGGGCTGCGACCAGCCCTTGCGCGGGGCGATCCGCATCGCCGCTTCCGCGCTCTCCAGCAGCCGGGAGCGGCGCCGTTCCTGAGCCGAGAGCTGCCTCGGCAGTGGCTGGCCGTCTCCTTCGTCGAGGAAGTCCCCGAGCCGGGATGCCTTCAGCTTCGTGTCGCCGTCGTTGCCGCGACGGAAGGGTGATGCCATCAGATGCCCACCCTTCGGTCGGGGAGGCCCAGGCCCAACGGCAGGGCCGCGATGGTGAACGCGTCGTCCTGTGCGCCCCATACCCGCCTGATCTCCAGGCCTGCGGAAGAGGCGTCGGCCTGGAGCTCCGCGCAGGCCGTCTCCAGTTGCTCCAGGTCGGTCACTGTGACGGCGATCAGGGCCATGAGCCGGGTGACTCCGTGGCCGCTGGCCCGCGCGGCGTCCTGGGACCGGGCGGTCATCGCTTCGCGACGCTCGTCCTCGGACTCTGCGCGTCCCGTCTTCGCGCGCAGTTTGCGGGCCGCGTCCCGCTTCGTCTTCTCGCGGGCCAGTTCCTGCCGTGCCTTGGCCGGGCCGATCGGTTCGTAGACCAAGGTCAGTGAGCGCCGGGCGTTCGAGCGGGGCCGCAGCAGCGGCTGGAGGAAGGTGGCGTACACCTCCGAGTGAGGGAAGCCGCGGACCTGGTAGCTGACGGTCCATGCGCCGTCGTGCCGGTAGAGACCCCAGATGGTTTCCGTCGCCGCCGGACCCGCGACTTCGGGGTCCACGCCCTTAGGGGCGCCGGCCCACTCCGGATCGCCCGCCGCCGTGTTACGAGCGGACAGCGCGAGCTGAGCCTCGGGGTCGAACGCTGTACGGATGACCTGCCCGAGACCGCGGGGTGGGAGCCACTCGACGACCTGGAGCCCCGCACTCGACATCGAACCGGCCATCGCGTTGATCTCGCGTACGAGAACGGCGGCTGCTCCGATCTGCCCGCCACCGGCGCCCTTGATCGCGAGCCGGGCCCGGCCCGCGGACAGGGTGACGGACAGATAGGTCTCCCGGGTGGTGGCGGTCGGCCCGGCGCCCTGCATCAGCTCATCGAGGGCCTGGACGGCCACCGCAGGGGCGTCGGGCGAAGTGTGGCGTTCCGTCCAGGAGCGCAGGGCCGCGCCGTCGTCGGGGAGGCTGCGCTGGTGGACCGAGATCCGGGTGATCGCGCCGTCTTCCTTGCAGTGGCCGCGCAGGAACGCGGCCCAGCCCTTGACCCGGGCGTTCTGGCGCTCGGTGTCGATCAGGGCCAGGCCGGGGAACTTCACCTGGCACACAGCGGTGTAGGTGCCCTCGATGGGGTTGTGCATCACTCCGATCTGTCCGCCGAGCCCATCGGGTGCTTCGAGCAGGTGCAGCCGGGCCAGGCGCCCGGGGAGGTCCATCGGCTGGCTGCCGTCCTTGGCCCGGGGCGCGAAGAGGCCGGAGAAGAAGAGGTTGCGGTTGGTTGCCACAGCGATCTGATGCCTTACTGCGAGGACGATCCACTCGTCTGCCGAGAGACCGAGTACGCGCCCGTACGCGAGAACGAGCAGGAGAACGGCCAGGGGGACAGCCACGACCGCAGCCCCCCAGGAGCGGGCGTAGATGGGGATCAGGGCGGTGGTCGCGGCGGCCGCGACCAGGACGAAGCCCAGGCCGCTCAGGTTGCCCATGAAGCCCGAGCGTTCCGACTGCCATCCGCCATACAGGGCGGGTTCGGAATGCGCCATCGGTCAGCTCCCTTCGGTGGACGGCAGTGGGGAAGGCGTCGGCCCCGGCGGCGATTCCTGCCTATGGGCCGGGGGCGGTTCCGTCTCGCGGGTCGCGGGCGGCGCGGCCTCCTGGGAGGCAGGCGACGGAACGGGCTCGGAAGCGCCGGGCCCCTCTGTGCCGCTGCGGGGCGGGATGACCGTGTGTCGGCCTCCCTGAGCGGCATGGCCGAGGCCGGCGTGAGCCGCCGCGTTCTGGAGCGAGCTCTCGGCCATGTCCTTCCCTACGGCTGCGAGCTGGAGGCCGACGCCGATCACCCCGCTGGCCTTGCCCACGCTGCTCTTGGCGCCGGTCATGGCCTTCGACCAGAAACCGCGGCCCCCGCCGCCGTCACCGTCGGCGGTACTGGAGTTCTCGCCCTCCAGTGCCTTGGTGTATGCGGCGCCGCCGCCCGAGGTGCCCGCCCCGCTCATGGCGGGCTGGTTTCCGCCGAACATGCCGCCGACGGAGCTGCCGATGCTGCTGATCATCCCGGAGGCCGCGGAATTCCCGTCGCCGTTGGGGCTGATGACGATGAACTTCGCCAGCACCGGCCAGCTCGTGGCCGCCACAACGAAAATGATCAGGCCGACGATCACGTTCTGGACGCCCTTCGCACCCGACATCGCGGAGAAACCGATGCTGAAGACGATGACGATCGTGGGCTTCATCAGGATCAGAGCGATCAGAGCGTTGCGCGCCTTCGGCCACCAGTCCTTGGTCGCATCCGACATCTGACCGGCCAGAGCCAGCGGCATCATCACCACCAGGATCATGATCCCGGCCTGCCGTACGAGCATCTCGATCCACAACGCGGCGATGGCCAAGATGCACAGGATCGAAATGACGATCACGAAACCAATGGCGGCTTCCGATGAAATTGTGGAGCCCGCGATCAGCGCGGCGCCCGCACCCGCTCCACCCCCACCGACAAGGCTCGCGAACAGCGTGCCGAGCTGCTGCTCCATGGCCTTCGAAGCATCGGTCCCGCCGGTGCCGCCACCGTTGAAGGAGAAGTTGATCAACGCGGTGCTCAAGGTATCCGACCACTTGAGGGCTGTCTGCGTGGCCATGAAGTACACGCCTAGGATGACACCCCATTTGGCGAGACCGACACCCGCCGTGACGAGCGGCCCGCCCTGTTGGGAGACCGCGAGCTTACCGAACTGGACCAGCAGTAGGAACGCTGCTACCACCAGCGACAGTCCAGTACTGATGCTCAGCACAGGGCCGATGCCCGTCTCGTACAGGTCGATCGTGGAGATCGAGTTGAACGCATCGGCGAATTGCTTCAACAACCACACCACCGAGTGACCAAGTGCCGCAGCAGCCTCCTCAAGCGCGTTGGCCGCCATTTCGCTGACCTTGCCAGCCACCCAGTCCACGGGGGTCTTGGCAGGAGGTGGGTACTTGTACGCGGCATCGGCCTTACATTCAGAGAAAGGCTTTCTGTCGGTCTTCACGCACTTAATTAGGTACGCATGAATTTTCGCGTAGTTGGGTGTGCTCGTAGAGGTTTCCTTCTCCCACCGCTTCAGCTCATTGAGCTCGAACCGGCGGTGCTCGTCCTTGTCGTACGAGTCCTCACCTCGGCAGGGGTACCCCATGGGGAAGTCGTCGCAGTCGACGGGGCTACGGCAGAACTTTTCGTTGTCCACCTTGAAGAAGTCGCAGTACTCGCCGGTCTGCGTATCGATACCGACAACTGCGAGGTCGCTGAACTTGGGCGGATAGGGGTCCCGCGGTTTGGCGCCGGCCAGGGCCATCGACGTTCCGGCGGTCATCAGGATGAGAATGACGGAGATCAGCGCGCCGAGGCGTGCGACGGTTCTAGCCATCGGTCACCTGCCGCCACCCCTCCGCCCACGCGTACTTGCTGTCGGGGTCGTATGCGGACGGGCCCTTGACCTTGGCCGTGTACTTCGGGTCGGTGGTCACCTTCCAGCCGCCGTCCTGCCACGTGAGGATCAGATTGGTGGTCTCGTTCCGAAGCGGGTTGTCGTCGGCTCCCTTCCCATTGGACGTGGCGAACCGGTCGTAGGACATCCACACGACGACCGGGTCCCCGGTGCGGTCTAGTGAGCGCACGAGGAGGGCGTTGACGTTGGTACTGAAGGAGAGGCCGTCAGGTGTACCGCCAGACGGGGGCAGGCCCACCCCTTCCCGGAGTTTGCGGACCTCGCTCACCCCCTCGTCGACGGTGGCCGGGGAAGCGGCGATCTGGGTCCACTGCTGACGGGCAATCGCATCGTCGAGCAGATCGAGGTCTTCCCAGTAGGACACGGCCGCCGACACCACCCCCAGACCGTTGTGAGGGAATCCGGTCCCGATCCCGTTCTCGTGGGACTTCGGTCTGACCAGCGAGATACGGGGAGCCGTGGCGGGGGTGCGCCACTGAGTCGAGGCCGATGGCGTGGGCGAGGCGCTAATGGACGGGCTCGGTGCCGTCTTCGAATCCGTACGTGACGGGCCGCCGTCATCATCGAGCATGGTGACGGCAACCGCTCCGCCCGCCGCCAGGGCGGCTACGACGGCGACACCGAGTACGGCCAGACGCAGCCGTGCCCGTCGGGCCCTGCCCTCGTAGGAGGCGGCCATCACGACGAAGGGCCCTGCGTCATGGTGTAGAAGCCCCAGACCAGCCCGGAGGTCACACCGATGCCGATAGCAGCGATGACCGACCACAGGATCGCCGACTTGCCGCGCGAAGCGAGCTGGGCCCGCTCCGTGTTGTGGCCGATGGCGACGCACGCCCAGCCGGTCAGTCCACCCAGCACCGCCAGGGAGAGCCCGATACCCGCGGTCCAGCCCAGAATCTTGCCCGTCGGATTCTGGAGGGAGCCGGGCAGGGACGGAGAGAAGCCAGGGATGACCGGTGCCGTGGATGCCGGCGCCTTCCCGTCGGCGAGCGTGATGACATCGTGCATGGTGTGGAGCAACTGGCTCACGTGAGAACCCCTTCTTGATGGGAGGGTCGAGCGGGACGAAGGCTGGCGACCGTGCCGGGCAGTGCCGCCGGCACGGGAGCTGGGGGGAGCGGGTCGCCCCATGAGCGCTTAGCGGATGCCAGGACCGCCGCCACCAGAGCGGACCCGGTCGCCACGGTCTGGCGTGCGAGGCGGTCCGCGTCGGCGAGGCCGTGGACGCGGATGTGCGGGTCGAACGGCATCTGGACGACTGCCGAGACCTGGGACTGGAGCATCGTGGCTGCGGCCTTCACGACAGGCGGCGTTCGCCCCTCGCCGGTGGAGGTGAGAACCACGACCATGCGCTGGAGCGGCAGCCCTTCAGCCGTAAGGGCCTTGACGGCGGTTTGGAGTGCCGCCACGCCTGTTCCGGACGTTGGGGCGCATAGCACCGGGACGGCGAAGGGGAGGGCGCACCAGGCAGCCGTCAGTCCGCGCTGTCCTTGCGTGCGAGCGGCGACGATGTCGTGTGCCACCGGATGGCAGGTGTCGGCGACCACGGCCTGCCAGGCCCCTGTGGCTGCCAACTGGTACCAGGCAGCCGGGTCGGTGGGCAGGTCCAGAGGTCCGTGGCTCCAATCCTGGTGATCGGTGAGCACACTCCACCTGCCGGCCGGACCGTCTGAACGGGAGGCGGCTGCATGCGTCTGGTCCCGGGTCAACGGCCGGCCTGGGGGCACGGAGGCGAGTCCGGCCCCGTGCTCCGTCGGCCAGGAGGGCCACGGCGACGTCAGCCGTGGCGCGGTATCGAGCACCACGCTGGACCCGACCGCCGCCAGGAAGCAGGCCAGAAGTCCCGCGGTGGTGGAGCGGCCGCACCCCCCACTGGCACCCAGAACCGGGACGAATAAGCGGTTCTGGGCGGACAGTGGCACACCCAGTTGCGTCTTCTTGTTCAACGCTCCCCCGTATTGCAACTGTAACCACATCAGAGATCACCCCGTTGTGAACGTCCGGAAGTCTATGCCGGACGGGTGACCCAGCGGTGATGCTCTCGGTACGGAATGCTAGTCAAGTCCTCTGTTGAATCGCTAAGTTGCAGACTTTCGTTGTCTTTAACGATGGTTTGCGGCATCTGTTGCGCCTCGCAGGGGTGACGAGCGTGCGAGTTGCGGCGCATGCTTTGGGGGAGCAAACGCCGTATGGCAGTGTGGCTGCCGTGCCACCACGGGTGACCGGCCCTGCAGGCGGCCGGTCGCGGAGTCGGGGTCCGTGGCGGTGGGGTGACGGAACTACGGCAGGGGGCGGCTTGAAAGCCAAAGGGGGGGTTGCGGCGCTGGTGGCGGCCGTGATGGTCAGTCCACTGGCGCTGGGTTTCGGCGTCATCATGCTCGTGGCGATGTCGGACGAGGATGAGGGGGCAGGCGGGGGCATTGAGCTCACCGCAGGCTCGCTGCGTGTCGGGAAGGGCTTTGTACCCGTCAAGTACGCGGGTCTGATCGAGGACGCGGCTGCGGACTGCGACGCGGGTCTGTCGGCGGCCGTGCTGGCGGCCCAGATCGCTCAGGAGTCAGGCTTCAATCCCGACGCCCAGTCCTGGGAGTACAAGAAGGACCCGAAGACCGGGAAGAGAGTCAGACGGCCCCTCGCCAAAGGCATCGCCCAGTTCATCGACGGCACATGGGCATCGTCGGGAATCGACGGCAACGGTGACGGCAAGAAGGACGTCTGGGACCCGGAAGACGCGATTCCGTCCCAGGGGCGGATGATGTGCAAGCTGCTCAAGACGGCGAAGAAACATCCGGGGTACAGGGGATCACCGGTCGAACTTGCTTTGGCCGGATACAACGCGGGGTGGGGACGCGTCGAGCAGTACCGCGGAGTGCCGCCACGTGAATTCGCCGACGGGCAGACGTACGACTACGTGCAGACCATCATGGCCAACGTGTCCCGTCTGACCGCACCGGACGTCTCCGGAGGCCTTGAAACCTCCGGTGGCTGGGGGCTGCCGGTCAAGGCGCCGCTGGGCACGCCGTACCACCAGGCGGGCGGTATGTGGTCGAGCGGCTACCACACCGGCATCGACTTCGTGGCATCCACCGGCGCTGCCGTCCACGCGATCGGTCCCGGAAAGGTCGTGGCAGCGGGGCCGGGCGGGCCGTACGGAAACCAGGTCGTCATCCGGCATGCCGACGGGATGTACAGCCAGTACGCACACATGAGCAAGATCAAAACGTCTGTCGGCGCCACAGTCCAGGGCGGGACCGTCCTCGGCCTTTCGGGCGCCACCGGCAACGTCTCCGGCCCCCACCTGCACCTGGAGATCCGCACCGGCCCGGAGTACGGCACCGACATAGCCCCCCTGCCGTATATGCGGAAGAAGGGCATCGGCATTTGACCGACGAACACCCGCACCATCATCAAGGACGCCGCATGCAAGAGCAGCACGAGCAATACGCACCATGGGGCGAGGTCACGCCCGACTTCTGGGAGACCGGGGCCCGGCGCGAGCGAGCCGTCTCCGCACCGTCGGCGGATGCGCAGTGGTCGCGTGACAGCACGGCGCGGCTGGAAGCGGTCGCTGGGGCCTCTGAGACCGCTGCCGACGGCGACGTGCCGAGTGGACCGCCCGCCGAGTACAAAGACCGGATCGACGCCATCATCGCCGCGCTCGAAACGCCTCAGGAAGCTGCCACGCTCGCCGACGCGGCGACCGCCGCCGGTCGACTCGACCAGGAGTTCACGCAGCGGTACGGAGAACGGCACCTCAACACCATCAACCTCCGTGAACTGCGGGGACAACTGGCCTACCAGCAGGGTCAGGCGAGCGTGGCCGTCCGCTGGTGCCTGCACACAGCCGGCCTCCGGGCTCAGCTCTGGGGGAGAGACCACAGGCTCACCCACGGCTCGGTACTGCGTGCCGCCCACTTCTGGCTGAACAGCCCCCACGAAACCCAGGAGAGTGCCGCGACCGGCCAGGAACTCTTGGCGATGCTCGGCCCCATCCTGGGTGAGGACAGTGGCCTGTACGCCGCTGTTCGGGCACGCCTGGGCACTCGCGGTGCCCGTCCGTAATGCGGTCGCCGTCCCCCGCTCCGGCTGGGACGATGAGCCCATGCCCGCTGAATCCGACGCCACCCCGCCCGCCTCCCGTGAAGCCGACCGGTTCGACGTCCTCGTCGCGGAGGCGGACCGTGTCTCCGTCGACGGGTGGGACTTCTCCTGGCTGGACGGGCGGGCCACCGAGGAGCGGCCCTCCTGGGGGTATGCGCGGGCCATGGGGGAGCGGATGGGGCGGGCCCGGGCCGCGCTCGACGTCCAGACGGGCGGGGGCGAGGTGCTGGCGGCCGTGCCGGAGTTGCCGCCGCTCGCCGTCGCCACCGAGTCCTGGCCGCCGAACATCGCGCGGGCGACCGCACTGCTGCACCCGCGCGGGGTGGCCGTCGTCGCGGACGCGGACGAGCCGCCGCTGCCGTTCGGGGACGGGGCCTTCGACCTGGTGGTCAGCCGGCATCCGGTGACCACGTGGTGGGGGGAGATCGCCCGGGTGCTGGCGCCCGGTGGTACGTACTTCTCGCAACAGGTGGGCCCCGCGAGCGTGTTCGAGCTGGTCGAGTACTTCCTCGGGCCGCAGCCCCCGGAGACGCGCGCCGCGCGTGACCCGGAGCGGGCGCGGGCCGACGCCGAGGCGGCCGGGCTGGACGTCGTGGACCTGCGGGCGGAGCGGCTGCGCACCGAGTTCTTCGACATCGGGGCCGTCGTCTACTTCCTGCGCAAGGTGATCTGGATGGTGCCCGGCTTCACCGTCGAGCGGTACCGGCCCCAACTCGCCGCGCTGCACCACCGGCTGGAGACCGAGGGCCCGTTCGTCGCCCACACCACCCGTTTCCTGATCGAGGCCCGCAAGCCCGCGTGAGGGCAACGCCCCCATACGGCCCGAAGGATGGCACTCTGGTCGCGAGCGCTCGTGGAAGGAGCAGGCCATGGACCTCGGCACCGACGGGGACGCCGCGCACGGCCCGCGCCGGGGCGGCGCCGAGTGGCTCAAGGGGGCCAGGATCGTCGGCGTGCTCGGGATCTTCTACCGCCCCGAGGGCCGGATGGGCGAGCCGGAGGCCGTCTCGTTCGTGCTGGACGACGGCCAGTCGGTGCGCCTGACCTGCGCCTCCGACGGCACCCTGCACGTGGGCGCCGGCACCTGGCCGCGGCTGCCCGACTGGTGTGTGCCCGCCGCCCAGTGGGAGTTCGCCGCGCTGGCCGGTCTGCCGGAGGCGCCGGAGGGCGGCTGGACGGTGCTCAGCACGGACGAGCGCCGGGACGAACGGGGCGAGGTCCACGAGGCCGTGATCCGCTGCGAGGGCGGTCGCTTCGTGGTCGTCGGCGGGGACACCGTGGGCGTGCGCTTCACCCGGGGCCACCGGGGCGCCGCGGCCCCGACGTAACGTAACGGCGTCGGAGGTCAACTCCCGCCGCTCCACCCCGGGTTCCCGTTCCACACTCGTAGCCATGACCTCCGCGATACGTACGGCCCCGCTCCGCGCCGGTGCCGCAGTGCTCCTCACCGCCTCCGCCCTCGCCGGCTGCGGCCACATTCTGGCCACCCCCGGCGACGCGGCGCCGCCCCCGGCCTCCGCCGTCTCCGTCCCCGCGGGGCCGGGCACCGAGCCGGGCGCCGGCCCGGGGCCCGCGCAGGGCGGCGACGCCAACCCGCACTACGCCGAGAACCACGCCTTCCAGGCCACCGCCGACCTGTCCGACGCGGACCGCGTCCGGGGCGAGGCGGAGGTGAAGCGGGTGAAGCGGGGGCTCGCCGCGCTCGCGGAGGGGCGCACATCCACCGAGGACACGGTCTTCCAGGCCCTGCACGCCCTCGGATACCCGGACGGATCGGTCACCACGAGCTCTTTCGGGACGCACCGCACCTCCTTCACCGTGTCCCTCGGGGCCCTCTGCGTGCACGGCTCGCTGGACGGTGTGGTCAACGGTCTCGTCAACGCGGAGGCGCACGGTCGCTACATGGAGGGAACCGGCTGTGTGAAGCCCCGGGGCGGCCACTGACGAGCGGAATGTGGACATCCTGTGGACGTCTCGGGCGTGTTTCCGGTGCCCGTCCCGGGGTGGGCGGTGTCCCCGCAGGTCAGAGGCGTACGGCGAGGGCCGGCCGATGACCGGAGCGAAGCCTCTCACTCTCGGAGAGTAATTATTTCGCGTCGCGGCACCCAGCATCACTTACGAAGGGTTATGGTGGAAACCCCCCCTCGGGCCGGTCCGTAACCCCCCCCCACGGACCGGCCCGTTTTTTGTGCCCGGCGCCGGGCACCCGCGGGCGCTCAGCCCCGCGCGGCCCAGATGTTGGTGCCCTGGGTGTCGACGGCGAAGACGTCGATCTCCTTCAGCTCCTCGGCCGACAGCTCCGGGCCCGCCAGTGCCGCGACGTTCTCCTCCAGCTGACCCACGCTCGACGCGCCGATCAGGGCGGACGTCATCCGGCTGTCGCGCAGCACCCACTTCAGGGCCAGCTGGGCGAGCGACTGGCCCCGGCGGCGCGCGATGTCGTTCAGCCCGTTCAGCCGGCGCACCACCTCCTGCGACAGCAGGTCCGGGTCGAGCGACTTGCCCTGCGTGGCGCGCGAACCCGCCGGGATGCCGTTCAGGTACTTCCCGGTCAGCAGCCCCTGGGCCAGCGGTACGAAGGAGATGCAGCCCATCCCGGCCGCCTCCAGCGTGTCGAGGAGCCCGTCCTCCTCGGTCCAGCGGTTGATCATCGAGTAGGACGGCTGGTGGATCAGGGCCGGCACGCCCATCTCGCGCAGCAGCCGCGCCGCCTCGGCGGTCTGCGCCGAGTTGTACGAGGACACCCCCACGTACAGCGCCTTGCCCTGCTGCACGGCGGAGGCCAGCGCCCCCATCGTCTCCTCCAGCGGGGTCCGCGGGTCGAAGCGGTGCGAGTAGAAGATGTCGACGTAGTCCAGGCCCATCCGCTTCAGCGAGGCGTCCAGCGACGACAGCAGGTACTTGCGCGACCCCCACTCCCCGTACGGCCCGGGGTGCATCTCGTACCCCGCCTTGGTCGAGATCAGCAGTTCGTCCCGGTACGGGGCGAAGTCCTGGCGGAGGAGTTTGCCGAAGTTCAGCTCGGCCGATCCGGCCGGCGGGCCGTAGTTGTTGGCCAGGTCGAAATGGGTCACACCGAGGTCGAAGGCGCGGCGGAGGATGGCCCGCTGGGAGCCGAGCGCCCGGTCGTCGCCGAAGTTGTGCCAGAGGCCGAGCGAGACGGCCGGCAGCTTGAGACCGCTGCGTCCGCTGCGCCGGTACTCCATGGAGTCGTAGCGGGTCGCGGCGGCCTGGTAGGGAGAGGAGGAATCAGTCACGTTTCTCTCCTTATCACGGACTTGTGACAGGCCGGGTTGGGTGGGTGCGGGGCCCGCGCAGTAATGTGGCCTGACGGGACTGCCATGACACGGCGGGGCGATCCGCCCCCTTCCAGTGCGGCGATCCGATCCCCAGGGGACGACCCCGGACCCCTGACGCGGGGCCGGCGGGCCCGCACGGAACCGAGAGGTGGACTCAGTGAACTTGCGCGACCTGGTGTACGGGCTCTACGCGCGCCGGGTGGAGGCCCGCCTCGACCACTCCCAGGTGCCCAAGCACATCGGCGTCATCCTCGACGGCAACCGGCGCTGGGCCAAGGCGTCCGGCGGCACGGCCGCCGAGGGCCACCAGGCCGGGGCCGAGAAGATCAAGGAACTCCTGGGCTGGTGCAGCGAGACCGACGTCGAGGTCGTCACGCTGTGGATGCTGTCCACCGACAACTTCGACCGGCCCGAGTCCGAGCTGACGCCCCTGCTCGGCATCATCGAGAACACGGTGCGCGGCCTGGCCGCGGACGGCCGCTGGCGGGTCCACCACGTCGGCACGCTCGACCTGCTGCCCGCCCACACCCAGACCGTCCTCAAGGAGGCCGAGCAGGCCACGATCGGGGTCGACGGCATACTCGTCAACGTCGCCGTGGGCTACGGCGGGCGGCAGGAGATCGCCGACGCCGTGCGCTCCCTGCTCCTGGAACACTCCGCCAAGGGCACCTCCTTCGAGGACCTGGCCGAGATCGTCTCCACCGACCTCATCTCCGAACACCTCTACACGCGCGGCCAGCCCGACCCCGACCTCGTCATCCGCACCAGCGGCGAGCAGCGTCTCTCCGGGTTCATGCTCTGGCAGAGCGCGCACTCCGAGTACTACTTCTGCGAGGTCTTCTGGCCGGCCTTCCGCCGGGTCGACTTCCTGCGGGCGCTGCGCGACTACGCCGCCCGCCACCGCCGCTACGGAGGCTGAGGCGGGCGGGGTCCGCCCCGCCGCCCCCCGGAAGAGATCCGGTCGGCATGGCCGGCCGGGTATGAGGGCATATCCCTGACAGGCCGGCGCCCGGTCACCAGCCAGGTGGGCGCCGATGACAAGTGGGATGCCACGCGACGCCCGCCGTCGCACCCCGACCTCTTCCGAGGGGGTACGTCCTTCCGTGGTGACCAGCACAAAGCGCCGCCTGCCCGACAGGCGCACCTACGTTCTCGACACCAGCGTCCTGCTGGCCGATCCGAACGCCATGGCCCGCTTCGACGAGCACGAAGTCGTGCTCCCGGTCGTCGTGGTCACGGAACTGGAGGCCAAACGGCACCATCCGGAGCTCGGCTACTTCGCCCGCCAGGCCCTGCGCCTGCTGGACGACTTCCGGGTCCGCTACGGCCGGCTGGACGCGCCGATCCCCCTCGGGGACCTCGGCGGGACGCTCCGCGTCGAGCTCAACCACTCCGATCCCGGCGTGCTGCCCGCCGGCTACCGGTTGGGGGACAACGACTCACGCATCCTCGCGGTCGCGCGCAACCTCCAGGCAGAGGGGTACGACGTCACGGTGGTCTCCAAGGACCTCCCGCTGCGCATCAAGGCGTCATCGGTCGGGCTCCTCGCCGAGGAGTACCGCGCGGAGCTAGCGATCACGGACTCCGGCTGGACGGGCATGTCCGAACTGACCCTCGCCGCCGACCAGGTGGACCTGCTCTTCGCCGAGGAGACGCTGTACGTCCCCGAGGCCGCCGAACTGCCCGTGCACACCGGCCTGGTCCTCCAGTCCGAACGCGGCAAGGCGCTCGGCCGGGTCACGCCCGAGGGCACGGTGCGGCTCGTCCGCGGCGACCGGGAGGCGTTCGGCATCCACGGCCGCAGCGCCGAGCAGCGCATCGCCCTGGACCTGCTGCTCGACCAGGAGGTGGGCATCGTCTCGCTGGGCGGCCGGGCCGGCACCGGTAAGTCGGCGCTGGCGCTCTGCGCGGGGCTCGAAGCGGTGCTGGAGCGCGGGCAGCACAAGAAGGTGATGGTCTTCCGCCCGCTGTACGCGGTGGGCGGGCAGGAGCTCGGCTATCTCCCCGGCAGCGAGGCCGAGAAGATGAGCCCCTGGGCGCAGGCCGTCTTCGACACCCTCTCGGCCGTCTCCGGGCGCGAGGTGATCGAGGAGGTGCTGGGGCGCGGCATGCTGGAGATCCTGCCGCTCACCCACATCCGGGGCCGCTCCCTCCACGACGCCTTCGTGATCGTCGACGAGGCCCAGTCGCTCGAACGGAACGTCCTGCTGACCGTGTTGTCCAGGATCGGCACGAATTCCCGGGTCGTGCTCACGCATGACGTGGCCCAGCGGGACAACCTCAGGGTCGGCCGGTACGACGGTGTGGTCGCCGTGGTCGAGAAGCTGAAGGGGCACCCGCTCTTCGCCCATGTCACGCTCACGCGCTCGGAGCGTTCCCGCATCGCCGCGCTGGTGACCGAAATGCTGGAGGAAGGTCAGATCTGATACGGGTTGGGACGTTGACGCCGCCCGGCGGGCCAAGCAGCCTAGCCGGGCGGCGGCGTGTTGCGGTGCCTTTTCCGTGATTCAGGTCCGCCAAACGGGGTGTGACCTTTCCCACGCAACGGAGAATTGCTTCCCCCGGTCCGGTTCCGGCAGAGTCTTGCTTCCGTCAGGCCCCGCATACGGCACACCGGCACCTCCAGAGGCGCCACGCACCACACAACTCAACAACCGCCGTCCGTATGCCGCCCGCGAGCACCACGCGGCGCTCCTTCCGGGGAGTCGCCCACCGGGCCCGTGCCTTCCCGTGACCCAAGCAGTAGGGAGGCCAGTGCCAGGGGCACGATTGCGCCCGCGAGGTCACCTAAGCGGGCGATGCTGGAAGGACACCGTGTGAGCCGGATTTCGGTCCGGGGGTTCGCCGTGGCATCCGCCACCGCGGTCACCACCGTAGGCGCCGTCGTAGGCGTTGCATCGGGCAGCACCCCTGCTGCCGACGACAACAACTTCGAGGCGACCGCAGCCGACACCACGCTGCTCGCAGACATTCCCGCGGGCCAGCAGGCCCAGGTCCAGACCGCTTCGCTGACGCAGCAGGCCGACGCCCAGGCGTCCGCCGCCGACGCCGCCGCGAAGAAGTCCGCGGAAGAGACCGCCCGCGTGCAGGCCGCCAAGGACGCGAAGTCCAAGAAGCAGGCCGCCGAGGACCGGCTGGAGCGCCAGCGTCAGGCGGAGAAGGACCGCAAGGAGCGCGCAAGCCGCTCCGAGGTCCGCTCCACCTCGTTCGCCGTGCAGAGCTCGTACACCGTGGCCGAGGTGCAGGCGATGGCGCGGCAGATCGTGCCCGCCGACCAGTTCCAGTGCTTCAGCAACATCGTGAACCACGAGTCGAGCTGGAACTACCGGGCGAGCAACCCGGGCTCGGGCGCCTACGGTCTCGTGCAGGCCCTCCCCGGCTCCAAGATGGCCTCGGCCGGCGCCGACTGGATGACCAACCCGGCCACCCAGATCAAGTGGGGCCTCAGCTACATGAACGGCCGTTACGACAGCCCCTGCGGTGCCTGGTCCTTCTGGCAGGCCAACCACTGGTACTAGAACCAGGGTTCACAAGCTCAACCCCGTGAAGCCCCCCGCCGTCCTTCGGTGGGGGGCTTCACGCGTGTACGGTCGTGCGGAACGCTCCCGGGGGAGCGGTGGGGAGAGCGGACGGGGGTAGAGGAACAGCTATGTCGAAACTGCCGGGGTGGCTCGGACAACTGGGTGCTGAGCTGAGCAGGCTGAGCGAGCGTCTCGATGAGCGGCGGGCCGAGTCGGACGCCGACGACCCCCTTCTCGCGGACACGGACACGGACGCGTCGGCGCGGGCCGTTGCGGGGGCCGGGAAGGACGAGGCGGCCCACGTCGACCAGGTGCCCGCCCCGCCCACCTACGCCCCCACCGTGGCCGCGCGGCCCGATCCGGTCGCGGCGATCCCGTGGGGGATGCGGGTCGCGGCCGAGGCGGGCTGGCGGCTGCTGGTGCTGGCGGGGACCCTGTGGGTGCTGATGCGGGTCATCAGCGCCGTGCAGCTGGTCGTGCTGGCCTTCGTCGCCGCGCTGCTCGTCACCGCGCTGCTCCAGCCGACCGTGGCCCGGCTGCGGCGCCACGGGCTTCCGAGGGGCCTGGCGACGGCCGTCACCGCGATCTCCGGCTTCGTCATCATGGGCCTGGTCGGCTGGTTCGTGGTGTGGCAGGTCATGGACAACATCGACACCCTGTCCGACAAGGTGACGAAGGGGATCGACGACCTCAAGAACTGGCTCCTGGCCAGCCCGTTCCATGTGACCGACAAACAGATCAACGACATCGCCAAGAACCTCAGCGACACCGTCGGCACCAACACCGAGGCGATCACCTCCGCGGGCCTGCAAGGCGTGACCGTGGTCGTCGAGTTCATGACCGGCGCGCTGCTCGCGATGTTCTCGACGCTCTTCCTGCTCTACGACGGCGCGCGCATCTGGCAGTGGGTGCTCAAGCTGGTACCGGCGCAGGCGAGGCCCGGGGTCGCCGGGGCCGGTCCGCGCGCCTGGCGGACGCTGACCGCCTATGTGCGCGGCACGGTCATCGTGGCCCTGATCGACGCGATCTTCATCGGGCTCGGGATCTACTTCCTCAATGTGCCGATGGCGGTGCCGCTGGCCGTCTTCATCTTCCTGTTCGCCTTCATCCCGCTCGTCGGCGCGGTGGTCTCCGGGGCGCTGGCGGTGGTCGTCGCCCTGGTCACGGAGGGCGTGTTCACCGCGCTGATGGTGCTGGCCGTCGTCCTCGCCGTGCAGCAGATCGAGGGCCACGTCCTCCAGCCGTTCATCCTGGGCCGGGCGGTGCGGGTGCACCCGCTGGCCGTGGTGCTCTCGGTCGCGGCCGGCGGCATGATCGCCGGGATCGGCGGCGCGGTGGTGGCGGTGCCGCTGGTCGCGGTGACCAACACGGTGGTCGGCTACCTGCGGTCGTACGGGCAGGAGGAGTCGCGCCGCCATTCGCCGCCCCCGCACGGGTCGACCGCGCTGGACGCGGCGCCCGCCGCGGCCTCCGGGGGCCCGCCGGAGAAGGCGGACAAGGGCGGGGACGAGCCGCCGCCGGACGCCTCGTAGCGCGTACGCGAGAAGAAGGGCCCCTCGGACGGTCGGTCGTCCTCGGGGCCCTTCTCGTATTCAGGGTACGGCGCCTACTCGGCGAGCACGGCCTCGGCGTCGAGGGTCACACCCACCGCCTGGATCACCGAGGCGATCTTGACGGCTTCCTGGATGGTCTCGCGGTCCACGCCGGCCCTGCGGAGCACCTGCTCGTGCGAGTCGAGGCACTGGCCGCAGCCGTTGATCGCGGAGACGGCGAGCGACCACAGCTCGAAGTCGACCTTCTCCACGCCCGGCTTGCCGATGACGTTCATCCGCAGACCCGCGCGCAGGTTCCCGTACTCGGGGTCCGAGAGCAGGTGGCGGGTGCGGTAGAAGACGTTGTTCATCGCCATGATGGCGGCGGCCGACTTCGCGGCGGTGTACGCCTCCGCGGAGAGGTTGGCCTTCGCCTCCGGCTCCAGCTCGCGCAGCACCTTCGGCGAGCGCGAGGCGATCGCGCAGGCCAGGACGGTGCCCCAGAGCTGCTGCTGCGGGAGCTCGCTGTTGCCGATGACCGAACCGAGGTTCAGCTTCAGGTCCTTGGCGAAGTCCGGTATGGCGGACTTCAGTTCGTCGAGAGCCATGGTGGTATCAGCTCACTCGCCCGAGAGGAGCGCGACCGGGTCCAGGGTGTTCTCGCCCTTGGTCCAGTTGCAGGGGCACAGCTCGTCGGTCTGCAGGGCGTCGAGGACCCGCAGGACCTCCTTGGGGTTACGGCCCACGGAACCGGCGGTCACCATCGTGAACTGGATCTCGTTGTTCTGGTCCACGATGAAGACGGCGCGCTGCGCGAAGCCGTCCTCGCCCTCGATGCCGAGGTCACGCATGAGCTCGTGCTTCGAGTCGGCCATCATCGGGAAGGGCAGGTCGGTCAGGTCCGGGTGGTCCTTGCGCCAGGCGTGGTGCACGAACTCGGAGTCGCCGGAGAAGCCGAGGATCTGGGCGTCGCGGTCGGCGAACTCGTCGTTCAGCTTCCCGAAGGCGGCGATCTCGGTGGGGCACACGAAGGTGAAGTCCTTCGGCCACGCGAAGACGATCTTCCACTGACCCTCGTAGGTCTTGTGGTTGATCTGCTCGAACTCCTTGCCGCTCTCCAGCGACACACAGGCGGTCAGGTCGAACTCGGGGAACTTGTCACCGACAGTGAGCACGCGCTCTCCTTGCAGCGTAGGTTCTCCCCTTTTGAGGGAGTTCCTGGGGGTTGGACGATCTCCACCATGGCACAGAGTGCATTGATCGCGGAAATAGCTACACTCGGTCGTGATGATCGGAGGTACCTATCAGTGGCGCAGAGCAATCCGGGCAACCGCCTCAAACAGCCCAGCCTCTCGCAGCTGCGCGCCTTCGCCGCCGTCGCCGAGTATCTGCACTTCCGGGACGCGGCGGCCGCAATCGGGATGAGTCAGCCCGCGCTCTCCGGGGCCGTGTCCGCACTGGAGGAGGCACTGGGTGTCCAGCTCATCGAGCGTACGACGCGCAAGGTGCTGCTCTCGCCCGCCGGGGAACGGCTCGCGGTGCGGGCGCGCGTCGTGCTCGACGCCGTCGGCGAGCTGATGGAGGAGGCCGAGGCGGTCCGCGCCCCCTTCACCGGAGTGCTCAGGCTCGGCGTGATCCCGACCGTCGCCCCGTATCTGCTGCCGGCCGTGCTGCGGCTGGTCCATGAGCGCTACCCGGCCCTGGACCTCCAGGTGCACGAGGAGCAGACCTCCTCGCTGATCGAGGGGCTGGGCGCCGGACGGCTCGACCTGCTGCTGCTCGCCGTGCCCCTCGGCGTGCCCGGGGTCAGCGAGCTCCCGCTCTTCGACGAGGACTTCGTGCTCGTCATGGACCGCGGCCACCCGCTCGGCGGGCGCGCCGACATCCCCCGCGACGCGCTGCGGAAACTGCCGCTGCTGCTGCTGGACGAGGGGCACTGCCTGCGGGACCAGGCGCTCGACATCTGCCGCGAGGCCGGCCGTACGGAGGGCGCACCGGTCACCACGACCGCGGCCGGGCTCTCCACGCTGGTCCAGCTGGTGGCCGGGGGCCTCGGCGTGACACTGCTGCCGCGCACCGCGGTCACCGTCGAGACCGCCCGCAACGAGGCGCTGACCACCGGATACTTCACGGACCCGGCCCCCACCCGGCGGGTGGCGCTGGCGATGCGGACCGGGGCGGCCCGGCAGGAGGAGTTCGAGGAGCTGGCCGGGGCGCTGCGCGAGGCGATGGGGGCGCTGCCGGTACGCGTGACGGAGGGCGGCCGGAACTGAAAGCCCCGGCCGCCCTCCGCGGTGTCACTCGCTGCGCAGCCCGTCCGGGCGCATCATGCGCCACAGCGGCGGCAGGGACAGCAGCGTGACCAGCAGGATGAGTGCCCCGCCCGCTCCCGCGAGGGGCAGGAACACCAGCCAGTCGTCGACCTCCTTGCCGACCATCCAGCACAGCGCCGCGCCCAGTGAGAGGCCGCCGGCCACCGCCACCGCGAGCCCGATGACCACCGGGAGCGCGGTCTGCCAGAGCACCGACCAGGCGAGGGTGGTCCGCCGGGTGCCGAAGGCGACCAGCACCGAGAGCAGCCGCTTGCGCTCCCGCAGCTGTTCCAGCTGGGACACCAGCATGGAGGCGGCGATCAGCAGCAGCGTGACCGTGGCGCCGACCTGGAGACCGGTCTGGACGCTGGCGTACTGGCGGTCGCGTGCGACGGACGTCAGGGTGACCAGACGCATGCCGGGGTCGATGCGGGCCGCCGTGTTGCGCACGTACTCGGCGGCGTCCGGGACGCTCTCGTCGATGCGGATCTGGGAGACGGTCGTCGCGCCCGGCAGGGTGGTCGCGTCGATCGCCCCCGGGGTGACCATGATCCCCCAGCGGTCCTCACCGACCGGGTCCTTGCGGCTGACCACGGTCTTCGCGTCGGCGGGCAGCGTCCAGCGCAGCTTCCGGCCGCTCCCCGACTCGAACTCGACCTCCTTGCCCTTGCGGGCGGTCTTGTCCATCCAGCCGGTCATCTCCTTGTCGTTCCTGGGGTGCACGACGAAGGTGTCGCCGTCCTGGCAGGAATCGATGCGGGCGACCTCGCGCAGGGTGGCGCAGTCGCCGACGCTCAGCGAGGTGGTGGGCTGGATGTCGTCCTCGGCGTACTTCCCGGGCTTGCTGACGTACGCCTCGACCATGCCGATGACCTGGGTGACGCCCTTGGTGGCGCGGAACCGCTGGATGGTCTCGACCGCGGCGTTGCCGCCCACCTGCTGCGACGCGGCGTAGAACTGGGCGCGGCTGGGGTCCTGCCCGGTGGCCTTGTTGAAGTCGGCGTTCATCGAGGCGAACAGCATCTGCACGGCGACCGCGCCGGCCACCGCCACGGTGACCCCGCTGACCGCCCGGGAGGCGGTTCCGCTGCTCAGCTGGAGCCTGCGGGTGGCGAGCTGCCAGGGCACCGAGCCGCCGCGCAGCCGGTTCACGCACGCCTCGACCAACCAGGGGAGTAGCAGGGCGAGCCCGAGGAGGACCAGGATCGCGCCGATGGTGATGGCGTAAGGGTTGACGACCTCGTACTCGCCGGACTGGCCGTTGAGCGCGAGCACGCCGAGCCCCGCGAGGGGGAGCGCCAGCCGCCACCACAGGCGGCGCTTCCGGGCCCGGCCGTTGCGTACCACCCCGAGCGGCTCGATGACCACGGAGCGCATGGCAAACAGCGTGACCAGGACGGCGGTCAGCGGGACGGCGACCGCGATGAGCAGGCCCAGCCGCAGGTCGGGGGCGAGGTCCGCGGGGAAGGCGCTGACGTCCCACACCTCGATGTGGCTCACGAACTGCCGCCCCACCAGGAAGAGGGCGAGGCCGATGAGCACGCCGAGCACGGAGCCGAACAGGGCCTCGCCCGCCGCGATCCGCCGGGTCGACCTGATGTCCGTGCCGACCAGGCGCAGCGCGGCGAGCCGGCGGTCGCGGCGGTCGCCGCCGAAGCGGACGGCGGTGGCGATGAAGATGGCGACGGGCGCGAGCAGCACCACGCAGCCCATGATCACGAGTACGACGAGCAGCGGGGCGAGCGGCGGGGTGGGCTCGGGGTCGCCGTATCCGGTGACGCGGTGGCCGCCCGAGGCCGGGGTCAGGGTGTCGCTGCCGGCGTAGAACCACAGTTCGTTGGGTGAACGCAGTCCCTCATCCGCGATGGTGCCGGTGATCTTGTACGGGTAACGCTCCTTGAGCAGGGCGTTGTCCGGGTCGTCCAGCAGCTTCTTCAGGGCGGGGGAGACGACCATCTCACCGGCCGCGGGCAGGGCGTCGATGCCCGGCGGGAGCACCGGGTGGGCGCCCTCCGCCCGCATCAGATAGCCGGTGATGCTGCGGTCGTGATACTCGGTGTCCGCCCCGATCCGCAGGACCGAGGTGTCGGACTTCTCGCCCTGCGCGTCCGGGTTCTCGGAGATCCTGGTCTCGCTGCGGGCCGTGTCGCGGTCGTTGCGCGCGTCGAGCGCGTGCGGCACGGAGGCGGCGAGGAACAGCAGCGTGACGCCGAGGCCGACGCCGACGGCGGTGAGCATCGTGCGCATCCAGCCCTCACGGCCGCCGGCGGCGGCGAACCGGACGCCGAGGGCGAGGTCGCGCAGCCAGGGGGCGGTGCGGGAGGGGCGGGCCGGCGGCGGCGCGGGCGCGGGCGCCGGGGTCCGCTTCTCGTCCAGGAGCGTCATACGGCGTGCTCCAGGTCGCGGGCCCGGCCGTCGCGCACGGTGACGTCGCGGTCGGAGTAGGCGGCCACACGGGCCTCGTGGGTCACCAGGACCACCGCGACGTTGGCGGAGCGGGCGGCGTCGGTGAGCAGCTGCATGACCCGCTCGCCGTTGAGCGAGTCCAGCGCGCCGGTCGGCTCGTCCGCGAAGATCACCTTCGGGGACGCGGCGAGCGCGCGGGCCACGGCGACGCGCTGGCCCTGGCCGCCGGACACCTCGCCGGGGCGCTTGGCGCCGATGTCCTCGACCTCCAGGCGCTCCATCCAGGAGCGGGCGGCGCGCTCGGCGTCCTTGCGGCGGGTGCCGTTGAGGCGGAGCGGCAGGGCGACGTTCTCCACGCAGGTGAGCTCGGGCACGAGCTGGCCGAACTGGAAGACGAACCCGAAGTCGCTGCGGCGCAGGGCGCTGCGCTCCGCGTCGGACATCGCGGACAGCTCGCGGCCGTCGTAGGTGATGGTGCCGGAGTCCGGGGTGATGATTCCGGCGAGGCAGTGCAGCAGCGTGGACTTGCCGGAGCCGGACGGGCCCATCACGGCGACGACCTCGCCGGGGTGGACGGAGAACGAGGCGCCGTCGAGCGCGGGGGTCGACCCGTAGGTCTTGTGCAGGTCGTGCGCGGAGAGGAGGGAGCCGGCGGGGGTCACGGGGCCACCACTTTCTGGAGCTGGCCGAGGCGGGCGGCGGTCAGTTCCAGCCAGCGCAGATCGGCTTCGAGGTGGAACAGGGCGTGGTCGCAGATCAGCTGGTCGGCGAGGTCGCCGCGGCGCTTGCGGTCGGTGAGGATGCGCATCAGGCGCAGGTGCTCGGAGCGCTGGGCGTCCAGCACGTCGCCCGCGTTGCGGCCGGTGAGCATGGCCAGGACGACCTTGGTGTACAGGGTCGACTGGAGGTACGGCTCCGGCTTCTCGGGCTGGGCGAGCCAGGCGGCGACATCGGTGATGCCGGCGTCCGTGATCGCGTACCGCTTGCGCTCGGGGCCGCCCCCGCTCTCCACGCCGTCGACCTCGACGAGGCCGTTCTTCAGCAGCCGGGACATGGTCGAGTAGACCTGCCCGTAGTGCAGGGGGCGGTCGTGCCCGAACTTCTCGTCGAACGTCCGCTTGAGGTCGTAACCGTGGCGTGGGCCGGACTCCAGGAGTCCGAGCAGGGTGTGGCCGATAGACATGCCCGGCACTCTACATGGTGTGTATACCTGCCGTGTATACGCAGGGGGTACACCCGAACGGCGCACGTGAGAGGCCCGTCCCTCGCGGAACGGGCCCCGGCCGTCTCACTCCTCGCCCGGCGACTCCGGCGCGGCCTTCGGCGGGCGTCCCCGGCGGGGGATGGGCGCGGCCCCGCCCGGCAGCCGGCCCGCCTCGGCGAGCGCCCGCCGCAGCAGGAACTCGATCTGCGCGTTCGCGCTGCGCAGTTCGTCCGACGCCCAGCGGGCCAGCGCGTCGTGCACGGCGGGGTCCAGCCGCAGCAGCATCTGCTTGCGCTGCCGCGGCCGGGCGCGGGGCGCTTCCCCCGGGCTCTCCTCGGTCACTGGTAGAGCGTGCCCGTGTTGAGGACCGGCTGGGCCGCGCGGTCACCGCACAGGACCACCATCAGATTGCTCACCATGGACGCCTTCCGCTCCGAGTCGAGCTCCACGATGTCCTGCTCGGCGATCCGGGTGAGCGCCATCTCGACCATGCCGACCGCGCCCTCGACGATCTGCTGCCGGGCCGCGACGACCGCGCCGGCCTGCTGGCGCTGGAGCATCGCGGAGGCGATCTCGGGGGCGTACGCGAGGTGGCTGAAGCGCGACTCGATGATCCGCACGCCCGCCGCCTGCACCCGGGCGGTCAGCTCGGCGGCCAGCTTCTCGGTGATCTCCTCGGCGTTGCCCCGCAGGGAGAGGCCGCCCTCCTCGTGGGCGTCGTACGGGTACTCCAGGGCGATGTGCCGGACGGCGGACTCGGTCTGGGTGGCCACGAACTCCAGGAAGTCGTCCACCTCGAAGAGCGCCTGGGCGGTGTCCTCGACCTTCCACACGACGATCGCGGCGAGCTCGATCGGGTTGCCGTAGGCGTCGTTGACCTTCAGGACGGCGGTCTCGTGGTTGCGGACGCGGGTGGAGATCTTCCGGCTGGAGGTCAGCGGGTTGACCCAGCGCAGTCCGTCGGTCCGGATGGTGCCCACGTACCGGCCGAACAGCTGGATCACCCGAGCCTCGCCCGGTGCGACCATCTTCACACCGCCCATGCAGAAGAACGAGGCGATGGCGAGCAGGACGCCCAGGATGCAGACCGGGATGCCCACGGCGTTGTTCCCGCCGCTGCCGATGACGCCCCCGACGATGGCGAGCGCGATGCCGGCGATCACGCCGAGCACGGTCAGCAGCAGCCCGAGGCCGCCGGCGATGCTGTGCGCCTTCACCTCCCGGACCTGCGGTTCCGGCATCTCCGGCGCGTCCGGGGCAAGTCCGGCGGACGGCTGGGCGGTGGTGTCGAGGTCGTGCGGATCGGTCATGGTGGCCCCCGTGATGGTCAGCTAGCCGGTCGCTAGCAATGTGATTACACATTAACGGTTCTCGCAACCTTGCGCACCCCTCAGGAGTCGGTTCCATCGGGGGCGGGTGCTGATTGTCACGTCCGTAAAACCTCGGAACGTCGGCTTTTCGGCCTTGCCAACGGTGTTAGCTGGCAGGTCCGGGCTGATTCGGCAGAGCAGAGCAGAGAAACGGGAGCGACCAAGCGATGGGTCGAGCGGAAGCGCGACGAGCCCAGCGGCGGGCTGCGAAGAGCGGCGGCATACGCAGGCTCTTCACCTGGCGCAAACTACTGGGCACCGCCCTCGGGGTGATCCTGCTGGGCATGGGCGCCTTCGCCGTGCTCTACATGGTTGTGGACGTGCCCGAGGGCAACCCCGAGATGGAGTTGCAGGCGAACGTCTACAAGTACGCCGACGGCAGCCTGCTGGCCAGGACCGGCGAGGTCAACCGCGAGGTCGTGAGCCTCGCGGAGGTGCCCAAGGAGGTGCAGGACACCTTCGTCGCCGCCGAGAACAAGTCCTTCTACGAGGACCACGGCGTCGACTTCAAGGGCACCGCGCGCGGCCTGCTCAACACTCTGTCCGGCAAGGGCAAGCAGGGTGGCTCGACCATCACGCAGCAGTACGTCAAGAACTACTACCTGGACCAGGACCAGACGGTCACCCGGAAGCTCAAAGAGCTGGTCATCTCGCTGAAGCTGGACCAGAAGAAGACCAAGAAGGAAATCCTCGCCGGCTACATCAACACCAGCTACTTCGGCCGCGGCGCCTGGGGCATCCAGGCCGCCGCGCAGGCGTACTACGGCGTGGACGCCAAGGACCTGAACGTCTCCCAGGGCGCCTACCTCGCCGCGCTGCTCCAGGCACCGAGCCAGTACGACTGGGCCGTCGCCGGTCCGAACGGCAAGCGGCTCGTCAAGGCGCGCTGGGCCTACACCCTGGACAACATGGTCGAGGAGGGCTGGCTCGACGCCGGAAAGCGGCAGGGCCTGAAGTTCCCCGTGCCGCACGACCCCAAGCCGCTCAACGGGACGGCCGGCCAGAAGGGCTACATCGTCGAGGCGGCCCGCAAGGCCGTGCTCGAACAGACGGGCCTCACCGAGAACCAGTTCGACCGCGGCGGCTGGACGATCACCGTCAACATCGACAAGAAGAAGCAGCAGCAGCTGGAGAAGTCGGTCGAGGCCAAGCTGCTCGACAAGCTGGACACCAAGAAGCGCAAGCTCGACCAGGACGTCCAGGCGGGCGCGGTCTCGGTCGACCCGAAGACCGGCGCGGTGGTCGCGCTGTACGGCGGGCGCGGCCAGAACGTCCACTGGACGTCGAACGCCACCCGCTCGGACTTCCAGCCCGCGTCCACCTTCAAGCCGGTCATCCTCGCCGCCGCCCTCGACGAGGAGTCGAAGACGCAGGACGGCGAGCGGATCACGGCGAACACCCGCTACGACGGCACCAGCAAGCGCCCGGTCGTCGGCAGCGACATCCCGTTCAACCCGGAGAACGAGGACGACCAGAACTACGGGCAGATCACCGTCCAGGACGCGATGAACAAGTCCGTCAACTCCGTCTTCGCGCAGATGGGCGTGGACGTCGGGATGGACGAGGTGATGAAGACCGCCGGCAAGCTCGGCATGGACGTGGAAGGGCTGAAGGCCACGCCCGCGATGACCCTCGGCTCCATGGGCGCGAGCCCGATGGAGATGGCCGGGGTCTACGCCACCTTCGACAACCACGGCAAGGAGGTCACCCCGCAGCTCGTGAAGTCGGCCGTGCACCAGGGCGACGCCCCGCTCGACCTGCCCGACGCCATCGGCGACCAGGTGATCTCGCGCCAGGCCGCGGACTCCGTGACCTCGGTGCTCACGGGCGTGGTGGATGACGGAACGGCCCGCGGGGTCCGCAACGCCGAAGGGCTGGCCAAGAGGGAGATCGCCGGCAAGACCGGTACCTCCGACGACAACAAGTCGGCCTGGTTCACCGGCTACACCCCCGACCTGGTCACCTCGGTCGGCCTGTTCGGCGAGGCCGCCTTCGACCGCACCGGCGACGACGGCAAGAAGATCCACAAGACCGCGCAGGTGACCCTCCAGGGCGCCGGCGGCGGCGGACGCGTCAACGGCGGTGGCTTCCCGGCCGAGATCTGGGCCGACTACATGGGGCACTCCGTCGGCAAGGCCCGCAAGTTCGACCTCGACACCGACATGGGCGCCGCGGTCAGCCCGCCGCCCGTGTCCCACTCGCCGAGCCCGAGCACCTCGCCCTCCGACGACCCCTCGCCCTCCCACTCGCCGTCCACGTCGCCCTCGTCCGAGTCGCCGCCGGCCAGCGAGTCCCCGCAGAGCTCCCCGCCCGCCTCGCCCTCGGGCGGCGCGTCGAGCGAACCGCCGCCCAGCCCCTCGAACCGGCCGGACCCGGACCCCTCGTCCTCCGTGGAGCTCCCGGACCTCTCGGGGAACAAGCGGCCGGACAACAGCGACGACAACGACGACAGGTGACCGGCTGACCGGCCGCCGCCGGCCACGGCAACGGGCGGTGTACGAGGAGGAGCCTCGTACACCGCCCGTTCGCGTCTCCCGGGGCCGGGGCGCTACCCGCGCACCGGCATCTCGAACCACACCACCTTGCCCGTCGACAGCCGTGTCGCGCCCCAGCGCCGGGCCAGCCGGTTGACCAGGAACAGGCCGCGCCCGTTCTCGTCCATGTCCTTGGCGCGGCGCTGCCGGGGCAGCTGCGGGGAGTCGTCGCCGACCTCGCAGCGCAGCGTCTCGGTGCGCAGCAGCCGCAGGGTGACCGGGCGCTCCGCGTACCGCACGGCGTTGGTCACCACCTCGCTGATCAGCAGCTCCACCGAGTCCGACAGGTCGTCCAGGCCCCACCGGCCGAGCGCCCTGCGGGCCAGCCTGCGGGCCCGGCCGGGGGCGGACTCGTCCGGGTCCAGGAACCAGTAGGCGACGTCGCTCGGCGCGATCCCGTCGAAGCGGGCGGCGAGCAGCGCGATGTCGTCGTCGCGGTCACCGGGCCCCAGCATGTCCAGCACGTCGTCGCACAGGGCCTCCAGCGGCGGCGAGTGGTCCGGGCCGGTCAGCCGGGCGGTCGCGGCGAGCCGTTCCCGCAGCAGCTCGATCCCCGTCCACACGTCCCGCAGCCGCGACTCGACCAGCCCGTCGGTGTACAGCAGGAGCGTCGCACCGGCCGGTGCGTCCAGCTCGACGGCCTCGAAGTCCACTCCGCCGACGCCGATCGGGGCGCCCGGCGGCACCCGCAGGACCTCGGCGCGGCCGCCCAGGTGGAGCAGCACGGGCGGCGGGTGGCCCGCGTTGGCGACGGTGATGCGGTGCGCGACGGGGTCGTACACCGCGTACAGGCAGGTGGCCATGCGGTCGCTGCCGAGGCGCTGGGCCTGCTCGTCCAGATGGTGCAGGACCTCCTGCGGGGGCAGGTCGAGCCCGGCCAGGGTCTGCGCGGTGGTCCGGAGCTGGCCCATGATCGCGGCGGAGGTCATGGAGTGGCCCATGACGTCCCCGACGACCAGGGCGACCCGGCTGCCGGGCAGCGGGATCGCGTCGTACCAGTCGCCGCCGACCCGGGCCGTCTCGGCGGCGGGGAGGTAGCGCGAGGCGAGTTTCACGCCGGTCGGCTGGGGAAGCGAGTCGGGCAGCATGGTGCGCTGGAGCTCGTCCGCGATGTACGCCTCGCGCCCGTAGAGCACGGCCTTGTCGATGCCGAGGGCGGTGTGCGTGGCCAGCTGGGCGGCGACCAGGAGGTCGTTGGCCTCGAAGGCCGGGCGCTCGGCGCCGCGCAGGAAGACCGCCGCCCCGATCACCCGCCGCCGGCCGCGCAGCGGGGCCAGGATCACCCGGTGGCCCGACGGGACCGTTCGGTCGGCGCCCAGTAGTTCGGGCAGCGCGACGCGGGCCGCCGCGGAGTCGCCGAAGACCGGCCGCACCCCGCGCAGCACCTCGGCGAGCGCGCTCCCGGGCCGCACCTCGCACAGCTCGGCGGCGGGCATCAGGTCGGCCTGCGGGTCGACGGCGGGCAGCCGCAGCCGCTCCGTCTCCGACAGGCTCTCGGTCTCCTCGTCGGTCAGCCGCAGCCGGTCCGAGCGGCGCAGCCGCAGCACGAACGGGCTGACCGGCCGCTCGTCGCCGACGGGCAGCGGGTCGCGGAGGTAGACGAGTATGGCGTCGGAGAACGTCGGCACGCTGGCCCGGCACAGCCCGAGCACGATCTCGTCCAGGTCGATGCCCCGGGCGATCCGCCGGGTCGCGGCCCCCACGAAGCGCAGCCGGTCGCCCTCGCGCCGCGTCGCCGCCTGTGGGTCGGGGGCCGCGGCCGCGGGGCCCTTGGCGGGGGCCGGGATCGCCGTGGCGGCAGCGGCGGCCGCCACGGCGGCGTCCCGCTGCCGCGGCCGGGTGCGTTCCTGCGGCCGGGCGGCCAGAGGCTGCCGGCCTTCGTGGGAGGTGGGGTGCTCCGTCACGCGTGGGATTCCGTCCGTCCGGGCCGGTTGTATGAGGCAATCACCTTGTGGGGCGCTACTGTGCCCCGGCAGGAGCGGCAATAACAACGGCTGACATCGCCTTCCCCGTCGTACGGGGCCGAAACGCGATGTCCGATCAGGATGCCGGTGACAACGTTTCCGCGGGGGCGGCAGCGGTCAGCGGACACGTCTCCACCCCCTCGTAGTGGCTCAAGCGATGCGGGCAACTCGTGCGACTCGTGACGCCGATGCGGCCCATGAGGGCGCGGTCCACGCGACGAGCCGATGACTTGCGGTCAGGTTCTGCACCCCGCCTGCCGGTTGGGGCCGAGCCGCGCTCCTCGGCACGATCCTACGTTTGCCCCCCTGGGGTGCATCAAGGGTCTCACGACGGCATGGCGGAAGCCGTACGGTCCGAGCCGTCCGGCCGGCGGTCCCAGTCGTCCGGGAGTTCGGGCACCGGCCACGCCGGATCGGGCCGCCAGTCCTCCCAGCCGTCCTGGAACGGCGACCCCCAGGAGCGGATCAGCGCGACCGCCGCGCGCCCCGCCTCACGCACCCGGCGCGCCGTGTCCGGTGTGATCAGGCCCACCCGCTGGGCCTGCTCGAACTCGTCCTCGTCGCGCCAGAGCCAGCTGCGGTCCGGGTAGACGGAGATGTCCAGGAAGTGGTCCTCGGAGTCGACGCCCCCGGCCCACCTGCTGCGCGGCTCCTCCAGGTTCACGTACCAGCTGCGGAACTGCCAGCCGCGCTCCCAGAACAGCCAGACGGACCAGGGGTCGCCGGGCCGGGCCAGCTTCAGCACGCCGTTGCCCAGCCAGAGCGAACGGGCCGTCGTGCGCGGGGCGGTGTACCGGGTGGCGAGCGGTTCGGCGTGCACGTCGGTGCCGTCCGCCAGGACCGGTTTGACGCACTCGGTGCCGGGCGCCACCCACACCGCGAGCAGGTCCTCGGTGTCCTGGACGACCGTGACCGGGCGGCAGATGTGGAACGCGTGAGCGGCGGAATCCGGCCGTCTGGGGCCGTTGCCCCGGTAGCGCCACAGGATCTGGTCACCCGGCGCCCAGCGCTCGGTCTCTCCGGTACCCGTCATGGAGAGATCTTACGGAGCGCGCCGCCCGGGCACGGCGGCGCCCGTCAGGGGCGGGTCATGCGCAGCACGTCCAGGGCCTCGTCGAGCTGCTGTTCGGTCAGGTCTCCGCGCTCCACGTAGCCCGATGCGAGGACGACTTCACGGATCGTCCGGCGTTCCGCGAGCGCCTTCTTGGCGACCTTGGCCGCCTCCTCGTACCCGATGTACTTGTTCAGCGGGGTGACGACGGACGGCGAGGACTCGGCGTACTCCCTGGCCCGCTCGGCGTGCGCGGTGATCCCGTCCACCGTGCGGTCCGCGAGCAGCCGGGAGGCGTTGGCGAGCAGCCGGACGGACTCCAGCAGGTTCTTCGCGATGACCGGGAGCATGACGTTCAGCTCGAAGTTCCCGGCGGCGCCCGCGGCGGCGACCGTGGCGTCGTTCCCGGTCACCTGCGCGGCGACCATCAGGACGGCCTCGGGGATGACCGGGTTGACCTTGCCCGGCATGATCGAGGAGCCGGGCTGGAGGTCGGGCAGGGAGATCTCGGCCAGGCCGGTGCGCGGTCCCGACGCCATCCAGCGCAGGTCGTTGCAGATCTTGGTGAGCGAGACGCCGATGGTGCGCAGCTGGCCCGAGGTCTCCACCAGGCCGTCCCGGGCGCCCTGCGCCTCGAAGTGGTCGCGGGCCTCGGTGAGCGGCAGCCCGGTGACCCGGGCGACCTCCGCGATGACGGCGGCGGAGAAGCCGGGCGGGGTGTTGATGCCGGTGCCCACGGCCGTGCCGCCGAGGGGGAGTTCGGCGAGCCGGGGGAGCGAGGCGCGCAGCCGCTCGACGCCGTGGCGGATCTGGGCGGCGTATCCCCCGAACTCCTGGCCGAGGGTGACGGGCGTGGCGTCCATCAGGTGGGTCCGCCCGGACTTCACCACCGTGGCGAACTCCTCCGCCTTGCGCTCCAGGGCGGCGGCGAGGTGGTCCAGGGCGGGGATCAGGTCGGCGGTGACCGCGGCGGTCGCGGCGATGTGGATCGAGGAGGGGAACACGTCGTTGGACGACTGCGAGGCGTTGACGTGGTCGTTGGGGTGGACCGGGCGGCCCAGGCGCTCGCTGGCGAGGGTGGCCAGGACCTCGTTGGTGTTCATGTTCGACGAGGTGCCCGAGCCGGTCTGGAAGACGTCGACCGGGAACTCCGCGTCCCAGCGCCCCTCGGCGACCTCGCCGGCCGCCTCCTGGACCGCCGCCGCGATCTCCGGGTCCAGGACCCCCAGCTCGGCGTTGACCTTGGCGGCGGCGGCCTTGATCCGGGCCAGGGCCTCGATGTGGGCCCGCTCCAGGCGCTGGCCGGAGACCGGGAAGTTCTCCACGGCCCGCTGCGTCTGGGCCCGCCACTTCGCCTCGGCGGGCACCCTGACCTCGCCCATCGAGTCGTGCTCGACGCGGTAGCCCTCGGCCGTTCCCTGATCCGTCATCGTCCAACCTCCTTGAAGCCGCCCAAAAAGATGAGCACTTGTCTTGTTCCAGCTGTTCCCAAGTCGCCTACCGGCCAGTAAATACCGGGGGTAACCACAACCCGGGGAGGCGCAATGAGGCGCACCAGGCACAGACTCCGCTGTACCGTCGCCGCCGCCGCGGCCATCGCGGCGGCGTTCGGCGGGATGACCGCGGCCGCCGGACCGGCAACCGCCCAGCCCCGTACCACCAGTACCGCATCCACCCCCCTGCCGCCCGAACTGGAGGCCATCCGCGCCGCGGAGGCCACCCGGCTGTACGGCGACCCGGCCGAGCGCCCGTTCGCCGAGCGGAAGACGGGACTCATCTCACTCGGCGACAGCGAGATCTCGGGCGAGGGCATCGGCACGTACGAGGCGGGCACCAACGGCCCCGACAACTGGTGCCACCGCTCACCCGACGCCGCCATCCACCGCACGGGCATCCCGGCCGACGTCACGTACAACGTCTCGTGCTCCGGCGCGTACACCGGAAACATCGTGATCGGCGGCTCCCAGCAGTACGCCGACGAGCTGGTGCAGAGCGACAGCCTGGCCGTCAAGGCGCGCAACACCCGCATCAAGATGATCGTGCTCGTCGCGGGCGCCAACGACGACCTCCAGTTCGGGCCGGTCATGACGGACTGCGTGGAGCGCTGGGTCCTCATCCAGGGTCCGTGCCGGCCGAAGTACGAGGGCGGCTGGCAGGCCCGCGTGGACGGACTGGTCCCCAAGGTCGAGAAGACCGTGCGCGACCTGCGCACCGTGATGACCGGCGCCGGTTACGCGGACAGCGACTACAAGCTCGTCGTCATGGGCTATCCGAGCCCCATCGGCCCGGACTTCTACGACAACCCGAACTTCCCCGGCAAGCTTCCCGGCGGCTGCGCCGGGTACGACTCCGACGCCGCCTGGGGCCGGAACACCGCCGTTCCCGCATTCGAGCGCGGCATGCGCGAGGCGGCGGCCGACACCGGCGCGGTCTACCTCGACAACTCCCGGCTCTTCCACGGCCACGAGGTGTGCAGCGAGTCCACCTGGGCGCGCGGCCTCTACATCGACCTGTCGCACTTCCCGCCGGACTCCAACTCGGTGCGCCAGTCCTTCCACCCGAACGCGGCCGGGCACGGCGCCTTCGCCTCCTGCCTCACCCAGATCTACAACTCCGGCCTGCGCGAGGCGAGCTGCGCCGACCCGGCGAGCACCGGGCGGCCCGTCCTCCAGCCGGTCGCCTGGGACGACGTCTTCGAGCCGCTGCGCGGCGAGGCGACGGCCACCTGCCTGGACGCCCCCGCCTCCGTCACCCGCAACGGCACCGGGGTCACCGGCTGGGAGTGCCACGGCGGGCGCAACCAGGGCTGGTGGTACGACTCCGGCACGCGGACCCTGCGCACCGAACTGAGCCACGACCGCTGCCTGGACGTCCCCGGCGCCGACTACGAGGCCGGTGCCCCGCTCATCCTCTACAACTGCTCCGGCGCCGCCAACCAGCGCTTCGTGCGCCAGTCGGGCACCCTGCGCCCGGCCGCGTCCACGGACCTGTGCGCGACCCTGGCGGGCGCCCACGACCCGCTGAGACTGCAACCCTGCGACGGCACCGCGAAGCAGCGCTTCGCCTGACCCGCCGCGGACCCGGGTACGGGGACGGACCGGCGCAGCCCTTCCCCGTACCCGCCGCCCCTTACCCGGAGGTCACGAACGCCGTCAGGATCGCCGCCAGATGACCCGGGTCCCGCGCCCCGCACAGCTCCCGGGCCGAGTGCATCGAGAGCCCCGGCACCCCCACGTCGACCGTCGGCACACCCAGCCGGGCCGCCGTGAGGGGGCCGATCGACGTGCCGCACGGCATCGCGTTGTTGGAGACGAACGGCTGCCACGGCGCGCCCGCCCGCTCGCAGGCGGAGGCGAACAGGGCGATCCCGGTCGAGTCGGTGGCGTACCGCTGGTTGACGTTGACCTTGACCGTCGGGCCGCCGTTGGGCAGCGGCTGGTGGCCCGGGTCGTGGCGCTCCGCGTAGTTGGGGTGCACCGCGTGCGCCATGTCGGCGGACACGCAGTACGCGCCGGCCAGCGCCCGCGACCAGTCCTCCCCGCTGCCGCCCCGGGCCGACACGGAACGGCTCAGCACCCGCTCCAGCATCGGGCTCTGCGCCCCCGTGTCCGAGCCGCTGCCGACCTCCTCGTGGTCGAAGGCCGCGAGCACCGGGATGTACGCCGGCGGCTCGGCGG
Source organism: Streptomyces sp. NPDC057249 (assembly GCF_042669245.1). Classification (NCBI taxonomy): domain Bacteria; kingdom Bacillati; phylum Actinomycetota; class Actinomycetes; order Kitasatosporales; family Streptomycetaceae; genus Streptomyces; species Streptomyces sp. NPDC057249. The sequence continues at coordinate 332,534 of NZ_JBHUXS010000003.1, read as the reverse complement.
CCGTCGCCGCGGCCGTCAGCGCGGTGACCCCGGCGTGCACCGAGACCAGGTTGTCCAGCCGCGAGGACACCAGGAACTCCTGCTCCGCGCCCAGATAGCCGGGCGGCTGCACGTCGTGCAGCATCAGGTCCCAGCCCAGCACGTCGCCCGGATCGGCCTCGGCCGCCGCCGCGACCCGGCGCAGCAGCGCGCCCTCGTCGGCCGCGCCGAGCGACCAGACGGGCGCGATGTGGCGCTGCCGGTCCAGGGCGAGCCCGTCGTTGACGGTGCGGTCCAGGTGGATCGCCAGCTGCGGGACCCGCAGCAGCGGCTCGTCGATCTGCACCAGCCGGGTCTCGGTCCCGCCGCCCGGTGCGCGCAGCGCCAGCCGGCCCGAGATGCCCAGGTCGCGGTCGAGCCAGGTGTTGAGCGGCACCCCGCCGTAGATCTCCACCGCGACCTGCCGCCAGCCCGCCGAACTCGTGTCGGGCGTCGGCTTGATCCGCAGGTTCGGCGAGTCGGTGTGCGTGCCGACGATCCGGAACGGGGTGTGGGCGGGCAGCGACTCGGGCACGTACCAGGCGATCAGCGCGCCCCCGTTGACGACGAAGGCGCCGCCCGTGGTGCCCGTCCAGTCGTCGGTTCCGCGCAGTTCACGGAAGCCCGCCTTCTCCAGCCGCTGGGCCGCGCTCGCCACGGCGTGGTACGGGGAGGGGCTGGCGGCGATGAAGGTGAGCAGGTCGTCGGCATGGCTGCGGTGGAGGCCCGGCGTCATGCGGTGTCCGCCTTTCCGGAGTGGGACGGTGAGGGTGGCGCGGCGGCCCGGGGTCCGGGCGGCCGTGCGGCGAGGGGCGGCAGGGGTCGGCAGAGGCGAGGACGGCGGCGGGCCCATGGGGGCGGGCCCGCGACCGGCGGTGGCACCGGGCCGGCCGCCCGGCGGTGCGGAGTTCTCCGGCAACGCCGGACAACCCACCGCATGCGCGTGGTGCCCCGCAAGCCCGGCGGACGGCCCGGTGCGCGAAAGCGGCGGTGCGCTGCGGGGCGTCGCGGAGGCCGGACGGGCGCCCGGGGCCCGGCCCCGGTCCCTGCCGGGTCCTCGCGGGTCCGGCCGGCGCCGTCGCGCGGGCCTCGTGGCGGTGGCGCGAGATTGGCTGATTACCGATGTAGGTGTAGGGCCCCCGGACCTTGCACCGGGCGCCGCAGTGGCCCCGGACCTTGCGCCGGGCGCCGCAGGGCCCCCGGACCTCGCGCCGCCGCCGTACCGGTCGGGCGCCGGGCCCGGATCTCCCGGCCGCGCGCCCGGCGCCCCGTCACGGGGCCGGCGCCGCCGCCCGCGCCCGCCGCCGTCCCGTCGTGCGCACCAGGAACACCACCGCGACGGTGAGGGCCGCGCCGTGCGACCAGCCGACGACCGCGAACGGGCTGACGTGCTCCAGGGCCGCCGCCACGGCGATCATCCCGGCCCCGAAGCCCAGGTTCTCCACCGTCGCGGACAGCCCGAAGGCGTGTGCCCGCGGCCCGGCCGGGAGGGTCTGGAGGTGCGAGGTGTACGAGACCTCGGTCAGGCCGTCCGCCGCGCCCGCCACCAGCGCGATCACGACCGTGGCCGCCGCCGGGAACCCGGCGAACGCCAGGATGAACGCCGCCGACATCACGCAGGTGCCGTAGCCGAAGCCGGCCGCGCCCACGGACCGGCCGGTGCGGCGCCCGTACCGCTGGATCACCTGCTGCGCCACGATGTTGCCGACCGCCCACAGGCACCAGAACGCGCTGACGAACAGGGCGGGGTGCGCGTCGTCCAGTGCGGCGGAGTGCACGGGCAGCGCCGCGTTGTGCGACGAGGAGCCGAGCGCGTCCACCCCGCGCAGCCCCACCATCAGCCCGAGGCCGGGCACCGCGGCCAGCGCGGCGAAGGCCACGGGGCTCCGCCGCCGGGGCCCGTCCTCCTCCTTCGCGGGCGCCGCATCGGACCGCCCCTTTCCGCCGCCCGCGACCGGCAGCAGCGCCACCGTCAGCGCGCAGACGGCGAACGTGGCCAGGTCCACGACGAACGCGGCGGTGTACCCCACCAGCGACACGACCACACCCGCCGAGGCGAAGCCCGCCACCATCGCCAGCGAACGCCCGGTGACCGACAACGAGTTCGCCCAGGACCGCCGCTCCTCGCCCACCATCTCCGGCACGGAGCTGCGCAGGGACACCATGAACAGCGTTCCGCACGCCCCGACGACCACGGACACCGCGAACAGCGACGCCGTGCGCCAGCCGTCCGGCGCGAGGATCAGCGGCACCATCACGGCTCCCTGCGCGACATTCGTCCAGAGCATCACGCTCTTCGCCGTGAACCGCGCGAGCAGGCCGCCGGCGACCAGCCCGGCGAGGAATCCGGCACCGAGCCGCAGGGCCATGAACAGCCCCATGGCGAGCGCCCGCCCCGTCGTCTCGTAGACGAAGAGGTTGAGCGCCACCATGTTCAGGAAGGTGCCGTACGAGGAGACCGCGTATCCGGCCACCAGGAAACGGAAGGAGCGCTCACCGCGCGGCGGACCGGCCGCTCGCGCCCCTCCCCGCCACCGCGCACGGCGCACCGCGCTCAGCCCAGGCCCGGACCCCGCACCGGGATGCTGGTGAACGTGGGCGCCGGGGCGGGCTCGGTGAAGAAGTCGTTGCCCTTGTCGTCCACGACGACGAACGCGGGGAAGTCCTCCACCTCGATCCGCCAGACCGCCTCCATGCCCAGCTCCTCGTACTCGACGACCTCGACCTTCTTGATGCAGTCCTGCGCGAGCCGGGCCGCCGGGCCGCCGATCGAGCCGAGGTAGAAGCCGCCGTGCTCGCCGCACGCGTCGGTGACCTGCCGGGAGCGGTTGCCCTTCGCCAGCATCACCTTGGAGCCGCCCGCCGCCTGGAACTGCGCCACGTAGCTGTCCATGCGGCCGGCCGTCGTCGGGCCGAAGGAACCGGAGGCGTACCCCTCGGGGGTCTTCGCCGGACCCGCGTAGTACACCGGGTGGTCCTTCAGGTACTGCGGCATCTCCTCGCCGGCGTCCAGGCGTTCCTTGATCTTGGCGTGCGCGATGTCGCGCGCCACCACCAGCGGACCGGTCAGCGAGAGCCGGGTCTTGACCGGGTACTTGGTCAGCTCCGCGAGGATCTCGTCCATCGGCCGGTTCAGGTCGATCCGGACGGCGTCGCCCTCGGTGTCGAGGTGCTCGTCGGTGGTGTCCGGCAGGAAGCGGGCCGGGTCCTTCTCCAGCTGCTCCAGGAAGACGCCCTCGGCGGTGATCTTCGCGGTGGCCTGGCGGTCCGCCGAGCAGGACACGGCGATGGCGACGGGCAGCGAGGCGCCGTGCCGGGGGAGGCGCACCACGCGGACGTCGTGGCAGAAGTACTTGCCGCCGAACTGCGCCCCGATGCCGATCTTCTGCGTCAGCTCGAAGACCTTCTCCTCCAGCTCCTTGTCGCGGAAGCCGTGCCCGGTGGGGGAGCCCTCGGCGGGCAGCTCGTCCAGGTAGTGCGCGGAGGCGTACTTCGCGGTCTTCAGCGCGAACTCGGCGGACGTACCGCCGACGACGATCGCCAGGTGGTACGGCGGGCAGGCCGCGGTGCCCAGCGAACGGATCTTCTCCTCCAGGAACTTCATCATGGACGCCTCGTTGAGGACGGCCTTGGTCTCCTGGAAGAGGAACGACTTGTTGGCCGAGCCGCCGCCCTTGGCCATGAAGAGGAACTTGTACGCGCCGCCGTCGGTGGCGTACAGCTCGATCTGCGCGGGAAGGTTGGAGCCGGTGTTCTTCTCCTCCCACATGTTCAGCGGGGCCATCTGCGAGTAGCGCAGGTTGAGCTTGGTGTACGCGTCGAAGATGCCGCGCGACAGCGCTTCCTCGTCACCGCCCTCGGTCAGCACGTTCTGCCCGCGCTTGCCCATGACGATCGCGGTGCCGGTGTCCTGGCACATCGGCAGGACGCCCGCGGCGGCGATGTTCGCGTTCTTCAGCAGGTCGAGCGCGACGAACTTGTCGTTGGACGAGGCTTCCGGGTCGTCCACGATCCGCCGCAGCTGTGCCAGGTGCGCGGGGCGCAGGTAGTGCGAGATGTCGTGCATGGCCTCGGCGGCCAGGGTGCGCAGCGCCTCCGGCTCGACCTTGAGGAACGTACGCCCGTCGGCCTCGAAGGTGGACACACCCTCGGCGGTGACCAGACGGTAGGGCGTGGTGTCCTCTCCCAGAGGGAGCAGATCGGAGTACGCAAACTCTGGCATTACGGCCATTCCTCACTCGGCAGACAGTGGCTGGCCACCCTTGGACAGCGCACCCACCAGGGTAGGACGCGCCGGGAGCGGCGGGCTTGTGAGGTAGGGCTCACCGCCCCTGTCGCGATCTATCGCGTTTCGGTACGCTGGGGCGGTGGACCTCGACAAGCAGCCCCAGCAGCCCACCGCACCGGCGGACACCGACGCCATCCGTGCCTCCGACGCGGACCGCGACCGGATCGCGGACATCCTGCGGGAGGCGCTGGCGGAGGGCCGGCTGACCGCCGACGAGCACGCGGAGCGGGTCGACTCCGTCTACCGCGCCAAGACCGTCGGCGAGCTCGAACCGCTCGTACGGGACCTGCCCGCGCCGGCCGGAACGCCCAGGTCCGCCGCCGGCGCGCCCTACGCGTACGGCCCCGAGCCGACGGCGGGCCCCGCCGACAACCTGGTGGCGATCTTCAGCAGCTCGGCCCGCAGGGGGCGCTGGCGGGTGGGTGCCCGCACGAATGCCTTCTCGCTGTTCGGGAGTGTGGAAATCGATCTGACCGAGGCGCTTTTCGGACAGCGTCTCACCGTCATCAACGCGACATCCGTCTTCGGCAGCGTCGAGATCAGGGTTCCCGAGAACATCTCGCTGCGCGGCAGCGGGTCGGGCATTTTCGGCAGTTTCGAAGTCCGCACGCTGGAATCCGCCGACCCCGAGGCGCCGGTGGTCGTCGTCAACGGATATTCGGTGTTCGGCAGCGTCGAGGCGAAGCCGAAGCGCGGCAAGTTCATCGCGGATCTCCAGGACCGGCTGCGCAAGCATCTCGGCCATTGACGCTCTTCCGGCCGGGCGCGCGAAGGCGTTTTCATCCGGCCGAAAAGGGACTCGACCGCAATTGCGTGGAACGGAACTGAGTGCCACTCAGTGCTTAGGCGCACGCACAGCGGGTAGGGACTGCTGCATCGTCTCTCGCTCGCGAAGCCGTCGTCAGGAGTGGACCGTGCCGCATCAGCCCCTGCAGGTCGCCGCCGTCCCCCCGCAGCGTGTCCCAGCTCGGGAGGACCAGGCCGGACCCTGGCATTCGGAGGCGGTGTGCCGCCGGGACGAGGCCGGGCTGTTCTTCGCTCCGTCGAAGGAGCCGACCGCCGCCCGCCTCTCGCGCGAGGAGTCCGCGAAGCAGGTCTGCGCGCGCTGTCCCGTGATGGTGGAGTGCCGCGAGCACGCCCTGATGCAGCCCGAGCCCTACGGGGTGTGGGGCGGTCTCACGGCCGCCGAGCGCCGCGTGGCGCTGGCCCGGCGCCGGCGGCGGGACGCGGAGCTGAAAGCCGCCGGCGCGTCCGGCCGGGTCGCCGCGGCGGGCTGACCGGACGGCCGGTCCCGTATCCGTACGTGCGAAGAGGCGCCCCCACCGCACATGGGGGGCGCCTCTTCCGTCGGGTGCGCGGTGCTACTTCGCGCGGTCGAAGTCGATGGCGCTGTACGCCCGCAGCTTCGACAGCCGGTGGGTGGAGTTGATCGTCCGGATGGTGCCGGACTTGGACCGCATGACGATGGACTCCGTGGTCGCCGTCTCCGAGCGGTAGCGCACCCCGCGCATCAGCTCGCCGTCGGTGATCCCGGTCGCCACGAAGAACACGTTGTCCCCGCTGACCAGGTCGTCCGTGGACAGCACGCGGTCCAGGTCGTGGCCGGCGTCCAGGGCGCGCCGCCGCTCGGCCTCGTCCTTCGGCCAGAGCTTGCCCTGGATGACACCGCCGAGGCACTTTATGGCGCAGGCCGAGATGATGCCCTCGGGCGTGCCGCCGATGCCCATGAGCAGGTCCACGCCGGTGCCCTCGCGGGCGGCCATGATCGAACCGGCCACGTCGCCGTCGGAGATGAACTTGATGCGGGCGCCGGTCTCCCGGATCTCCTTGACGATGCCGTCGTGGCGCGGGCGGTCCAGGACGACGACGGTGACGTCCTCGGGCGTGGAGTTCTTCGCCCGGGCCACGCGGCGGATGTTCGCCGAGACGGGGGCGTTGATGTCCACGAAGTCGGCCGCCTCCGGGCCGGTGACCAGCTTGTCCATGTAGAAGACGGCGGACGGGTCGAACATCGCGCCCCGGTCCGCGGCGGCCAGGACGGCGATGGCGTTCGGCATGCCCTTGGCGTTGAGGGTCGTGCCGTCGATCGGGTCGACGGCGATGTCCACCTCGGGCCCGGTGCCGTCCCCGACGTGCTCGCCGTTGAACAGCATGGGCGCCTCGTCCTTCTCGCCCTCACCGATGACGACGACGCCGTTCATGGACACGGTGGAGACCAGGGTCCGCATGGCGTTCACGGCGGCGCCGTCGGCCCCGATCTTGTCCCCGCGGCCGACCCAGCGCCCGGCGGCCATGGCGGCGGCCTCGGTGACCCGGACCAGCTCGAGGGCGAGGTTGCGGTCGGGGGCCTCCGGGGAGACCTCCAGCTGGGACGGCAGATGATGCTCGGACATCGGAGCGCACCTTTCTGTACGGCGACGACCGGATGAGGGTGATCTGACTCTATCGGCAGACCGATAAAATGAGCAGACCGGGTCACGTTTGAGCGGGGCGGCCCCCGGTTCGGGCGCACGGGGGCTGATGCGACGATGGGGGCGTGGCAAGCAAGCAAGGCAAGCAGACCGTCCGGGACATGATCCTGTCGTTGTTGGCGATCGCCGCCGTGGCGGGTGTCGTCTACATCTTCATCCCGCACGACGACAAGGCCGATCCGATCAAGGCGGTCGACTACCGCGTCGAGCTCCTGACCGCGCGGCGCGCCGCCCCGTACCCGGTGGCGGCCCCCAGCGGCCTGCCCGCGGGCTGGAAGCCCACCTCGGTCACGTACGACCGGGACAAGGGCAACAGCTGGCACCTGGGCTTCCTCGACCCCGACGGCAAGTACGTCGCGGTGGAGCAGTCCACGGCCCCGGCGAAGTCCTACATCACCCAGGTGAGCCAGGAGGCCGAGGACACCGGGCGCACCCAGGAGGTCGCCGGGCAGACCTGGCAGCGCTGGGAGGGGCCGAAGTACGACGCGCTGGTGCGCCAGGAGAAGGGCGCCACGACCGTGGTGACCGGCTCGGCCCCGGCGGAGCGGCTGGCGGAGATGGCGGCGGCGCTGAAGACGTCCTGACCGCCCGGGCGTACGGATACGGGGAAGGCCCCGGAGCGAGTGCTCCGGGGCCTTCCCCGTGTTCGACCGTTCGGGAACGGCCGTGGCTCAGACGGTCTTGACGACCTCGTCGAACGCCAGGCGCGGCAGGCGCGGGAACCAGGCGTCCTCGCCCGGCTTGCCGATGTTGACGACCATCAGGACGTTGTGGTCGCCGTCCAGGAACTCCTTCTCGATGCCCGCGGCGTCGTAGCCGGTCATCGGGCCGGCGGCCAGGCCGGCGGCGCGGACGCCGATGATGAAGTACGCGGCCTGCAGGGCGGCGTTCAGCGAGGCGGCGGACTCGCGGACCGGGCGCTCCGAGAAGAACATGTCCTTGGCCTGCGGGAAGTGCGGCAGCAGGGCCGGCAGCTCCTCGTGGAACTCGTTGTCCGCGGCCAGGATCGCGACCAGCGGCGCGGTCGAGGTCTTGGGCTGGTTGCCCTCGGCCATGTGCTGGACGAGACGCGCGCGGGCCTCGTCGGAGCGCACGAGCACGACGCGCAGCGGCGACTGGTTGAAGGCGGTCGGGCCGTACTTGACCAGGTCGTAGATGGCCTGGACCTGCTCGTCCGTCACCGGCTCGTCGGTGAACGTGTTGGCGGTGCGGGCCTCGCGGAAGAGGAGGTCCTGGGCGGCGGGGTCAAGAACGAGGGACATCGTGCGTATTACCTTCCGGACGTACACGGGGGGATCGGGTCACGGACACGGAGGTTCATCCGGCCACGACGATCACCGTACGGCGAAAGTGCATTAACTTTCAACTAAACCGGAAGTGGGGAGACTCACCCCGGAGAGGCGGAATAAGCCCGCTACCCCTCGTCCTCCGCCGGTCCCGCGAGCGCGGCGTCGAGCCGGGCGCGGGCACCCTCCAGCCAGTGCCGGCACACCTTCGCCAGCTCCTCGCCGCGCTCCCAGAGCGCGAGGGAGTCCTCCAGCGAGGTCCCGCCCGCCTCCAGCCGGCGCACCACCTCGATCAGCTCGTCGCGCGCCTGCTCATAGCCCAGCGGGCTCGTCGCGGCAGGGGCCGCCGTTCCGTCGTCCGTCATGTCTTCCACCCTAGATATCGGTATGTGCCGGCCCGCACACCGCTGTGCGCGGGCCCGTTCGACCGCCCCGGTCCGGGGCCGCCCCTACTCCGCGACCCGCACCGCGAACTCGCCCCCCGACACGCGGGCCCGCAGCGGCTCCCCGGCCGCGCCCGCGTCCGCGGGCTCCCGGACCACGTGCCCGTCGGCGCGCTGGAGCACCGCGTAACCACGCTCCAGGGTCGCGGCGGGCGAGAGGGCGAGCACCCGGGCCCTGGTGTGCGCCAGCTCCGAATCGGCCCGGTCCAGCAGATGGCCCAGCACCCGGCGGGCCCGGCCGGCCAGCGCCTCGACGTCCGCCTCGCGCTCGTCCACCATCCGCTGCGGGTGCTCCATGCAGGGCCGCCCCAGCGCATGGGCCAGGCCCCGCTCCTCCCGGTCGAGCAGCCCCCGTACCGTCCGCAGCGACCGGTCCCGCAGCTGCCGCACCCGGTCCAGCTCCTCGCCCACGTCCGGCACGACCTTCTTCGCCGCGTCGGTGGGCGTCGACGCCCGTACGTCCGCGACGAGGTCGAGCAGCGGGGAGTCCGGCTCGTGCCCGATCGCCGAGACCACCGGCGTACGGCAGGCCGCGACCGTACGGATCAGCTCCTCGTCCGAGAACGGCAGCAGGTCCTCGACGCTGCCGCCGCCGCGCGCCACGACGATCACGTCCACGTCCGGGATGCCGTCCAGCTCCTTGACCGCCCGCACGACCTGGTTCACCGCGTGCACCCCCTGCACGGCGGTGTTGCGGACCTCGAAGCGGACGGCCGGCCACCGGCGGCGGGCGTTCTCCAGGACATCGCGCTCGGCCGCCGAGGCCCGGCCGCAGACCAGGCCGATCAGCTGCGGCAGGAAAGGCAGCGGCTTCTTGCGGTCCAGGGCGAACAGCCCCTCGGCGGCCAGCGACTTCTTCAGCTGCTCAAGGCGCACCAGCAGCTCGCCGATGCCGACCGGCCGTATCTCCGTCGCCCGCAGCGACAACTGCCCCCGGGGCGCGTACCACTCCGGCTTGGCGAGGACGACGACCCGCGCGCCCTCCGAGACGACGTCCGCGATCCGGTCGAAGACCTGCCGGAAGCACGTCACACTCACCGAGATGTCGTGCGACGGGTCGCGCAGCGTCAGGAACACCACCCCGGCACCGGGCCGCCGGGACAGCTGCGTGATCTGGCCCTCGACCCAGACCGCACCTAGCCGGTCGATCCAGCCGCCGATCAGCCGCGACACGTCGCCGACGGGCAGCGGGGCTTCCGGGGAAGTGTTCAGAGCCATGCGAGCGAGCGTAACGGCCGGGACCGACAACGGGACCCGGCACGGCTACCGGGCCACGCCCCGCCGCCCCCGCTGCACCAGCACCACCGCGAGACCCACGGCCAGCCAGCAGGCGCCCACCACCTGCGCGCTCCCCGTCGCCTCCACGATCACCGCGACCAGCACCCCCGCACCGACCACCGGCACCACCAGATGGCGCCACCAGCTCGGTGCGCCCGCCATCCGCCGCACCACGAACCAGCCGACCACCGACGCGTGCAGCAGCACGAACGCCGTCAGCGCGCCGATGTCCACGACCGAGACCAGATGGTCGAGCCCGTCGTCGCGCCGCGCCGCCCACACCGCCGCCACCAGCGTCACCACGGCCGCGAGCAGGATCGCCACCCGGGGCACCCCGGAGCGCGGATCGACCCGTGCCAGCAGCCCCGGCAGCCGCCGCTCACGGGCCATCGCGAACAGCAGCCGCCCCGCCGCCGCCTGCCCCGCCAGCGCCGCGAACGCCGCCCCGATCGCCTTGCTCACCGCCACCAGATCGTGCAGCCAGGTCCCCACCGCGGCGTCCACCGTGTCGTAGAACGCCGATCCCTGCGCCCCCGGGTCGGCGGTCAGCTCCGCCGAGGTCATCGGCTCCAGCAGGGCCGCCAGATACGCCTGCGCCACGAACAGCGTCCCCGCGAGTACCAGGCAGAACAGCACCGCCCGCGCCACCTGCGCCGAGCCGCCCGTCACCTCCTCGGCGAACGAGGCGATGGCGTCGAACCCGAGATACGAGAGCACCGCCACGGACACCGCGCCCAGCACCGCCGTCGTCGAGAACCCCGAGTCCCCGGTGAGCGGCGTCAGCCAGCCGCGCTGCGCCCCGTCCCGTGCGAGCACCACCACGGCGGACACCACGAACACCAGCAGCACCACGATCTCCATCGCCAGCACCGCGAACCCCACCCGGGCGGCGGCCCGCACCCCCCACAGGTTGAGCAGCGTCGTCACGGCCACCGCGAGCGCCGTCCACACCCACCGCGAGACGCCGGGGACCAGCGAATTCATGGCGATCCCCGAGAAGAGGTACGCCACGGCCGGGATCAGCAGGTAGTCCAGCATCGCCATCCACCCGGCGATGAACCCCGGCCCCTCGCCGAGCCCCTTGCGGGCGTACGCGAACACCGACCCGGCCATCGGGGCGACCCGCACCATCTGGGCGTAACTGAACGCGGTGAAGGCCATCACGACGGTCGCGGCGACGTACACCAGCGCGACCGCCCCGTCCGACTTCGCGTCCAGCGTCCCGAACACCCCGACGGGGGCCATCGGGGCGATGAACAGCAGCCCGTAGACCACCAGGTCGCGGAACCCGAGGGTCCGCCGCAGCCGGGCCCTCTCCGTGGAGCCGGATTCCGTACCGCTGTCGGCCATGAGCCCTCCGTTGGTCGCGTCGAGATCAGTCTCCCGACCCGCCGCACACCGCGCCCGTCCAGTACGGCCTTACGATGGGACGCATGACTGCTACGACCCCCCGACGCGTCCTCCTCGCCGCTCCCCGTGGCTACTGCGCGGGCGTGGACCGTGCCGTGATCGCCGTGGAGAAGGCCCTGGAGCAGTACGGCTCCCCGGTCTACGTGCGCCACGAGATCGTCCACAACAAGTACGTCGTGCAGACCCTGGAGAAGAAGGGCGCGATCTTCGTCGAGGAGACGGCGGAGGTCCCCGAGGGCTCGATCGTGATGTTCTCCGCGCACGGCGTCGCCCCGACCGTGCACCAGGAGGCGGCCGAGCGGAAGCTCGCCACGATCGACGCGACCTGCCCGCTGGTCACCAAGGTCCACAAGGAGGCCGTGCGCTTCGCGCAGGAGGACTTCGACATCCTCCTGATCGGCCACGAGGGCCACGAGGAGGTCATCGGCACCTCCGGCGAGGCCCCCGAGCACATCACCCTGGTCGACGGCCCCGAGGACGTCGGAAACGTCGAGGTGCGCGACCCGTCGAAGGTCGTCTGGCTCTCCCAGACCACCCTCTCCGTGGACGAGACCATGGAGACGGTCGGCGCGCTCAAGGAGAAGTTCCCGCTGCTGATCTCGCCGCCGAGCGACGACATCTGCTACGCCACGCAGAACCGCCAGACCGCGGTGAAGCAGATGGGCGCCGACGCGGACCTGGTGATCGTCGTCGGCTCGAAGAACTCCTCCAACTCGGTCCGCCTGGTCGAGGTCGCCCTCGGCGCGGGCGCGGGCGCCTCCCACCTGGTCGACGGCGCGGACGAGATCGACGAGGCGTGGCTGGACGGCGTCGCCACGGTCGGCGTCACCTCCGGTGCCTCCGTGCCCGAGGTGCTGGTGGACGGTGTGCTGGCGTGGCTGGCCGAGCGGGGTTTCGAGGACGTCGAGATCGTGAAGGCCGCCGAGGAGTCGATCGTCTTCTCGCTGCCGAAGGAGCTGCGCCGCGACCTGCGCGCGGAGGCGGCGGCCCTGCGGGGCGAGTAGCCGGCGCCTTCGGGCACCGTTCCGGGAGTGAGCGCGCGCCGGTGCCCGTACCGTGGATCACATGGAGATCTTCGGCGTGGACATCGGCGGATCCGGGATCAAGGGCGCTCCCGTGGACCTGGACCGCGGAGACCTGGCGCGGGCGCGCCACAAAGTACTGACACCGCACCCGGCGACGCCCGAGGACGTCGCCGGGTGCGTGGCCGAGGTCGTCGGCCACTTCGACTGGAAGGGCCCGGTCGGGATCACCTTCCCGGGCGTCGTCACGGGCGGCGTCACCCGCACCGCGGCCAACGTCGACAAGGGCTGGATCGACCAGGACGCCCGCACGCTGCTCGGCGACAGGCTGGGCCTCCCGGTCACCGTGCTCAACGACGCGGACGCGGCGGGCGTCGCCGAGATGACGTTCGGCGCGGGCCGGGGCCGCAAGGGCACGGTGATCATGCTGACCTTCGGTACGGGGATCGGCAGCGCGCTCTTCATCGACGGCGGGCTCGTCCCCAACACCGAGCTGGGCCACCTGGAGCTCAACGGCCACGACGCGGAGAAGCACGCGTCCACCAGGGCCAAGGAGGACGAGGACCTGGGCTGGCACCACTGGGCCCGCCGGGTCCAGAAGTACCTGGCCCACGTGGAGATGCTGTTCTCGCCCGAACTGTTCATCATCGGCGGCGGAATCAGCCGCAAAGCCGACAAGTTCCTGCCGCTGATCGAACACGTGCGGGCGGAAATGGTCCCGGCGGAGCTCCAGAACAACGCGGGGATCGTGGGGGCGGCGATGGCCGCCAAGGCCGCGGCCCGGGACTGACCGCTCAGCGCTGCGACGGCCTGCGCGGGGCGCGGGCCGCCGCGGCGCGCGGAGCCGGTGACGGCCCGGCGGCCGGGCGCGCGGTCCGCGCGGCCAGCATCATCCGCCGCTGCCGGGCCCGCATCAGCCGCACCTTGCGCACGGAGGCGATGACGCCCGCGACGAGGGTGCCGCCGTACAGCCAGCCCGCGTGCACGGCGAGGGCGGTGACGACGGCCATCGTCTGCCCGCCGAGTCCGCCGGTGCCGCCGGAGATGGGGACGATGCCGAGCGCGAAGGCGATCGGCACGCTGATCGGCGCGGTCACCAGGTCGGCCGGCCGCACCCAGAGCGCGGTCAGTGCGCTGACCGGCAGGAACAGCAGGCCGAATACGACGGGGGACTCGTCGAACAGCAGCAGGTCCAGGCACCCGGTCAGAAACATCGCGGCGGCGGCGAAGAGCCCGGCGCCGATCCCGGTGAGCCGGGGATTGGGCAGTCGGCGCAGGGCGCCCACGGCGGGGGAGACGGGCCGCCCGGCGGGCGCGCTCATCACCCGGTGACCGAGGGTCCCCGTGCCACCGGCCTTCCCGGCTTCCTCGGCCGCCCCCAGCGGGGACAACGGGGTCTGCCGGGTCTGCCTGCGCTGCGGGGGACGTGTCCTGTGCTGCTCCACCGGGACAACGTAGGTCGCCGGGAGGCCGGAAGCAGGTGCGGGACACGCGCTTTGGCCGACCTTGGCGATGAGTTCGATGCCACACGGCGCAACGGGAACCGGTTCGGGGCGGCCGCTTAGACTCGCTCGTATGGTCCGGCCGTCGTCCCCCGAGGTGAGCCCGGGGCTGTGGCGGCGCGAGGCGGGCACGGTCGTGCGCCGGGCCGGGGCGCTCCCGGAGCGGGCGCCGACCGGTGGCGCCGTCGTCGCGGAGTTCCGGATCGTCCCCGCCCCCACGGAGTGGACCCGGCACGCGCACCGGCTCCACGAGCTCGTCTGGGTGCGCGGCGGGACGCTGACGTCCCGGGTGGGCGACCGGGTGTTCACCGTCTTCGAGGGCCACGGGCTCTGGATGCCCGCCGGGGTGGTGCACGCGGGCCGGGCGACGGAGGGAGCCCGCTTCCACAGCGCCTTCTTCGCCCCCGACCGCACGCCGATCGCCTTCGGGGAGCCGAAGGCGATCGCGATGACCCCGCTGCTCGTGTCGCTGCTGACCCACCTGTCGCGCACGGACCTCGCCGAGGCGGCCCGGCTGCGGGCGGAGGCCGTCGTGTTCGACGTCATCGAGCCCTCGGAGCACCAGCTGGCGCTGCGGCTGCCCGGTGACCCGCGGATCGACGCGATCGCCGAAGCCCTGCTGGACGATCCCGCCGACGGCCGCTCACTGGAGGAGTGGGCGCGGTGGCTGGGGACCAGCGAGCGCACGGTCACCCGTGCGTTCCGCCGGACGACCGGGCTCTCCTTCGCGCAGTGGCGGCAGATGCTGCGGGTGCACCGGGCGCTGACGCTCCTGTCCGACGGCTTCGACGTGATGTCCGTCTCCGAGCGGCTCGGCTACGCGCAGCCCAGCTCCTTCATCGCCGCCTTCCGGCGCGTCATGGGCACCACGCCCGGCGCATTCTCCGGGGCGTTCTCCGGGACGGCGGACGCGGTCTCCGGCGATGTCCGGAATTCCGTATCGGGTGGCGAGAACACCGGATTGTCTGCATGACAAGCGGAATATAGTCTTCTTCGAGTTAGGTAACCCTTAGTTGTCGCTCGGCGTGCTCGGTGCTGCCCGCGTACGCCCGTACGCGGTGCTGCCCGCGTACGGGAGAGCGTGCGGCCCGGCCCGTGAAGGCCGGGCGGGGGGTGCCCCACTCCGCGCCCCTCCGATCACCCGGACCTCCTCATGTTCACCAGCCCCTTCCGCCGTGCCGGGCGACTCCCGGACCGCCCCGCCGGACCCGCCGCCGCGCTCCACGGGCGTGACCTGGTCCTGCGCTACGGCGGCGAGCCGGTCGTCCGCGGCGTCTCGGTCACCCTGGAGCCCGGCCGCGCGACCGCCCTGGTGGGGCCGAACGGCAGCGGCAAGTCCACGCTGCTGCGCGCGCTCTCCCGGCTGCACCGGGTGGACGGCGGCCGGGTCACCCTCGGCGCCCCCGACGGGACGGCCGAGCGGGACGCGGCCCTGCTCAGCCCCCGCGGCTTCGCCCGCGAGGTCACCCTGTTCTCCCAGTCGCGGCCCGCGCCCCAGGGGCTGACAGTCGCGGAGGTCGTGGCGTTCGGGCGCCACCCCCACCGGCGCGGCTTCGCCGGACCGGCCCCCGAGGACGGGGCCGCCGTCGACCGCGCCATGGGCGTCACCGGCGTACGGGACATGGCGGACCGGCAGGTCGGCGAGCTGTCCGGCGGGGAGATGCAGCGCGTCTGGCTCGCGGCCTGCCTCGCCCAGGACACCGGCGTCGTGCTGCTGGACGAACCGACCAACCACCTGGACCTGCGCTACCAGTTCGAGACGCTCGACCTGGTGCGGGACCTGGTCGAGCAGCACGGCCTGGCCGTCGGCATCGTGCTCCACGACCTCGACCAGGCGGCCCGGATCGCGGACACGCTGGTCCTCATGCACGCCGGCCGTATCCACGCGGCGGGCGCCCCCGCCGACGTGCTCACCGCCGAGAACATCGGCCTGGTCTACGACATCCGCGTCGACGTCGCCCTCGACCCGCGTACGGGCCGGCTGCGCATCGACCCTCTCGGGCGCCACCTCTCCTGACGACACCGCCGCCCCTTCCCGGAGCCGCCCTGCCGCGCTCCGGCGCACCCTTCGAGCATTCGAGAAAGAGGACCCCTCCATGAACCGCGCCAGCCGCCTCACGGCCGCAGCCACGACCGGGCTCGCCCTGTTCGCCCTCACGTCGTGCGGCACGACCGACGCCGACGACGTCACGGCCAAGAGCAGCGCCAAGGCCGCCCCCGCGTCCAAGAGCTGCGCCGACGACACCACCACCACATCGACCGGGCCGGTCTCCCTCACCGACGGCGTCGGCCGGCAGGTCAAGCTCGACAAGCCCGCCGAACGCATCGCGGTCCTGGAGTGGCAGCAGGTCGAGGACGCGCTGACCCTGTGCGTCACCCCCGCCGCCGTCTCCGACGCGAAGGGCTACCGCACCTGGGTCAGCGCGGAGAAGCTGCCCGGCGGGGTGACCGACATCGGCACCCGTGAGGAGCCCGACCTCGACACCCTGTACGCGGCCAAGCCGGACCTCATCGTCGTGGAGGCGTTCGACGCCAAGGACGAGATGATCAAGAAGCTGGAGAAGCGGGGCGTCCCCGTGCTGGCCACGCGCGGCGCGAACCCGAAGGACCCGATCGGGAACATGCGCCAGGTCTTCAGCATGATCGGCGAGGCCACGGGCCGCACCGAGCGCGCCGACCAGGTCCTCAAGGAGTTCGACGCCCACCTCGCGAAGGCGAAGCAGCAGGTCACCGACGCCGACCTGCCCACGAAGGACTTCGTCTTCTTCGACGGCTGGCTGGAGGGCAACAACCTCACCGTCCGCCCCTACAGCGACGGCGCCCTCTTCACCGAGCTGGGCAAGGAACTCGGCCTGAAGCCCGCCTGGACCAGCAGCGTCAACAAGGAGCACGGCGACGGAGGCGTCGACCCCGCCTACGGCCTCGCGCAGACGGACGTCGAGGGACTCGTCGCGGTGGGCGACGCCAACCTCTTCTACGCCAACGACGAGGGCGCCGGCGGTTACGTCGCCGCGCTGCAGAAGAACCCGATCTGGAAGAAGCTCCCGGCCGTCGAGGAGGGCCGCGCTCACGCGTTCCCGGCCCGCGTCTGGGGCGCCGGCGGTCCCCGCTCCAACGAGCAGGCGATCGACGCCTACGTCGACGTACTCGACAAGAAGTGAGCGCCGTACGCACAGCGGGGGCCCCGCCGCGTCCACCCCGGGAACGCGGCGGGGCCCCCGCCGGGGCGGCCGTCCTGGCGGTCCTCCTCGCCGCGACCGTCCTGGTGGGCCTCTGGCACCTGACCCAGGGCACGTCGGGCGTCGGCGTCGGCGACCTGGTGCGCCACCTCGCCGGGCAGAAGGACAGCGCCGACGGCGCGCCGGTCGGCGAGATCCTCACCGGCTCCCGCCTGCCGCGCCTGTTCGCGGGCGTGGCGGTGGGCTTCGCCCTCGGCTGCGCCGGCACACTGCTCCAGTCCGTCACCCACAACGCGCTGGCCTCGCCCGACACCCTCGCCGTCTCGGCCGGGTCCTACTTCGCCGTCTCACTCGTCGCCGCCTTCGGCCTCGCCGTACCGCTGTGGGCCTCGGGCGTCGTCGCCTTCGCCGGCGGCCTGGCCGCGGCGGCGCTCGTCCTGCTCCTCGCGGGCCGCGCGGCGGGCACCACGGGCACCCGACTCATCCTCGCCGGATCGGCGATGGCGATGGCCCTGGACTCCGCGACCGGGATGTTCCTCATCCTGTTCAAGCAGAACACCACCGGCCTCTACGCCTGGGGCAGTGGCTCGCTCTCGCAGCTCAACATCGACGCGTCGCTGCGCGCCGTCCCCCTCGTCGTCCTGGTGCTCTGCGCCGCCCTCGCCCTGTCCCGGCGGCTGGACGTGATGAACCTGGGCGACGACACCGCGGCCACCCTCGGCGTGCCAATCCGCAGCACCCGGGTCCTCGCCGTGGTCTGCGCGGTCCTCCTGACCGCCATCTCGGTGACCCTCGCGGGTCCGATGGCGTTCGTCGGCCTCGGCGCCCCCGTCCTGGCCCGCCTGATCGCCGGGCGGGTCCACGCGCTGCGCCGGCACCTGTTCCTGATCCCCGCGGCCGGCCTGCTCGGCGCGCTGCTCATCCTGCTCGCGGACGCGGTCCTGCGCGCCGTGCAGGGGGCGGACGGGGCGGCCTCCATCCCCACCGGAGTGCCGACCGCGCTGCTCGGCTCCGTCGTGATCGTGGTCCTCGCGCTGCGGCTGCGGGACACGGGCCGCGTCCAGCAGCCGCCACGGGCCCGGGTCGCCGCACGGTCCCGGCGCGCCCACCTCCTCGTCGTGACCGGCGCGGCGGTCCTGCTCGCCGTGGCCGCCCTCGTCGGGACCCTGGCGGGAAGCCTCTGGCTGAAGACCGGGGACCTCGCCCTCTGGGTCCAGGGCACCGCCCCCGACCTCATCGGAGCGGCCCTCGACGACCGGGTGCCCCGGGTCACCGCCGCCGTCCTCGCCGGCATGGCGCTCGGACTCGCCGGATGCGTGGTGCAGGGCACCGTACGCAACCCGCTCGCGGAGCCGGGCATCCTGGGCATCACGGCGGGCGCCGGGCTGGGCGCCGCGGGCGTCGTCACCTCCGGGCTCGGCGGCGGACGGACGGTGCTCGTCGCGGTCGCCGTCGCGGCCGGGCTCGCCACCTTCGCGGTCATCGCCCTGCTGGCCTGGCGCGGGGGCTTCCTGCCCGACCGGTTCGTCCTGATCGGCATCGGTGTGGGGTACGGCCTCAGCGCCGTGACCACCTTCCTCCTGCTGCGCGCCGACCCGTACAACACGCCCCGCATCTTCACCTGGCTCTCCGGCACGACCTACGGCCGTACGTTCTCCGACACCGTCCCGGTCGCCGTGGCCCTGGCGCTCGCGCTTCCCGTACTGCTGTCCATGCGCGAGCGGCTCGACCTGCTCGCCGTCGACGAGGACACCCCGCGCATCGTCGGCGTCAGGGTGGAGCGCACCCGGTTCGCCGCGCTGGCGGTCGCCGCCGTGCTCGCCGCGCTCAGCGTGCTCGCCGTCGGTGTCGTCGGCTTCGTGGGCCTCGTCGCCCCGCACCTCGCCCGGTCCCTGGTGGGCGCCCGGCAGGCCCGGGCAATCCCGGTCGCGATGCTGCTCGGCGGGGCGCTGGTGTGCGTGGCGGACGCGCTCGGCCGCACCGTCGCGGCGCCTTCCCAGGTGCCGGCGGGGCTGATGATCGCACTGGTGGGCGCGCCGTACTTCGTGTGGGTGCTGAGGCAGTCCCGCGCGTGACTTTCTCTGGAGCAATCGAATGACGTCCTCCCGGCAAGAAGGCCCCGTGCCGTCCGTGAACAGCACCGTCGTGCCGTACGAGCCCGGCACCGCACCGGCCCCGCCGGTGTCCCCGGAGGTGGCGGAGCGCTGGGGCGCGGTCGACCGCTCCGCCCACGCCCCGCACCTCGTGGCCGTCCGCGGCGACGGCGAGGACCGGGCGGGCGCCGCGCTCGTGACCGCCCGCCCGGGCACGGCGTATCTGAAGATCGTCGATGCCGTGGGCGACGTACCCGCCGTCATCGAGGCCGTCGCCGCCCACGCGCGCGACCGGGGCCTCATCCAGCTGAAGTGGGAGGGGTGGACGGTCACGCCGGAGGAGGCCGCCGCCGCGGGCTTCGCGCCCCTGGACCCGCCGCTGTCGCAGTCGGAGGGCGCGAACGGGCCGGCCACCGGGTACGTCCGCTGGCTGAACGACGACGCGGTGACCGCGCCCCCGTACTACGGGCAGACCACCCACTTCAGCTGCGGCGCCGTCACCGCCCTCGTCGCGCAGGTGCACGCGGGCGTGCTGCCCCGCGAGGCGCTGGACCGCCGGGCGGAGCTGACGCTGTGGCGGGACGCGACCAACTTCATGGCCTGCGAGCCCGTCGGCCTGGGCGTGGCCCTGCGCCGGGCACGGCCGTCGTCCGCGCTGACGGTCCACCTGGACACGGACCGGCCGGTCATGCTCGACCACCTCGCCCCGGCCGACCAGGAGTGGCGCGCGCTGCTCCAGCGGGTGTCCCGTACGGAGGCCGAGCGCATCGGCGTCCCGGTCGACCCCGGCCACCTCGCCCTGAGCGCGGTCCGGGAGGCGATCGGGCGGCGGGAGCACGTACTCCTGCTGCTCTCGCTCGCCGCGATGCAGGGGTTCGAGGTGCCGCACTGGGTCCTCTGCCACGGCGTCGTGCCCGGTGCCGTGGTGATCGACGACCCCTGGGCCAACGGCGCGACCGGGGACACCTGGGTCGACGCCCACCTGCTGCCGGTGCCGGACGCGTCGCTGGACGCGATGTCGACCATGGCGCCGGGGGGCTACCGCGGTGCCGTGACCCTGCGCACCGCCCACGAGTAATCCGGTGCGCCCGGCACGGGGCCACCCGTACGCTGGGCCCCTTTCGAACCCGAGGAGAAGCGGCAGTGATGGAGATCCGCCCCACGACCGACGAGGACTTCGAGGTCTTCGTCGCGACCGTCCACACGGCCTTCGGGCAGTTCCCGGAGACCCCGGTCGCGGACGGCGGACGCTGGTGGTCGGCGCTGGAGATGGACCGCGGCCTGCTCGCCGTGGCCCCGGACGGGAAGCCGGTGGGCACCGCCGCCGCGTACTCCTTCGAGCTCACCCTGCCCGGCGGGAGGCCCGTCCCGGCCGCCGGAGTGACCGCCGTCGGCGTCGTGCCCTCGCACCGGCGGCGCGGCGTGCTCGGCGCGATGATGCGCCACCAACTCGCCGAGGTGCGGGGACGGGGCGAGTTCCTGTCGGTGCTGCTGGCCTCGGAGGCCGGGATCTACGGCCGGTTCGGGTACGGCCCCGCGACGTCCACGGCACGGCTGACGGTGCCGCGGCACCGGGCGGAATGGGCGGAGCCGCGCGGTGAAGCGGCCGCGGACGGCCCCGGTTCCGTCGAGGTCCTGCGGCGGGCCGACTGCGGGGAGATCCTCGAAGCGGTCTACGACCGCTACCGCCGCGCGCAGCCCGGCGCGCTGTCCCGGCCGCACCGCTGGTGGGACCTGGGCGCGGGCCAGCCGCCGGTCTCCCGGGCACCCCGCTACGTGGCGGTGCACCGGGACGCGGACGGCGTCGCCGACGGGTACGCCAGCTACTCGACCGAGTCCGGCACCCTGACGGTGGACGAGACCGTCGCCCTCAACGACGCGGCCTTCACCGCCCTCGCCCGGTACGCCCTCGGCCACGACCTGGTCACCCAGGTCGTCTTCCGCCACCTCCCGCCCGAGCACCCGCTGCGCTGGCAGCTCGCGGACCTCCGGGCCGGCGAGGTCGCCGGCCTCACCGACTGGCTCTGGGTGCGCCTCCTCGACGTACCGCGTGCGCTGACGGCGCGCGGCTGGTCCACGGACGGGGAGCTGGTGCTGGACGTGGACGACCCGTTCCTGGGCGAGCACGGCCGCCACCTGCTGACCGTCCGGGACGGCAGGGCGGAGTGCGTGCCCACGGACCGCCGGCCCGACCTGTCGCTGGACATCCGGGACCTGGCTGCGGTCTACCTCGGCGGCACCCGCCCGAGCACGCTCGTACGGGCCGGCCACATCCGCGCGCACGACCCGGCCGCCGCCGCCCGCGCGGACGCGCTGTTCGGCAGCGACCTCGCCCCGCACTGCCTGCACTGGTTCTGACCAAGGAGAGCTACGCGCCGCGGTCCCTGTACCGTGATACGCGCACGTGGACGACGGCGCGCCCGAGCTGCCGTCGCGGCCGACCCCACCCTTCTTGATCCTGAGCGGACGTTTGTGGCATGAGTACTAGTATCGGAATCGTCGGACTGCCGAATGTCGGCAAGTCGACCCTGTTCAACGCCCTGACCAAGAACGACGTGCTGGCGGCCAACTACCCGTTCGCCACGATCGAGCCGAACGTCGGCGTGGTCGGCGTCCCGGACCACCGTCTGGACGGCCTGGCGAAGATCTTCGGTTCGCAGAAGATCCTGCCGGCGACGGTGGACTTCGTGGACATCGCGGGGATCGTGCGGGGCGCGAGCGAGGGCGAGGGCCTGGGCAACAAGTTCCTCGCGAACATCCGCGAGTCGGACGCGATCTGCCAGGTCATCCGCGCGTTCAAGGACGAGAACGTCGTCCACGTCGACGGCAAGGTCTCGCCCAAGGACGACATCGAGACGATCAACACCGAGCTGATCCTCGCGGACCTCCAGTCGGTCGAGAAGGCGATCCCGCGCCTCCAGAAGGAGTCCCGCCTCCAGAAGGAGAAGGTCGCGGTGCTGGCGGCGGTCGAGGAGGCGCAGAAGATCCTCGAAGCCGGCGACACCCTCTTCCACGCGGGCATCACGGCCTCCACCGAGAAGGGCCGCCTCCTCCACGAGCTCCACCTCCTCACCACCAAGCCCTTCATCTACGTGTTCAACGTGGACGAGGACGAGCTGGTGGACGAGGACTTCAAGAACGAACAGCGCGCCCTGGTCGCCCCCGCCGAGGCGATCTTCCTGAACGCCAAGATCGAGTCCGAGCTGATC
This sequence comes from Streptomyces sp. NPDC057249, assembly GCF_042669245.1. Taxonomy (NCBI): domain Bacteria; kingdom Bacillati; phylum Actinomycetota; class Actinomycetes; order Kitasatosporales; family Streptomycetaceae; genus Streptomyces; species Streptomyces sp. NPDC057249. Next base: position 310,335 of record NZ_JBHUXS010000003.1, on the reverse strand, counting down.
GAGCTGGACGACGACGAGGCCCTGGAACTCCTCCAGTCCATGGGCCAGGAAGAGCCCGGCCTCGCCACCCTCGGCCGCGTCGGCTTCGACACCCTGGGCCTCCAGACGTACCTGACGGCCGGCCCGAAGGAAACCCGCGCCTGGACCATCAAGAAGGGCGCCACGGCCCCCGAGGCGGCCGGTGTCATCCACACCGACTTCCAGAAGGGCTTCATCAAGGCGGAGATCATCTCCTTCGACGACCTGATGGAAACCGGCTCGGTCACCGAAGCCCGCGCAGCGGGCAAGGCCCGCATGGAGGGCAAGGACTACGTGATGCAGGACGGGGACGTGGTGGAGTTCCGCTTCAACGTGTAGTGGGGGACTTACCACCACGTCGCCGATCTGGCAGACATGCAGGTCGGAAGGGTTCCGACTCTTCGGAGTCGGAACCCTTGCTTTTCCCGTGCTGGGATGGTGCTGAGATGCAAGGTCACGCTCAACGCGCTCGACCTATTCCGCAAGGACGTCTCCAGCTACGGCTGCCGCCGCCTCGCCCCGCTGATCGGCACGGTTGTGGTGACCGTGGTCACGGCCCTCGCGATGACGCCGCCGAGCCTGCCGGCCCGCCCTCCTCAGTAGCCGATCGTGAACCGGCGCTGGACGAACCGCGGCAGCTCGGCCTCGTCCACCAGCGCGACGGCGGCGTCCTCCACTGAGATGCGGCTGCGCCCGTCCGCGTCGAGCACCGGCTGGTCGCCGCCGAGGCGGAACCTGCCCGTGCGCCGCCCAGGGGCGATGTCCTCCGCAGGACTGAAGTACGTCCACAACCGGTTGGACGTGCGCAGCACGTTCAGCGCGTCCCGGTGGCCGCGCACCGCCGCCGCGTAGGACCTGGGCAGCCCGAGTCGGTCGAGGCTCTCGTGCAGGTGCTCGTCGGAGTCGGCGTGGACGAGGCCGGGCTCGACCTCAAGGCTGCCGGCCCCGCCGATCACGATCAACCGGGTGCGGGGGTGGCTCTCCAGAGCCTTCAGCAACGCCCGCGCGGCGGTAGCGAAGACCGACGGGTCGGCGACCGAACGCTCCACGGTGTCGTCGAAATCGGCGGCGGCGTTGCCGGGCTGGTATCCGCTGATCAGTACGTCCATTCCGGGCAGGACCGCGGCGATGCCCTCGGCGTCGAACACGTCGAGGCTCTGCCATGTGACGCCCGCCCGCTCCTCGCGGATCCGCGAGGCATCACGGGTGAACGCCGTGACTTGGTGCCCCCGTTCGATCGCCTCGGTGACGACCCGGTTGCCGATGGTCCCGCTCGCTCCGATGACTCCGATGTGCATGACTCTCCCCTTCGTCGTGACAGCGGCGACGCCACGCGAAATCGTGACGCCGTGTGGAAACTATACGGCGTGAAGTTCTAATACGCTGCTCAGTGCCGAGACGCGGTACGGTAGCGGCTGTGGAGCGCGTGACGATGGGACGTACGAAGGGGCGCCGCGAGCGCCTGCGCGCCGAGACGGCGGCGGAAATCAAGAAAGTCGCCCTCGAACTGATGACCTCCGGCGGGCCCGACGCCATCACCCTGCGGGCCATCGCCCGCGACATGGGCATGACCGCGAACGCCATCTACGGCTACTTTGCCACGCGCGACGACCTGGTCACCGTGCTCATCGACGACGTCTACACCTCACTGGCCGCCGCCGTGGACACCGCCTGGGGATCGACCCCCGCCAAGGACCCGGCCGATCGGATCCAGGCATGGGCGCACGCCTTCCGCGACTGGGCCCTGGCCAACCCCGAGGGTTTCCGCCTGATTTACGGCGACCCCGTCCCCGGCTACCGGGCACCGGACGGCGGCGCCGCGCCGGAGGCCGCGCGCCGGGTCTGCGCCGGGCTCGCCGGACTGGCGGACGCCGCCTGGCCGCACGCCCAACACCTCTACGCAGGCAGTGAGTTCGACTGGTCCGACTTCGACGCCGGCCTGCTCGGCAAGGTCCGCCCGGCCTTCCCGGACCTCCCGCCCGCCGCCGTGGCCCTCGCCCTGCGTATCTGGGGGCATCTGCACGGCCTGGTGTCGCTGGAGGTCTACGGCCATCTGCGCACCCAGACCGTCAGCCCGGACAAGCTGTTCCGCGAGGAACTGGCCTTTCTTACGCGGTCGTTGGGCCTCACGACGGGCCGCTAGTTGGTCCCTGGAAGGACGGGGTCGCTGTAGCAGCAGTCGAGGGTCATGGCGATGCTCCGAGCGCGGCATCGTGAGGGCGGGCACCCGGAGAGGCGCTGCCCGTACGCCTTCGAGATCTGGGCGAGGCGTTCGAACTGCGAGCTGAACGATCCGGCTGGCGGTCGATCCCCGGGGCCGTGCTCCCGCCTCTGGTCAATGCGCCCTCGACGCCCTCCAGTAATGTGATGTCAACGTCTGAGCGGATGACACGTCGCCGTGTCGCCGATGTGCCGAGCGTGCGGTTCAGAAGGGGTCGACTCCGTAGGGGGCGGCCCCTTCGTCGGTGCCGGGGCTGCGCCGGGAGTGCGGGCGTGGGATTCAGCAGGGCTCAGGTGTCGTAAACGGTGGAGCGGTGTCCGATGTGGACGACCCACACCACGACCTCTCCGTTGTCGATGGTGTACACGACCCGGTAGTCGCCCACGCGTAGGCGGCGGCGGTCCGGCTGTGAGACGAGCGCGGTGGTGTTGAAGCCCAGGGGGTCGCTCTCCAGTTCGGTCAGCTTCGCCAGGATGCGCAGGGCTGTGCCGCGAGGGATTTTTCGGAGCTCGGCCTGCGCCTCGGGGCGGAAGACGGTTCGGTACTTACTCACCGCGTTCCAGCGTCTCCCTCATGAGGTCCTCGATCGGGATGCCTGGTGCGGGGTTGGCCATACGCTCGTCGATGATCCGGTTGATCTCGCGCTCTTCCCACTCCTGGTACTTGCGCAGCACCTCGATGGAGACGACAGCAGCGACCTGCTTGCCCCGTCGAGTGATCACGGTGGGCACGTCATCTCGATCGGCGCGCTCCACGACCTCGGCCAGGTGCGCACGTACGTCGCGGATGGACTCTATGGGCAGTGGCTGCGTCATGCGCCCAAGCGTACCGAGTGTGCCAGGTGTACACCATCTGCTCCGGGCAGCGGGTGGTGCAGTCATAAGGGGGTCGGGCTTCGGCGAGTCCGACCCGTTCCGTGTTCTCGTGCCGGGGTGGTGCTGAGTTCAGTTGCCCCGTGGCGGTGTGAGCTTGTCGAGGTCCAGGTTGATCGCGAACGGCACCGGGCGCTGGAGGGTGCCCCGGAAGATGCCGGCGGGTGCGTAGGCGCCGGTCGGTTCGTCGAGTTCGTAGGCGTGGACGACAGGCGCGCCGTCCTCGTCCTCGACGCACCAGTAGTGCGGGATGCCGGCCTCCGCGTACTTGCGGAGTTTCACTGTGCGGTCGCGATGGGCGGACTCGGGGGATACGGCCTCCACGACGAGTTTCACGTCCTCGGGGGCGTACCAGGTGCGGTCCGGGTCATAGGCCAGGTCCGTCAGCAGGAGGTCCGGCTCCGGGCGGTTGCGGGCGTCGAGGCGGATCGTCATCTCCCGTTCGACCTCGAAGCCGGCCGGGGCCTGCGCCATGAGTGCGGTGGTCAGGGCGGTGACGAGGCGGCCGTGCCAGGATCGCTGGGGCGACATCATGAAGACGAGGGCTCCGTCGATCAACTCGGTGTGGCGGGGCGCCTCGGGGAGGCGGTCGAGATCCTCCGCGAACCAGCCTTCCGCGCGTGGCGGGCGCATCCAGTCGGGCAGTGAGGTCATGGGTCAACCCTAGCGATCGAGGCCGTCAGGGGGGCGACGGACGCCCGCGCCACCGCACGGTGCCGGGGGCAACGGTCACTCCATCCCATCGGGGCCAGGTCGGTGGGCTTCCGGCATCGGTGCGAACGGGGCGTCCTCCTCGCCGGGGACGTAAGGAAGGAAGCCGTCCCGGACCGTGCGCGAGGCCGTGGTGAGCAGGCGGTCCAGAGCCTCCCCCTCCGTGACCGGGGCCAGGCGGAGGGCCGCGAGGAGGCGGTCGCGGACGGCGGGGTGGTCCGGGTGGTCGGCCAGGTAGTCGGAGCTGAGGGCCGGCGGGCGGAGGCCGTCCAGGGCGTCGTGCCAGGTGGGGAGGGTGATGGCCAGGGTCAGGGCCTCGGCGAGGGACTCCGCGATCAGGGAGGCGCGGCCCTCGGAGTCGGTGTAGAGGACAGGGCGCTGGCCGCCCGGGGCGGCCGGGCCGCAGAGGTAGTGGGTGCCGCCCGCGTTGCAGCCGGCGACCGGCTCCACCGGGAGGCCGTTGGGCAGCGCGATCCGTTCGATCGGGTCCGTCCGGGCGAGGTCGAACTCGCCGTCGCAGGCCAGATACGCGGCGGTCTCGGGGTGCTCGGCGATCCTGTGGAGCAGGGCCTCGTCCGAGAAGGCGTCCGGGTTGAGGGCTGCCGCGACCGCCGGGGTGAGGGGGCGTCCCGCCAGGACGTGCTGAATGGCTTCCAGGGGCACCGGGCGTTCGTAATAGTCCGCGAAGTACGCCTGGACGGCCTCGGGGGAGCGGTCGGTGAGGAGGCCGAAGAGGAAGCCGGAGCCGTCCGGGTCCTCGTTGTCCGCCGGGAAGTCGATGGATGTGCCGGTGTGCCAGAGGGGGGCGCCGGTCTCCCGCCACAGGCACGCGGTGACGCGGGGGAAGTCGAAGCCCTCGTCGCGGAAGGCCGGTTCGTGCAGGATCGGGCTCAGTGACGCGGGCACGTCGTCGATGACACCGGGCCAGACGTCCTCGTTCACGTACGGGCTCATCGCCGATTCGTGGTCGAAGCCGCGTATGAGTACGCCGGCCGGGGTGAAGCTGACGGAGAAGTCGTCGCCCGAGCCGTTGTCCATCAGGGCCACCTCCTCCCCGGGGCCCCACGCCGTATCGAAGGTGTAGCAGACGAACAGTGGGTCGTCGCCGATCGTGGCGTCCAGGACCGCCAATGCCCTCATGTGGGCGCGGAGTTCCTCGGGGTCGGGGAGGAGGGCTGCGGTGTCGCGCGCGGTGCTCATGGAGGTATGGAAGCAGTGGGCACTGACAATCCGCCGACCGTTGCGGGCGGGCCCCCTCAGCCCCGTCCTCCCGCCCCCCGCAGGAACGTCTCCACCACCCGTGCCGCCAGTGCGTCCGGGTCCGTGACCGGGTCGTTCGGGTTGCCGTGCAGGGTCTCGCCCAGCAGGGCGTAGTAGACGCGTTGGAGCCAGGGGAGATCGGACGTGGGGGCGATGAGGTGGGCTTCGCGGGCTCGGGACAGGACCGTGAGGCAGTGTTCGGTCATCGTTTCGTGGAGCGCCGCCGCCTCCGTGCCGGGGGTGGCCGGCAGGCTCAGGGCGAACGTCCAGGCGCCCTTGACCTCCAGGACGTTGGCGGTGATGCGGTGCAGGGCCACCAGGGGCGGGGCGGTGGTGGGGCGGCCGTCCTCCACGGCCCGGGCGAGCTGGCGGGCCGCCGAGAGGGCCAGGGCGTCGGTCAGGGCCTGGCGGTGCGCGAAGCGGCGGTGGATCGTCGTGCGGGACACGCCCGCCTCGGCCGCGATCTGCTCCATCGAGGCGCCGGGGTCCTTGGAGAGCAGGCGTTCCGCCGCTTCCAGGATCAGGCGCACGCTGCGCTCCGCGTCCGCCCGCAGCGGTCGTGCCGCCGTCTCGCCGCCCATGGCGTTCCCCTCGTTCACCCTGCTGCTTCAGCCGCATGAAATGTAACACCCGTGCGCCATCTCTGGGGTAAGTGGCACGCCGGTGTTGCAGATCGTTCGGGAACGGGTACTCTCTTGTTGCGGATGATCAGTCCGTCGAAGCCCCGTCAAGGAGACCTGCCATGCCTGCAACCGCTCTCGTCACCGGTGCTTCCTCCGGGCTCGGCGCGGAGTTCGCCGCTCAGCTCGCCGCCCGTGGGCACGACCTCGTCCTGGTCGCACGCTCGGAGGACCGGCTCACCGCCCTCGCCGCGCGGCTGGAGGGCGAGCACGGCATACGCGCCCACGTCCTCGTCCAGGACCTCGCCGGCCCCGGCGCCGCCCGTGCCGTGGCGGACCGGCTCGACGCGCTCGGCCTGCGGATCGGGCTGCTGGTCAACAACGCGGGGTTCGGGACCTGCGGCCGGTTCGAGGACATCGACGCCGAGCGCGACCACGACCAGCTGATGGTCAATGTCGTCGCGCTCGTCGGCCTCACGCACGCCCTGCTCCCCGGCATGCTGGAGCGCGGCACCGGCGCCGTCGTCAACGTCGCCTCCACCGCGGCCTTCCAGCCCGCCCCGTACTTCGCTGTCTACGGCTCCGCCAAGGCGTTCGTGCTGAACTTCGGGCTCTCCCTGCGGCAGGAGTGCCGAGGGCGCGGGGTGCGTGTGCTGACCCTGTGCCCCGGGCCCGTTGACACCCCGTTCTTCGAGGCCATCGGGACCCGCGAGGCGGCCGTCAACGGGTCGATGAGCACGCCGGAGCCGGTCGTGCGTGCCGCGCTGGCCGCCCTCGACCGGGATCGCGCCTACGTCACCCCGGGGTTCGGCAACTCCCTGTCGGCGCACCTGCTGCCGCGCCGGCCGCGCGCCTTGGTCGCGGCGATCGCCGAGCGCGTCACGCGCAAGGTCCTCGCCTCCGCGGGCGGCGCGCGGACCGAGTCGTACGCGGCATGAGCCCTGTCTCACACGTACCTCTCCGCGGGGCCGGGGCCCCGCGGAGAGGCGTGCGTCAGCAGGTGCCCAGGTCCTCCCAGACCCCCCACTCGCCGGTCGTGCCGGGCTGGTCGCCCTGCACCCACCACTTGGCGCGCCAGGTGTGCCCGTTGTAGGAGACCGTGTCACCGCCGTTGTACACGCGGCCGGCGTCCCACGCCGAGGCGGTGCAGTCGCCCGGGTCCCCGCCGTCACCGTCACCGTCGCCGGGGGTGCCGCCCCCGCCGATCTGGAGGTCGATGCAGGCGTAGAACGCGTTGGCGGTGTCCGCGATGTTCCAGACGGCCAGCACCTTCTGGCGGCCGCTGTAGCCGCTGAGGTTCACGTGGTGGGTCTTGGTGGCGCCGGGCTGGGCGCCGTTGTCGTTGAACTCCGCGATCTTCGAGCCGCCGATGTAGTACTGCCAGGTGCTCGTGGCGTGGCGGGCCGTCAGCGTCCAGGAGAAGTCCGCGGATCTGCCGACCGGGGTGGCCTTCCAGCCCTTGCTGTCGTTGTCCAGCTCCGCGAACTGCGCGTTGCCTCCGCTGCAGCTCCTCAGGCCCTTGGGGCCCTCGACGCTCTGCGGCTCGTACTTGATCTGGCCGCAGTCGACCACGCCCGACGCGCACTGCGCCTGGCGGCTCGGCGGCGAGGAGACGTAACCGTGCGCACTGGCCGTGGTGGCCGGCAGGACCACCGCGAGCAGGGGGGCGACTCCCGCACCGAGCACGAGGGCCAGTTTTCGCTTCGCGTTCATGCCAACTCCTTCGCTGGGGACTGCCGTGGGGTGACGGCAGCGGTCGGACATGCCCGCACCGGGCAGCGGCCTTGTTCGGGGGGTGCCGGCGCGGTGGGGGCAGGGGTACGGCCGGTGGCGAGGGGGCGCCGCCCGCAGTCCCCACGCGCGCCGCCGGCCGCCCAGGGCGACCACGGCTCACCTTAGGTCTAGACCATACTCATGGGCGTGTACTCGTCAATAGGGCTTGCGAATGCAGCTCTTGAGCGGGCGTCAGATCGTCGGCCGGGTCAGGACGATCCGCGCGATCTCCACCCGGGACTTCGCCCCCAGCTTCCGGTAGGAGCGGGTGAGCGCCGCCTCCACGGTCTTCACGCTCAGCGTCAGGCCCGCCGCGATCTCCCGGTTCGTCGCTCCCTGCGCCACCCGCGTCACCACACTCCGTTCCGTCGAGCTCAGCCGCTCCGGCCACGACGGGCCGTCCAGGTGCGGCAGCGGCGCCTCCGCCGCCCGGTCCCGTTCCGCCCGCACCCCTGCCACCCAGGCCCGCGCCCCCGCTGCCGTGAACACGCGCAGCGCCAGCGTGAACGCGGCCCGGGCGGCTCCCTCGTCGCCGAGGCGCCGGCGCACCCGGCCCAGCGCCACCCGGGTACGGGCCTCCTCCAGGGCGTACCCCGCGCCCCGCAGCCGTGCCGCCGCCTCCTCGTACCCCACCGCCGCCGCCCCCAGGCCCCCGCGCTCCTCGCACACCGCCGCAGCCGCCCGGTCCAGGGCCGCGAGAACACCGGTGCGGCCGAGCCGGACCGCCTGGGCGCGGGCCCGCTCGACCACCGCCTCCGCCTCGTCCACCGCCCCGGAGCGCGCCAGCGCCTCCGCGAGGTCGGCGTGCCAGCGGCGGGCCGCCGGGTCGCCCTGGCCCTGCGCGCTCTCCAGCTCCGCCGTACGGCGCAGCAGGGCCGCCGCCCGCCCGAACTCGCCGCCGAACAGCCTGATCCGGCCCTCCGCGTGCAGCGCCCTGGGCAGGAAGAGCCGGTCGTCGTCGTCCTCGCTGTGGCGCCTCGCCTCCTCCGCCGCCGCCAGTGCCTGGCTCAGACTGCCGCCCGCGGTCTCGGCCAGCGCCACCGCGTACCAGGCGGGCCCCTGGCTCAGCCCCGCCCCCTCGGCGATCCGCAGGCTCTGCCGGGCCATCGACAGCGCCTGGCGGCAGCGTCCGCGCTGGATCTCCAGCTGGGCGAGACCGATCAGGCACTGGCTCAGGCAGTCCGCCGAACCCCGCCGGCGCAGCGTGTACACGAGCGTCCGCAGCTCCGCCCGCGCCTCGTCCAGCTGGTCGTGCGCCAGGTGGAAGCGGTGCTTCAGGTAGATCGGCCCGTTGTGGTGGCTCATCGCGTACGCGTCGTGCGGCGCGGCCAGGGCGGCGGCGAGCGTCGACTCCGCGTCCGGCCGCCCGAGGAACAGCTCCAGGGACGCCTGCTGGGCCAGCGCCAGTACCTCGGTGCGCCGGTCGCCCGCCCGCGCGGCGAGCCCGGCGGCGCGCGCGGCGTGATCGCGGGCCCGCTCCGCCGAACCGCCCACCATCCAGGCGTGCCAGCTCATCCGGTAGTGCAGCGGCGCCAGCAGCCCGGGGTCGTCGCCCGCGTCCCGCACCGCCGCCGGGAAGACGTCCGCGATCTCCGACATCGCCTGGCCCGAGGCGTCCACGACCACCGTCCAGGCGCGCACCCGGTCGGCGGGCCGGACCGCGTCGCCCAGCACCTCGTACGCCAGCTCCCGGGCGAAGTCGAGGTCACCGGCGTCCAGCGCGTCCTCGGCGGCGGCCAGCCGGCGGACCGTGCCGGTCTGCGCGGCGTCGTCCGGCGTGTGGCGGGCCGCGAGGCGTCCCAGCCGGGCCGCGGTGCCGGGCGCGCCCCGCCGCCTGGCCGCCGACGCCGCCTCCACCAGCCGGTCCGCGACCGCCGGGTCGGGGCCCGCCGTCAGCCGGGCGAGGTGGTGGGCCCGCTCCACCGGGTCGTCGGCCGCCCCGGCCAGGGCGCGGTGCGCCTCCATCCGCAGCGCGTACGGGGCCCGCGCCTCCAGCACCATCGGCGTGAGCGGGTCGGCGAAGCGCAGCGCGCCCCGGTCCGGCGGGGCCAGCAGCCCGTGCCGTACGCAGGTGTCGACGTCCGCCGCGGCCTGCCGGCAGCCCGCCCGGCGCAGCAGCTCCACCGTCGGACGGACCGCGGCGCCCGCGGTGAGCAGCAGCTGCCGGGCCCGCGCCGGCAGGGCCTCCACCCGGTCCAGGACGGGCCGGCTCAGCGTTGCGGGGACCGGCAGCGGCTCCCAGGCGTCGGGGAGCGGGACTCCGGCGGCGGTCGACTCGTGCAGCCCGGCGGCCAGCTCCAGAGCGGTGCGGGGGTTGCCGGACGCGGCCTCGTGCAGGCGGGCGACGAGCTGCCGGGGCCAGGCCGGCCCGCCGTGCAGGCCGTGCGCGTCGAGCACGTCCGCGGTCTCGCGCACCGACAGCGGCGGCAGCGGCAGCGTCCGTACCGGCTGCGGGCAGAGCCCGCGCGCGGCCGAGGCGTCCGGGCCGGTCTGCGGCGCGGTGCGCAGGGTGGCGAGCACGGCGTGGTGCGGACCCGTGCGCCGGGCCAGGAACAGCAGGACCCGGGCCGTCGGCTCGTCCAGCCACTGCACGTCGTCCACGACGAGGAGCAGCGGCCCCCCGGTGGCGAGCGCGGCGAGCACCTTGCGTACAGCGGCCCGCAGAACCAGCGCGTCCCGGCCGGCCGTGGGGTCGGTGCCGGCGGGCGGCGCCCCGCGCAGGAGGGCGCCGTCGAGGACGGACCGCTCATGGGCGCCCAGCGGGGCCAGGGCCTCGTCACCGGCCGGGCCCAGCAGGTCGATCAGCCCGAGGAACGGGCTGTCCCGGTCGGCCGGGGACGGGGAGCAGCGCAGCACCCGGTGGCCGCGCGCCGCCAGGCCGTCCGCGATCCGTGCCGCCGCCGTGCTCCTGCCGATGCCCTCCGGACCGGTGAGGAGGACGGAACCGCCGCCCTCCAGCTGGGCGCGGGCCGCCTCGCGCAGCGCGCCGCGGGTGCCGCCGGGGGCGGCGGAACGGTCGTGTCCGGTGCGGGTCATCGGGCCCCTTCGCGCGCAGCCTTGTACCCTCGCCGCCCGTGCGGCGGGGCCCGCCCATGACCGGCCCCGAATGTAGGACCGGGCGAGGGAGAGGTCAACGGGGCGTCAGGGGCCGAGGTGTTGACCGGCCACGGCGCGCGCGCCGTGGCCGGTGGCCTCCGTCAGCGGCTCAGCACGCGCCTCCGTCCGTCCAGACCGCCCAGGAGCCCGGAGCGCCCGGCTCCGCACCGGTGGAGTACCACTGCGAGGTGTAGGTGTGGCCGTTGTACGCGACCCGGTCGCCCGGGGCGTACGGGGTGGTGGCGCTCCAGGCCGGCAGGTCGCCGCAGCCCTCGGGCGGGTTGCCGTCGCCGTTGACGGTCCAGGTGAAGGCGGCGGTGCCGGTGGCCCCGGCGGTGTTCTTCGCGGTGACGGTCACCGATGAGGTGCCCTCGGTGGTCGGGGTTCCGGTGATGCGGCCGGTCGAGGCGTCGACCGCCAGTCCGGCGGGCAGGCCGGTCGCGCTGTAGGTGAGCGTCGAGCCGTCCGGGTCGCTCGCCCGGATCTGGAGCGAGACGGCGGTGCCCACGGCGGTGGTCTGGTCGCCGGGGTTGGTCACCGAGGGCGAGCCGGGCTGGCTGTCGCAGGTGCCGGGGACCGGGTCGGCGCCGGTGACGCTGACTGCCGCCCAGGCGGCGTCCACGGTGTTGTACTCGGTGCAGTGGGCGCCGTAGAGGTCGGCCGCCGCCTTCAGCGAGTCGATGCGCGCCTGGTGGTAGTTCTCCCGGCTGTTGGCGTACGTGGCCAGCGCCTTGAACCAGATCTTGCCGGCCTTGTCGTTGCCGATGCCGGTGACCGTGGAGTTGTCGCAGGTCGGGCTGTTCCCGTAGCCGTGGTTGCCGCTGCCGACGGCGGCCAGGAAGAACCAGTGGTTGAGCGGGCCCATCGAGTAGTGCGGGTCCAGGCTGCCGTTGTTGCTGTTCCAGCAGTCGGGCGAGGAGCCGTCCAGCGAGGGCTGGTTCATCCAGCGCAGCGGCCGGTTGTCGCCGCTGATGTTGATCAGCTCGCCCATGGTGTAGTCGGGCTGGTCCACGGGGTTGTTCGCGTAGAACTCCACCAGCGTGCCGAAGATGTCGCTGGTGCCCTCGTTCATGCCGCCGGTCTCGCCGGTCTCGTCCCAGCCGGTGAGCGCGCCGCTCACGCCGTGGGCCATCTCGTGCCCGGCGACGTCGAGTTCGACCAGCGGGCGCTGATTGCCCTGGCCGTCGCCGTACGTCATCTGGCTGCCGTCCCAGAAGGCGTTCACGTACGCGTTGCCGTAGTGGGTCCGCGAGGGCACGCCCCGGCCGTCCCCGAAGATGCCGTTGCGGCCGTGGGCCGTCTTGAAGTAGTCGTACGTCTTCGCCGCCCCGTAGTGCGCGTCGACGCCGGCCGACGCCGGGTCGCCGGGGGAGCCGTTGCCGAAGGTGCCGGTGGAGCTCGTGAAGAGGGACCCCGTGCCGCTGGTGGCGTGGTTGAGGTTGGTCGTGTAGCCGTTGCCGTGCGAGGGGTCCTGGAGGCTGTAGCCGCTGCCGGACCGGGTGGCGTCCAGCGACACCTGGCCGCTGTAGATCGAACGGCCGGTGACCGCGGTGGCGGCGGCGGACGGCGCGGGCGCGGCCGTGCGAGCCGCGGCGGCGGTACGGGCCCGGGCGGACGGCCCCGCCGGGGCGAAGGTGCTCACCTCGTCCCGGGTGCGCACGACCTCGCCGGAGTGGGCGTCCAGCAGGACGTGCAGCCGGCTCGGCGTCTGGTCCGGGCGGACGCCGCTCACCACGGTCTCCCAGACCAGGGTGGAGCCGTCGCCGTCCAGCTGCACCGCGAGGTGCGGCGTCGAGACCGCGTCGGCCGAGCCCCGGAACGCCTTCTCCGAGAGCTTCGCGGCGCGCGACGCGGTCAGCCCGGGATCGGTGGACAGGGCGGGCGCGGCCTCGGCGGCGCTGGTCAGCGACTCGTAGCCGCCGTCGCTCTTCAGGTGGACGACGACATCGCCGCCGTAGGCCGGCAGGCCCTTGTACGTCCGGTCGAAGCGCACGGACGCGGAGCCGTCGCGGTCGACGACCAGGTTCCGGACCGTGAAGGCGTCGGAGGCGCCGCGGTGCGCGGCCCGCCCGTGGGCCGACAGGGCCTTCCTCGCGTCGGCCTCGACATCGCGCCGGACGGCGGCCGTCGGGTTCGTCGTGTACGGGGCGGGGGCGAAGGCGTGGGGCCCGGCGGCGGGGGCGGGGGCGGGCGGCGCCGGGGCGGCCGACGCGGCGGGGAGGGCGATGGCGGAGGCGCACGCACAGGCCAGAGTGGCCGTCAGAAGCCTCGTGGCTCTTCGTATGTACATAGGAACGGGGGTGTCCTTTCACCTCGTACAGGCGGAATCCGGCCACCGTCCCGTGGGGTGGTGGGGGCGGTGCCGACGCACGAGTGTGGGGAGCCGCCCGGCGGGTCTGCCAGGCACCGGGCGAATGCCGAGGGGTTTCCCTATGCGGGGGTTCCGGAGCCCTGTCGCCGCGATTGGACTGGACCAAATATGGGCAGCGTTCGGCGAAACCCTCATCACTGGACCCCTCCACTGGACCCAAGGAGTCTCATGTTCGGGAAGCGCAGTGTGATAGGTGGCGCGGCCGTCGCCATGGCCGTGGCCGGCGCGATGCTGACGACGGCCCCCTCCGCCCAGGCGGCGCCCACCAACTGCACGGTCTCCTACGGGGGCGGTGCCGGCAGCACGATGTCCAGCCTGTGCACGGGCGGCACCGGCCACCACCGCGTCCACGCGGTGCTCAACGCCCTGGACCCGCGCCTTCCGCAGCGGATCGTCCTCGGCGACTGGGCCCCGGTCGGTCAGGCGTCCGTCGCCACCAATCCGTGGGGCGCGGGCTACATCCAGTCCGTCTGGACGGAGACCGTCGACTGGTGACCGTACGCACGACCGGGGGGCGGCCGCACACCGGCGGCCGCCCCCCGGGGTGTTCCTAGCGGCGGGAGAGGCCGCGGTCGACGGCCGTGATCAGCTCGCCGTCCTCCGTGTCACCGTCCAGCGACCAGAACATCGCGCCGCCGAGCCGGTGGTCGCGGATGTACGCGGTCTTGGTGCGCAGCACCTGGGGGTCGTCGTACGTCCACAGCGTGGTGCCGTCGAACAGCCACGCGCTGCCGTCGCGGACGTTGCGGTGCACCTGGTACGTACCGGATTCGGCCAGCTTCTTCAGGGCCTTGTAGTCCTCGTAACCGGCCGCCCAGGTCGCCGGAGCGGGGCCCGCCGCGGGCTGACCCAGGCCGTCGCCGCCGCCGGTCACGCCCGTCCAGCCCTGGCCGTAGAAGGGCATGCCCATCACCAGCTTGCGCGCCGGTGCGCCCCGCTTCAGCCAGTCCCGCACGGTCCGGTCGACGCTGTAGTCGCCCTTCGCGTACAGCGCGGACTGCTGGGCGGTCGTCGCCTCGCCGGAGACGTGGAAGTCGTACCCCTGGAGGTTCACGAAGTCGAAGTCCCGCATGATGCGCGGTACGTCGAAGCCCGCATCGATCTTCTCGGGGGCCGCCGGGACGAACGCCGAGAGCTCGTAGTGCTTGGGCTTCGCGCCGTGGTGCCGGCCCTTCCGGTCCTTGGCGGCCTTCTTCGCGTACGCGTCGAGCTGGGTGCGGAACTCGTGGACCAGGGCGGTGAAGTTCCGCTTGTCCTCCGGGCGGTACACCGTGTCGGTGTCACCGGCTGATCCCGGCCATTCCCAGTCGATGTCGACGCCGTCGAAGAGCCCGGCCGCCGCGCCCTCGCCGCCACGCGTCCCGTCCACCGGCAGGTTGCCCTTGATGTACAGGTCGATGCAGGAGGCGACGAGCGCCTTGCGCGACGCGGCGGTGCGGGCCGCGTCGGAGAAGTGCGTGGACCAGCTCCAGCCGCCGAGCGAGATCATCACCTTGAGGCCGGGATGCTTCGCCTTGAGCTCCCGCAGCTGGTTGAAGTTGCCCGCCAGCTTCTGGTCGTCCGTGTCGGCGACTCCGTCCACGGAGCCGGCCGCGTCGAGCGGACGCACGTAGTCCGCCCAGGCGTCGGCCTCGCCGGGCACATTGCCCGTGAAGCACGTGCCGTCCGCGCTCACGTTGCCGAACGAGTAGTTGATGTGGGTGAGTTTGGCCGCCGTGCCGCTGGTCTCCAGGTCCTTGACCTGGAAGTCGCGCCCGTAGACGCCCCATTGGGTGAAGTAGCCGACGCGCTTGTAGTCGGGGGCGGAGCCGTGGTGGCCGCTGCCGCCGCCGTGGTGTCCGTGGCTCCCGCCGTGCCCGGACGAGGCGTTGGCGGCGGGGGAGAAGGAGGCCGCGAGCGTGATGGCGCAGGCGGCGATGGCGAGTGAAGACGAGGTTCTTCGACGCATGAGGCCAGAAGTTATTGGTCTGGACCAAACGCGGTCAAGGGTTTGGCAAAGGCGGTTCCAAGGGGTTCCGGACCGCGCGTCGCGGACTATGCGCAGGCCCGCTCAATGTCATCACTTCGAGTGAAACTGTGGCCTGCGCTTGCGATTCGGAACCCACGGTTGCGACGCTGTCGCAGTCCGTCAACCTCTTGGGGAGTGGCCTGTGGCTTTCGGTGAGCAGCCCGCCTATCTGCGCGTGGCGAGCGATCTGAGAGAGAAGATCGTCAACGGTTTGCTGCCGCCGCATACGCGCCTGCCGTCTCAGGCGCGCATCCGCGAGGAGTACGGGGTCTCGGACACCGTCGCGCTGGAGGCGCGCAAGGTCCTCATGGCGGAGGGCCTGGTCGAGGGCCGCTCCGGCTCCGGCACGTACGTGCGCGAGCGGCCGGTGCCCCGCATGGTCGAGCGCTCCGGCTTCCGGCCCGAGGCGGGCGCGGGCCCGTTCCGCCAGGAGCAGGCGGCGGACGGGGTGCGCGGGACCTGGGAGTCGCGCAGCGAGCAGGAGGACGCGAGCGCCGAGATCGCCGCCCGGCTCGGGATCGAACCGGGCGACCGCGTGATGCGCACGCACTACGTGTTCCGGGAGGCGGGTGAGCCGGTGATGCTCTCCACCTCCTGGGAGCCCCTGGCGATCACCGGGCGCACGCCGGTCATGCTGCCGGAGGAGGGCCCGCTGGGCGGCTGCGGGGTGGTCGAGCGGATGGCCGCGATCGACGTGGTCGTGGACAACGTGGCCGAGCAGGTGGGCGCGCGCCCGGGGCTTGCGGAGGAGCTCCTGGCGCTGGGCGGGGTTCCCGGCCATGTGGTGATGGTGGTCGAGCGGACCTTCTACGCCTCGGGGCGGCCCGTCGAGACCGCCGACGTGGTGGTGCCGGCCGACCGCTACCGGGTGGGCTACCGGCTCCCCGTGAGGTGACCTGCGGCGGACCGGGTTCCTCCCGATTGTCATGTCCCGCTCTCACCGCAACGCCCCGGGGGCGCATTCGCGAGAATGCGCCCCCGGGGCGTTGGTCCGTTCCTGGCCGGATCGGTACCTCTTTGTGTAAAGACGTATCCGTTGAGTGAAGGTCAGGCGTAGGCTCAGGCATATGCGTACCGGGGTTTCCTGGAGTTCCTTAGAAGCGTGCACATCGTTCAGGGGAGGGGCGCGATGCTCGGGAGAAACACGATGAGTGACAGCGGTGCCGTGCTTCCCTGGCTGGTGATACGGCAGGACGACAACGGCAACCGCTACCGCGTGGGCAGGTACGCCACGCAGGGCGAGGCCCAGCGTGCGGCCGACAAGTTGCAGGACCGGGGACACAAGCAGCTGTACTGGGTGGAGCGGGTCGGGCAGGCGGCCCAGTCGTAACGGGGGGCGCACCGCGCCCACGCGACCCGCGACCCGGTGAGGCGTGAGGCGGAGTGGTGCGGGTGCTGATCGACACGGTGGCGTGGGTGCGGATCGAGGGAGGCCGCATCCTGTGCGCGCGCCCGCGCGGGAAGGACGTCTTCTACATCCCGGGCGGCAAGCGGGAGGGCGCCGAGAGCGACCTCGACACGCTCGTGCGCGAGATCGAGGAGGAGCTGACGGTCCGCATCGACGCGGAGTCCGTCGCGCACGTGGGGACGTACGAGGCCGGCGGGCCCGGCCTCCCGGACGGCGCGGTGGTCCGGATGGCCTGTTACACCGCCGGGTTCAGCGGTGAGCTGAGGGCCAGCAGCGAGATCGAGGACGTGGCGTGGTTCTCGTACGCCGACCGCGACCGGGTGCCGCCCGTCGATCAGCTGCTCTTCGACGACCTCAGGGCGTCGGGCGACCTGGCCTGAGGCGCCGACGTCCTGAGGTGTCCCGGCGTGGCGCGCGGATCATGGTGCGGCGCGCGGCACCGGGGGTGTGCGCCCCCGCTTCCCGGGCACCCGTACGTGCGCGCCGCCGTACACCCGTACGCCCCGCGTGTCGAGCCCAGCGGTATTTGCTCCGTGTTATCGGGTATGTGGTGTTTGGCCCCCGCGTACAGGACGTCACCGTTGCCGGCTCTGGGAGTGATCGGCGTGACCGATACCGAAGGCGATCACGCCGAGTGGAGCTTTCCGGCTGTTCCCGGTGCCGTGCGCACCGCCCGGCATGCCGTCCAGGACACCCTGCGCGGCTGGGGGCTCGACGCCGCCGTCGGTGACGAAGCGATGCTGCTGGTCAGCGAGCTGGTCACCAACTCCATGCGCTACACCCCCGGTCCCATCGGGGTGCGGCTGCGGCGCCCGGGGCCGGGCGGGGACCGCTCCGCCGCCCGGCCCGGTCTCCTCGTGGAAGTCTCCGATCCCCTCCCCGATCCACCCACCGAACGTACGGCGGGACCCGACGACGAGTCCGGGCGGGGACTGCAGCTCGTGGCCTGTGCGGCCCGGCGCTGGGGCACCCGGCGGGGAAAGAGCGGCAAGACGGTGTGGTTCGAGCTGGCTCTGCCTGGTTAGGAGTGAGGTGGGACGCACAGCGATCACCGGAGGTCGGGGCCGAACCTGGCTGAAAGGGACTGAGACCGTGCTGTGATCGTGAACGCCGTGCCGGACGGGGCCGTAGTGCTGAATACTGCGGGCATGACCGGTCCGGTGTGTGAGCTGGAGGGGACGGTCGCGTGAGCGAAATACCTGGGACAGCGGGCGACGTCGTGTGGCAGAGCAGTCCGCCCGGCTCGATCTACGACTACATCAGAGTCGCCTCCTTCTCGATCGGGCCCGACGGGCTGATCGAGCAGTGGAGCCGCCGGGCCGCCGGTCTCTTCGGCGTGGCCGCCCACGAGGCCGTGGGCAAGGACCCGGTCGAGGCGTTCCTGCCCGGCGAGGTCCGCCGCGAGGGCCACCGCCGGGTCGGCGAGGTGCTCGACGGCAAGGAGTGGACGGGTCTCGTCCCGTTCCGGATGCCCGGCGAGGGCGGGGCGCACGGACTGGCCGAGATCTATGTGATGCCCAGCGAGACGGCCACCGGCGAACGGGCGGCGGTCTGCATCGTCGTGGACGTCCGCGCGCTGCGCCGCATCGAGACGGACCTCGCCGCCTCGCAGGCGATTTTCGGCCAATCTCCCTTCGGTTTCGTCCTGTTCGGCACCGATCTCACCGTCGTCCGGGCCAACGAGCGCTTCGCCACCGTCTTCGGCGGCCGGGCCGACGACCACCGGGGCCGCACCGTCGGCGACTACCTCTCCGGCGCCGAGGCCGACCGGCTGACCGCCACGCTCGAACGGGTCCTGGACACGGGCAACTCCGTCACCGACCTCCAGCTGGTCGGCATGGCCCCCGGTGACACCGAGCGCCGCCACTGGTCGATGAACCTCTACCGAGTGCACAGCGGATCGGGCCGCCCCATCGGCATCGCCGGACTCGCCACCGACGTGACCCGGCGTCACACCGCCGCCCGCGAGGCCGCCAATGCCCGCCGCAACCTCGCCCTGCTCAACGAGGCCGGCGCCCGCATCGGCAACTCCCTGGATCTGGAGACCACCGCCCGCGAACTCCTCGACGTCGCCGTCCCGGTCTTCTGCGACCTGGCCTCCGTCGACCTCTACCAGGCCCTGCTCACCGGGGACGAGACGGCGCCCGGCGGCTGGAGCCCGCTCGGCCGGGAGGCGGTCGGCGGCTCGGCCAACCTGCGCCGCGTCGCCTTCGCCAGCGCCGTGTCCGACGCCCTGCCCCACCCCGCCCCCGGCGCCTCCGACTCCGGACCGCCGGGCGGTGGAGCCGCGCCCCCCGCCCTCGGCTCCGTCCACCGCTACCCCTTCGGCTCCCCGTGCGCCGTGGCCCTGCGCACCGGCCGCGTGGAGGAGGTGCCGGGCGACGACCGGGGCTTCGTGCAGTCCACGCTGGCCGTGCCGATGGTCGCCCACGACACCGTCGTGGGGCTCGTCCGCTTCTCCCGTACGAAGGGCAGCGAGCCGTTCGACGCCCGGGACCGGGCCCTCGCGACCGAGCTGGCCGCCCGCGCCGCCGTCTGCATCGACAACGCCCGCCTCTACCGCCGCGAGCACGAACGCGCCCTGATCCTCCAGCGCAGCCTGCTGCCCCCCGGCGACCCGGAGGCCGCCGGGCTCGACATCGCCTGCCGCTACCTGCCGGGCAACACCGCCAACGAGGTCGGCGGCGACTGGTTCGACGTGATCGAGCTGCCCGGACACCGCACCGCCCTCGTCGTCGGCGACGTGATGGGGCGCGGCCTGCGCGCCGCCGTGGCCATGGGTGAACTGCGCACCGCCGTGCGCACGCTGGCCCTGCTCGACCTGGAACCCGCCGAGGTGCTGTCCGCGCTGGACGAGGTCGCCCGGGGCCTCGGCACCCCCGGTGCCGCGTCCGCGTCCGGCGGCGGGGGCGCCCAGTGGCCCGCCCGGGCCGCGCACAAGTCCCGCGAGGCCGACCTCTCCGAGGTGTACCTGGCGACCTGCGTCTACGCGGTCTACGACCCGGTCACCCGGCGCTGCACCTTCGCCAACGCGGGCCATCTCCCGCCCGTCGTGGTCGAGCCGGGCGAGGCCGCGCAGCTCCTCGACGTACCGCCCGGGATGCCGCTGGGCGTCGGCGGCGAACCGTTCGAGGAGGTCGAGGTGGAGCTGAAGGAGGGCGCGCTCCTCGCCCTCTACACCGACGGCCTGGTCGAGTCCCGCGACCACCCGCTGGACGAGGGCCTGGCCGCCCTCCGCAAGGCGCTGGTCGAACCGGCCCAGCCGCTGGAGGACGTCTGCGACCGGGTCCTCGGCTCGCTGCACACCCGGCACGGCGAGGACGACATCGCGCTCCTGATGGCCCGTATCCAGGGCCTGCCCACCGAGGCCGTCGGCGACTGGCGGCTGCCCCGCGAGCCCCGCTCGGTCGGCCGCGCCCGCGAACTCGCCCGGGGCCAGCTGACCAGCTGGGGCCTCGATGACCTGGTCGACACCACGGAACTCCTGGTCAGCGAGCTGGTCACCAACGCCCTGCGCTACGGCGAGGGCGAGATCCGGCTCCGCCTGCTGCGCGACCGCACCCTGGTCTGCGAGGTGTGGGACGCCGGTCTCGTCCAGCCGAGGCGCCGGCGCGCCCGGGACACGGACGAGGGCGGCCGGGGCCTCCAGCTGGTGGGGCTCCTCAGCGCGGCCTGGGGGGCGAGGCGGACGCCGCGCGGCAAGACCGTCTGGTTCGAACTGCCGCTGCCCGACGGGCGGCCGGCCGCCGAACGCTCGGTGGAGGAGCTGCTCAGCATGTTCTGAGCAGTGGTCGGGACCCGGCTCACTTCGTCGTCTTCAGCGCCGCGAGGCGGGCCTCCACCTCGGCGCTGTCGCCCAGCGCGTCCAGCTCCTCGAACTGCGCGTCCAGCGAGGAGGCCGCCAGCTCCTGCTTGCCCAGGGCCCGTGCCTCCTCGCGCCGCACCTTGTCCTCGAACCGGCTCAGCTCGCTCGTCGGGTCCAGGACGTCGATGCTCTTCACCGCGTCCATCATCCGGTTCTGCGCCTGCGCCGACTTGGCGCGCGCCACCAGTTCGTCCCGTTTGGCCTTCAGCTCGGAGAGCTTCGCCTTCATCTGGTCCAGCCCCGCCTTGAGCTTGCCGACCACCTCGGTCTGCGCCGCGATGGTCGGCTCGGCGGTCCTGGCCTCCTTCTCCGACTGGAGCTGCCGGCCCAGCGCGACCTTCGCCAGGTTGTCGAATTTGTCCGCCTCGGGGCCCGAGCCGCCCGCCCGCAGCTCGTCGGCCTTGCGGCTCGCGGCGAGCGCCTTGCCGCCCCACTCCCGCGCCGCCTCGACGTCCTCCACGTGGTCCTGCTCCATCAGGCGGAGGTTGCCGATGGTGGCGGCCACCGCCTGCTCGGCCTCCGCGATGTTGGCGGTGTAGTCGCGGATCAGCTGGTCCAGCATCTTCTGCGGGTCCTCCGCCTGGTCGAGCAGCGCGTTGATGTTGGCCTTCGCCAGCTGGGTGACACGGCCGAGAATGGTCTGCTTGCTCATGGGGGGCCTCTCTCGTCGGGTGGTGCTGCTCGTGGGGTTACGTGTGCGGGGGTACGGGACGCACGGGGCGCTCCCCGCGTCAGAAGCGCCCTCCGCCGCCGCGGCGGCCCCGCGTCCCGCCGCCGCCGAAGCTGCCGGGCCCGCCGCCGAAGCCCCCGCCGCCTCCGCCGAAGCCGCCGCCGCCGAAGCCGCCGCCGCCGAAGCCGCCCCGGCCGCCGCCGCCCATCAGGCCGCCGAGGAGGATGCCGCCCAGCACCGCACCGCCCATGCCCCCGCCTCCCCCGCCCGCCATGCCACCGGGGCCGCCGCGCCCGCCGTAGCCGTACCCGCGTACGTCCTGTTCGGCCAGGCCGCGCGCCTCGCCGGCCAGCGCGTCCGCGCGGTTCGCCTCGGCCAGGGCGGCCTGCGGGTCGCCGGTCCCGGCCAGCGCGGCGGCCCGCTCCAGCCGGCGCTGGGCCTCGGCGAGCCGGGTCCGGGCGGTGCTGCCGACCGCGCCCCGGTGCGTCGTGACGAAGTCCGCGGCGGCCGCCACCGACGAGCGCGCGGTGAGCAGCGCCCCGTCGAGCAGCGAGCGCGCCCGGGTGTCGCCCTGCTCCCGCTCGCGGGCCCCGGCCAGTGCCTCGTCCAGCGCCCGGTCCGCCTCCTCCACCCGGCGCAGCGCGTCGATCGGGTCGTAGCGGCCGCCCCGCTCCCCGGCCACATCGGCGGCCACCGCCCGGGCGCGGGCGATCCGGCCGCGCAGGTCGGCGGTGGACGTGCCCTGCGCCGTACCGTCGAGCAGCCCGCCCGCGTCGGCGAGGTCGGTGTCCAGCTCCGTCAGCGCGGCGGTCAGCCGGTCCGCCGCCTCGTCCAGCTCCCGGGCGCGCCGCTCCACGCCGTCCACGAGGGTGCCCGCCTGGTCGAGCGCGCCCTCGGCGGCCCGGACGTACACGGCCGCCGCCGCGTGGTCGGCGCCGTCCACCGCCTGCCGGGCCCGGCCGAGGGAGGAGGTGGCGAAGTCGAGCCGGTCCCCGGCCTCGTCGGCGTCCTCGGCGACGGAGGCCGACGCCTGGTCCGCGTACCGCTCGCGCATCGAGGCGAGCGCGGACCGGGCGGCCGGGACGCGGCCGGTCAGCTCGCGGAGCGCGGTCTCCGCGGCGGCCAGGGCCTGCGGTGCCTCGCGCTCCAGCTCGCGCAGCCGGTCGAAGTCCTCGGCGACCGCGTCGAGGCGGCCGTCGGCGTCCGCGCAGCGGCTGATGATCTCGTCCAGCATCCGCCGGCGGGTCGCCTCGTCCTCCGGGAACGCGTCGTCCAGCTGCTGGCGCAGCCGGAACGCGGTGGTCAGCTCGCCCTTGGCGTACGCCACCGCCTCGGCGAACGGCGCGGCGGCCTCCTCCCCGAACTGGGCGGTGGCGAAGCCCAGCTCCTCCTCGCTCGTGCGGACCGCGTCGTCGGTGGCGACGAGCGTCTGCTCGGCCTGCGCGTCGAGCTCCGGCAGCGGGGTGGGCGGGGGCACACCGCCGCCCCAGCCGGTCGTGCCGGGCGTCGTACGGGTGGTGGCGCGCCTCTTTCGCCGCAGGAAGGCGTACGCGGCGACGGCCGCCACCGCGCAGAGCAGGACGATCGGAAGCAGCAGGTCGCCGGTGCTGGTGCCGCCCGAGCCGGAGCCCGGGTCGGCGGCGCCGGGGGTGATCGCCGGGACGGGCACGGGCTCGCCGGACAGGACCGCGGCATAGCCGTCGGCGGCGCCGATCGCGGCGCCCGCCCAGTCGTTCTCCTTGAGCGCCGGCTCGATCGCGGTGTTCGCGACGTCCCGGAGCTGCGCGTCGGTGAGCGGGGCGTCCTGGTCGACGGAGTAGGCGTACTGCCGGGCGTGGGTGGCGACGGCCAGCAGGACGTCGTCGCGGCCGAGGCCGTTGCGGTCGGCGGTCCGGTCGGCCCAGTCCTGCGGGGAGCGCCCGGAGAAGTCGCGTACGTACACCACGAAGAGCTGGAGGCGGTGCTCGGCGTAGAGCCGGTCGAGGGCGGTGACCACCTGGGGGCGGCGGTCGCCGAGGGCGCCCGCCTTGTCGGTGATCTGCCCGTCGCGGGACAGCGTGACCGGGTCGTCGGCGCGGGCGGCCGGTACGGGGGCCAGGGCCAGCCAGCACACCGTCAGGAGCACGGCGAGCAGGGCCCGGCCCGGTATGAGGTTCCGGCTTCGGCTCACGGGCGGCGTCACGTTTGTGAGGCTATGTCCACCCCTCGGTGGCCGCGACACGAGGCATCCGTGCGGGGTGGGGCGCGGTGGCCGGTGGAGAACGACAGGCTGCCTTGCAAGGTGGCCTGTCGTTCTCGTACGGTTGATGTATGACGCAAGCATCCGGGGCGGCCCCCGACCCCACGGCCGAAGAGGTGGCGGACCAGCTGGCCGCCGTGGTGAGCCGGCTGCTGCGGCGGCTGCGTTCCTCCTCGTCGGAGTCGCTGCTGACGCCGACCCAGCGCTCGGTGCTGGCCCGGCTGGACGACGGGGGCGCCGCGACCACCGCGGACCTGGCCCGCGCCGAATTCGTGCGCCCGCAGTCCATGCGGCTGACCCTGGGTGCGCTGGAGGCGCAAGGGCTCGTCGAGCGGGCGCCGGACCCGGCCGACGGGCGGAAGTCGGTCATGTCGGTCACGGACGCCGGGCGCACCGCACTCGCCCGGGTCCGGGCCGCCAAGCGGAACTGGCTGGCCGAGGCCGTCGCCGCCGAGCTGGACGGGCACGAGCGGCGCACGGTCGCCGAGGCCGTGGCCCTGATCGAACGCCTGGTCGGTTCGTGACCGTTCGCGAGGCGCTTTCCGGGGCGGTCCGCGCGGCGGCCCGCCCGGACCGGACGGCGGCCGGCCCCGGTTTCAGTGCCCGGCTCACCGCACCGCTGCTGCTCGGCTCGCTGCTCAACCCGCTGAACACCACCATGATCTCCACCGCGCTGGTGGCGATCGGGCACCACTTCTCCGTCGGCGCCGCCGACACCGCCTGGCTGATCTCCGTCCTCTACCTCGCCAGCGCCGTCGCCCAGCCCGTCCTGGGCCGGCTGGCCGACGTCCTCGGTCCGCGCCGGGTCTTCCTCGCCGGACTCGTCGTGGTCGTCGCCTCCGGCCTGGTCGGCGCCTTCGCGCAGGGTTTCGGCCAGCTGCTCGTGTCGCGGCTGCTGCTCGGCGTCGGTACGTCGGCGGCCTACCCGGCCGCGATGGCGGTGCTGCGCGACGAATCGGCCCGGATCGGGCGGGCGGTCCCGCGCCCGGTGCTGGCCCGGCTCTCCTTCGCCGCGCTCGGCAGCGCGGCGGTCGGGCCGACGCTCGGCGGGCTGCTGGTCATGACCGCCGGCTGGCGCGGGATCTTCGCCGTCAACGTGCCGGTGGCGCTGATCGCCCTCGGTGCGGCCCTGCTCTGGATTCCCGCCGACCCGCCCCGTGCCCGCGCGACCGCCGGCCCGGCGCCCCGGCTGGGGCTCGACCCGCTCGGCATCGGCCTGTTCGCGGGCGCGCTCACCGTCCTGGCCTTCTTCCTGCTCGACCTCGCGCACCCCGTGTGGTGGCTGCTCGCACCGTTCGCCGCGCTGGGCGCCGCCCTCGTGCGGTGGCAGCTGCGGGCCCCCGCCCCCTTCCTGGACCTGCGGATGCTCGCGGGCAACGGCGCGCTCTCGCGTACGTACCTCCGGCACGGCGTCAGCTATCTGCTCATCTACTGCGTGATGTACGGATACACCCAGTGGCTGGAGGAGGCCCGGGGCTACTCGTCCGGGCACACCGGGCTCCTGATGCTGCCGATGTCCGTCGCGGCGCTGGTGTGCTCGCTGCTCGGCGCCCGTACGAAGGGCATCCGGGGCCCGCTCGTCCTGGCCGGCGTCCTGCTCACCGCCGGAGCCGGGATGCTGTTCCTGCTGTCCGGCGACGCCCCGGTCGCCCTCCTGCTGCTCGCCGGCGCCTGCTTCGGCATCCCGCAGGGGCTGATCGGGACCAGCAACCAGGCGGCCGTGCAGGCCTACGCGCCGCCCGCCTCCGTCGGCTCGGCCGCCGGCCTCCAGCGCACCGCCCAGTACACGGGGGCGATCACCGCCTCCGGCCTCATCGCCCTGGCCTACGGGCAGTCGGCCGGCGACCGGGGGCTGCACCTGATGGCCGCCGTCGCCGCGGTCCTGGGCGTCCTGCTCATCGTCCTCACCGTCACCGACCGCGCCCTGCGCGGGCGTACCTGACCCCCTCAAGCACCACCCCAAGGAGCACCACCATGACCGCCACCGTCCTCGACCCCCGCACCGCGCTGATCGTCGTAGACCTCCAGAAGGGCATCACCGCCCTGCCCACCGCCCACCCCTCCGCCGACGTCATCGCGAACGCCGCGACCCTCGCCGACGCCTTCCGGGCCAAGGGCCTGCCCGTCGTCCTCGTCCGCGTCACCGGCGGCGCCCCCGGCCGCACCGAGGGCCCGGCCCGGTCCGGGAAGCCGGCCGCCGACTGGGCCGAGATCGTCCCCGAGCTGGGCCCGCGCGAGGGCGACGTCGTCGTCACCAAGCAGCAGTGGGGCGCCTTCTACGGCACCGACCTCGACCTCCAGCTCCGCCGCAGGGGCGTCACCCAGGTCGTGGTGGCCGGCATCGCGACCAGCATCGGTGTCGAGTCCACCGCCCGCTCCGCGCACGAGCACGGCTACCACGTCACCCTCGCCACGGACGCGATGACCGACATGAGCGGCGAGGCCCACGACAACAGCGTGCGGCTGATCTTCCCGCGCCTCGGCGAGACCGGCACGACCGACGAGATCGTCAAGCTCCTGGGCTGACCAGGCCGGTACCGGAAGGAGCGTCGCGGCCCACCCGGGCCGCGGCGCTCCGCCGTACGGGTGGGCTTCGGGGCGGACGCGCCGTGTCGGTGCGGCGTTCCCGCGCGTGGGCGTTTTCAGTGGAGGGGCGGAACCAGTGTGATCAACTGCAAATGCCACCAAAAACGCTCAATCAGGCCCATTCCCGGTGCGGACCGGGCCGTCCCCGGAGGTATCAGCCATGTCCCACGTCGGCGTCCCGCGCGGGACGGCCCGGAAGAGGCGCATCCCCGCCCTCCTCACCGCAGGCGTCCTCACCCTCCCCGTGCTGGCCGGATGCAGCTCGGACGGGGACGAGACCGCGGCCGTCGCCGCCGTACCGCAGGACGTGGCCCGCGCCGCCCGCGCCCAGGTCGCCGACGGGGGCAAGGTCACCTGGGCGATCGACGCGCTGCCCGCCACCTTCAACGCCTTCCAGGCGGACGCCGACAGCGCCACCACCCGGATCACCGGCGCCCTGCTGCCGACCCTCTTCCCGCTCGACGCGCAGGGCCGGCCGCAGCTCAACCCGGACTACCTCGAATCGGCGGAGGTGACCGAGACCGAGCCCCGCCAGGTCGTCGTCTACCGGCTCAACCAGCAGGCCGTCTGGAGCGACGGCCGGGGGATCGGCGCCCCGGACTTCGTCGCCCAGTGGCGGGCCCTGAGCGGCAAGGACTCCGCGTTCTGGACCGCCCGCAACGCCGGGTACGAACGCATCGAGAAGATCGAGCGCGGCCACGACGACCTGGAGGTCAAGGTCACCTTCGCCAAGCCGTACGCGGACTGGCGCTCGCTGTTCTCGCCGCTCTACCCGAAGCAGGTGACGGGCTCCCCGGACGCCTTCAACGACGGCGCGCGCACCACCCTCAAGGCGACCGCCGGCCCGTTCCGGCTGCGCGAGGTGGACAAGAAGGCCGGGTCCGTCACGCTGACCCGCGACCCGCGCTGGTGGGGCGGCCGGGCCAAGCTGGACTCGCTGGTCTTCAAGGCCGTCGAGCCCGGGGACCGCACCGAGGCACTGGCCGAGGGCGCCGTCGACGTCGCCGACATCGACCCCACCACCGCCCACCGCATCGCCCAGGCGGCTCGCGAGGGCGCGGCCGGCGCACCGCCCGCCCACGGCCCCGGCGCCGCCCGGAGCCCGGCGGACGCCCTGCGCTCCTGGGCCGTGGCGCACGGCACCGACGAGGAGGCGGCCGAGGAGGAGCAGGAGGCGCGGGACGACAAGGCCAGGGCCGCCGAGGCGTACGCCACCGAGCAGAGCGGGCTGCGCGCGTACGTGGTCCGCAAATCACTGGAGCCCGCGTACACCCAGCTCGCGCTGAACGGCGAGACCGGGCCGCTCGCCGACGACCGGGTGCGCCGGGCGGTGGCCCGCGCCCTGGACCGCCAGGAGCTCGCCGACACCGTGCTGGGGCCGCTCGGACTGCCCGCGCAACCGCTCGGCAGCCATCTCGCCGTCGCCGGGCAGCCCGCGTACCGGGACGGCAGTGACGCGCTCGGCAAGCAGGACACCGAGAAGGCGCAGGCACTGCTCGCCGACGCGGGCTGGACGCGCGAGGGCGCCCTGAGCCGGAGCGACGGCACCAAGGCCGGCAGCGAGGGCGAGAAGCAGGAGAAGGACGGGGCGAAGAAGGACGCGGAGAAGAAGGAGGGGAGCGCCGGCAAGGACGCGGACGACGGCAAGGCGGACCGCGCGGCCCCGGGCGAACCCGGCGACGACGGCCTCTACATCGTGGGCGACGACGAAAAGCCCGGCGACACCCGGGCCCTCGCCCCGGCCCCCGACGCCGCCGCGCAGAGCGCCGCCCTGCTGCGCCAGGCCGGGCACCTCGGCGCCACCGGCACCTCGGAGGACGCCCCGGACGCGATCCGGGCCCAGGACCGGCAGCCCGGGGGCGCCGCCGGAGCCTATGCCCCGGCGGGTACCGCGGCTCCGGCGCGGGCGGCCGACACCGCGCGCGGTCCGCTGGGCAAGAACGGCAAGCCGCTCAGCCTGCGCTTCGTCCTGCCGTCCGGGCCCGGCTCGGCCGGACTGCGTACCGTCGGCGAGAAGATCGCCGCGATGCTCGACACGATCGGCATCCGCACCGTGATCAGCAAGGTCTCCGACGAGAGCTACTTCCGCGACCACGTGGCCTCCGGCGACTACGACATGGCGCTGTACTCCTGGCCCGCCACCGCCTACCCGGCCACCGACGACCGCCCGATCTTCGCCAAGCCGCTGCCCGCGTCCGACGGCTCGCTGCTCGTCGAGCAGAACTACACCCGCGTCGGCACGGACCACATCGACCAGCTCTTCGACCAGGCGGCCTCGGAGCTGGACGAGAAGGCCGCCCGGGACCTCGTACGGCAGGCCGACGCCCGGATCTGGGCCGCCGCCGGATCGATCCCCCTCTTCCAGCGCCCCCAGCTCGTCGCCACCGGCAAGCAACTCGTGAACGTCGGCGCCTTCGGCCTCGGGGTGCCGCACTACCAGGACATCGGCTACAAGGCCCCGCGGGCGGCGGGTGCTCCGGCTGAGAAGCGCAACTAGGGCCCGCCGACCAGCTCGGAACCGTTGCCCGCCGGTCCGCCGGCGGGCACGGGCATGTCCGCCGGCGGCCCCGGAAACTTGCCGGGGAAGCCGCAGCAGCGCCCGCCCCGTACCATGGGGAGTAGCCGTGGCGCGTCCGCCCGGCGGGCGTACGAGGACTCAAGACCGACCCAGGCGCCTGAATCCCCGATCCGAGAGAAGCGCAAGCCACACATGCCCACGCGCCACGACATCCGTAACGTAGCCATCGTCGCCCACGTCGACCACGGCAAGACGACCATCGTCGACGCCATGCTCAAGCAGGCCGGCTCGTTCGCCGCGCACGCCGCAGAGTCGCTCGACGACCGCATGATGGACTCGAACGACCTGGAGCGTGAGAAGGGCATCACGATCCTGGCCAAGAACACGGCCGTGAAGTACCACCCCAAGGATGGCGGCGACGTCATCACCATCAACATCATCGACACCCCCGGCCACGCCGACTTCGGTGGCGAGGTCGAGCGCGGCCTGTCGATGGTGGACGCGGTCGTGCTCCTGGTCGACGCCTCCGAGGGCCCGCTTCCGCAGACCCGCTTCGTGCTGCGCAAGGCGCTCCAGCAGCGCCTGCCCGTCATCCTGTGCATCAACAAGACGGACCGCCCGGACTCCCGCATCGACGAGGTCGTCAACGAGACCTACGACCTCTTCCTCGACCTGGACGCGGACGAGGAGCAGATCGAGTTCCCGATCGTCTACGCGTGCGGCCGTGACGGCATCGCCTCGCTGACCAAGCCGGAGGACGGCACGGTCCCGGCGGACTCCACCAACCTGGAGCCGTTCTTCTCTGCGATCCTGGAGCACGTCCCGGCCCCGACGTACGAGGAGGGCGCGCCGCTCCAGGCCCACGTCACCAACCTCGACGCCGACAACTTCCTCGGCCGCATCGCGCTCCTCCGCGTCGAGCAGGGCGAGCTGCGCAAGGGCCAGACGGTCGCCTGGATCAAGCGCGACGGCTCCATCCAGAACGTGCGCATCACCGAGCTGATGATGACCGAGGCGCTCACCCGCAAGCCCGCCGAGGTGGCCGGCCCCGGTGACATCTGCGCCGTCGCCGGTATCCCGGAGATCATGATCGGCGAGACGCTGGCCGACCCGGAGAACCCGGTCGCGCTGCCCCTGATCACGGTCGACGAGCCCGCGATCTCCATGACCATCGGCACCAACACCTCGCCGCTGGTCGGCCGGGGCGGCACCGGCAAGGGCGCGGACGCCAAGGCCGCGGTCAAGGACCGCAAGGTCACCGCCCGCCAGGTCAAGGACCGCCTGGACCGCGAGCTGATCGGCAACGTCTCGCTCCGCGTCCTGGACACCGAGCGCCCCGACGCCTGGGAGGTGCAGGGCCGCGGTGAGCTGGCGCTGGCCATCCTGGTCGAGCAGATGCGCCGCGAGGGCTTCGAGATGACCATCGGCAAGCCCCAGGTGGTCACCAAGGACGTCGAGGGCAAGACGTACGAGCCCGTCGAGCGCATGACGATCGACGTGCCCGAGGAGCACATGGGCGCCGTCACGCAGCTCATGGGCGTCCGCAAGGGCCGCATGGACAACATGTCGAACCACGGCTCCGGCTGGGTCCGCATGGAGTTCGTCGTCCCGTCCCGCGGCCTCATCGGCTTCCGTACGGAGTTCCTGACGAACACCCGCGGTACGGGTATCGCGCACTCCATCCACGAGGGCCACGAGCCGTGGTTCGGCACCCTGACGACCCGTAACAACGGCTCGCTGGTCGCCGACCGCGCCGGTGCCGTCACCGCCTTCGCGATGACGAACCTTCAGGAGCGCGGCGTGCTGTTCACCGACCCCGGCACCGAGGTGTACGAGGGCATGATCGTCGGCGAGAACTCGCGCTCCGACGACATGGACGTGAACATCACCAAGGAGAAGAAGCTCACGAACATGCGGTCCTCGTCGGCCGACTCGTTCGAGGCGATCGTCCCGCCGCGCAAGCTCTCGCTGGAGCAGTCCCTGGAGTTCTGCCGCGACGACGAGTGCGTCGAGGTCACCCCGGAGGCCGTCCGCATCCGCAAGGTCGTTCTCGACCAGCGGGAGCGCAGCCGCACCGCCTCGCGCGCCAAGCACGGCTGAGCCGCATCCGGTAGGCCGTTTTCGGCCGACGATCCGTCAGCACCAGGCATTGCCGAAGCCCAGGGCCCTCACAGACACTGTGGGGGCCCTGGGCCTTGGTCAACCGGTTTTAGGCTTGCGCGTCCAGCATCTGAGACAAAAACGTCCGATTATCGGAGGTTGCTCTCCGAAACGTGTGTTAACAGTCCGTTTCGGGGGTGTCTGTCTGGGATCACTTTGTCCGGATTTTGGTCCACGCAAGGGCCGGATGTTGTCAAACCGAGACCCTTTAAGTGTGGTTTACGGCCCTGTCGTACTTAATAGTTGGCTCCATTGAGCTCGGGTCAATGGGTCACGCACTGTGGGGAGTGCGCCGACTCACGAGCACACTAAGGGCACTGAACGATCACCGTCAGGGGTGTCGGTGTATCGACCCAGTGCCCTTCTTGTAGTCAAAAGTGGACTCATGAGGAGGAAACCCATGCGTGGTGCCAAGAGCGCCAAGTGGGTCGCGGGAGCGGCCATCATCGCCCTGGCTGCGACTGCCTGCGGTGGCGGCAACGACGATGCCGACAAGGGCAGCAAGACCGCCAAGGGCGCTGTGAACCCGGACGGCTTCTTCTCCGTCGAGGTCGGTGAGCCGCAGAACCCGCTGCAGCCGGCCAACACGATGGAGTCGAACGGCAGCATCGTCACCGACGCGATCTTCTCGCAGCTGGTGGACTACGACGCCTCCGGCAAGCTTGAGATGATCAACGCCGAGTCCGTCGACACCAAGGACTCCAAGCTCTGGACGGTCAAGCTCAAGAAGGACTGGAAGTTCCACGACGGCACCCCCGTCACGGCCGAGTCCTACATCAAGGCCTGGAACTGGGCCGCCAACATCAAGAACAACCAGACCAACGCGTCCTGGTTCGGCGACATCAAGGGCTTCGAGGACGTTCACCCGTCCGACGCGAAGGCCAAGCCGAAGTCGGACACCATGTCCGGTCTGAAGAAGGTGGACGACTACACGTTCACCATCGAGCTCAACGCCCCGCTGCCGTACTTCTCGTACAAGCTCGGCTACACGGTCTTCTCCCCGCTGCCCGAGTCCTTCTACGCGGACCCGAAGGCCGCCGGCGAGAAGCCGGTCGGCAACGGCGCGTACAAGTTCGTCAGCTGGGACCACAAGAAGCAGATCAAGGTCGAGCGCAACGACGACTACAAGGGTCTTGACAAGGCGAAGAACGGCGGTGTGATCTTCAAGAACTACACCACCCTGGAGACCGCCTACGAGGACCTGAAGTCGGGCAACGTCGACGTGCTCCGCCAGATCGGCCCGAAGGACCTCCCGGTCTACCGGTCCGACCTCGGTGACCGCGCCGTGGACAAGGCGTACTCCGCGATCCAGACGATCGCCGTCGCCTTCTACACCGACCAGTGGAAGAACATCGACCCGAAGGTCCTCCAGGGCCTGTCGATGGGCATCGACCGCGACACCATCACCAAGACCGTGCTCCAGGGCACCCGCGAGCCCGCCACCGGCTGGGTCGCCAAGGGCGTGCTCGGCTACCAGCCGAACGCCACCGGCGACATCACCAAGTACGACCCCGCCAAGGCCAAGAAGCTCATCAAGGACGGCGGCGGCGTCCCGGGCAACAAGATCTCGATCCAGTTCAACGCCGACGGCGGCCACAAGGAATGGGTCGAGGCGGTCTGCAACAGCATCACGCAGTCGACCGGCGTCAAGTGCACCGGTGACTCGAAGGCCGACTTCCAGGCCGACACCAACGCGCGTGACGACAAGCAGGTCAAGTCCCTGTACCGCTCCGGCTGGGTGCTCGACTACCCGGTGAACGCCAACTTCATCTCGGACCTGTTCCGTACCGGCGCCGCGGGCAACCAGGGCGACTTCTCGAACAAGGGCCTGGACGCGGAGATCAAGAAGGCCGACTCCGCCGCCTCCCTCGAGGACTCCGTCGCCGCGTACCAGAAGATCGAGAAGGAGCTGGTGAACTACATGCCCTCCATCCCGCTCTGGTACTACAAGGTCAACGCCGGCTACTCGGAGAAGGTCCAGAACGTCGACTACGCCCAGGATGGCGACCCGATCCTGACGCAGATCGAAGTCAAGAAGTAACCACACCGACGTAGTCCGCGCGCACGCGCGGGACCGCAGAAGAACGGTCCCGCGCCTGCCGCTCGCAGTGGCCGGGGGGCCCTTCCACGCAACCGACCCACCCTCAGGGGCAGTCGGCGCGGGGGAGGGCCCGTCGGCTGCCGCCGCCTATTACATGGAGGCATGATGGGGCGCTATGTCGCACGACGACTGCTCCAGATGATCCCGGTCTTTCTCGGGACAACGCTGCTGATCTTCCTGATGGTCTACACGCTGCCCGGCGACCCCGTGCGCGGGCTCTTCGGGGACAAGGGGGCCGACCCGGCCACTCTGGAAGCGATGCGGCACAAGCTCGGACTGGACCAGCCGATTCTGGTGCAGTACTGGGAATACATGAAGGGCATGCTCTTCCACCTGGACTTCGGTGACCAGATAGCCAGCGGGCGCCCCGTCACCGACGTGCTCGGCGACGCCTTCCCGGTGACGCTGCGACTGGCGAGCATGGCGTTCGTCATCGAGATCATCCTCGGCATCGGCCTCGGCATGATCGCGGGCCTGCGCGCCGGCCGGCTGGCCGACAACGCGGTCCTGATCCTCACGCTGCTGATCATCTCGATCCCCGTCTTCGTGCTGGCGCACATCGTGAAGTCCGTCTTCGCCGACCAGCTCGGGCTGATCTCGCCCAACGTCTCGAACGAGGCGACCTGGAGCGAGCTGC
The DNA here is from genome assembly GCF_042669245.1 of Streptomyces sp. NPDC057249. Classification (NCBI taxonomy): domain Bacteria; kingdom Bacillati; phylum Actinomycetota; class Actinomycetes; order Kitasatosporales; family Streptomycetaceae; genus Streptomyces; species Streptomyces sp. NPDC057249. The sequence goes on along the minus strand of NZ_JBHUXS010000003.1, from coordinate 277,201 downwards.
TGACCCCGGCCATCGTGCTCGGTTCGCTCTCCCTCGCGTACGTGGCACGACTGACCCGTACGACGATGGCCGAGAACCTGCGGTCCGACTACATGCGCACGGCCGTCGCCAAGGGACTTCCCAAGCGCCGCATCATCGGTGTGCACCTGATGCGCAACTCGATGATCCCCGTCGTCACCTTCCTGGGCACCGACCTGGGCGCCCTGATGGGCGGTGCGGTCGTCACCGAGTCCGTCTTCAACGTCAAGGGCATCGGCGGCACCATCGTCGAGTCGATCACCCGGCGTGAAGGCACCACCCTGGTGGGCCTCGTCACCATCCTGGTGCTCGTCTACCTGTTCATGACCCTGATCGTCGACCTGCTGTACGCGGTCCTGGACCCGAGGATCCGTTATGCCTGACGTGACCAAGACCGCACCCGCGCCCGAGGACGTCCACGGTCCCGTGACGGACCCGACCTCCGTCGTGAAGGCCGCCAAGGCGCGCAGCCTGTGGGGCGACGCCTGGGCCGACCTGCGCCGCAATCCGTACTTCCTGGTGTCGTCCGTCCTCATCGTCATCCTCCTGGTGATAGCCGTCTTCCCCGGCCTGTTCACCGGGGCCTCGGCGACCCACGCGGACCTCGGGAAGCACTTCCTGAAGAAGCCGGAGCTGAGCAAGATCGGCTCGGAGGGCTGGCTCGGCTACGACGGGCAGGGCCGCAGCGTCTACGCCCGCGTCATCTACGGCACCCGCGCCTCGATCACCGTCGGCGTGTGCGTCACCGTGCTGGTGACCCTGTTCGGCGGCCTCATCGGCATGCTGTCCGGGTTCTTCGGCGGCTGGGTGGACGCCGTCCTCTCCGGCTTCACCAACATCTTCCTCGGCCTGCCCTTCCTGCTCGGCGCGATGGTCGTGCTCCAGTCGTTCAGCGAGCGCAAGGTGTGGGTCGTCGTCCTCGCCCTGGCGTTCCTGGGCTGGACGCAGATCGCCCGTGTCATGCGAGGCGCAGTGATCACCGCCAAGGCGGCCGACTACGTACAAGCGGCGCGGGCGCTCGGCGCGAGCACCAGCCGGATCATGTTCCGGCACATCCTGCCGAACGTGATGGCGCCGGTGATCGTCGTCGCCACCATCTCGCTGGGCGTGTACATCTCGGCCGAGGCGACCCTGTCGTACCTGGGTCTCGGCCTCGCCGACCCGACCATCTCGTGGGGCATCGACATCTCGACCGGCTCGAACCAGATCCGGGTGGCGCAGCACATCCTGATCTACCCGTCGATCATGCTCAGCATCACCGTTCTGGCGTTCATCATGCTCGGCGAAGCCGTCCGCAACGCCCTCGATCCGAAGTCGCGATAGGAGGGCGAACGTGGCCACCATCAACAAGACCGCCGAAGTCCCGTCCGCACGACGGGGGGACGACCACGTCGGCCCCCTGCTCGAAGTCCGTGACCTGCACGTGGAGTTCCACACCCGCGACGGTGTGGCCAAGGCGGTCAACGGGGTCAACTACAGCGTGGACGCCGGCGAGACCCTCGCCGTCCTCGGTGAGTCCGGCTCCGGCAAGTCCGTGACGGCGCAGGCCATCATGGGCATCCTCGACATGCCGCCCGGCAAGATCCCCCAGGGCGAGATCTTCTTCCGCGGCCAGGACATGCTCAAGATGTCCCAGGAGGAGCGCCGGCAGATCCGCGGCCAGAAGATCGCCATGATCTTCCAGGACGCGCTGTCCTCGCTGAACCCGGTCCTCACCGTCGGCTACCAGCTCGGCGAGATGTTCCGGGTCCACCAGGGCCTGTCCAAGAAGGAAGCCCGCGCCAAGGCCATCGAGCTGATGGACCAGGTGAAGATCCCGGCCGCCGCGGCCCGGGTCTCGGACTACCCGCACCAGTTCTCCGGCGGTATGCGCCAGCGCATCATGATCGCGATGGCGCTCGCCCTGGAACCGGACCTGATCATCGCGGACGAGCCGACCACCGCGCTCGACGTGACCGTCCAGGCCCAGGTGATGGACCTGCTCGCGGAGCTCCAGCGCGAGTACAACATGGGCCTGATCCTGATCACCCACGACCTGGGTGTCGTGGCGGACGTCGCCGACAAGATCGCCGTGATGTACGCGGGCCGGATCGTCGAGACCGCCCCGGTGCACGAGATCTACAAGCGCCCCGCGCACCCGTACACCAAGGGTCTGCTGGCCTCGATCCCGCGCCTGGACCAGAAGGGCCAGGAGCTCTTCGCGATCAAGGGCCTGCCGCCCAACCTGCTGCACGTGCCGTCGGGCTGCGCCTTCAACCCGCGCTGCACCATGGCCCAGGACATCTGCCGTTCGGACATCCCGCCGCTGCACGCGGTGACGGAGCAGGACGGCACCGAGCTGGCCGGCCGCCGCAGCGCCTGTCACTTCTGGAAGGAGACGATCCATGGCTGACATCTCGAAGGAGTCCGTGGACGCCACCCCCAACGTCTCCGACGTGGAGGCCGTCGACGCGGCGACCGAGGCGGAGGCCGTAGCCGCCATCGACGCGCCCGTGTCGCAGGGGGAGCCGATCCTCCAGGTGCGCAACCTCGTCAAGCACTTCCCGCTGACGCAGGGCATCCTGTTCCAGAAGCAGGTCGGCGCGGTCAAGGCCGTCGACGGCATCTCGTTCGACCTGTACGCGGGCGAGACGCTCGGCATCGTCGGCGAGTCCGGCTGCGGCAAGTCCACCGTGGCCAAGCTGCTGATGTCGCTGGAGCGGGCCACCGCCGGCGAGGTCTTCTACAAGGGCCAGGACATCACCAAGCTGTCCGGCCGCGCCCTGAAGGCCGTCCGGCGCAACATCCAGATGGTGTTCCAGGACCCGTACACCTCGCTCAACCCCCGTATGACGGTGGGCGACATCATCGGCGAGACGTACGAGATCCACCCGGAGGTGGCTCCCAAGGGCGACCGTCGGCGCAGGGTCCAGGAGCTGCTGGACGTCGTCGGGCTCAACCCGGAGTACATCAACCGCTACCCGCACCAGTTCTCCGGCGGCCAGCGCCAGCGCATCGGCATCGCCCGCGGCCTCGCGCTCAACCCGGAGATCATCATCTGCGACGAGCCGGTCTCCGCGCTCGACGTGTCGGTGCAGGCGCAGGTCGTCAACCTGATGGAGAAGCTCCAGGACGAGTTCAACCTCTCCTACCTCTTCATCGCGCACGACCTGTCGATCGTCCGGCACATCTCCGACCGGGTCGGCGTCATGTACCTCGGCAAGATGGCCGAGATCGGTACGGACGTCCAGATCTACGACCACCCGACGCACCCCTACACCCAGGCGCTGCTGTCGGCGGTCCCGGTCCCCGACCCGGAGGCCCGCGACGGCCGCGAGCGGATCATCCTCTCCGGTGACGTCCCGTCGCCGGCCAACCCGCCCTCGGGCTGCCGCTTCCGCACCCGCTGCTGGAAGGCCCAGGACAAGTGCGCCACCGAGGTGCCGCTCCTCGCGGTCCCCGAGCGCTTCAAGGCCTCGAAGACGCCGGCCGCCCACGAGTCGGCCTGCCACTTCGCGGAGGAGAAGGACGTGGTGCACGCGGCCTCGTAACCCGCCGCGCGCGACGAAAGGCGCCCCGGAACCGATCGGTTCCGGGGCGCCTTTCCCGTGTACCGGGAACCGGGCTCGCAGGGTGCTCGGGTCAATGGGCCGTTGCGTGCTCGGTTCCCCCGGCCGGAGCCGTACGGCGGGCGGGGACCGGTCGGGTCCCGCGCCGGGCGTACGGCCCCGGGGCCGAGGCGAGGGGTGTCAGCCTCGCGCCTCGCGGTCTTCGGGTCCGCCGTCCTTCTCCAGGGTCTTGGCGGGCTTCGCGTCCGCCGTGCCGAGGCTCTTGGCGGGCTTCGCGGCCTCCTTGCGGGCCTGCGGGACGGCGGCCACCGACCGGGAGTCCTCCGGGTAGTGGCAGGCCGTCAGGTGGCCCTCACGGCTGCCGGAGACCCGTACCAGCGGGGGCGTCTCGCTCGCGCACTTGTCCGTCGCCTTCCAGCAGCGGGTGCGAAAGCGGCAGCCGGACGGCGGATCGACGGGGGACGGGACGTCGCCGGTGAGCCGGATGCGCTCACGGGCGGGCGTGTCGTCCGCGGTGGCCTCGGGCACGGCGGAGAGCAGCGCCCGCGTGTAGGGGTGGCGCGGATTGCCGTACAGGTCCTCGCGGTCCGCGATCTCCACGATCCGGCCGAGGTACATCACGGCCACGCGCTGCGAGAAGTGCCGCACGACGGCCAGGTCGTGGGCGATGAACAGGAAGGCGATCCCCAGCTCCTTCTGGAGCTTCTGCAGCAGGTTGACCACCTGCGCCTGGATCGACACGTCGAGCGCCGACACCGGCTCGTCCGCCACGATCAGCTTCGGCTCCAGGGCCAGTGCGCGGGCCACCCCGATGCGCTGGCGCTGACCGCCGGAGAACTCGTGCGGAAAGCGGTTGTAGTGCTCCGGGTTGAGCCCGACCGTCTCCAGCAGCTCCCGCACCCGCGCCTCGCGCCCACCGGGCGGCTCGATGCCGTTGACCTCCATCGGCGCCGACACGATCTTGCCGACCGTCTGGCGCGGGTTCAGCGAGGCGTACGGGTCCTGGAAGATCATCTGGATCTCGGAGCGGACCGGCGCCAGCTGCTTGCGGCCGGCGTGCGTGATGTCCTGCCCGCGGTAGGTGATCCGGCCCGCGGTCGGCTCCAGCAGCCGGGTGATCAGCCGGCCCGTGGTCGACTTGCCGCAGCCGGACTCGCCGACCAGGCCCAGGCTCTCGCCCTCGGCGACGGTGAAGTCCAGTCCGTCCACGGCCTGGACGGCCCCCACGGTCCGCCGGATCGGGAAGCCGCCCTTGATCGGGAAGTGCTTGGTGAGTCCGGAGACGTCCAGGAGGGGATCGGTGCTGCTCATGGTGGGAAAGTCCCGTCTCTTGTACGTCAGTTGGCCCGGGTGCCGGCGAAGTCGCTGAAGAACTCCGCGCGCTGCTCCGGGGTCAGGTGGCAGGCCGCCCCGCGCCCGGACACCAGGTCCAGCGGAGGCTGCTGGGCCGAGCAGCGGTCGCCGCCGACCTGCTCGGTGAACGAGCACCGGGGGTGGAAGCGGCAGCCGGTCGGCGGGTTGAGGAGGCTCGGCGGGGTACCGGGGATCGGCGACAGCGGCACGTCCACCGGGCCTTCGAGGGTGGGCATCGAGCCCAGCAGACCCCAGGTGTACGGGTGCTGGGGCGTGCGCAGCACCTCCTTCTTCGTACCCCGCTCCACACAGCGCCCGCCGTACATCACGAGGACGTCGTCCGCGATGTCGGCGATGACCCCGAGGTCGTGCGTGATGAAGATGATCGAGGTGCCGAACTCCTGCTGGAGGTCCTTGAGCAGGTCCATGATCTGGGCCTGCACGGTGACGTCGAGCGCGGTCGTCGGCTCGTCCGCGATCAGCAGCGAGGGGTTGCAGACCAGCGACATGGCGATCATCGCGCGCTGGCGCATACCGCCGGAGAACTGGTGCGGGTAGTCGTCCACGCGCAGGTTCGGCTGCGGGATGCCCACCTTGGTGAGCATCTCGACGGCCCGCGCCCGGGCCTCCTGCTTGGAGGCGCCGGTGTGCTTGCGGAACGTCTCGCCGATCTGCTTGCCGACGGTGTGGTACGGCGACAGCGAGGCCAGGGCGTCCTGGAAGACCATGGCCATCTTGTTGCCGCGCAGCCGCTCCAGCTCCCGCTCGGAGGCGGCCAGCAGGTCCTGCCCGTCGAGCAGGATCTCGCCCTCGATCGTGGTGTGGTCGGGGTGGTGCAGCCCGAGGATGGCCAGGTTGGTGACGGACTTGCCGGAGCCGGACTCGCCGACGATGCCGAGGGTCCGGCCGCGCTCCAGGTCGAACGAGAGCCCGTCGACGGCCTTGACCATGCCGTCTTCGCTGGAGAAGTGCACGCGCAGATCGCGTACGGAGAGGAAGGGGGTGCTCATGGGGTCTCTCCCTAGGCGAGGCGGACGCGTGGGTCGATGAGGGCGTAGACGGCGTCGACGATGATGTTGAAGAGGACGATCGCCGCCGCCGCGACCAGGACGACCCCTAGGATCATCGGGAGGTCGTTGTCGTAGACCGCCTTGATCGACAGGGCGCCGATGCCGTGCAGACCGAAGGTCTTCTCGGTGATGATCGCGCCGCCGAGCAGCAGGCCGAGGTCGAGTCCGAAGATGGTGACGATCGGGCCCATCGCGCCGCGCCAGGCGAACCGGAAGAACACGGTGCGCCGGGACAGGCCCTTGGCGCGGGCGGTGCGGACGTAGTCCTCGCTCATCGTCTCCACGAGCTGGGAGCGGGTCATACGCGTGTAGTTGGCGGTGAAGATCAGCGCCAGCACCAGCCACGGCAGCAGCAGTCCGGAGAACCAGCCGGCCGGGTCCTGGGTGAACGGGACGTCCTTCGGGCGGCTGAGGATGTGCCACTGGTCGCTGAGGTAGTACATGGCGACCACGCCGACGATGTAGATCTGCATCGAGGAGCCGATCAGGGACGCCGAGGAGGCGACCTTGTCCAGCGTCTTGCCCTGCTTCACGGCGGCCAGCATGCCGGTGCCCACACCGAAGAGCACGAAGACGACCGCGCTGCCGACGGAGAGGGAGAGCGTCGTCGGGAGACGGTCCAGGATGGTGGCGAGGACCGGCTCGCGGTTGCGGAACGAGTAGCCGAGGCACGGCGCGGGGCAGTGGCCGAACGAGCTGTAGTCGCGGCCGACGAACACGCCCTCCAGCCAGTGCCAGTACTGCACGGGCAGCGGGTCGGCGATGCCGAGGTTCTGCTTGACCAGCGCCAGCGTCTCCGGCGTGCAGATCTTGCCGCAGGCCGCACGGGCGGGGTCGCGGGGCGCGACGTAGAAGAGGACGAAGGTGATGGCACTGATGATCAGCAGGATGACCAGTGCGCCGATTGCCCGGCGGATGAGGAAGCGGAACATGGCGATGGATTTCCCTGGCAGACGCCGACGAGGGGGAGGGGAGCGGGCGGGGCGCCGCGTGGGCGCCCCGCCTCAGGGGGTGTCGGCTAGGCCTTCACGAACAGCTTGTAGAACACGGCCGAGGACCACAGCGGGTGGAACATGGCGCCGCCGACCTTGGAGCCGTACAGGTAGAAGCGGCGCTGGAACGTCTCGGGGATGATCGGCGCCTCCTCCGTCATGATCCGCTTGTCGAGCGCGGCCCACGCCTTGCCGGCCTCGACCGGGTCGGCGATGGTGACGTTCTTCTTGATGGCCTCGTTGACCCAGTCGACGTTCAGCTGCGAGATGTTGTTCGCGCCGTCCGCGATGGTGCCGCCGTCGAACAGCGGCTGCATCAGCGTGTAGCCGGTCGGCCAGTCCGGGGACCAGCCGAACCACATCACGTCGAACTTGTTGTCGATCTTCTGGATGCCGTCGTAGTAGCTGGTGGACTCCATCGGCTTGAGAACGACCTCGAAGCCGGCCGCCTTGAGGGCGTTCTCGATGACGACCTTGGTCTTGTCGTAGGTGTTGCTCTGCGGGAAGGCGTAGACGATCTTCTGACCTTCCTTGCCCGCCTCCTTCAGCAGCGCCTTCGCCTTCTCCGGGTCGCCCTGCGGCTTCTTCAGCTTGCCGTAGACGTCGTCCTTGGCGTAGCCCATGATGTCGGGGCTCAGGATGGACGTGGCGTAGTCACCGGCCGACGGACCACCGTAGATCTTGCGGATCTGCTCCAGCGGCCAGGCGTGGATCAGGGCCTGGCGCACCTTCACGTCGGTGATGCGCTTGGTGTTGATCGCGTAGTAGTAGATGCCGGTGAGCAGACCGTTGAAGGTGCGCTTCTTCAGCTCGGCGTCCGTGAGGACCTTCTGGATGCGCTCGGCCGGGACGCCGCTGTACGCCATGACGGCGTACTGGTCGTCGCCGGAGTCGGCGATCAGGCGGTCGGTGGCCTGGAGGGATTCGGGGCCGAACTCGTAGACGAACTGGTCCGGGTACGCGGTGCGGATCGCGTCGGTGTTCGGGTCCCAGTGCTCGTTGCGGACCAGGGTCATCGACTTGTCGACGGAGTGCGACTTGATGCGGTACGGGCCGGCCGAGACCGGGTCCTTGTCGTACTTCTCCTTGCTGTCGCCCTTGACCGGGACGGCGCCGTAGGAGCTCATCGCCAGGGTGAAGTTGAAGTCCGGGCGAGCCTCGACGAGCTTGAAGGTGATGGTCTTCGCGGCCTTGTCGGTCACGACCGAGTCGAGGTGCTTGCCGCCGTACGGGCCCTTGTACTTCCCGCGGAAGTCGGTGGTGCCGGTGAGCGCCTGCTGGGCGTAGCCGGCGCCCTCGGTGGTGAAGCTGGCGAAGCCGCGCTCGATGCCGTGGCGCACGTCCTCGACGGTCAGCTCCTTGCCGTCCTCCCACTTGAGGCCGTCCTTGAGCGTGAACTCCCAGGTCTTGCCGCCGTCCTTGGTGGTGCCGGCGTCGGTGGCGAGGTCGCCCACGAGCTTCATCGAGCCGTCGGCGGCGATCTTGTAGCCGGTCAGGCAGCGGATGAAGAGGTCACCGACCGCGGAGTTCCACGAGAAGTAGATGCGCTGCGGGTCCAGGTGCGAGAAGTCGTCGGGGGCGATGCCGCGGATCGTCCCGCCCTTCTTGGCGCCGGGGACCTCGGGGGCGGGGCCGGTGGAGTCCTCCTTGGTGCCGACGACCACCGAGCCGGTGTACTTGTCGGTGCCGCCGTGGCCCTTGCTCTTGCTGCCGTCCTTGCCGGTGCTGGAGCTGCCGCTGCTGCAGGCGGTGAGCACCATCGAGCCGCCGGCCGCGACCGACGTGGCGATGACGAAGTTTCTGCGGGAGAGAGACATGGCTTCCTGCTCTGGTCGAGTGGAGAAACGGTGGATCCGGGTGGGCCCCGTCGCCCGTCCGGAGTACGGCGGATTCAGCGCTTGGTCTTGGGGTCCAGTGCGTCGCGCACGGAGTCGCCGAGGAGGTTGAAGGCGATCACGAAGATCACCATCGACGCGCCGGGGAAGAGCATGAACGTGATGTCGCTCTGGTAGACGTCCGAGCCGCGCTGGATCATCACGCCCCAGTCCGGGGTCGGAGACGTCAGCCCGACGCCGAGGAAGGCGAGACCCGCCTCCGCCGTCACGTACGCGGGCAGCGCGAGCGTGGCCTGGATCAGGATGGGTGTCCAGAGGTTGGGCAGCAGTTCCTTGAAGATGATCCGTGCCGGGGAGGCGCCGGTGACCTTGGCGGCCTCCACGAATTCGCGCTCGCGCAGGGCCAGCACCTCACCGCGCAGCAGACGGGCGATGGACGCCCAGCCGAAGGCGGTCATGACCGAGATGAGGGTGACCACGGTCAGCCAGACCGGGGTGTTCTCCTCCGGGTCGACCAGGATCGAGAGCAGTACGGGCCAGAAGGCGATGAAGAAGAGTGTGGACGGGAAGGCCAGCAGGATGTCGATGACCCGGCCGACCAGGTAGTCCGTCTTGCCTCCGAGATAGCCCGCGGTGATGCCGATCGCGATGCCGATCACCGTGACGAGGAGCGTGGTGGCGGCGGCGATGAGCAGGGAGTTGCGGATGCCGTAGAGCAGGAAGGTGAAGACGTCCCGGCCGAGACCGGGCTCGATGCCGAACCAGAAGTCACTGCTGATCCCGCCGTTGGGGAGGACCGGGGAACCGAAGTCGTCCAGCAGACTGGTGTCGTTCTGCCCGTACGTGGTGTACGGGTCCTTTCCGTACAGCTTCGCGATCAGCGGGGCGGCAATGGCCACCACGAAGAAGAAAATGACCACATAGGCGGAAATCATGCCGGTGCGGTCCCGCTTGAATCGGCGCCAGGCGAGTTTTCCGGGCGACCGGCCGTCACCTCCCTTGCGTGCGTCGGTCTCCGGCGGGACGGCCGCCGTCATGTCCGCCGCCTCAAGGGGGGCTGCTGCGTTCGAGGTTGGAATCGTCATGGTGCTCCTGGCCCGGAGGGTCGAAGGACTCCGCAGGGCACACCCACGGGCTACCCGGACTTTTTCAACGCAATTCACGCAGGGTCAATGAATGTCGAGCCGCCTTGGTCCGCTCTTTGGCACTTTGACCCGTTCATGACCATCGCATGGCGAGTCTTTTACCTTGCGTTTGCCTGATCCAGGGCATATTGACCTGCAATTCAATTCAATCCGGGCATTGAGTCCGATATCCGGGCGGCATTGTCTCGGAATTCGTACATCCGGATGTGGTGCTATGCGGCCGATGCCGGTTCGTTGCCCCGTCGTTATCGCTTCGCCGCTCGTCAGAGGGGGTGGGAGGCCCTGTCGCGGTGTCGCGCACGCGTCCGGAATCCGGTGTCCGGGGGTGTGTGCGAGCGGCCGGGCGGCGACCGGCCTGCCCGAATGGGGGGAGTAGATATGCGTACGCCCCGTTCCGAGGTGATATTTGACCTCACGTAAGCCGGAGCAGAACGAGGAGGCACTCCATGCGCGGAGCCACACACGTCAAGTGGGCCGCATGCGCGGCGGCCGTCGCCCTGGCGGCGACGGCCTGCGGCGGGGGCGACAGCGGTGGCGGTGGCGGTGGCGCCGACGGGATCGTCAGCTCGTCCTGGGGTGACCCGCAGAACCCGTTGGAGCCGGCCAACACCAACGAGGTGCAGGGCGGCAAGGTCCTCGACATGATCTTCCGGGGTCTGAAGCGGTACGACCCGAAGACCGGCGAGGCGCTGAACATGCTCGCCGAGAAGATCGAGACCAAGGACAACCAGAACTTCACCGTGACGGTGAAGGACGGCTGGACCTTCAGCAACGGTGAGAAGATCACCGCCAAGTCCTTCGTGGACGCCTGGAACTACGGCGCCCTGCTCAAGAACAACCAGAAGAACGCCTACTTCTTCGGTTACATCGACGGCTACGAGGACGTCCACCCGGAGTCCGGCAAGGCCAGTGCCACCAAGCTCTCCGGCCTCAAGATCGTCAACGACATGACCTTCACGGTCAAGCTGTCGCAGAAGTTCTCGCTGTGGCCCGACACCCTCGGCTACCCGGCCTTCGCCCCGCTGCCCAAGGCCTTCTTCAGCGACCACGCCGGCTGGCTCTCCAAGCCGGTCGGCAACGGTCCGTACACCATCGAGAAGTACACCAAGGGCTCCTCGATGAGCCTGCGCAAGTGGGACGACTACCCCGGGGACGACAAGGCGCAGAACGGCGGCATCGACCTCAAGGTCTACACCGACAACAACACCGCCTACACCGACCTGACCGCGGGCAACCTCGACCTCGTCGACGACGTGCCCGCCTCGCAGCTCAAGAACGTCAAATCGGACCTTGGCGACCGCTACATCAACACCCCGGCCGGCATCATCCAGACCCTCGCCTTCCCGTTCTACGACAAGCAGTGGGATACCCCCGGCGCGGCCAAGGTCCGCCAGGGCCTGTCGATGGCGATCAACCGGGAGCAGATCACCAACCAGATCTTCCAGAAGACCCGCACCCCCGCATCCGACTGGACCTCACCGGTCCTCGGTGAGGACGGCGGCTTCAAGAAGGGGCTCTGCGGCAAGGAGTGCACGTACAACGCCGCCGAGGCCAAGAAGCTGATCCAGGAAGGCGGCGGCATCCCCGGCGGCCAGCTCAAGATCGCGTACAACGGGGACACCGGCTCGCACAAGGAGTGGGTCGACGCCGTCTGCAACAGCATCAACAAGGTCATGGGCAACAACCGGGCCTGCGTCGGCGCCCCCATCGGCACCTTCGCCGACTTCCGCAGCCAGGTCTCCCAGCAGAAGCTGCACGGCCCCTGGCGCGCCGGCTGGCAGATGGACTACCCGCTCATCCAGAACTTCCTGCAGCCCGTGTACTACACCAACGCCTCGTCCAACGACGGCAAGTGGAGCAACAAGCAGTTCGACGACCTCGTGGACAAGGCCAACGCCGAGTCCGACAAGGCCAAGGCCGTCTCCCTCTTCCAGGACGCCGAGAAGGTCATGGTCGAGCAGATGCCCGTCATCCCGCTCTGGTACCAGAACGGCAGCGCCGGCTACTCGGAGAACGTCACCAACGTCTCGCTGAACCAGTTCAGCGTCCCGGTGTACGAGCAGATCAAGGTCAAGTAAGGGACGAAGCCGGGTGACCCGTGCGGTGACGCACCGGCCGCCCGGCTTCCCCGTCCCCCGACTCCTCAGCCTCCGTCCCCGCGACCCCCGGAGCCCTTCATGGGACGTTATGTGATCCGGCGGCTGCTGCAGATGATCCCGGTCTTCTTCGGCACCACGCTGTTGATCTTCCTGATGGTGAACGTGATGGGCGACCCCATCGCCGGTCTCTGCGGCGACCGCCAGTGCGACCCGGCGACCGCCGCCCAACTCCGCGCGGAATTCGGCCTCGACAAGCCGGTGTGGCAGCAATACCTCACCTACATGGGCAACGTCTTCACCGGCGACTTCGGCACCGCGTTCAACGGGCAGGAGGTCACCGAGCTGATGGGCACCGCCTTCCCCATCACCATCCGCCTCACCCTCGTCGCGATCGTCTTCGAGATCGTCATCGGCATCAGCCTCGGCGTCGTCACCGGGCTGCGCCGCGGCCGGCCGGTCGACACCACCGTCCTCATCCTGACGCTGATCGTGATCTCCGTCCCGACCTTCGTCACCGGTCTGCTGCTCCAGCTGCTCCTGGGCGTCGAGTGGGACGTCATCAAGCCGTCCGTCTCGCCCGAGGCCCCGCTCAACGAGCTGATCATCCCGGGCCTGGTGGTCGCCTCCGTCTCGCTGGCGTACGTCACCCGGCTCACCCGGACCTCGATCGCCGAGAACACCCGCGCCGACTACGTCCGCACCGCGACCGCCAAGGGGCTCCCCCGGCGCCGCGTGGTCATCCGGCACCTGCTGCGCAACTCGCTGATCCCCGTCGTCACCTTCATCGGTACGGACGTGGGCGCCCTGATGGGCGGGGCGATCGTCACCGAGCGGATCTTCAACATCCACGGCGTCGGCTACCAGCTCTACCAGGGCATCCTCCGCCAGAACTCGCAGACCGTCGTCGGCTTCGTCACCGTCCTGGTGCTCGTCTTCCTGGCGGCCAACCTGATCGTCGACCTCCTGTACGCCGTACTCGACCCGAGGATCCGCTATGCCTGAGCAGACACCGGACGAGGCGATCTCGGCCGCCGGAGCCGGCGGGCCCACGGACCTCGCGCTCGCGGAGGGCGACAGCCTGGAGAAGACCCCCGGCGGACCCGGGGGGACCGGCCCCGACACCAAACCGCAGAGCCTGTGGTCCGACGCCTGGCGCGACCTGCGCCGCAACCCGGTCTTCATCATCTCCGCGCTGATCATCCTGTTCCTGGTGGTCATCTCGATCTGGCCGCAGCTCATCGCGTCCGGCGACCCGCTCGACTGCGACCTCGGCAAGGCCCAGGAGGGCTCCCAGCCCGGCCACCCCTTCGGCTTCGACGGACAGGGCTGCGACGTCTACACCCGGGTCGTGTACGGCGCCCGCAACTCCGTCACCGTCGGCATCTGCTCCACCCTCGGGGTCGCCCTGATCGGTAGTGTCCTCGGCGGCCTCGCGGGGTTCTTCGGCGGCTGGTGGGACGCGATCCTGTCCCGGCTCACCGACATCTTCTTCGGTATCCCCGTGGTCCTCGGCGGCCTGGTCTTCCTCTCCGTGGTGACCAGCTCCACCGTCTGGCCGGTGGTCGGCTTCATCGTCCTGCTCGGCTGGCCGCAGATCGCCCGCATCGCCCGCGGCTCCGTCATCACCGCCAAGCACAACGACTACGTCCAGGCCGCCCGGGCCCTCGGCGCCTCCAACGGCCGGATGATGCTGCGCCACATCGCGCCGAACGCCGTCGCCCCGGTCATCGTCGTCGCGACGATCGCGCTGGGCACGTACATCTCGCTGGAGGCGACCCTGTCGTTCCTCGGCGTCGGCCTGAAGCCGCCCGCCGTCTCCTGGGGCATCGACATCTCGGCCGCGTCCCAGTACATCCGCAACGCCCCGCACATGCTCCTCTGGCCCGCCGGCGCGCTGGCGGTCACGGTGCTGGCCTTCATCATGCTCGGCGACGCGGTGCGCGACGCCCTCGACCCCAAGCTGCGCTGAGGAGTCCGCTGCCATGTTGCTCGAAGTGCGCGATCTGCACGTGGAGTTCCACACCCGGGACGGGGTCGTGAAGGCCGTCAACGGGGTCAACTACTCGGTGGCCGAGGGCGAGACGCTGGCGGTGCTCGGCGAATCCGGCTCCGGCAAGTCGGTCACCGCCCAGGCGGTCATGGGCATCCTCGACATGCCCCCGGGGAAGATCCCGCGGGGCGAGATCCTGTTCAAGGGCCGCGACCTGCTGAAGATGAAGAAGGACGAGCGCCGGAAGATCCGCGGCCAGGAGATGGCCATGATCTTCCAGGACGCGCTGTCCTCCCTCAACCCCGTGCTGACCGTCGGCGAGCAGCTCGGCGAGATGTACGTGGTGCACCGCGGGATGTCCCGCAAGGACGCGAAGGCCAAGGCCGTCGAGCTGATGGACCGGGTCCGCATCCCGGCCGCCAAGGAGCGGGTGGGCAACTACCCGCACCAGTTCTCCGGCGGCATGCGCCAGCGCATCATGATCGCCATGGCGCTCGCCCTGGAGCCCTCCCTGATCATCGCCGACGAGCCGACCACCGCCCTCGACGTGACCGTCCAGGCCCAGGTGATGGACCTGCTCGCCGAACTCCAGCGCGAACTGAACATGGGCCTGATCCTCATCACCCACGACCTCGGCGTGGTCGCGGACGTCGCCGACAAGATCGCCGTGATGTACGCGGGCCGGATCGTCGAGACCTCACCCGTGCACGACATCTACAAGGCACCCGCCCACCCGTACACCAAGGGCCTGCTGGCCTCCATCCCGCGCCTGGACCAGAAGGGCCAGGAGCTGTACGCGATCAAGGGGCTGCCGCCCAACCTGCTGCACATCCCGCCCGGCTGCGCCTTCAACCCGCGCTGCCCGATGGCCCAGGACGTCTGCCGCACCGACGTGCCGCCGCTGTACGACGTGGCCGAGCACCGACAGAGCGCCTGCCACTTCTGGAAGGAGACGCTCGATGCACGCTGACCACTCGGGGCGCAAGGAAGCCCGTGAGGAGGGCGAGACGGCGCGCACCCTGCTGTCCGAGTCGCGCCGGGAGAGCGCGTACGCGGGCGGCGAACCGATCCTGGAGGTGCGCGACCTCGTCAAGCACTACCCGCTGACCCAGGGCATCCTCATCAAGAAGCAGGTCGGCGCGGTCAAGGCCGTCGACGGGGTCACCTTCGACCTCGGGGCCGGCGAGACGCTGGGCGTCGTGGGGGAGTCCGGCTGCGGCAAGTCGACGGTCGCCCGGCTGCTCGTGCACCTGGAGAAGCCGACGGCCGGCTCCATCCGGTACAAGGGCGAGGACATCACCAAGCTCTCCGGCCGGGCGCTCAAGGCCGTCCGGCGCAACATCCAGATGGTGTTCCAGGACCCGTACACCTCGCTCAACCCGCGCATGACGGTCGGCGACATCATCGGGGAGCCGTACGAGATCCACCCCGAGGTCGCCCCGAAGGGCAGCCGGCGCCGCAAAGTCCAGGAGCTGCTGGACGTCGTCGGGCTCAACCCGGAGTACATCAACCGCTACCCGCACCAGTTCTCCGGCGGCCAGCGCCAGCGCATCGGCATCGCCCGCGGCCTCGCGCTCAACCCGGAGATCATCGTCGCCGACGAACCGGTCTCCGCGCTCGACGTCTCCGTCCAGGCGCAGGTCGTCAACCTGCTGGACCGGCTCCAGGCCGAGTTCAACCTGAGTTACGTCTTCATCGCGCACGACCTGTCCATCGTGCGCCACATCTCCGACCGGGTCGGCGTAATGTATCTGGGCCGGTTCGTCGAGATCGGCACCGACGCGGAGATCTACGACCACCCCACGCACCCCTACACGCAGGCGCTGCTCTCCGCCGTGCCGGTGCCGGACCCCGCGGCCCGGGAGTTCCGCGAGCGGATCATCCTGCACGGCGACGTGCCCTCGCCCGCCAACCCGCCGTCCGGCTGCCGCTTCCGCACCCGCTGCTGGAAGGCGCAGGAGCGGTGCGAGCTGGAGGTGCCGCTGCTGGCGGTCCCGGCGGCCTTCCTGGACGTGGACAGCCCGGCCCGGCACGCCTCCGCCTGCCACTTCGCGGAGGAGAAGCGGGTGGTCCCGCCGGAGGGCACGCTCGATTCCGTGCCGGGCGAGGGCGGCCAGGAGGAGGCGGCGGAGCGGGCGGCGGAGACGGCGCAGCGGCCCGGGCCGACGGACCGCGACGAGGGCCCGCCCCCGCCCTCCGGGAGCAGCCGGTCCGTCTGACGCGGCGTTAACACGAGGGCAACGTCCCCGATATACGGACGCGGCAGCATGGACGGCGTACGGCCGTGCGGGTGCCGTGGACCGGCCGGCGGGGTGTGACGCCCCCCGGCCGGTCGCCGTGCGGGCGGCGGCGCAGGCCCTCTTGTCCGGAGGCCGGACGCACGGAAGTATCGCCGGTGTGATACTCACCCGCGGAGCAAGAGCCACCGGAGCCGTGCTGTCCGCCGTGCTCGCGGTGATCGTCGCGAGCTGGCTGATACGGGACGTCGACGCGACGGGTTTCGGTCAACTATGGCGGTCCTGGTCCGGGTTGTACGACGCCGGCCTGCGGGTCGCTCCCACCACCTCGGGCACGGACCTCGTCCTGTTCGTGGTGTACGTCGCCGTAGCCGTGGCCGCGCTGCGCGCCGCGTCCGCCGCGTCCGCGCTCGTCGTCGCCGGGGTGGTCACCCTCGCCGTGCGACTGCCCGGCCTCTGGACCATCGGCAGCCGCCGGATGGAGGCGGCGTACTCCGACGACCTGCGCTCGCGGGCCCTGATCTGCGCCTTCGTCGCCGTGGCCGCCGCCGCCGCGATGATCATCACTGCCGGGGCGGGCCGTCGGCCGCCCGTCGACTCCTACGAGCGGACACCGGCCGGGCCGGGCCCCGGCGCGGGCGTACTGGCGTTCCTGGCGCTGTGCGCCGCCGGGGTGGTGCTGATCGCGTGGGAGATCCGCCAGGTCGTCCGGGACCCGGGATTCTTCCCCGACTGGTACGTCGGCGGCGACCGGGTCGCGCAGTACCTGACCGGTCCGCCGCCGGGCTGGGCGACCGTGATGCTCGCCCTGCTCTGCGTGGTCGCCGGGATCAGCGCCGTGGCCCGCGCCCGGCACGCCCGCCCGTTCGGCCTGGTGGCCGCGGCCGTGCTGCTGCCCGGCGGGGTGTTCGGGGTGGTCCGCATCGTGCACTACGACATGCTGGAGCACTTCGGCGACCTGTCGGTCGAGCTCCAGCTCAGCCTGCTCAGCTCGTTCTTCCAGCTGCTCGCCGCCCTGGCCGCGCTCCTCGCCCTCGCCGTACCGGGCCCGGTCCGCACCCCGGGCCAGGACCCGTGGGCCGGCGGCCCGGGATGGGGCCCCGCGCCGGCCGCGCCCCCGTACCCCGGACCGCGCCCCGGCTACGGCTACCCGCAGGGCGGCAGCGGCGGATTCGGCCCGCCCCCGCCGCCCTCGCAGCCGCCGCCCGGCTGGTGACTCAGAGCCCCAGCGACCGCTTCAGGAAGTCCACCTGGAGCAGCAGCAGGTTCTCGGCCACCTTCTCCTGCGGGGTCATGTGGGTCACCCCGCTCAGCGGCAGCACCTCGTGCGGCCGGCCCGCCGCGAGCAGCGCCGAGGACAGCCGCAGGCTGTGCGCGACGACCACGTTGTCGTCGGCCAGGCCGTGGATGATCATCATGGGCCGCACCTGCTCGGCCGCGTTCGACAGGCCCGCGTCGGTGACCACCGAGTTCTCCGCGTACACCTCCGGGTTCTCCGCCGGGTCGCCCAGGTAGCGCTCGGTGTAGTGGGTGTCGTAGAGCCGCTGGTCGGTCACCGGGGCGCCGACGACCGCCGCGTGGAAGACGTCGGGCCGCCGCAGCGCCGCGAGGGCCGCCAGATAACCGCCGTACGACCAGCCCCGGATGCCCACCCGGCCGAGATCCAGCGGGAACTCCTCCGCGAGCGCGTGCAGCGCGTCCACCTGGTCCTCCAAGCTGACCGCCACCCGGTGCTTGATCGACTTCTCCCAGGCCGGTGACCGGCCGGGCGTGCCGCGTCCGTCGGCGACGACGACCGCGAAGCCCTGGTCCGCGAACCACTGCGAGGTGAGATGCGGGTTGTGGGCGGCCACGACCCGCCGGCCGTGCGGTCCGCCGTACGGGTCCATGAGGACCGGAAGCGGACCGTCCGACTCCGAGTACCCGGTGGGGAGCAACACGGCGCACGGAATCCGCCGTGCGCCCCCTTCGGTGAACACCGGCCGCGCGGTCAGCACCGGGCGCTCCGCGCGGTTCTCCACGACGGCGATCTCCTTGCCGTCCCGGAGCACCCGGGCCGTCGACCCGGGCCGCTCCGGCGTCGCCGAGACCAGCACCGTCACCCGGCCCGACCGGACCGCCGTGTGCACGCCGACGCCCTCGGAGACCCGCTCGACGCCCAGCTCGTTGACCCGGTACACATGGCTCTCGCCGGTCTCCGGCTGCGCCGCCTCCTCGCCCGCCGACGCCGACACCAGGACGTCGGACTCCCCGATGTCCAGCACCGACTGGATGTGCAACTGGCCCCCGGTCAGCGTCCGGTCGCCGACCGCGAGCCGCCGTGCCCCGCCCTCGTCCGTGATCCGCACGAGCCGCCCGTCCGGCGCCCACGCGGGCACCCCCGGGAACAGCTCCAGCCACACCTCGTCCTCGTCCGCGTGCACGGTCCGGGTCGCCCCGGTCTCCGGGTCCACCGCAAGGTACAGCTGGCTCTGCTGGTCCCGCGCCTGGACGAGCAGCAGCGGAGCCCCGTACGAGGACCAGTGCACCCGCGCCAGATACGGGAACCGGGCCCGGTCCCACACCACTTCGGTGCGCTTGCCGTCCAGGTCCACGACGTTGAGCCCCACCACGGCGTTGGGCGTGCCCGCCGCGGGGTACGCGACCTCGGCCGGCTTGCGCTCGGGGTGCGCCGGGTCGGCGATCCACCACCGCCGCACGGGGCTGTCGTCGACCCGGGCCACCAGCAGCCGGTCGGACTCCGGCGACCACCAGAAGCCCCGGTTGCGGCTCATCTCCTCGGCCGCGATGAACTCCGCGAGCCCGTACGTGACATGGCCGTCCTCCGGCTCCGCGAGGGCCCGGTCCGCCTCGCCGTCCACACCGACGACCCGCAGGGCACCCTTGGACACATAGGCGACGTGTCGCCCGTCCGGGGAGGGGCGGGGGTCGATCACCGGGCCGGGAACGGGCAGCGCGCGCGCCCCGCCCGCGCCCAGACCGGCGACGTACACCTTCCCGGAGAGCGCGAACGCGGCCAGTTCGGCGGAGCCGTCCAGCGCGTAGCCCACGATCCCCGACGAGCCCTCGCGGCTGCGCTCCCGCCGGGCGCGCTCCTGCGCCGACAGACGCTCCTCCGAACCGCCCAGCAGCGCCGCCGGATCGGCCACCAGGCGTTCTCGCGGCCCGCTGCCCTCGTCGAGGTCCAGCACCCAGAGCTGCCCCGAGCGGTCCGTACCCGAACCCGAGCGCAGGTAGACCACGCGTCCACCGTCGGGTGACACCGTGAACGCGCGCGGTGCCCCAAGGGTGAATCTCATGGTCCGGGCCAGCTGGAGCGGAAACGTGATCTCTGACGAAGTCATGCGCCGAACCTATCGGCCACGCCCGTCCGTGCGCCCCTCGTGCTGCTGTGCCCCGAACAATGCGTTGCCACGGATAGTTATGATCCGTAGCGCTCGGTGGGTATGAACCTGCTGGCTCCATGCGTGCTGCCCGTCCCGACCGTACAGATGGAGGTGAACCGCCGTGGCGCTCTCGATTTCGGCGGTGGTGCTGCTGGCGATCATCGTCTTCCTGCTGATCCGGAAGTCCGGACTGAAGGGAGGACATGCGGTCGTCTGCGCGCTGCTCGGTTTCTATCTCGCCAGTTCGTCCATCGCACCCACCATCTCCGAGCTGACCACGAACGTGGCGGGCATGATCGGCGGCATCAAGTTCTGACCCGGTCACCCGTCGGCGGGCGGTCGCCTCATGGGCTCGTAGGCTGGTGCCCATGACGGACCTTCCCGCCCGGCGGCTGCTCCTGGTGCACGCGCACCCGGACGACGAGTCGATCAACAACGGCGCCACCATGGCCAGGTACGCGGCGGAGGGCGCCCTGGTCACGCTGGTGACCTGCACGCTCGGCGAGGAGGGCGAGATCATCCCGCCCGCCCTCGCCCACCTCGCCGCCGACCGCGACGACGCACTGGGCCCGTACCGCATCGGCGAACTCGCTGCGGCCATGAAGGAGCTGGGCGTCACCGACCACCGCTTCCTCGGCGGCCCCGGCCGCTACCGGGACTCCGGGATGATGGGCACCGAGCAGAACCGCCGCCCCGGCGCCTTCTGGTCGGCCGACCTCGACGAGGCCGCCGGCCACCTCGCGGCCGTGATCCGCGAGGTGCGCCCCCAGGTCCTGGTGACCTACGACCCCGACGGGGGCTACGGGCACCCGGACCACATCCAGGCCCACCGGGTCGCCACCCGCGCCGCGGAGCTGGCCGCCGACCCCGCGTACCGCCCCGGCTCCGGCGCCCCGCACGCCATCGCGAAGGTCTACTGGAACCGGGTGCCGCGCTCGGTCGCCGAGGAGGGGTTCGCCGCGCTGCGCGCCGAGGCCCCGGACGCGTTCCCGGGGATCGCCGCGCTCGGCGACGTACCCGGCGTGGTGGACGACGACCGCATCACCACCGTGATCGACGGCACCGGCCACGAGGACGCGAAGGCCGCCGCGATGCGGGCGCACGCCACCCAGATCGCCGTCCGGGGACCGTACTTCGCGCTCTCCAACGACCTCGGGCAGCCCGTGTTCACCACGGAGTACTACGAGCTGGTCACCGGCGCCCCGGGCGCCCCGGCGGGCGAACGCGAACGGGACCTCTTCGCCGGTGTGCCGGGGGCGGACCGATGAGCGGCAGCAGCAGGGCGCGGGCCGGCGGCAGCCGGACCGAAGCGCAGAAGAAGGACATTCCGGCCGGCGGCATGGCCGCGCCCCTCAACCCCGCCCGGATCGCCGCCCTGTTCGGGCTCGCGGTCCTCGGTGCCGTCGTGGGCATCGCCGGGGCGCTCGTCCAGCCCGCCTGGTTCCCCGGCGGGCTGCTGCTCGCCCTGGCCGCCGCGGCGGGCCTCTTCCACGGCGGGCGCACGCTGACGGGCACCCAGCCGGGGGCGGTGGCGCCGGCGGCGGGGTGGCTGATTTCGGTCGTCTTTCTGCTCAGTGGGCGGCCCGAAGGGGACTATGTCTTCGGTGACGCGCTCGGCCTCGGGCTCTTCATGCTGGGTGGAATGGCCATCGCTGTGATCTGTGCCACCATGCCGCGATCGTCCGGGCAGCGGGCCGAAAGCGGCCGACCTGCCAAGTAATGTGCTCCGTCCGATCCCGTAATGCCCCCTGCCCGCCCAGGGGGTGCGCAGTCGTTTCCCCCGGTCGCGGGGTGTGTGCCGGCGGCGGCCAGTATGGTGGTTCGCGCGCCCGGGCTGCGGCACGGGGGAAGTACGGGCGGCGGAGCCAATCGGGAGAACCTGCTTTGAGTCGTGAAACTGACAGTTCGTCCTCCGGGCCCCAGGGTCGCGGAGGAGCCGCGTACCCCTCGGGTACGCCGCCGTACGGATCCCGCCAGTATCCGTCGACGCACCCGTCGCAGGACGCCCCGGAAGGGTCCCGGGAACCCGGCGGTGCCGACCGGCCGGACGAGCCGAAGACCGAGACGACGCTGACGACGCGCATCCGGATCAACATCCCGGGGTCGCGCCCCATCCCGCCTGTTGTCATGCGTACGCCCGTGAGCGACGCCGACGGCGAGGGCGAGCGCACCGGCTCGACCCCGCGTCCGGGCGCCTCCGCGCCGGGCGGTGCACCGCGGACGCCGGCGCCGAGCGCGGAGAGCGGCGAGGACGCGGACCCGGCGGAGTCCGCCGAGAAGCCGGCCAAGGACAAGAGCGGCAGCGACTGGTTCGCGCCCCGCAAGTCCCCGGCGGCCACGAAGCCCTCCACGGACGGACGGCCCGGCGGCGACACCGACGGCGCGGGCTTCCCGGTGCCGGGTGCGGCCGGCGGTCCGGGTGCTCCGGCCGGCTCCGGTGCCTTCGGTGGTGCCGGTGCCCCGGGCGGTCCCGGCGCTCCGGCCGGTCCCGGCGGCGCGGGCGCTCCGGGTGCTCCCGGCGGTCCGGGCGCTCCCGGCCCCGGCCGGGTCTCCCCGCCCTCCGGTCCCCGGACCGACCTGCCGTACTTCTCGGACGGCCCGCAGCGCGACTTCCCGCAGGGCCCCGGCGAGGGCCCGGGCGGCCCGCGTTCCACCCCCGACCTGGGCGTCCGCACCCCCGGACCGGCCGGCCCCACCACGGGCCCGGCCGCCGGCACCTCGTCGCTCACCCCGAACCTCGACGGCCCCGGCCCCTTCCCGCCGGGCCCCGGTCCGCTGAACACGGGCGGCCCCGGGCAGGGCGGTGTGCCGCCGCGCATGTCCGACGACACCGCCGTCCTCACCCCGCAGTTCGCCCCGCCCCCGGGCGGCCCCGGCGGCAACGTCTCGGGTGACACGCTGAACAGCGGCATCCCCGTCGTGCCCGGTGACCGGAACGTGCCGGGCGACCCGATGGGCACCGGGCCCGGCGGCCCGGGCGGACCCGGTGCCTCGGCGCCGAAGCCGGCCCCGGCGCCCCGCCCGACGCCGAAGCCCGCGCCCGCCAAGAAGGGCCGCTCGAAGCTGGTCCTGCTCGGCGCGGCGGCCGTCTGCCTGCTCGGTGTCGCGTACGGCGCCGGACTCCTGATGAACCACTCCGACGTCCCCAAGGGCACCACGGTCCTCGGCGTCGACATCGGCGGCGGCACGAAGGACGACGGCGTCGAGAAGCTGGACGCGGCGCTCGCCAAGCGCGCCGCGACCCCGCTCAAGCTCACCGTGGACGGCAAGGAGACGGAACTCGCCCCGGACAAGGCCGGGCTCTCCCTGGACAGCCAGGCCACCGTGCGCGCCGCGGCCGGCAGCGACTACAACCCGGTCTCCGTGATCGGCTCGCTCTTCGGCGGCGCGCGAACCGTCGAGCCGGTCTTCCCGGTGGACGAGGAGAAGCTGGGCGTCGCACTCCAGGACCTGGCCGGAGCCTCGGGCACCGTGAAGGACGGCACCATCAGGTTCGAGCCGGGCAAGGCCGTCGCCGTACCGGGCAAGGCCGGCAAGGCGATCGACGTGAACAAGGCGATGGGCTCCGTCCGGGACGCCTACCGCGCCCAGGTCGAGACCGGCAGCGCCAAGACCGTCGAACTGCCCGTCGTCACCCAGGAACCCTCCATCACCCAGGCCGAACTGGACCGGGCGATGAAGGAGTTCGCGGAGCCGGCGATGTCCGGGCTGGTCACCATCAAGGCGGGCGGCAAGCAGATCCCGTTCGGCCCGGCGAAGTCGCTGCCGCAGATCCTGTCGATGAAGGCGGTCGACGGGAAGCTGGTCGACGTCTACGACAAGGAGGCCATCGACCGGCTCTGCGCCGGTGTCTTCGACGGCATCATGATCACCAAGGGCGACGGCAAGAAGCACCAGCTCAGCGCGGACGACGTGGCCTACGCCATGAAGGGCGCCCTGCTGGGGAAGACCCCCGCCGAGCGCACGGTCACGATCGACCTCGACGGCAACGGCTGACCCACCCGCGTCCCGTGCCACCCGCCCCCGACCGGACACCGGCCGGGGGCGGCGGCGTGAACGGGCGGAACGGGCACCGGCCGGGGTGCCGCCTTCCCCGTCCGGCCCCCTGTACACCCGGCTCCGTAATCCCGGTCCCGTACACCCGTCACCCCGGCCGCATGACATCTGTCATCCCGGATACACGACCGCCGGCCCTGCCGCGCGCACCCCCCGGTCGGCCAGGCTGGACGCATGACGACGACAGCCATCGGAGCGACCGCGACGAGGACCGCGGTGGTCAGCTTCGACCAGGTCAGCAAGGTCTACGGAGACGTACGTGCCGTCGACGGGCTCACCCTGGACCTGCATCCCGGCGAGACCGTGGCGCTCCTCGGCCCCAACGGCGCCGGCAAGTCCTCCACCCTCGACCTGCTCCTCGGCCTGCGCACCGCCGACTCCGGCACGGTCAGCCTCTTCGGCACCACTCCGCAGGGGGCCATCAAGGCCGGCCGGGTCGGTGCCATGCTGCAGAGCGGCGGCCTGATGGAGGACGTCACCGTCGAGGAACTGGTCCGGCTGGCCTGCGACCTGCACCCGCGCCCCCACCCGGTCGGCGAGGTGCTGGCCCGGGCGGGCATCGCGTCGATCGCCGGCCGGATGGTCAACAAGCTCTCCGGCGGCCAGGAGCAGCGCGTGCGGTTCGCGCTGGCCACCGCCGGTGCCAACGACCTCATCGTCCTCGACGAGCCGACGACCGGCATGGACGTCACCGCCCGTCAGGCGTTCTGGGCCACCATGCGCGAGCAGGCCGAGCAGGGCCGCACCGTCCTCTTCGCCACCCACTACCTCGAAGAGGCCGACGCGATCGCCGACCGCGTCCTCGTCCTGCACAAGGGCCGCCTCCTCGCCGACGGGACCGCCGCCGAGATCAAGGCGAAGGCCGGGGCCCGCCGGATCGCCTTCGAGCTGGAGGGAACGATCGACCGGGCCGCCCTCGGCGCCCTGCCGTTCCTCGCCTCGCTCGACGTCAACGGCCGGCGGGTGCGCATCCAGTCGCACAACGCCGACGCGACCGTGCACGCCCTCTACGCCCTCGGTCTGTACCCGCGCGAGCTGGAAGTCGCCGGACTCGGCCTGGAGCAGGCATTCGTCGCCATCACCGAGGCCGAGGAGGCCAGGACCGCATGAACACGTTGATCAGGCTCGAAGTGACTCGCACCCTGCGGAACAAGAAGTTCATGTTCTTCTCGGTCGTCTACCCGTCGGTGATCTACCTGCTGATCTCCGGCACCCAGAACGACACCGCCACGATCCCGCACACCGATCTGACCCTCCAGTCCTTCTTCATGGTCTCCATGGCCTCGTTCGGCGCGCTGACCGCCGTCCTCATGGGCAACAGCGAGCGCATCGCCAAGGAGCGCGAGAAGGGCTGGGTGCGCCAGCTGCGGCTGACCGCGCTGCCCGGCCGCGGATACGTCCTGGCGAAGATCGCCAGCGCCGCCATGGTCACCCTGCCGTGCATCGTCGTGGTCTTCCTCGTCGCCGCCTCGGTCAAACACGTCCGCTTCGACCTCTGGCAGTGGTTCGCGCTGACCGGAGTCATCTGGGCCGGCTCCCTGGTCTTCGCCGCGCTCGGCGTCGCCATCGGATACCTCACCAGCGGGGACGCGGTCCGCCCGGTCACGATGATCATCTACTTCGGGCTGTCCATCCTCGGCGGCCTCTGGATGCCCAGCGCGACCTTCCCGCAGTGGCTTCGACACGTTTCCGAGTGGCTTCCCACACACGCGTACGCTGCACTCGGCCAGGCCGTCGAGATGGGCGGCGCGCCGCACGCCAAGGACGTCGCCGTCCTGTGCGCCTACTTCCTGGTCTTCGCGGGCGGCGCGGCCTGGCTCTACCGGAAGGACACCTTGAAAGCGTGAACGACGACGAGACGTCGGTGGGGCTCGGGCGGCCGCCCGCGACCGCCCGTCAGGCCGGGATCAAGCTGCTGTGGATCGGTATCTGGCTCGCTTTCATGAGCGCGCCGGTCAAGGACCTCGCCGACGGCAACCACACCCGGTGGGCGACCGCACTCGGCGTCCTCGGGCTGGCGGTCTTCGTCGGCGCCTATCTGGTCCTGGTCTTCCGGCACACGTCGAAGGCGCGCGATCCCTTCCGGGTCCGGGCGTCGCTGGCCTTCCTCGGGAGCCTCGCGCTCGTGCTGGCGCTGACGTTCGGCACGCCCTGGCTGGTCCTCTTCGTGTACGTGGCGGTGTCGGCCGGTGCCACGATGCCGCTGCGGACCGCGCGGTGGCTGATCCCCGTCGTCACCGTCGTCATGGTGGGCGTCGGCGCGACCCTGGAGGACCCGCGCGCGACGGTCACCGCCCTGGTCTTCCCCGCCCTGCTGGGCGGCTTCGCGATGACGGGCGTACGGCAGCTGGTCCGCACGACGATCGAGCTGCGCCAGGCCCGCGCCACCGTCGCGCAGCTCGCCGCCAACGAGGAGCGCCTGCGCCTCGCCCGCGACCTGCACGACCTGCTGGGCCACTCCCTCTCGCTGATCACCCTCAAGAGCGAGCTGGCCGGCCGGATGCTCCCCGACCGGCCCGAGCTGGCGGCGGCCCAGGTCGCGGACATCGAACAGGTCAGCCGCCAGGCCCTGGTGGACGTCCGCAGTGCCGTCACCGGATACCGTCGGCCGACCCTCCCCGGCGAACTGGCCGGGGCGCGCACCGCGCTGGCCGCCGCCGGGGTCGACGCCGACGTCCCCGCCGACATCCCCGACGGGCTGCCCGAGAAGGCGGAGGAGGTGCTCGCGTGGGGTCTGCGGGAGGCGGTCACCAACGTCGTACGCCACAGCGGCGCGCACCGCTGCACGGTGACCCTGGCTCCCCGCCAGACGCTGGACGGGCGGGTGCTCGAACTGACCGTCGCCGACGACGGCCGGGGCGGCGCCGGGACCACGCCCGGCAACGGCCTCACCGGGCTCACCGAACGCCTCGCCTCGGTGGACGGCACCCTCACCACCCGGGCCACCCAGCCCCGTTCGGGCAAAGGCTTCACCATGGTCCTCAGCGTTCCGTTCGAATCCGGCCTGGGATCCGCGGAATGAGCATGATCAGACTTCTCCTCGCGGAGGACCAGTCCATGGTGCGCGAGGCCCTGGCGGCGCTCCTCGGCCTGGAACCGGACATCGAGGTGGTCGCCCAGGTCGCCCGGGGCGACGAGGTCCTGGCGGCGGCCCGCGAACACGCCGTAGACGTGGCCCTGCTGGACATCGAGATGCCCGGCATGACCGGCATAGAGGCGACGGCCCGGCTCCGCGAGGCCCTGCCGGACGTGAAGGTCGTGGTCGTTACGACGTTCGGCCGGCCCGGCTATCTGCGCCGCGCCATGGAGTCGGGCGCCGACGCATTCCTGGTCAAGGACGCCCCCGCGTCCCAGCTCGCCGAGGCGGTCCGCAAGGTGCTCGCCGGCGAACGCGTCATCGACCCCGGCCTGGCCGCCGCCGCCCTCGCCGACGGTGCGAACCCGCTGACCGACCGCGAGAGCGAGGTCCTGCGCACCGCCGCCGACGGCTCGACCAACGCGGAGATCGCCGCCGCCCTCCACCTCTCCCAGGGCACCGTCCGCAACTACCTCTCCATGGCCATCCAGAAGCTGGCCGCCCGCAACCGCGCCGAGGCGGTCCGCATGGCGCGCGAGAAGGGCTGGCTGTAGGGGGCGTCCCGGGCGGGCCGTCGCCGTCCGGCCGTCGCCTCCGTCACCGGCCCGGGGACACCAGCCCCGCCTCGTACGCGATGATGACCAGCTGCACCCGGTCCCGTGCGCCCAGCTTGGCGAGCAGGCGGGTGAGATACGTCTTCGCCGTGGCGACGCTGATGACCAGGCGCTCGGCGATCTCCGCGTTGGAGAGGCCGCCGCCGACCAGCGCCAGCACCTCCCGCTCCCGGTCGGTGATCGCGGTCAGCGGCGCCGGGACCGGCGCGGCGGGCGAGGGCCGGGCCGCGAACTCCTTGATCAGCCGCCGGGTGACGCTCGGCGCGATGAGCCCGTCGCCGGACGCCACCACCCGGACCGCCGCCAGGATGTCGTCCAGGGCCATGTCCTTGACCAGGAACCCGGCCGCGCCGGCGCGCAGCGCCCCGTACACGTAGTCGTCGTCGTCGAACGTCGTCAGGACCACCACATGGGCCGCGCCGCCCTGCGCGGCGATCCGTTCGGTGGCCTCGATGCCGTCCATACCGGGCATCCGGATGTCCATCACGACGACGTCCGGCGCCAGCTGGGCGGCCAGCCGGACCGCCTCCCCGCCCGTCCCCGCCTCGCCGACCACCTCGATGTCCGGGGTGTCCGCCATGACCATGCGCAACGCGGCCCGTACCAGCGGCTGGTCGTCCGCGAGCACGACGCGGACCGGGGAAGGGGCGGCCGCCGCCCCGCCCGCGTCCTGGGCGGCGTCCCCCGGCGCGCCGGGGCGCCCGCCGCCGCTCATGTCGCCGCTCCCCGCACCGGCTCCGGCTCCGGCGGCGCGGATATCGCCTCCCGCGCACGCTCCGGCGCGGGCACCGGCAGACGGGCCGTGACCCGGAAGCCCCCGCCGGGGGCCGGTGCGGCGGCGAACTCGCCGTGCAGCAGCGCCACCCGCTCCCGCATCCCGGCCAGGCCGAACCCGGGCGCCGCGCCCCGCCCCGGGTCGCGGCCCGCGCTCCGGTCCCCGCCCCGGCCCCGGTCCGTGATCTCGACGGCCAGCTCCTCCTCGCCGTACTCGACGCGGACCCGGCAGGCGTCGGTCTCCGCGTGGCGCACCACGTTGGTCACCGACTCCTGGACGATCCGGAACGCCGACAGCTCCAACTCCGGCGGCAGCGCGCGCCGTTCCCCCCGCCAGTCCACCTCGACCCGGACCCCGGCGGCGGTCGTGGCCCGGGCGAGCCGGTCGATGTCGGCGAGGCCCTCGGCCGGGCGCAGCGGCGCCTCCTCGCGCCCCGCCTCGTCCTGGCCGGGCCCGGTCTCCCGGAGCGCGCCCAGCATCCTGCGCAGCCCCGACAGCGTCTCCCGGCCGGCCGCCTCCACCGCGCTCATCGCCTCGCGGGCGGCCTCCGGCTGGGTGTGCACGACCCTGGCCGCGGCGCCCGCCTGGAGGGCGATGATGCCGACGCTGTGGGCCACCACGTCGTGCATCTCGCGGGCGATGCGCAGTCGTTCGGCGACGAGCGCGCGGTCGGTGGCCCGGGCGGTCAGGTCCGCGTCGTGCCTGCGGCTCTCGTACACCGAGCGGCCCACCAGCCAGGCGACGACCGCCGTCAGGGCGACGGCCAGCTCCGCCGACGTACCGGCGGGCCATCCGGCGAGCGCCCGGCTGCTCACGAAGGCGACCAGGACGGCGACCGACATGACGAGGGCGAGGATGCCCGTGCGCAGCGGGCGGGCGGCGGCCGTGAAGTACAGGGCGACATCGACGGCCAGGAACTGCGCCAGGGGTATCTCCGCCACCCCGAGCGGCATGGTGGCGAGCGCGGAGGCGGCGAGGAGCACCGCCATGGCGCCCAGCGGGCGCCGGGTGAGCCACCGGCAGCCGGCCATGAGCAGGGCCGTGGACAGCAGATGGGTCAGCAGGCCGTCCCAGCGGTAGAACAGGACCCCGGGCAGGACCGACGCCTGCTGCTCGCCGGGCAGCCGGACCCGCATGAGCAGCGTGAGCACCATGCCCGCGTACCAGGCAGCCGCCACCCACGCGCCCGGTGGGACGCGCTTGAGCAGGGGCAGGACCGGTGAGCTGGACATGTGCCGAGCGTAGCCAGCCCCGAACGCCCGCGCATCGGCCCACGGTTGTACACCCACGGGTGCAGACGGGCCGGCCTGGTTGTCAGCGACGGCCCGACGACACCACCCGGTCGCGGCCCGCAGGGTGGGTCCGTGATCGAAGTCAACGGACTGACCAAGCGATACGGCGGCGCCACCGCCGTGGACGACCTGACCTTCACCGTCCGCCCGGGCGAGGTGACCGGCTTCCTCGGGCCCAACGGGGCGGGGAAGACCACCACCCTGCGCATGCTCCTCGGCCTGGTCGAGCCGACCGCCGGAACGGCCACCGTCGAGGGCCGGCCCTTCCGCGACCACCCGCGCGGCCTGCGCCACGTCGGCGCCCTGCTCGACGCGGGCGACGTCCACGGCGGTCGCACCGCCCGCGCCCACCTGGCCGTGCTGGCCCGGAGCAACGGCATCCCGCGCGCCCGCGTCGACGAGGTCCTCGGAGAGGTGGGCCTCGCGGCAGCGGCCCGCCGTCGCGTCGGCGGCTTCTCGCTCGGGATGCGCCAGCGCCTCGGCATCGCCACGGCCCTGCTCGGCGACCCGCCCGTCCTGCTCTTCGACGAACCGCTCAACGGCCTCGACCCGGAAGGCGTGCTGTGGGTGCGCGGGCTCTTCCGCCGGCTCGCCGCCGAAGGCCGCACCGTCTTCGTCTCCAGCCACCTGATGACCGAGATGGAGCACACCGCCGACCGGCTCGTCGTCATCGGGCGCGGCGCGCTGATCGCGGCCGAGAGCCTGAGCGCGTTCGCCGCCCGCTCCGCCCGCCGCAGCGTCACCGTACGCACCCCGGACGCGGCGGACCTGACGCCGCTGCTGACCGCCGAGGGAGCCTCGGTGACCGGGGACGGCGACCGGCTCACCGTGACCGGGCTCCCCGCCGAGCGCATCGGCGAACTCGCCCTGCGCCACCGGGTCCTGCTCCACGGACTGACCACTCTCGGCGCCTCGCTGGAGGAGGCGTTCATGGAACTCACCTCGGACAGTGTCCAGTACCCGGCAGGAGACCCCCGATGACCACGGCCACCGCCGCCCCCGTCACGCGCGTCGAGGCCCGCGCGCGCTTCACCGACCTGATCGCCGCCGAGTGGCTGAAGACGTGGTCGCTGCGCTCCACACCCTGGCTGTACGCGCTGAGCGCGCTGGCGGTCGTCGCGTTCAACGCCGGTACGGCCTACGACCACTACAAGTACTGGTACCAGTACGACAAGGGCAGCCAGGAGTTCTTCGTCGGCCACCGCCTGGCACTCGTCGACGCCTTCACCGACAACTCCGCCCTGGTGCTCGTCCTGGCCCTGGCCGCGATCGGCGCCGTGTCGGTCACCGGCGAGTACGGGACCGGGCTCGTCCGCACGACGTTCACCGCCGTGCCCGCCCGGCGCTCGGTAATGGCCGCCAAGGTCCTCGTACTCGCCGCCGTCAGCACGGCCTTCGGCGTGCTCGTCGCCGCCGCCTCCTTCGCCTCGACCCGGGCGATCCTGTCCGGACGCGGCGCGGCGGTCTCCCTCGGCGACCCCGGAACGCTCCAGGTCCTCGCCGCATCCGCGCTGCTCGCCCCGGTCGCCGCGCTCACGGGCCTCGCGCTCGGCACGGTGATCCGGCACACGGGGACGTCGATCGTGGCGTGCGTGGTGGTGCTGCTCCTGCTCCCGATGGTCCTCAGCGACCGCCGGCACCTGACGGCGGTGTTCCGGCACACCCTGCCGTTCAGCGCCTGGGACCGCCTGACGGGCGGGGCCCTCCCGCAGCCCCCGGCCGAGCTCTACCCGTGGTCGGAGGCGGGCGCCTGGTCCGTCTACGCGCTGTGGGCGCTGGTCGCGGGGGCCGTGGCGGTGGTCGCGGTGCACGGCCGCGACCAGTGAGGGCGGCGGGGCCGCGCGTTACGCGCCCGGCGCGCCGAAGTAGTGCCCCTGGTCCAGGTCCGCGATGAGCCCGGGCCCGGCCGGCTTCCAGCCGAAGCGGTCCCGGGTCGACGTGCTGGACGCGGGCGAGTCGAGGGCCACCATGCCGGCCAGCCAGCCGAAGTGGCCGGCCGCGTCCTCGGGTGCGACGGAGGCCGTGGGGACGCCGAGGTGGCGGGCGACGGTTCCGGCGACGGACCGCAGCGCGACGCCCTCCTCGCCCGCCGCGTGCAGCACGGAGCCGGCGGGGGCCTGTTCCAGGGCCAGCCGGAACAGGTGGGCGGCGTCCGCGCGGTGGACGGCCGGCCAGCGCTGGGAGCCGTCACCGACGTAGCCGGAGACGCCCTTGGCGCGGGCGGTGGCGACGAGCGCGGCGACGAAGCCCCGGTCTCCGTCGCCGTGGACCGTCGGGGGCAGCCGGACGACGGACGAGCGGACGCCTCGGGAGGCGAGGGCGACCGTCGCCCGCGCGTTGTCCTGGCGGTCGCCCGGGCCCCCGGCGGGCGCGTCCGGGGCGGCGCTCTGCCCGTCCTCCTCGGTCGCGACCCGGCCCGGGGCCAGCCCGAGGAGCCCGGACGCGATGACGAAGGGCTTGCCGGAGCCGGCGAGCGCGTTCCCGAAGGCGTCGATGGCCTTCCGGTCCGCGTCCGTGGCGCCCTGGAAGTCCCCGGAGAACGCGATGTCGTGCTTGAACGCGAGGTGGACGACCCCGTCCGCCTCCGCGGCGGCCCCGCGCAGCACGTCCAGGTCGTCCAGCGAGCCGCGCAGCACCTCGGCCCCGGCGGCGGCCAGCGCCTCGGCCGAGGCGTCCGAACGGGCGAGCCCGACGACCTGGTGGCCTGCCCCGATGAGCTCGGGGACGACCGCGGAACCGATCCAGCCGGACGCGCCGGTGATGAATACACGCATGAGAGAAGACCTCCTGGAACAGGCCGACGATCCGGGCAGCCGGGCACTCGGCCCGACCTTCGATGTCAGCGACTGTCATCAGCCTAACTCCGATGTCAGTCACTGTCATCCCATAGACTCGGCGCATGGGTCGATGGGAGCCGAACGCGCGCGGCAGGCTGGAGCAGGCCGCCATGGAGCTGTACGGCGAGCGGGGTTACGAGCAGACGACGGTGACCGAGATCGCCAAGCGGGCCGGGCTCACGGAACGCACCTTCTTCCGGCACTACGCGGACAAGCGAGAGGTGCTGTTCGCGGGCTCCGCCCTGCTCCAGGAGCGCCTGGTGGGCGGCCTCGCCGGAGCGCCCCCGGCCACGCCCCCGATGGACGCGGTGGCGGAGGCGCTCCAGGCCGCGGCGGCCGTGTTCGACGAGCGCCACGAGCAGGCCCGGCGACGGCAGCGGATCATCATGGCCAATCCGGAGCTCCAGGAACGCGAGCTGGTGAAGCTGGCCTCGCTCGCCGCGGCGATGGCGGAGGCCCTGCGCGCGCGTGGAGTCGGCGAACCGGCGGCCAGTCTGGCGGCCGAGGCGGGGATCGCCGTCTTCAAGGTCGCCTTCGAGCGCTGGATCGACACCCTCGGGGTGCGCGGCCTGGGGGAGTTCGTCCTGGAAGGGCTCGCCGGACTCGAATCCCTGATGGCGGGCGGCCGGCCCTGACATGACGACGCCCGCCCGCCAGTGCGGGGTACGCGGCCCCGGCCGCCGTAGCCACCCCCTAGGCTCGTACGGATGACCGAACTCGACGCGACCCGCGCCTATTACGACTCCGTTGCCGAGGACTACGCCGCCCGCGTTCCCGGCCTCTTCGCCGAGGACGTGCCGGGGCGCGCGCTGATCGGCGCCTTCGCGGAGGAGGTCCGCGCGGACGGCGGGCTCCCCGTCGCCGATCTCGGCTGCGGGCCGGGCCATGTGACGGCCCATCTGGCGGGCCTCGGACTGGACGTCCACGGCGTGGACGTGTCGCCGCGGATGGTGGACGCCGCCCGGCGCCGCCACCCGGACCTGCGCTTCGAGACCGGGGCGATGGACGCGCTCGGGCTGCCGGACGGCGGCCTCGGCGGGATCGTCGCCTGGTGGTCCATCCTGCACACGCCGCCGGACCGGCTCCCGGTCCTCTTCGCGGAGTTCCGCCGGGTCCTGGCCTCCGGCGGCCGGCTGCTGCTGGGGTTCCACGCCGGGAACGGGGAGCCCTACACCTCGGAGAAGCGCACCGGCGGTGTCGCGTACGCCATCCACCTGCTGTCGCCCGACCGGGTTGTCGGACAACTGGAGGAGGCCGGGTTCACCGTCACCGCCCGGCTGACCACCCCGGGCGCGAAGTGGCCCCAGGTGTGCGTGCTGGCCCGGGCGGCCGGTGCGTAGGGGGTGACCTGGCCGGCACCTTGGTCAGGTGGGGTGCCGGCCAGGGGCTGTGGGCGCGCGTCAGGCGCGCGTGATGCGGGCGATGGCCTCGACGGTCAGGGCGCGGTCGTGCGGTTCGGTCTCCAGTGCGCGATGGATGGACAGGCCCTCGATCAGCGCGTCGAGCTGACGGGCCGTCGCCGGGTCGAAGTGCCACTCCAGGGCGACCCGGCTGCGGCGCATCCACGCGCGGGTCAGCTCGCGGTAGGCGGGCTTGCGGGCGGCGAGGGTGTACAGCTCGTGCGTGAGGACCAGTTCGCGCTGGTTGCCGCCGGACAGGTGGTGGACCAGATCGGCGACCGCCTCGCGCGCCTCGTCCTGCGTCGTGGCGGCGCCCAGGCGCTCCTCGAAGACGGCGACGATGCCGCTGGAGAAGCGGATGAACGCCTCCCGCAGCAGCTCGTCCATGCCGGCGAAGTGGTACGTCATCGAGCCGAGCGGTACCCCGGCGCGCGCGGCGACCTTGCGGTGCGAGGTCCCGGCGACCCCCTCGGCCGCGATCAGATCGAGCGCGGCGGTGATGATGCGCTCCCGCCGCTCGGGGTCGTTCTGTCCGGTCGCCACCTGTGTTCCTGTCCCTCGCCTAGATCGAACGGATCACCCGGGCCGGATTGCCCACGGCGACCACGTTGGCGGGGATGTCCTTGGTGACGACGGCACCCGCGCCGATGACGCTGTTGTCCCCGATCGTCACCCCGGCCAGCACGATCGCCCCGCCGCCGAGCCAGACATTGTCGCCGATGGTGATGGGCCGCGCCGCCTCCAGCTTGTCCCGGCGGGGCTCCGGCTCCACCGGGTGGGTGGGCGTCAGCAGCTGGACGTTCGGCCCGATCTGGCAGTCGCGGCCGATGGTGATCGGCGCGACGTCCAGCGCGGTGAGGTTGTAGTTGATGAACGTGTCCTCGCCGACCGTGATGTACGAGCCGTAGTCGACGTACAGCGGCGGCCGGATGTGCGCCCCCGCGCCGAGGCCGCCGAGGAGTTCGGCGACGACGGGCCGGGCCGCGTCCGGGTCCTCGGCGTAGGCGGCGAGATAGCGGGCGGCCAGCCGCACGGCCCGCTTCTGGGCCTCGACGATCTGCGGGTCGTCCGCGATGTACAGGTCTCCGGCGAGCATCCGCTCGTGGTTCGTACGCGGATCACCCGCGAAGTAGTCCGTCATGGGTACGAGCGTACACTCCAGGCGTACGAACGTACGCTCGTTGCGCCCGCCTTTTTCCGACCGTCTGACGAGGCCCCGCTGTATGGATGCCGCCACACGCCGCTGGCGTGCCGCACTGTTTCTCTTCATGCTCGCCGCGGGTACGGGCATGGCCTCCTGGGTCGCCCGCACCCCCGCCGTCCGGGACGGGCTCGACGTGTCCACCGGCGCGATGGGCCTGGTGCTGTTCGGGCTCTCCACCGGTTCGATGGCCGGTGTCATGGCGTCCGGTCCGATGGTGCGGCGCAAGGGGGGCAGGGCGACGATCCTCGGTGGCGTCGTCCTGATCGTCACCGGACTCCTGGTGGTCGCCGCCGGCACCGTCATGTCGCAGGCGGCCGTGGTTTTCGGGGGCCTGGCTCTGTTCGGCGGCGGGATGGGGATGAGCGAGGTGGCGTTCAACATCGAGGGCGCCGCCGTCGAGAACCTCATCGGCCGGCCCGTCCTGCCCGTGCTGCACGGATGCTTCAGCCTGGGAACCGTCGTCGGGGCGCTCCTCGGCATGGTGCTGACGGCTGCCGCGTTCCCCGTCGGCTGGCATCTGACGCTGATCGCGGGGCTGATAGCCGCGGCCGGTACCCGGGCGGTCCTCGCCCTCCCGCACGGCACGGGGAAGGAGGACACCCCGGCCGCGGGGGCCGAGCGGGGCGGCGGTCTCCTCGGGCAGCTGCACGTGTGGCGCGACCGGCAGCTCGTCCTGATCGGCGTGATCGTGCTGGCGATGGCCTTCGCGGAGGGCGCGGCCAACGACTGGCTGCCGCTGCTCATGGTCGACGGGTACGACGTGAGCCCCACGGCGGGTTCGCTGACGTTCCTGGTCTTCGCCGCCTCGATGACCCTGGGCCGGCTGGCCGGCGGCCCCTTTCTGGAGCGGTTCGGCCGGGCGCTGGTCGTCCGGGTCAGCGGCCTGACCGCGGCGCTGGGCCTGGCCGTGGTGATCGTCGCCCCGAGCCCCCTGATGGCGGGCGCCGCCACGGTGCTGTGGGGGCTCGGTGCCTCGCTCGGCTTCCCGGTCACGGTGTCCGCCGCGGGCGACCACCCGACGGACGCCGCCGCGCGGGTGGCCGCGGTCTCCACGGCGGGCTACGGCGCCTTCCTGGTCGGCCCGCCCGCCCTCGGCTTCCTCGCCGACCACATCGGCCTGCGGCTCACGATGACCGTGGTCCTGGCGCTGGTGGCCGTGGCGGCGACGCTGGCCGGGGCGCTGGGCCCCGGGCGGGAGGGCGACACGCGGAAGGTGGAGGCGGCGCCGGACGCGGCCTGAGGGCCGTCCCGCCGGGGATTGCGGGACGGCCCTGAACCCCTCCGCTAAAGGTCGTCCGCCTCCTCGTCCCACAGCGCGGTGCTGTGCGCGGCGGTCAGCGCGGAGATCCGGGACAGCGCCTCGCCGGCCGGCAGGGGGGCGAGCCGGCGGCCGTCGCGCAGGCGGAGCGCGACGAACCCGTCGGCCGCCTCCGCCGCGCCGATCACCACTTGGTACGGCACCAGCCTGGCCTCGCGGATGCGGGCGCCCAGGCTGCCGCGCTCACGGCCGATGATCTCCGCGCGCAGCCCCAGCTCCGCGCACCGCCCGGCCAGCGCCTCCGCGTCCGGGAGTTCGGCGTCGGACACCGGCAGGACCGCCAGCTGTTTCGGGGCCAGCCAGGCCGGGAAGGCGCCGCCGTGCTGCTCGATGAGGTGGGCGACGGCCCGCTCGACGCTGCCGATGATGCTGCGGTGCACCATGACCGGACGGTGCTTCGCCCCGTCCTCGCCGATGTAGTGGAGGTCGAAGCGCTCCGGCTGGTGGAAGTCGACCTGCACGGTGGACAGGGTGAACTCGCGGCCCGCCGCGTCCTCGACCTGGACGTCGATCTTCGGCCCGTAGAACGCCGCCTCGCCCTCCGCCGCCTCGTACGGCAGGCCCGACGCCGCCAGCACCTCGGTCAGCAGCGCGGTGGAACGCCGCCACAGCTCAGGGGCGGCGACGTACTTGCCGCCCGGACCCGGCAGCGAGAGCCGGAAGCGGGCCGCGCGGACACCCAGCGCCTCGTACGCCCGCAGGATCATGTCGAGCGCGCCGCGCGCCTCGCCGGCGACCTGCTCCACGGTGCAGAAGATGTGCGCGTCGTTCAGCTGGATGGAGCGCACCCGGGTCAGCCCGCCGAGCACCCCGGACAGCTCCGCCCGGTACATCCCGCCCAGCTCCGCCATCCGCAGCGGCAGTTCGCGGTAGCTGTGCGCCCGGGAGCGGTAGATCACCGCGTGGTGCGGGCACAGGCTGGGCCGCAGCACCAGCTGCTGTCCGCCCAGGTCCATCGGGGGGAACATGTCGTCGCTGTAGTGCGCCCAGTGCCCCGAGCGTTCGTACAGCTCCCGTTTGCCGAGCACCGGCGAGTAGACATGGCGGTACCCGGCCCGCCGCTCGGCGCCCCGGACGTACTCCTCCAGGGTGTGCCGCAGCTCCGCTCCGTCCGGCAGCCAGTACGGGAGCCCCGCGCCGATCAGCGGATCGGTGTCGAACAGCTCCAGCTCACGGCCGAGTCTGCGGTGGTCGTGCATGGTGGTCTCCTCGCGTGGGAAGGGCGAGCGACCCCACGCGAAAGCCCCGGGGCACTCGCCCCGGGGCTTGTCGGCTGGTCAGCAGTCAGCGCGCCGGGACACTCTCCGGCGTCGTCGTGTTCATGGCGGCACGCTGCATGGGCCCGACGCTAACAGCGCCCCGCGCCCGTGCGCATCGGGTTTTCCCGCCCGGACACGGGGGAAGGCCGGCGCTCACTTCTTCTTCACCGAGTCCAGGTGCGCGAAGACCACGACGTTGTCCTCGTAGTCCTTGGCCTTCCGGTCGTATGCGCCGCCGCAGGTGATGAGCCGCAACTGGGCGTCCGGGGTGTCGGCGTACACCTTGTCGTCGGGGAAGTCCGCCTTGCTGAACGTCTCCACGGTGTCCACGGCGAACGTGGCCACCGTGCCGTCGGCGCGGGTGATGTCGACGGTCGCCCCGGGTTTCAGGAAGCGCAGCTGGAGGAAGACGGCCGGGCCGGTCGTGGTGTCCACGTGGCCCGCCACGATCGACGTCCCGCGTTCGCCGGGCGTCGCACCGTCCTTGAACCAGCCGACCAGGTTCTTGTCGTTCGGCGGCGGGGCGTCGAGCCGCCCCGAAGGACCGATGGAGAGAGGGGTGAACGGCGCGTCCACCGCGATCGCCGGGATGCGCAGCCGCGTCGGCACCGAGCGCGGCAGCGAGGGCGACGCGCTCGGGGTGGCCTTCGCGGAGGCCGCCGCCGACGGGGACGCGGCGGCGGACGCGGCTGCCGGAGGCGGGGCGGGCGCCTTGTCGTCGGCCGGCGAACCGATGGAGTGGTAGATCAGAGTCATGCCGAGACCGGCCGTCGCGAGGGGCCAGAACAGGGCCCGGCCGAGCGAGCCGGTCCGGGACGCGGCCCCGGGGGAGGGGGTTTCGGTGGTCTGCGGGGCGGCCATGGAGCACGTGCCTTTCGTCCGTACGGGGGCGGTACGAGTGGGGAGGACCGGGGAAAACGCGGGCGCCGCGGCCACCGTCCGGAGGGGACGGCGACCGCGACGACAAGGGCCCGCGGGCCGGTCAGGCCATCGCACCGCCGGACGCCTGACGGCGGCGGAGCCGGTACGCCGCGACGCCGGCGCCACCGAGCAGCAGCAGCGAACCGGCCGCCAGACCGCTGCCGGTCATCGCCATCGCGCCACCGCCCGTGTGCATGCCGCCGTGCGGCTTCTCCTCGTCCTTGTACTTGCCGCCCTCGTCGCCGGGCTGCCACTCCTCGGCGACCGTCTTGGCGAGGGCGCCGCCGCCGGTGTGGACGCCGCCGTGCGGCTTGTCCGCGTCGTCCTTGCTGTACTTGCCGCCCTCGTCGCCCGGCTGCCACTCCTTGGCGAGGGTGTTGGCCAGCGCGCCGCCGCCGGTGTGCATGCCGCCGTGCGGCTTGTCCTTGCTGTACTTGCCGCCCTCGTCACCGGGCTGCCACTCCTTGGCGACCGCCTTGGCGAGGGCACCGCCGCCGGTGTGCATGCCACCGTGCGGCTTGTCCGCGTCGTCCTTGCTGTACTTGCCGCCCTCGTCGCCCGGCTGCCACTCCTTCGTGACGGTCTTCGACAGCGCGCCGCCGCCGGTGTGCATGCCGCCGTGCGGCTTGTCCTTCTTCCACTCGCCGTCGGAGTTGTCGTGCTCGCGGTCGGAGGCGGACGAGCCGCCGTTGTGCTGGTCGGCGGCGACGGTCATCGCGTAGGCCGAGGGAGCGGTGATGGTGAGGACCGCCGTGACGGCGGCCGAAGCGAACAGCGTGCGGGCAGAGCGCATCTGTACACATTTCCTTTCGTCGCCCCTGCGAGGAGTGACGGCGTGTCGACTCCTGGTGACGCAGCGGCTACGTGATCCACCGTCAGTCCGAACCCGGGAGCGCGCCATCGGAGAGCGCCGCATGGGGGCTACGGCGTGGGCCCATCGAGTGGCGAAGAGCGGATAATCACCCGTTGGACGGCATGCCGCGCCCCGAGAGGTTTGGGCGCCGCGCCACACCTCCCGCTCCGTCAGTTCAGGAGCGCCCGCGCCGCCCGCGCACTGGTGCGCACCGCCTCCGCCACGGCCGGCTCCACGTCCTCCACGATCCGCGCGTACTCCTCCATCTCGGCCGCGCCGCGCAGGAACTCGCCCGCGCGCACCAGCAGCTGGGCGTGCTCGTAGCGCAGCCTGGCCGGGTGCGACGGCAGCAGCAGCGACAGCTCCGCCGCCCACAGCGCCACGGCCGTGTGCTCCGGGCGGGCCGCCGCCCAGGCCCGGATGTTGTTCAGGACCCGCAGCACGACCTCCAGCGGCCGGGCGGGCCCCAGCGACGACGGCTCCCACCGCTCCCCGGTCGCGCTCGTCACCAGCAGCTCCGCGTCCTGGTCCGTCAGCGGCCGGCCTCCGGCGAACGGATCGGCGAGCACCCGCTCGCCCGGGTCGCCGAAGCCGACCACGAAGTGCCCCGGCAGAGCCACCCCGTACACCGGCGCGCCGGCCCGCCGGGCGACCTCGATCCACACCACCGACAGCAGGATCGGCAGCCCGCGCCGCCGCCGCAGCACCTCGTGGAGCAGGGACGACTCCAGGCGCTGGTAGTCCGCCGCCGAGCCCTCGAACCCGCACCGCTCACCGAGCAGTCCGGCCAGTGCCGACGCCCAGGCGTGGGCCCCGCGCAGCCCGTACGGGAGCAGCCCGGCGAGCCGGTCCAGCTCGATCTGCGCCTCGTCGATGCCGTGCGCGTCCAGTTCCGGATCGGCCTCCGCCGCCACCAGCAGGCACAGCAGCGCCAGGTCGGGCCGCTCGGCCCTGGCCTCCTCCGCGAACCGGCGGCGCCGCTCCTCGCAGTCGTTCCTCTCGTAGGCCATCGGTCACACCGGCCGGAAGTGGTGGTAGCGGTGGTGCGTGGCGAAGCCCATCCCGTCGTACAGCGCGCGGGCGCCCTCGTTGTCCGCCTCCACCTGGAGCCAGGCGGCGGACGCGCCCTCGTCCATCGCCTGCCGGGCCAGCGCGGTCATCACGGCGGTCGCCAGGCCCCGGCGCCGGTGCTCGGGGGCCACCTCGACGGCCATGAAGCCGGCCCACCGGCCGTCCACCACGCACCTGCCGATCGCGGCGGGCGCCTCGCCCTCCCCGCCGGGCACCGTCGCGAACCACACCGAGGGGCCGCCGTGCAGCACGGCCGTCACCTCCGGTCCCGGCGTCCCGACGCGCTGGTAGCGGGCGAGCCACGCCGCGCCGGCCGTACGGTCCAGCCGGACCCGGGAGACCTCGGCGGGCAGGTCGCCGACCGGGGCGAGCGCCGCGATCCGCACCTCCGCCGTCACCTCGCGCCGCCAGCCGTGCTCCTCCAGTGCCGCGCACAGTTCCTCCTGCGCGCCCTCGGCACCGGTCGCGGTCTGCACGTACGCGGGCAGCCCCCGTTCCGCGTACCAGTCCCGGACGCGTCCGAGCGCCGCGTCGAGCGGCACGCCCGGGTCGCCGAGCGGCAGCACGGAGTTGGCCCGGCGGGTGAATCCGCCGGAGGCGCGCAGCAGCCAGTCGCCCAGCGGCTCGCTCTCCACGGGCTGCCAGGCGCGCGCGGTCACCCGGGCGAGTTCGGCGAAGGAGGCGGCGGGACCGCGCCGCCGGGCCGGGGCGGCCGGCACGACCTTGCCCGCCACGAGGGAGCCCTCCGGGATGCGCACCGACTCGCCGCTCCTGGGTGTGACGCACAGCACTCCGTCGTTCCACGATGTGAGAACGCCGACCGTGTCGGTGAATTTCGACCCCTCGGTACCGTCTCCCGTCATACGCCGGACTGATACCCGTTTGCCCACGTCAGCTGGTGCAATTCGGACCTCCAGCCGTCCGCCGATGGTGAATTCCACAGCTCTGTCCGCCCCTCCTGTTCGGATCGTGCCCGCGAACGGAGATACTAGGGGCGGGCATCGACGACGCCGCGCTCCCGCGCGAGAGCCAACGCCCTACCGAGGAGGAACGACAGCGTGACCTACGTCATCGCGCAGCCTTGTGTCGACGTCAAGGACAAGGCCTGCATCGAAGAGTGCCCCGTCGACTGCATCTACGAGGGCCAGCGGTCCTTGTACATCCACCCGGACGAGTGCGTCGACTGTGGAGCCTGCGAGCCGGTCTGCCCGGTGGAAGCGATCTTCTACGAGGACGACACCCCGGACGAGTGGAAGGACTACTACAAGGCGAACGTCGAGTTCTTCGACGACCTCGGTTCGCCGGGTGGTGCCTCCAAGCTCGGCCTGATCGAGCGCGACCACGCGTTCATCGCCGCGCTGCCGCCGCAGAACCAGTAACAGCGCCCCGGCACGTGCGCCGCCCCGGTCCCGTACGGCTCGCCGCCGTGCGGGACCGCGGTGTTTCCCGCCCCGCCGGGCCGC
Organism: Streptomyces sp. NPDC057249; assembly: GCF_042669245.1. Taxonomy (NCBI): domain Bacteria; kingdom Bacillati; phylum Actinomycetota; class Actinomycetes; order Kitasatosporales; family Streptomycetaceae; genus Streptomyces; species Streptomyces sp. NPDC057249. The sequence goes on along the minus strand of NZ_JBHUXS010000003.1, from coordinate 235,389 downwards.
CCGCGTGAACTCCGTACGAGAAAGCAGAGAGCCGTGTCCGCAGTCTCCTCCCGCCTCCCGGTCTTCCCCTGGGACAAGCTGGCGCCCTACAAGTCGACGGCCGCGGCCCACCCGGACGGGATCGTGGACCTGTCCGTCGGCACCCCCGTCGACCCGGTGCCCGAGCTGATCCGGGAGGCGCTCGTCGCGGCGGCGGACAGCCCCGGCTATCCGACGGTGTGGGGGACCGCCGCGCTGCGGGACGCGCTCACCGGCTGGGTGGAGCGGCGGCTCGGCGCGGTCTCGGTCGCCCACGAGAACGTGCTGCCCGTCGTCGGCTCCAAGGAGCTGGTGGCCTGGCTGCCGACCCAGCTCGGTCTGGGCCCCGGCGACAAGGTCGCCTACCCGCGCCTGGCCTACCCGACGTACGAGGTCGGCGCCCGGCTCTGCGGCGCCGAGCCGGTGGTCTACGACGACCCGACCGAGCTCGACCCGGCCGGCCTGAAGCTGCTCTGGCTCAACTCCCCGTCCAACCCGACCGGCCGCGTCCTCGCCGAGGAGGAGCTGGTCCGCATCGTCGCCTGGGCCCGCGAGCACGGCGTGCTGGTCTTCAGCGACGAGTGCTACCTGGAGCTGGGCTGGGAAGCGGAGCCGGTCTCGGTGCTCCACCCCGACGTCTGCGGCGGTACCTACGAGGGCATCGTCGCCGTCCACTCGCTGTCCAAGCGGTCCAACCTCGCGGGCTACCGCGCCGCGTTCATCGCGGGCGACGCGGCCGTGCTGAGCGAGCTGCTGCTGATCCGCAAGCACGGCGGCATGATGACGCCCGCGCCCGTCCAGGCCGCGACCGTCGCCGCGCTCGGCGACGACACGCACGTGGCGGAACAGCGCACCCGGTACGCGGACCGGCGCGCCGCCCTCCGCGCCGCCCTGGAGGCCCACGGCTTCCGCATCGAGCACAGCGAGGCGAGCCTGTACCTCTGGGCCACCCGCGACGAACCCTGCTGGGACACCGTGGCGTACCTGGCGGAGCGGGGCATCCTGGTCGCGCCCGGCGACTTCTACGGACCGGCCGGCGACCGCTTCGTCCGAGTGGCGTTCACGGCCACGGACGAACGCGTGGCGGCGGCGGTCAAGCGCCTCGGCTGACCACCGGCGTACGTGAGGGCCCCCGGGAGCACGCGCTCCCGGGGGCCCTCACGCGTGGGTGGCGTCAGCCCAGCGGCAGGCCCTGGGTGAGCGCGTCGGTGGGCAGGCCGCCCTTGGCGGCATCGGAGACGGTGCCGGTGGCCCCGCCCTTGGTGGCGCCGGAGACCTTCTTCGCGGCGGGGGCGGCCTTGCCGCCGACGTCGGTGAGCGTCTTGCCCGCCACCGGCAGCGCGGTGCCGACGAGCTTGCCGCCGGTCTCGCTCGCGGCGCCCGAGGCCGGCTTGGCGGCGCCTTCGACCGTCTTGCCGAGACCGGAGCCCTCGACGCTGGTGAGTCCGCCGAGGTCCGGGGCCTGCGTGAGCTCCGCGGCACCCGCGGCACCGGCCGCACCGACCACGGGGGCCGCACCCGCCGCGATCAGCAGCGCGGTACGGGCGATCCGACGGGTCAGGGGGAGGGACATGATGCTCCTTCGACGGGAGGGGAATTCGGGCTGTCCGTGAGCCGGACGCCCTGACAACCGTCGTGGGGGCGGGTGAGGTTGCGGTGCGGTGACGTAAAGACTGAGCAATGCGTCGGATAATCCTCAGCGGAGGAACCCGGGCAAACGGTGCGTTGTGCGGTGGGCCGGTGAACCGTCACTGCCCTTGCGCGGCAAGGGCTGCGGGAGTTGTCGGCGCGGTCGCCGAGCTGCCGCCCGCAGGGCGCCCGGGGCGCACGACGGTACCCCCGTACGGGCGATGACCCGCACACGTGGGCGGTCACCCCGAAGCGCCCTCAGCGCACGAGGCGGAGCCGTACCTGATCCGCGTCCGACGCCTCGCGCCGCGACGCCTCGCGCTCCGTGCGCCAGCCCGAGCCGGCCGCCCAGACCCGGCCCCCGTACGCGACCTCGTCGATGCCCAGCGCCTCGGACTCGGCCACCGCCCAGTGCGCCAGCTCCCAGCCGCGCTGCGGTACGCCGTCCCGGTCGGCGCGGCGGTCCGCCCGCACCGGGACCGTGAGCGTGCCCGAGGAAGAGGGGCCCGCCGTGCCGGTGCCGCCCGGCAGCACGCCCTTGCCGAAGGCGCTCACCAGGGCCGCCCGCACCTTCGCCGCGTCGCCCGTCCCGGCGGTGGTCCGCGGCGGCTCGCAGTCCAGCGCGGCCGGAGTGCGGCCGGTCAGCGCGGCGGCCAGCAGCGCCGCGTCCGGCTCGTGCTTCGCGTACGCCTGCGGGAAACCGCTGCGCTGGACGCGCTGCGCGGCCTCGGTCAGCGGCAGCCGCGAATAGCCCGGCACCTCGGCCAGGTGCTGGTAGAACTTCCCGGCCGCGTACACCGGGTCCATGATCTGCTTCGCGGTGCCCCAGCCCTGCGAGGGGCGCTGCTGGAACAGCCCGAGCGAGTCCCGGTCGCCGTGGTCGAGGTTGTGCAGCGCGGACTCCTGCAACGCCGTGGCCAGCGCGATGGTGACCGCGCGCTCCGGCATCCCGCGCCGGGTGCCGACGGCGGAGATCGTCGCCGCGTTCGCCGCCTGCTCGGGCGTCAGCCGGTACGAACCGTCCGCCGACCGCACCGTGCACTGGTCGGACCCGCGCCCGCCCGACACGTACTGGACCGTCAGATAACCGGCCACCGCCGCGAGCACGCCGAAGGCCGCCACGACCCGCAGCCGGCGGCTGCGGCCGGGGCGCCGGGGGGCAGCGGAGTCGGTCCTGGTCACGGGGCCACCGTACGCGAGGGACTAGGCTCCTATCCATGGCCGAAAGCATGCTTGACCTCACCCTGGACGGGCCCGCCCTCACCGCCGCGCTGGTGGACTTCCCCTCGGTCAGCGGGGAGGAGAAGGACCTCGCCGACGCCATCGAGACGGCGCTGCGCGCACTGCCGCACCTGAGCGTCGAGCGGTACGGGAACAACGTCGTGGCCAGGACGGATCTCGGCCGTTCCGAACGCGTCATCCTGGCCGGCCACATCGACACCGTGCCGATCGCCGACAACGTGCCCTCGCGGCTCGACGCGGACGGCCTCCTCTGGGGTTGCGGCACCTCCGACATGAAGTCCGGAGTCGCCGTCCAGCTGCGCATCGCCGCCACCGTGCCCGAGCCGAACCGCGACCTCACCTTCGTCTTCTACGACCAGGAGGAGGTCGCCGCCCACCTCAACGGCCTCGGCCGCATCGCCGACGCCCACCCGGACTGGCTGCAGGGCGACTTCGCCATCCTGCTGGAGGGCTCGAACGGCGAGGTCGAGGGCGGCTGCCAGGGCACCCTGCGGGTCTTCCTCCACCTGGAGGGCGAGCGGGCGCACTCCGCGCGCAGCTGGATGGGGTCCAACGCCATCCACGCCGCCGCCCCGGTCCTCGCCCGCCTCGCCGCGTACGAGCCCCGGCGGCCGGTGATCGACGGCCTGGAATACCACGAGGGCCTGAACGCCGTACGCATCGAGGGCGGCGTCGCCAACAACGTCATCCCCGACGCCTGCACGGTCGTCGTCAACTACCGCTACGCCCCCGACCTCGGCCAGGAGGAGGCCCTGGCCCACGTCCGCGAGGTCTTCGCGGACTGCGGCGTCGCGGAGTTCACGGTGGACGACCACTCCGGCGCGGCCATGCCCGGCCTCTCCCACCCGGCGGCCAAGGCGTTCATGGACGCGGTCGGCGGCGTCGCCCGGCCCAAGTTCGGCTGGACGGACGTGGCCCGCTTCGGCCCCCTAGGCGTCCCCGCGGTCAACTACGGCCCCGGCGACCCGGTCCTCGCCCACAAGCGCGACGAGCACGTCAAGGTGGAGCGCATCACCCACTGCGAGGACCGCCTGCGCTCCTGGCTCACCGCCTGACCCACGACCTGACCTCCCGGATTCCCCTGTCCGTAACCCGTGGCGATCTACGCTGGCGGGAGACGGAGGCGTCGCAGGGCGCCCCCGACGTCGGCGGAGGGAGCAGATCATGGGCAACCGCGAGGACGCGCGCATTCCCGAGGGTGCGGAGATCCCCGAGGGCGCGGTACGGCCCGAGGAACAGCGCCTCGGCCCGGTACTGCGCCGCAGGGACCAGGTGCAGCCCGGCACGACGGATCAGCGGCTGCTGGACTCCGAGGACGACTCCGAGTGGGTGCACACCGACCCGTGGCGGGTGATGCGCATCCAGTCGGAGTTCGTCGAGGGCTTCGGCGCGCTCGCCGAACTGCCGAGCGCCATCAGCGTCTTCGGCTCGGCCCGCACGCCCGCAGGTGCGCCGGAATACGAGGCGGGCGTACGGATCGGCAGGGCGCTGGTCGACGCGGGCTTCGCGGTCATCACCGGGGGCGGGCCGGGCGCGATGGAGGCGGCGAACCGGGGGGCGCGCGAGGCGAGCGGCATCTCGGTCGGCCTCGGCATCGAGCTGCCCTTCGAGTCCGGGCTGAACCCGCACGTCGACATCGGCGTCAACTTCCGCTACTTCTTCGTCCGCAAGACGATGTTCGTCAAGTACGCCCAGGGCTTCGTCGTCCTGCCCGGCGGCCTGGGCACCCTGGACGAGCTCTTCGAGGCCCTGACCCTGGTGCAGACGGGCAAGGTCACCCGCTTCCCGATCGTCCTCTTCGGCACGGCCTACTGGGGCGGCCTGGTGGACTGGCTCCGCGACACGGTGGTGGCCCAGGGCAAGGCGTCGGAGAAGGACCTCCTGCTGTTCCACGTCACGGACGACGTGGACGAGGCGGTGGCGCTGGTGACGAAGGAAGTGGGGCGCTGAGCGTCGCGGGGCCCGGGCCATGCGGGGGAGCTGCCCCCGTACCCCCGCTCCTCAATCGCCGGAGGGGCTTGGTTCTCTACGCCAGCCCCCTCCGCGCGACCGCCGGCGCCCGCCACCCCGCGATGGACGCCACCATGTCCAGGACATCCCGCGTCTCGGCCACCTCATGCACCCGGTACACCCGCGCCCCCAACCACGCGGACACCGCCGTCGTCGCCAGCGTCCCCAGCAGCCGCTCCTTCACCGGCCGGTCCAGCGTCTCGCCCACGAAGTCCTTGTTGGAGAGCGAGACCAGCACCGGCCACCCCGTCTCCGCCATCTCGCCGAGCCGGCGCGTCGCCTCCAGCGAGTGCCGGGTGTTCTTCCCGAAGTCGTGACCGGGGTCGATCATGATGCCGTCGGGCCGGACCCCCAGGGAGACGGCCCGCTCGGCCAGTCCCACGGTCACCCCCAGGATGTCGGCCATCACGTCCTCGTACCCCACCCGGTGCGGCCGGGTCCGCGGCTCCGCCCCGCCGGCGTGCGTGCACACGAGCCCCGCCCCGTACCGCGCGGCGACCTCCGCGAGCTTCGGGTCCACCCCGCCCCACGCGTCGTTCAGCAGATCCGCCCCCGCCTCGCAGACCGCCTCGCCGACCTCGTGGCGCCAGGTGTCGACGCTGATGACCACGTCCGGGTGGAGGCGGCGCACCTCCGCGACGAACCCGACCGTGCGGCGGACCTCCTCCTCGGCGGTGACCTCCTCGCCGGGACCGGCCTTGACGCCCCCGATGTCGATGATCGCCGCGCCGTCGGCCACGGCCCGCTCGACCCGGGCGAGGGCCGGCTCGTCCTGGAAGGTGGCGCCCCGGTCGTAGAAGGAGTCCGGGGTGCGGTTCACGATCGCCATGACCACCTGCTCGTGCGCCCCGAATTCACGCCGCCCCAGCCGGAGCACACCGCTTGCCATCCGTGTCCCTTCCTGTGAATCCGCCGGCGGAACGACCACCGCGGGCCAACAGCCGACACTAACCTCCGGTACCGCATGGCACGATCGGACCCGGACGAATTCCGCTCCCGGGGAGATACGCGTGTTCTTGTTCTTGCTGCTGGCGATGGTGGTGGTGGTTGCCGCGGTCACCCTCGCGGTGGTCGGTGGAGGCAGAAGCGCCGTTCTGCAGGACGTGGCGCCCGAACAGCTGACGGACCCGCTGCCCGCGTCGCGCCCGGTCGGCCGCGCGGACGTCGAGGCGCTGCGGCTGCCCGTCGGCCTCCGCGGCTACCGGATGCCGGACGTGGACGACGCGCTCGGCCGGCTCGGCGCCGAACTCGCCGAGCGGGACGCGCGGATCGCCGAGCTGGAGTCGGCGCTGGCCGGCGCGCAGGCGACCCGGACGGGCGGCCCCGACCTCCTCAAGGGAGCACAGGACCAGCCGCCCCGCCCCTGGCAGCCGCCCGAGACCGCCGAACCGGCGGACGAGCGGCCGGACCGCGACGAGGAGCCCGGCCGATGACCGGCGGAGCCGTGGCGGCGGCGGACGGCGGACTGCGCTGCCCCTGGGGCCTGTCCACCGAGGACTACCTCTGGTACCACGACACGGAGTGGGGCCGCCCGGTGCACGGCGACGACGCGCTGTTCGAGCGGCTGTGCCTGGAGGCGTTCCAGTCGGGTCTCTCCTGGCTGACGATCCTGCGCCGCCGCGAGGGATTCCGCAGCGCGTTCGCCGGCTTCAGCATCCCGGCGGTCGCGGAGTTCACGGAGGCCGACCGGGAGCGGCTGCTCGCCGACGAGGGCATCATCCGCAACCGCGCGAAGGTCGACGCGACCATGGCCAACGCCCGGGTGCTGGCCGGCTGGGGCACCGGCGAACTGGACGAGCTGATCTGGTCGTACGCCCCCGACCCGCTGAGCCGCCCCGCCCCGAAGACCCTCGGGGACGTACCGGCGGTCACCCCCGAGTCCACCGCCCTGGCCAAGGAGCTGAAGAAACGGGGGCTGCGGTTCATCGGACCGACCACCGCCTACGCCCTGATGCAGGCGTGCGGCCTGGTGGACGACCACCTCGCCGACTGCGTCTCCCGCCCCACCCCGGCGTGACCCCCGGGGGCCGCCGGCCTACCGCCCCAGGTACTTCGGCTTCTCCTTCGCGAGGAACGCCCGCACCGCGATCCCGTGGTCCTCGGACCCGCCCGCCTTCGTCTGGAGCTCGTCCTCCTTCTCCAGGGCCTCGGCCAGGGTGTGACCGGCACCGAAGGCGAGCGACTCCTTGATCGCCGCGTAGGCGACGGTCGGCCCGTCGGCCAGGGCACGGGCCACGGCGGCCGCCTCGGCGGCCAGCTCGGCGGCCGGCACCAGCTTGTTGACGATCCCCAGCTCGTGGGCGTCCTGCGCGGAGAGGGAGCGCGGGAAGAGCAGCAGGTCGGCGGCGCGGCTCTGGCCGATGAGCCGGGGCAGCGTCCAGGAGACGCCCGAGTCGGCGGTGAGGGCGACCCCGGCGAACGAGGTGTTGAAGGAGGCGGTGTCGGCGGCCACCCGGTAATCGCAGGCGAGCGCGAAGCCGAAGCCCGCGCCGGCGGCGGCGCCGTTGATCCCGGCCACGACCGGCTTCGGCATCTCGGTGAGCGCCCGCACGATGGGGTTGTAGTGCTCCCGCACGGTGCTGAGCGCGTTGCCCTCGCCCGCCGCCTCGGTCTCGGCGAGCTTGGACAGGTGCTCCTTGAGGTCCTGCCCGACGCAGAAGGCGCGTTCCCCGGCCGCGGTGAGCAGCACCGCCCGCACGCCGGTGTCGGCGGCGGCGGACCGCAGGGCGTCGCGGAGGGCGACCTTGGCGGCGGTGTCCATGGCGTTCATCGCGCCGGGGCGGTTGATCGTGATGGTCGCGAGCCCGTCGCTGATGCCGTACCGCACCACGTCGTTGTGATCGGCCATGAGAGAGGTCCCCTTTGTGTGTCGTCCACCTGCGTTTCCACGCAAGCATGGCCGACTTCGCCGGAGGCGGACATGTGACCTGCGTCAAACATTTCCGCGCCGCTGAGGGGCCCAGGGGGCCGGAGTATCCCAGTGAGGTCCCCGAATTGGGTGGTTTTGAGTGAGCGCGTTGCCCAAGAGATGCGGAGCGATGTTGGTCATCGGGGTCGGTGATGCGGGATAATGGCGTGGAAGCACTGTGTTCGATGCCGGTGAGGCAGCGCCTGTCATGGGGCCGCCGGTTGCGATGAGCTGGTTTCAGGAAGGGGAACGAGCATGGCGGCCATGAAGCCGCGGACGGGCGACGGCCCGCTCGAGGTGACAAAGGAGGGGCGGGGCATCGTCATGCGAGTTCCGCTCGAAGGCGGCGGTCGGCTTGTCGTGGAGCTGACGCCGGACGAGGCCGATGCCCTCGGCGACGCCCTCAAGCAGGTCGTCGGCTGAGCAGACGCTCATCACTTCACCGCTGCCCCGGCATGGTTCCCGTGCCGGGGCAGCGGTGCGTCCGGAGCCGGTACGGTCCGGGGGCGGGCGCGGGCGCGCCTCAGCCGCGCCGGACCGCGCAGAGCAGACCGTCGCCCACCGGCAGCAGCGTCGCCATCAGCTCCTGGCTCTCGCGGACCGCGCGCAGCAGCTCCCGCACGCGCAGCACCTCCGTGGGCTGGGCGGCCGAGTCGACCGTACGGCCGTCCGCGAAGACGCCCTCGAAGCAGACGAGCCCTCCGGGGCGCAGCAGGCGCAACGATTCAGCGAGGCAGTCCAGGCTCTCCATCCGGTCGCCGTCGCAGAACACGAGGTCGTAGCCGCCGTCCGCGAGGCGGGGGAGCACATCCAGGGCGCGCCCGGGGATGAAGCGGGACCGGTTGGCCGCGAAGCCCGCGGCGCGGAACGCCTCCCGGGCGAACTGCTGGCGCTCGGGCTCCGGGTCGACCGTGGTCAGCACCCCGTCCGGCCGCATCCCGTGCAGCAGGTAGATGCCGGACACGCCGGTGCCGGTACCGATTTCCGCCACGGCCTTGGCGTCCGTGGTGGCAGCGAGCAGGCGCAGGGCGGCCCCGGTGCCTGGCGAGACCGAGCGGAGCCCTGCCTCGCGGGCCCGGTCCCGGGCCCAGCGCAGTGCTTCGTCCTCGGCGACAAAGGCGTCGGCGAACGCCCAGCTCGTCTGCCGGTTGGCGGTAATGACCCTCTCCTGTCCCCTTAGTTGGCGCAACGGTGACTGTATCCGCTGGACCCGGGAACCCGCAGATGGGACCGGGCGTTGTCCAAAGGTGGGGAGAAGCCCGGGAACGAGGCCCGCCGTCGGGTCCGTGGCACGGGTGGGCTTCCGGGGGACATCCCCGGCCCCAGCTGGAAAAAGGCTTATCCGGAGCTAACGGGCGAGGTGGTTATGGTAGGGGCTCCACTGGACACCACCAGAGCCGATAGGGGAGGTGCGGCTGCGCCTGTGGATCGGGGAGGAGTGCTGCGGCGCTTTCTCAGGTCGGCGGGTGAGCCGAAATCCGTGACCGACATTGCTGACCGTTCTTCCACAGACTCCGCACCGACCGCGACCTTCGCCTCCGATGCGGAATCCCAGGCGTGGACCCCGCCCACATGGGAAGAGATCGTCAGCACGCACAGCGGCCGCGTCTACCGCCTCGCCTACCGGCTGACGGGAAACCAGCACGACGCGGAGGACCTCACGCAGGAGGTCTTCGTCCGTGTCTTCCGTTCGCTGTCGACCTACACGCCCGGCACCTTCGAGGGCTGGCTGCACCGCATCACGACCAATCTCTTCCTGGACATGGTCCGCCGCAAGCAGCGCATCCGCTTCGACTCCCTCGGGGACGACGCCGCCGAGCGGCTGCCCAGCCGTGAGCCGTCGCCCCAGCAGGTCTTCAACGACACCCACTTCGACGCAGACGTCCAGCAGGCGCTGGACACCCTCGCGCCCGAATTCCGGGCCGCCGTCGTCCTCTGCGACATCGAGGGCCTTTCGTACGAGGAGATCGCGGCGACGCTCGGCGTGAAGCTGGGCACCGTGCGCAGCCGCATCCACCGAGGGCGCTCCCACCTGCGCAAGGCGCTGCGGCACCGCTCGCCCGAGGCGCGCGCCGAGCAGCGCTCGCTCGCGGGCGCCGGTGTCCTCCTGGCCGGGGAGGGCGGCACGGCGTGAGTGGTACAGAGCCGACCCCTGCGGAACAACACCTGGGGGACCGCCTCGCCGCGCTCGTCGACGGCGAGCTGAAACACGACGCCCGCGACCGGGTGCTCGCCCATCTCGCGACCTGCGCCAAGTGCGCGGCCGAGGCGGCCGCCCAGCGCCGCCTGAAGAACGTGTTCGCACAGGCCGCCCCTCCCTCGCCCTCCGAAGGCTTCCTGGCCCGCCTCCAAGGGCTTCCGGGCGGGCCGCCCGGGGGTGACGACGACCGGCAGGGAAGACCCGAGGGCGCCTCCGGGCGGTTCGGTGACGGACTCTTCCCGGGCACGCGCCCACCGGGTGGCCGGGCGGATCTCACCACCGCCCCCGGCCCCCTGGACGGCTTCGGCTACCTCCCCGCGGCCCACGGGGGCGCCACGGCGCTGCCCACGGCCGGTACGGGCTTCCGTATCCACGAGGTGGGGCGCGAGGGCGACCGCTCTCCGTGGCGGGGCCGCAGATTCGCCTTCGCCGCCGCCAGCGCCGTCTCGCTGGCGGCCATCGCGCTCGGCGGTGCCCTTCCGACGACCACCGGCGAGACCCCGACGCGTGCCTCCGGCCCGGGTAACAGCGTGGTCCCGGCCGGCGCCGACGCCCGGACCGGCGGCGCCGTCCTGTCCGGCCGGCGGACCGGGCCGGGCCAGAGCACGCGCTCCGCGTCCGGCCAGGCGGGCCGCTCGGTCTCCCTCGCGGTGAACACCGTGTCGGCGGGGTTCGCCGTCCCGTCGCTGCTGGGCTCCGGCCGCCTCTCCGGCAATCCGTACGGGCTGGGCCTCCGCTCTGACACGTCCGCGATACGCCCCGGCGGGGCCGGCTCGTTCATGGGCCGCACCCTCGGCGGCGGGTTCGATCCCGTCCCGCCCGCCCCCGCCCCGCAGCCCTCCCTGCCGCCGACCTCCGCCGCCGCGAAACCGGCTTCGGCCGACCACGGACTGCCCCTCTCGCCCCGCCGCTGAGCCCGCACCCCGTACGGGCTGCGCACCCCCGGCCCAAACCTGGTTGAATTCCGGCAGGATTTTCGGGAGGGACGCGCCCCTGCGGGGGCGTGCGGAGGGCCGGTTGCGGCAGTTGCGGGGAGAACATGGACGACGGGAAGCCGACCGAGCCCAGGGCGAAGTGGTGGAGCCGGCCCACACCGGGGAGCACGGCGCACCCGGAGCCTCCCGTCGAGGACGCGGTGCCGGCCCCGCGGGCCCCTGCCGAGGCCGAGGCCCCGGTGGCCGAGGCCCCGGTGGCCGAGGCCCCGGAGGCCGCCGCGCCGGCTGAGCCCCCGGCGTCCCCCGACACCGCCCCCCGTGCCGGGCAGCCGCTGCACGAGCCCGACCCGTATGGCACCCCGCCCTACGGCGGGCCCGGCCCGTGGGCGCCCGCTCCTCCCGTACAGCGCCCGACACCCGCGCACGGCACCCCCGTGCCCCCGCCGTACGCGGGGACGAACGGCGCGGGGATACCGAGCGCCGAGGAGGCCGCGTTCCAGCAGCAGCCGGCCGCCCACCCGCCGGCCCCGCAGTGGCAGAGCTACGACCCGTGGGGCGCGCCCCGGCAGCCCCTCGTCACCCAGCCGGGGCCCCCGCTCCCCGACGGCCGGCGGAAGAACCGGCGCGGCGCGCTGCTGATCGGCGCGCTGCTCCTCGCCCTGGTCGCGGGCGGCATCGGCGGCGGCATAGGCGCGTACATAGAACGCAACGGCGGCCTCACCAGCATCGAACTGCCCCAGGACGAGCGGGACGGCGGCGGCCGCGCCCCGGACAGCGTGGCCGGCATCGCGGCCAGCGCCCTGCCCAGCGTGGTCACCCTGCACGTCAGCGGCGCCACCGAGTCCGGCACCGGCACCGGGTTCGTCCTCGACGACCGGGGCCACATCCTCACCAACAACCACGTGGTCGCCCCGGCCGGTTCGGCCGGTGAGATCACCGTCACGTTCAGCGGGGGCGAGACCGCGACCGCCGAGGTCGTCGGCAAGGACAGCGGCTACGACCTGGCCGTGGTGAAGGTCAGCGGCGTCTCCGGGCTGAAGCCGCTCCCGCTGGGCAACTCCGACAACGTCCAGGTGGGCGACCCGGTGGTGGCCATCGGCGCACCGTTCGACCTGTCCAACACCGTCACCTCCGGCATCATCAGCGCCAAGGACCGGCCGATCACCGCGGGCGGCGAGAAGGGCGACGGCAGCGACGTCAGCTACGTCAACGCGCTCCAGACCGACGCCCCGATCAACCCGGGCAACTCCGGCGGCCCGCTGGTCGACACCGACGCCCATGTCATCGGCATCAACAGCGCCATCCGCGCCGCCGACAGCGGCTCGGCCGGCGAGGGCGGCCAGGCCGGGTCCATCGGGCTCGGTTTCGCCATCCCGATCAACCAGGGCAAGCTCGTCGCCGAGCAGCTGATCAACACCGGCAAGGCGACGCACCCGGTGATCGGCGTCACGCTCGACATGAAGTACAACGGTGACGGGGCCAAGGTCGGCGGGAGCACCCAGGGCTCCTCGCCCGTCACGGCGGGCGGCCCGGCCGACAAGGCCGGCATCGAGGCGGACGACGTCATCACCGAGGTGGACGGGAAGCGGGTGCACAGCGGCGAGGAGCTCATCGTCAAGATCCGCTCGCACCGGCCGGGGGACCGGCTGGAGCTGACCGTGTCCCGCGGCGGTAAAGACCTGTCCATAACTTTGACGCTCGGCTCGGCAACCGGCACGTGACCGCCACGGGAAGCTACCGTCCGGACAGATTCGCCGGGTACCGTGTTGGATGTCCGGACCTCATCCGAGCTTGGTCGCGGAGAATACGAGGAGCCGCAAGGTGTTCAACGACATAGGTGCACTCGAGCTGCTGACGCTCGCGATTCTCGGCGTGCTCGTCTTCGGCCCGGACAAACTGCCCAAGGTCATCCAGGACGTCTCCCGCTTCATCCGCAAGATCCGTGAGTTCTCGGAGAGCGCCAAGGAGGACATCCGCACGGAGCTGGGCCCGGAGTTCAAGGACTTCGAGTTCGAGGACCTCAACCCCAAGACCTTCGTCCGCAAGCAGCTCATGGACGGCAACGACGACCTGGGGCTGAAGGAGATCCGCGAGAGCTTCGACCTGCGCAAGGAGATCACCGAGGTCACCGACGCGGTGAACGGGCGCGGCACCGCGTCCGTCGAGGCGAAGACCGGCGTGTCGGGCGGTGCCTCGGTCACGGCCGCGAACGGCTCGAAGGGCGCTCCGGACCTGCTCAAGAAGGGCGAGCAGCCGCCGAAGGACACCCCGCCGCCGTTCGACGCGGACGCCACCTGAGGGCTGCCGATCCCGGGTCGTCCGGACGGTGTCGCTATTCTCCATCTGTCCGGTGGTGAGGACGCCCGCGGGGGCGGGCCGCTCCGGACCCTGAGGATCGAGGAGGCGGGCCGGGCTGATGGAGACGACGAGTCGGGTGGGCGCACAGGACGCGCCGGACACGGTGGAGGCGGTCCCGGCGGCCCGGCTCTTGGTGGTCGACGGCTATCTGAAGGCCCCGTTCCCCTGGTACGCGCTGGACGAGGCGTTCACCGGTCCGCGCCGGCTGATGCCGCTGGGCACGGCCGCCGACGGCGAGGTGCAGCACGGTTCCATCGGACACGGCGACGAGCCGCTGGTCCGGGGCGACTCGGGCGCCGACAAGCAGCGGTTCGCGGTCGTGGTGACCGTCGCCAGCAGCCCCGTACGGCGCAGTGGTGACGGCACCGGGGTCCTGGAGGCGACGACGGTGTCCTCGGCGGCCTGGCTGGCCGGCTCCGGGCTGTTGTCCTGCACCTGGCCGCCGCAGCTCAACCACACCCTGCGCGACGACTGGCTGGACCAGCAGACGGAGACCGCGTTCGAGCTCGCCGACGATCTGGCGGGCCCCGCCTGGTCGGCGCTCTCCCTGCCGGTCGACGGCGTCCCGGTCCCCTTCCACTACCGCGAGTCCGAGTTCGGCTGGGTGCTGGCCGGCTCCGCGCCCGGCGGGGTGCACATCGGCGCCTACGGGCGCGGGATGAGCGCGTACGGACTGGGCTTCTCGGTGGTCAAGGACATCGAGGCGTACGCGTAACGCCTGCGACGACGAAAGGCCGGGACCCGTGGGGCCCGGCCTTTCGTCGTGTCCGTAGGCGTGTCAGAACTTGTTGCGCGGGGTGATGCCCAGCGACATGCCGGACAGGCCGCGCTGACGGCCGCTCAGCTTGCCCGCGATCGTGCGCAGCGCCTTGCCGGCCGGGGAGTCCGGGTCGGAGAGCACGACGGGCTTGCCCTCGTCGCCGCCCTCGCGCAGCCGGACGTCGATCGGGATCGCGCCCAGCACCGGCACCTCGGCGCCGATCGTCTTCGTCAGCCCCTCGGAGACCTTGGCGCCGCCGCCCGAGCCGAAGACGTCGACCATCTCGTCGCAGTGCGGGCACGGCATGCCGGACATGTTCTCGACGACGCCGACGATCTTCTGGTGGGTCTGCACGGCGATCGAACCGGCCCGCTCCGCCACCTCGGCGGCGGCCTGCTGCGGGGTGGTGACGACCAGGATCTCCGCGTTCGGCACGAGCTGGGCGACGGAGATCGCGATGTCACCGGTGCCCGGCGGCAGGTCGAGCAGCAGGACGTCCAGGTCACCCCAGAAGACGTCGGCCAGGAACTGCTGGAGCGCGCGGTGCAGCATCGGGCCGCGCCACACCACCGGGGCGTTGCCCGGGGTGAACATGCCGATGGAGATGACCTTCACGCCGTGCGAGGACGGCGGCATGATCATGTTCTCGACCTGGGTCGGACTGCCGTCCACGCCGAGCATCCGGGGCACGCTGTGACCGTAGATGTCCGCGTCCACGACGCCGACCTTGAGCCCGTCCGCCGCCATCGCCGCGGCCAGGTTCACCGTCACCGAGGACTTGCCGACGCCGCCCTTGCCGGAGGCGACCGCGTACACCCGGGTCAGCGAGCCGGGCTTCGCGAACGGCACCTCGCGCTCCGCCGTACCGCCGCGCAGCGAGGCGGCCAGGTCCTTGCGCTGCTCGTCGCTCATCACGTCGAGGGTGACGTCGACCCGCGAGACGCCCTCGACACCGGCGACCGCGTCGGTCACGTTCCGGGTGATCGTCTCGCGCATCGGACAGCCGGAGACGGTGAGGTACACCGTGACAGCGACCACACCGTCAGGATCGATGTCGACCGATTTCACCATGCCCAGCTCGGTGATCGGGCGGTGGATCTCGGGGTCGTTCACTGTCGCCAGTGCCTCAAGCACCGCGTCTTCCGTAGCCATACGGACGATGGTACGGCGCCTTCCCGTACGCGCGGGTAGCCCCGTCAGCGGTCTTCGTCACTCTCGGCGGAGAACAGCGCCCGGCGGTCGTCCAGGTCCTTCACCAGGTCCTCCAGCTCGGAGCGGATCCAGTCCCGGGTGGCGACCTCGCCGAGGCCCATCCGCAGCGCCGCGATCTCCCTGGTCAGGTACTCGGTGTCGGCGATGGAGCGCTCGTTCTGCTTCCGGTCCTGCTCGTGCGTGACCCGGTCCCGGTCGTCCTGCCTGTTCTGCGCGAGCAGGATCAGCGGAGCCGCGTACGACGCCTGGAGCGAGAGCATCAGGGTCAGGAAGATGAACGGGTACTCGTCGAACCTCAGGTGCGGGGGCGCGAAGATGTTCCACGCCACCCACACGATGATGATCAGCGTCATCCAGACGATGAACCGGCCGGTCCCCAGGAAGCGCGCGATGCGTTCCGAGAACCGGCCGAACGCCTCCGGGTCGTACTCCGGCAGCAGCCGGCGGCGCGGGGCCTTCGGCTGGTCGAGCCGGTTCCGCGGCGTACGGGTCAGCGCCGTCGAGCCGTTCGACGCGCGGGCGCGGTCGTCACCGGTCACCGAGCACCCCCTCGCGGCCGTGGAAGTCCGTCTCCCGCCAGTCGTCGGGCAGCAGGTGGTCCAGCACGTCGTCCACGGTCACCGCGCCCAGCAGCGAACCGCTCTCGTCCACCACCGGCACCGACACCAGGTTGTACGCCGCCAGATAGCTGGTCACCACCGACAGCGGGGTGTCCGGCGGCAGCGGCACCAGATCGCTGTCCAGGAGCGAGCTGACCAGGGTGAACGGCGGGTCCCGCAGCAGCCGCTGGAAGTGCACCGTGCCCAGGTACTTGCCCGTCGGCGTCTCGTCCGGCGACCGGCACACGTACACCTGTGCGGCGAGCGCCGGTGACAGGTCCGCCTGGCGCACCCGGGCGAGCGCGTCGGCGACCGTGGCGTCCGGGCGCAGGATGACCGGCTCCGTGGTCATCAGGCCGCCCGCGGTGCGCTCCTCGTACGACATCAGCCGCCGTACGTCCGCCGCGTCGCCCGGGCGCATCAGCGTCAGCAGCCGCTCCTTGTCCTCCTCGGGCAGCTCGGAGAGCAGGTCGGCCGCGTCGTCCGGGTCCATCGCCTCCAGGACGTCCGCCGCGCGCTCCTCCTGGAGCTTGCCGATGATCTCCACCTGGTCGTCCTCGGGCAGCTCCTCCAGGACGTCGGCGAGCCGGTCGTCGTCCAGCGCCGCCGCGACCTCCGCCCGGCGCTTCGGCGTCAGGTGGTGCAGCGCGTTGGCGACGTCGGCGGGGCGCAGCTTCTCGAAGGTGGCCACCAGGGACTCGGCGCCCTGCCCGTGCTCCTCCAGCGAGAAGCCCTTCACCGCCGACCACTCGACGGTCAGCGTCTCGCCCTTGCGGCGCAGCGCCCCGCCCCGGCCCTTGCGGACGAAGTACTTGTCGATCTCCCAGTCCCGGCGGGCGGGCAGCTGCTGGATGGCCACGTCCAGGATGGTGACCTCCTCGTCCGTCTCCACCAGGCGCACCCGGCGGTCGAGGAACTCGCCGAGCACCAGGCGCTCGGTGGGCCGCTGCTCGAAGCGCCGCATGTTGACCACGCCGGTGGTGATCACCTGCCCCGACTCCACGCCCGTCACCCGGGTCATCGGCAGGAAGATCCGCCGCCGGCTCACCACCTCGACCACCATGCCGAGCAGCCGGGGCGGACGGCCGCCGACGCGGAGCATCGCGACCAGGTCGCGGACGCGTCCCACCTGGTCGCCGTTGGGATCGAAGACCGGCACACCGGACAGGTGCGAGACGAACACCCGGGGCGTCACCGGTGTCATCCCGCACCTCCTCGCTTCGCCACCGGACAGCCTCCGGCGCCCGCTTCCGACAGTTATTGCACTGTTATGACGTGATCAGGCTAGCCCGTACGGTCGTGGACCGCCCCGGCTGGCCGTCCGTACGGCTCCGGGTCCGATGGCGTAGGCCACCCGGGTACGCTGCCGTCTGCCACCCCCCACCATGGATACGAGAGGCAGTGCGCCTGTGACCTCTTCCGCCCCGGCCGTACGGACCCGCCGCCGGAACGCATCCCTCGCCGTCGCGCTCTGCGCGGGGCTGACCGCGGTGCTGACCGCGTGCGGGGGCGAGGACCCGGACGAGGGGACCAACGGCGTCGGCAAGCTCTCCGCGCCGGAGATCGAGAAGAAGGCGCGCGCCGCGGCGGACTCCGCCGACGCGGTGCGGCTCGCCGGGACACTGGTCAGCAAGGGCGGCACGTACACGATCGACATGCGGCTCAAGAACAAGGGCGGCGCGGGCTCGGTCACCTCGAAGAACAGCACGTTCACACTGCTGCGGATCGGTGACGAGCTCTATCTCAAGGCCGACGCCGGCTTCTGGAGCCACGACGACGAGGGCAAGGCGGACACCGGCGAGGGCGGCGCGGCGGCGGCCGACAAGCTGGAGGGCAAGTACGTCAAGGTCCCCGAGGGCGACCCCACGTACAAGCAGCTCAGCGGCTTCACCGACAAGAAGATGCTGCTCGACGGGATGCTCACGCTGCACGGCAAGCTCACCAAGGGCGACCGCGACAAGGTGGCCGGGGTGCGCACGGTGCGGATCATGGGCGGCGAGGGCGCGGGCGGCGCGCTCGACGTGGCGCTGGAGGGCAAGCCGTACCCGCTGCGCTTCGCCCGGGGCGGCGGCGGAGGCGTGATCACGCTCGCCGACTGGGGCAAGGACTTCACGCTGAAGGCCCCCGCGAAGGACGAGACCGTCGACTACGGCAAGCAGCTCCCGAAGACGTCGTCCTGAGGCCCCGCGCTACGTGCGCAGTGAGCGCTTCAGCAGGCGCGGCAGGCCCGCCGGGACCGGCAGCCGGGTCGTCGCCGTCGTCGGCAGCGGCGCGGCCGCCCCGGAGGTGTCGGGCAGCTCGGTGCGCGCGTCGAGCGGCGTGAGCCGGACGACCCGGCACTCGCGGGCCCAGCGCTCCACCATCTGTTCCGCGTCCGGTGCGTTCAGCCGCTTGCCCTTCAACTCGGCCACGGCTGACTCCCACTCCTCGGAGCGCGGCGCGAGCACGGTGACCGAGGCGGACCAAGCGACGACGCGGCCGCCCTTGTCCTTGCTGCGGACGGTCACCTCGGCGGTGGCGCCCTCGGTGAGCCCGGCCGGGAGCGGCTGCTCGCCGGGGCCGTCGCCGACGAGGTGGGCGGCGCCCTCGTGCCACACGTGCCACAGCGCCCGCGCCGCTCCGGTACCGCGCACCCAGACGAGGCCCGACTTCTTCGTGGCCTCCTCGACGAGGGCCGTCCCGAGCAGCGTGTCAGCAGCAGTCATGGGGGAGAGCTTAACGGGGGCGCTCAGAGCCAGCCGTTGCGCTTGAGCATGCGGTGGATGGAGAAGCAGACCACGCCGATGAAGCCCATGACCATCGGATAGCCGTACGTCCAGCCCAGCTCCGGCATGTGCTTGAAGTTCATGCCGTAGACCCCGCAGATCATCGTCGGCACGGCGACGATCGCCGCCCAGGACGTGATCTTGCGCATGTCCTCGTTCTGCGCGACGGTCGCCTGCGCCAGGTTGGCCTGGAGGATGGAGTTCAGCAGCTCGTCGAAGCCGATGACCTCTTCCTGGACGCGCACCAGGTGGTCGGCGACGTCCCGGAAGTACTTCTGGATGTCGGGGTCGATCAGCCGCATGGGCCGTTCGCTCAGCAACTGCATCGGCCGCAGCAGCGGGGAGACGGCCCGCTTGAACTCCAGCACCTCGCGCTTGAGCTGGTAGATCCGCCCGGCGTCCGAGCCGCGCGCGCTGCCCTTGTCCGGCGTGGAGAAGACCTCGATCTCCACCTCGTCGATGTCGTCCTGCACCGCGCCCGCCACCGCGATGTAGCCGTCGACCACGTGGTCGGCGATGGAGTGCAGCACGGCGGAGGGGCCCTTGGCCAGCAGCTCGGGGTCGTCCTCCAGACGGTGGCGCAGGGCGCGCAGCGAGCCGTGGCCGCCGTGCCGCACGGTGATGACGAAGTCCCGGCCGGTGAAGCACATGACCTCGCCGGTCTCCACGACCTCGCTGGTCGCGGTCAGTTCGGCGTGCTCGACGTAGTGGATGGTCTTGAAGACGGTGAACAGTGTGTCGTCGTAGCGCTCCAGCTTCGGGCGCTGGTGGGCGTGGACCGCGTCCTCCACGGCCAGCGGGTGCAGCCCGAACTCCCGGGCGATGCCCGCGAATTCCTCCTCGGTCGGCTCGTGCAGCCCGATCCAGGCGAAGCCGCCCTTCTCCCGGACCCGGAGCATCGCCTCACGTGCGGTGCGGCAGGTGCCGTCCACCTCGGCGAGCCGCCGGCCGTCGCGGTAGACCGCGCAGTCGACCACCGCGCTGGAGGCGGACGGGTCGCGGGTGGTGTCGTAGCCGTTGTGCAGGGGGGTGCTCTTGCGCAGGGAGGGGCGCACGACGGCGCGCAGGTCACGGATCATCGACATGGCTGGCTCCTTCACGGAGGGCCGTCGTCGGGGGGCCTGGAACAGCCCGGAATGGGGACGTGGACTCACATCCGCAAAGCGGGCGGCACCGCGGCGACAGGACGACGGCGTTCGCTACAGACAGGTGAAAGGCTGTGCTCTTCCGTCGTGCGACATGCCAGGGCCCCGACCGGGTGTCAGATCACACGGAGGGGCGTCCGGCGGAAGAGCGGTTGGTACTGCACGATCGACTCGGATCCACCGCAGCCCCACCTCCTCCTGCCGGTCCCCCGTGGGGGATGACGTAGCGCCGGGACTTGAGAGCGACGCTTCAGCGAGCTGTCCCGGCCGACACCCCAGGCTAGCAGCCGGTACAGGGCCAATCCCTTACTTTGCCCGTTCCATACGCGACCTATGCTCGCGGCATGGCAGAAATTCTTGCTCTGGTCGAGGCACGTCTGCGGACGGCCCTGGGTGAACCGGACGCGCGTGCGGCAGTGACGTTTCTCGGGACGGACCGGATCGAGGTGCTCCGGTTCATCGACGGCGACATCGTGCGGTACGCCACGCTCGGCATGTCCGCCCAGCCGATGTCCGACCCGACGGCCGTCGTGGCCGACCCGCTGAAGGGCCCGCGCGCCGAACTGGTCCTGTCGGTGCGGGCGGGCCTGGCCGACACCGACCAGGTGCTGCGCAAGCTCGCGGTGCTCGCGGCCTCGCCCCAGGTGGAGGGCCTGGTCGTGGCGCCCGGCGCGTCGCTGGACGTCGGCGAACCGCTGTGGCCGGGCGCGCCGTTCACCTCGGTGCTGGTCGCGGAGAGCGGGGGGCTGGTGGAGGACCTGGAGCTGGATGCCCACCTGGAGCCGGTGCGCTTTCTGCCGCTGCTGCCGATGACGCCGAACGAGGCCGCCTGGAAGCGGGTCCGGGGGGCGCAGGAACTCCAGGAGAAATGGCTGTCGCAGGGGACCGACCTGCGCGATCCCCTGCGACACTCCGTGATCCTGGACTGACGGCCTCAGTTGGCGAAGACCGTGACGCCGTCCTCCGTGGCGTGCTTCGGCTCCAGCTCCTCCGCCTCGTGGGTGAGCGCGGAGCGCCGGACCCAGACCACGACCGCGCCGATCACCGAGGCGACGGCGGCGACCACGAACGGGATGTGGATGTCGCTCCACTCCTCGATCTTCGGGGCCAGGTAGGGCGCCGCGGCGGCGGCGAACCAGCGGACGAAGTTGTAGCCCGCGCTGGCCACCGGGCGCGGCGCGTCCGACACGCCGAGCGCCAGCTCGGTGTACACGGTGTTGTTCATGCCGATCAGCGCACCGGACACGATGGTGCAGACGATGGCCGTGGTGTGGCTGCCGTAGCCGAGGACGACCAGGTCGGCGGCGAGCAGCACCAGCGAGGCGCCGAGCACCTTGAGCGAGCCGCACCGCTGCTGGAGCCGGGGCGCGACGAGCACCGAGAACACCGCGAGCAGCAGGCCCCAGGCGAAGAAGACGGCACCGGACTTGTACGGCGTCATGTCCAGCACGAACGGGGTGAACGCCAGGATCGTGAAGAACGCGTAGTTGTAGAAGAACGCGGACGCCGCGACGGAGGCGAGCCCGCCGTGGCCGAGCGCCTTGACCGGGTCGAGCAGTGAGGTCTTGCGGGCGGGCTTGGGCTGCTCCTTCAGGAACGCCGTGATGCAGACGAAGCCGATGGCCATCAGCGCGGCCGTCCCGAAGAAGGGGTAGCGCCAGCTGGCGTCACCGAGCAGCGCGCCGAGCAGCGGCCCGCACGCCATGCCGAGGCCCAGCGCCGACTCGTACAGCAGGATCGCCGCCGAGCTGCCGCCGGCCGCCGCGCCGACGATCACCGCGAGCGCGGTCGAGACGAACAGCGCGTTGCCCAGCCCCCAGCCGGCCCGGAAGCCGACCAGCTCCCCGACGGACGAGGAGGTGCCGGAGAGCGCCGCGAAGACCACCACGAGCGCCAGCCCGGCCAGCAGGGTCTTGCGGCCGCCGATGCGGCTGGAGACGAAGCCGGTCACGAGCATCGCGACGGCGGTGATCAGGAAGTACGAGGTGAAGAGCAGGGACACCTGGCTGGGCGTCGCGTCCAGGCCCTTGGCGATGGACGGCAGGATCGGGTCGACCAGGCCGATGCCCATGAACGCGACGACGGAAGCGCCCGCCGTGGCCCAGACGGCCTTCGGCTGGCGCAGGATGCTGACCGGCTCCTGGTTGAACGGGTCCTCTCCGGTTACTGCCTCTGACGGCATGGGCCTCTTCCTCTCCACTGGCTCCACTGGATCGATGCGTTATGCACAGAATAAGTTAGAGAAGCTAATGAATGCAAGTTACATCTAAATTTCCCGATGGCGGCCCGGTGACCGTGCGGTGCGCGGGGTAGAGGGGCCTGGGCGCACGGCGCGCGAGGGTGATCGTCCTTGACGCGGCGACGGCCGGAGAGGACCGTGGGAAGGTATGAGGGGCGAACCAAGTTGCCCGAAGTGCGGAGGCCGGGTCAGGGCGCCCGGACTCTTCGCCGACACCTGGCAGTGCGACGTCCACGGCAGCGTCCACCCGCTCCAGCCGGTCGTCCCGCCGAGCGTCGAGGCGCTCGGCGTGGTGGTGCACCGTGCGCAGGTCCCCGTCTGGATGCCCTGGCCGCTCCCGGTCGGCTGGCTGTTCACCGGTGTCGCCTGCGCCGGCGACGACCGCACCGGCGGACGCGCCACCGCCGTCGCCTGCTCCGGACCCGGGCCGCTCGGCGGCATGGGTGAGCTGCTGCTCGTCGCCGAGGAGCTGGGCGTCGGACTCGGCGCGCGGTACGCGGGCATCGACGGACCGGACCCCGGACCCCTGCTGCGGGTGGACGGCCCCCCGGAATCCAAGGTGCTCGCCGCCGGACGCCCCACCCCCCTCTGGCACGTCAGGCACGCCCCCGCGGATCGCGCCGTCTTCGCGGGCGAGGCGTGCGGCCTGTGGCTGTGGGCCATCGTGTGGCCCGAGCAGTCCGGGCTGCTCCTGTACGACGAGCTGGTGCTCACCGACCTGCGCGACGCCGGGGGAGAGGTCGACCTGGTGCCGTGCGGCGCCCTCACCCCCCGCCTGCTGACGGGCCCCTGACGACGGGCGGACCAAGCGCGCGCGCCGGTTATCCTTGAGCGTCCCCCCGTCCGGCCGCGAGCACTGGAGTACGAGTCGTGCGCATCGATCTGCACACCCACTCCACCGCGTCGGACGGCACGGACACCCCCGCCGAGCTGGTGCGCAATGCCGCCGCCGCGGGCCTCGACGTCGTCGCCCTCACCGACCACGACACCGTGCGCGGGCACGCCGAGGCGGCCGCCGCGCTCCCGGAAGGGCTGACCCTCGTCACGGGCGCCGAGCTGTCCTGCCGCATCGACGGCGTGGGCCTGCACATGCTGGCGTACCTCTTCGACCCGGACGAGCCGGAGTTCGCCCGCGAACGCGAGCTGGTGCGCGACGACCGGGTGCCGCGCGCCCGGACCATGGTCCGCAAGCTCCGGGAGCTGGGCGTCCCCGTCACCTGGGAGCAGGTGGCCCGGATCGCCGGCGACGGCTCCGTCGGCCGGCCGCACGTCGCCACCGCCCTCGTCGAGCTGGGCGTCGTCCCGACCGTCTCCGACGCCTTCACGCCGGACTGGCTCGGCGACGGCGGGCGCGCGTACGCGGAGAAGCACGAGCTGGACCCCTTCGACGCGATCCGGCTCGTCAAGGCCGCGGGCGGCGTCACCGTCTTCGCCCACCCGGCCGCCGTCAAGCGGGGTCGCACCGTGCCCGAGGCGCGGATCGCCGAGCTGGCCGCCGCCGGGCTCGACGGCATCGAGGTCGACCACATGGACCACGACGAGCCGACCCGGACCCGGCTGCGCGCACTGGCCCGCGAGCTCGGGCTGCTGGCGACCGGCTCCAGCGACTACCACGGCAGCCGCAAGACCGTGGAGCTCGGCACGTACACCACCGACCCCGAGATCTACGGCGAGATCACCCGACGCGCCACGGGAGCCTTCCCGGTGCCGGGCGCCGGCGGACCCGCCACCGCCTGACGGCGCCCGGGCCCCGCCCGCGTACGCCGCTCGTCCCTTCACCGCTCCCCGCCCGCCGTCCGGCATGCCCGGCTGCCCCGGGGCGCGTCCTTTCCCCGCGGTCACCCGCCGCACACCCGCTCACTCCCCGCAAGGCTCACCCGTGTTCGACGTCGCTGTCTTCGGATCCCTTTTTCTCACCCTTTTTGTGATTATGGATCCGCCCGGAATCACCCCGATCTTCCTCGCCCTCACCGCCGGCCGCCCCGCCAAGGTGCAGCGCCGGATGGCGCTCCAGGCCGTCGCCGTCGCCTTCGGCGTCATCGCCGTCTTCGGCCTGCTCGGCCAGCAGATCCTGGACTACCTGCACGTCTCCGTACCGGCGCTGATGATCGCCGGCGGGCTGCTCCTGCTGCTCATCGCGCTCGACCTGCTCACCGGCAAGACCGACGAGCCGACGCAGACCAAGGACGTCAACGTCGCCCTCGTACCGCTCGGCATGCCGCTGCTCGCCGGTCCCGGCGCGATCGTCTCGGTGATCCTCGCCGTGCAGCACGCCGACAGCGTGGCGAGCCAGGTCTCGGTCTGGACGGCGATCCTCGTCATGCACGTCGTGCTCTGGCTGACCATGCGCTACTCGCTGCTGATCATCCGCGTCATCAAGGACGGCGGCGTCGTGCTCGTGACCAGGCTGGCCGGCATGATGCTGTCCGCGATCGCGGTGCAGCAGATCATCAACGGCGTCACCCAGGTCATCCGGGGCGGCTGACCGGGGCCCGGACGCAACAGCGCCCCCGCACGGCCGTTCCGTGCGGGGGCGCTTCGTCTTCGTTACGACGGCAACTCACATCGGCAAGGTGTTACGAAGCCGGACTTTCGGCCGGGCGGATGTAGATGCGCTGGCCCGTGGCCGCGGCCTGCTGCACGATCCGCTTGACGGAGGCGGCGTCCACGACGGTGCTGTCCACGGCGGTACCGTCGACATCGTCGAGTCGCATGATCTCGAAGCGCATAGGGCTTCCCTTCGTCTGATCCTCCTGCTGGAGAACTACTGGGAGGACGGTGTCCCGTCCGCAAGGATGAGGAGCGCCAGGCATGTCTGTCGAGCGCCCCACACCGGATACAACGGCTTGCCCCCTGCAATCATTCCCTACGCTAAGGAAATTTTTCGGATGTCTAAATACCCGTTGGTAATCAGGCGTACGGGCGCGACGGGACCCGCATGAGCGACGCGGAGATCGGCGAGCGGCTGGACCGCACCAACGCCCTGCTCGAACGCGTCCTCGCCGAGGTCTCGAAGACCCCGTCGACCCACGCGATCTTCGTGGACGCGGGATACGTCTACGCCGCCGCCGGGCTGCTCGTCACCGGCACCGAGGACCGGCGCTCCTTCGACCTCGACGCCGAAGGGCTGATCGAGGCGTTCATCGACAAGGCCCGCACCATCTTCGCGGACAGCCGGCTGCTGCGCGTGTACTGGTACGACGGGGCCAGGCGCCGCATCCACACCACCGAGCAGCAGACCATCGCCGAACTCCCCGACGTCAAGGTCAGACTCGGCAACCTCAACGCCAACAACCAGCAGAAGGGCGTCGACTCCCTCATCCGCACCGACCTGGAATCGCTCGCCCGCCACCGGGCCATCAGCGACGCCGCGCTCGTCGGCGGCGACGAGGACCTGGTCTCGGCCGTCGAGGCCGCGCAGGGCTACGGCGCCCGCGTCCACCTCTGGGGCATCGAGGCGGGCGAAGGGCGCAACCAGGCGGAGCCGCTGCTCTGGGAGGTGGACAGCCAGCGCACCTTCGACCTGGACTTCTGCCGCCCCTACGTGACCAGACGCCCCGTCACCACGTACGAGGAGGACGCCCCCGCACCCTCCCGCGAGGACGTCCACTTCGTCGGCGCGCAGATCGCGGCGGCCTGGCTCGCCGCGCGCGGCCGTGCGTCCCTGGCGGACCTGCTGCCCGGGCACCCCTTCCTGCCGGGCTCGGTCGACCAGGACCTGCTGCACGAGGCCGAACGCCTCCTCCAGCGCTCGCTGCGCGGCCACCCCCCACTGCGGCGGGCGCTGCGCGACGGCTTCTGGCAGCACCTCCAGTCCCAGTACTGAGACCCGGCGGCACGGGAACCCCGGGCGTGGCCTACAGGCTGTCCCAGAAGGAGGCGAGCGCGGCGGCGGTCGCCTCCGGCCGGCCGGTGTTGGGGGAGTGCTCGGTGCCCTCGATCCGGGTCCGGCGCGCCCCCAGGCGGACCGCCATCCCGTCCAGCACCGGCACCGGCCAGACGTCGTCCACCTCACCGGAGACGACGTGGACCGGCAGCCCGGTCGCGGCGAGCTCGGCCACCCGGTCCGGCTCGGCGGCCAGCTGACGGCCCGTCGCGATCAGCTGGGCCGGACGGTGGAGCAGCCAGCGCCGCCGCAGGTCCTCGCCGCCCGTCTCCGCCTCGGCCGGCGGGTCGAAGGCGCGCATGGCTTCCCAGACGTCGCCCATGGTCATGGTGGCCAGCGCGTCACCGAGGATCTTCAGCTTGATCTGCTGCGCCTCGACCACCTCGGCGGGCCCCGAGGACATCAGGGTGAGCGAGCGGAACGGCGAGGCGTCCAGCAGGACCGCGGCCCGGCAGAGCTGCCCGCCGAGCGAGTGCCCCAGCAGGTGCACCGCGCCCTCGCCGGCGCCGAGCGCGGCCGTCTGCGCGAGCACGTCCCGGGCCAGCTCCTCCTGCGCGTACTCCCGGAGGTCGTCCGTCCCCGGGCTCTCGAACTGCCCGCGCCCGTCGACGGCGACGGCACGGTAGCCGGCCTCCGCGAGCGGTTCCAGCAGCGCGATGAAGTCCTCCTTGCTGCCGGTGTACCCGGGCACCAGCAGGGCGGTACCGCGCACCGGCCCGGCGGGGGCCGCGTCCAGCACGGCGAAGCGCCCGCGCGCGGTGGGCAGCGCACGGGCACGGGCGCAGGAGGGCGGGGTGAAGGTGGGTGGCCTGCTCATGGAACGAGGTTAGAACGTTCCCGGCGGCGGCGAACGACGGGCGGCCCGTGTCCGCGAACGACGGGCGGCCCCGGGGAGAGGTTCCCCGGGGCCGCCCGTCGGATGCTGCGTGGTCCGCTCAGCCCTCGGCCTTCGCGGTGGCGCGCGGTGCCCGGCGGCGACGCGGCTTGGCCTCGCCCTCGGCGGTCGCGGTCTCCGCCACGGCCTCCGTCTTCGGCTTGGCGGCCGTACGCGTACGACGGCGCACCGGCTCCGGCTCGGAGATCGGCGCGATCTGGAAGTCGACCTCGTCCTCGGCCGGCTTGATCACCCGGCGGCGGCGCGGTCGCGTCACGGCGGGCACCTCCGGCTCGGCCACCGGCGCGCTCCGGAACTCGGCCTCCTCGGCCACCGGCTTGGCGGCGCGGGCCCGGCGGCGACGCGGCTTGGCCTCGTCCTCGGCGGTCGCGGTCTCCGCGACGACCTCGGCCGCGACGGCCTCCGTCTTCGGCTTGGCGGTCCGGGTGCGGGTGCGCTTCTTCGGCGCGGCCTCGGCCTCCGGCTCGGTCACCACGGCCACGGGGGCGGGCGCCTCGGCCACGGCGACCGCGGCCTCGGCGGCGACGGCCTCCGCCGCGATGGCCTCCGCCGCACCGGCACGGGTGCGCCGGCGGCGGCGCGGGGTGCGCGGGGCGTCGGCCGACGCCTCGGGCTCGGCCTCGGCGGCCGGGGCGGGCACGGTCGCGGCGCCCTCGGCGACGGACGCGCCACCACGGGTGCGACGGCGCTGACGCGGGGTGCGCGGCGCACGCTCCTCGCGGGCGGCCGGCGCGGCGGACTTGCGGCCGCGGCCGCCGGTCTCGCCCAAGTCCTCGATCTCCTCGGCCCCGAGACCGGCGCGGGTGCGCTCGGCGCGCGGCAGGACACCCTTGGTGCCGGCCGGGATGTCCAGGTCCTCGTAGAGGTGCGGGGAGGTGGAGTACGTCTCGACGGGGTCCGGGAAGCTCAGGTCCAGGGCCTTGTTGATCAGCTGCCAGCGCGGGATGTCGTCCCAGTCGACCAGCGTGATCGCGATGCCCTTGGCGCCGGCGCGGCCGGTGCGGCCGATGCGGTGCAGGTAGGTCTTCTCGTCCTCGGGGGACTGATAGTTGATGACGTGCGTCACACCCTCGACGTCGATGCCGCGGGCGGCGACGTCGGTGCAGACCAGCACGTCGACCTTGCCGTTGCGGAAGGCGCGCAGGGCCTGCTCGCGGGCGCCCTGGCCGAGGTCGCCGTGGACCGCGCCGGAGGCGAAGCCGCGCCGCTCCAGCTGCTCGGCGATGTCCGCCGCGGTGCGCTTGGTGCGGCAGAAGATCATCGCGAGCCCGCGGCCGTCGGCCTGGAGGATGCGCGCGACCATCTCGGGCTTGTCCATCGAGTGGGCGCGGTAGACGTACTGCGCCGTGTTCTTGACGGTCGTGCCCTCGTCGTCGGGCGAGGTGGCGTTGATGTGCGTCGGCTGCGACATGTAGCGGCGGGCGAGCGAGATGACCGCGCCCGGCATGGTGGCCGAGAACAGCATGGTCTGGCGCTTCGCCGGCAGCATCGTGATGATGCGCTCGACGTCGGGCAGGAAGCCCAGGTCCAGCATCTCGTCGGCCTCGTCGAGGACGAGCGCGCGGACCTTGGACAGGTCCAGCTTGCGCTGGCCCGCGAGGTCGAGCAGCCGGCCGGGGGTGCCGACGATCACGTCGACGCCCTTCTTCAGGGCCTCGACCTGGGGCTCGTAGGCCCGGCCGCCGTAGATCGCGAGGACCCGCACGTTGCGCACCTTGCCCGCGGTGAGCAGGTCGTTGGTGACCTGCTGGCACAGCTCGCGGGTGGGCACGACGATGAGGGCCTGCGGGGAGTCGGTCAGCTCCTCCGGCTTCGCACGGCCGGCCTCGACGTCGGCGAGGACGGTGACCCGCTCGAGGAGCGGGAGGCCGAAGCCGAGCGTCTTGCCGGTGCCGGTCTTGGCCTGGCCGATGACGTCGGAGCCGGAGAGGGCGACCGGGAGCGTCAGCTCCTGGATGGGAAAGGGGGACGTGATGCCGACGGCCTCAAGGGCCTCGGCCGTCTCGGAAAGAATCCCGAGGTCTCGGAACGTAGTCAGGGTGCTGCCTCTTCTGTGAGACGCGGTCCGAGGCGAACGAAGGGGGTCGTACCGTGCCGGGGTTGGTCATCCGGCGGATGGGCCGGGTGGCGCGGGACCACTGCCGTCGCTCGAGCGCTCGTGCCGCTGAGGGGGCCCCTCATCTGCGGTCGTACGTGTGCACGCACCGCGTGGAGGGCTGTCGGGTCGGAGCCGATCGGGCCACCGACCGGGCATCCTCATTCAATTTCGCGCCACGAGCAGATGCAAAGTGCTCAGTAAGCGCATTACCACTGTACCCCGGATCCGCGCATCTGTGTTGGGCGAATTCGTCGGAACGGTGTGACGTCGGTCGTCGGGCAGGCCCTTCCGCCGCCGCCCGGGCGGGCTATTCTGCGCTGCATGGAGACGCCTGACAACGCCAACGAAGCCCCCGCCACGACCAGAATCGCCGACCAGGACTGGGCCACCGCGTCCGCGCAGCCGCAGTACCTGGCCGCCGTGGTGGACCTGCTGGGTGCCCTCGCCTACGGGGAGCTGGCGGCCTTCGAGCGGCTGGCCGAGGACGCCAAGCTGGCACCGACGCTGGCCGACAAGGCGGAGCTGGCGAAGATGGCGTCCGCCGAGTTCCACCACTTCGAGCGGCTCACGGAGCGGCTGACCGCCATCGAGGTCGAGCCGACCGCCGCCATGGAGCCCTTCGCCCGGGCGCTGGACGACTTCCACCGCCAGACCGCGCCGTCGGACTGGCTGGAGGGCCTGGTCAAGGCATACGTCGGCGACTCGATCGCCAGCGACTTCTACCGGGAGGTCGCGGTCCGGCTGGACTCCGACACCCGCTCGCTGGTGCTCGCCGTGCTGGACGACACCGGTCACGGCAACTTCGCCGTCGAGAAGGTGCGCGCGGCGATCGAGGCGGACCCGAGGGTCGGCGGCCGGCTGGCGCTGTGGGCGCGGCGGCTGATGGGCGAGGCGCTGTCGCAGGCGCAGCGGGTGGTCGCGGACCGGGACGCGCTGTCGACCATGCTGGTCGGCGGGGTCGCCGACGGCTTCGACCTGGCGGAGGTGGGCCGGATGTTCTCCCGGATCACCGAGGCGCACACCAAGCGCATGGCAGCCCTGGGGCTGGCCGCGTAGCGGACCCGGATGTCAGGCGGCGGCCGACCGGCTCAGCCGGCGGCGGCGGGGCCGGATCAGCAGGGACACCGTCACGGCGGCGATCAGCACGGCGCCCACCACGACGGCCGCCGCGTGGCCCGGGCCGAGCACCGAGTGCATCAGGGACGCGCCGAACACGCCGCCGAGCGCTCCCGTGCCGAACACGGTCCGACGGGCCGGGAGCCGGCCGGGGAGCGAGCGGAGCGCCGCCCAGGAGAGGACCACTCCGAGCACGACGGCGCTCAACGTTTCCAGGATCACGGACGATCACCTCGCAGATATACGGAACGGGCGCTTCGGTCCTGCTGGTACTACCCGTGAGCGGCCGTTCACAACCCTCCCGCGCACAGGCTTCGCCCGGCCGCCGCACCGCCGGTCCCGGGTGCGGGCGCCGAATGAGGAGCGGCCCGGCGGGGAATCCCGCCGGGCCGCTCCTCGCGTTCGTACGCCCTACAGCGCGCCGAACCCCACCCGTCGGGTGCTGGGCTCGCCGATCTCCACGTAGGCGATCCGGTCGGCCGGCACCAGGACCTTGCGGCCCTTCTCGTCCGTGAGGCTGAGCAGCTGCGCCTTGCCGGCGAGAGCCTCGGACACCGCGCTCTCGACCTCTTCGGCGGAAAGCCCGCTCTCCAGAACGATCTCCCGGGGCGTGTGCTGCACCCCGATCTTGACCTCCACGGCTATGTCCCTCCGACGGTCAGTCCCTGCGCGGCGAACCGCGCCGTACGCAGCACACATTAGCCCGCTGAGGGGACTCGTCAGGGCGGCCCGGCCACGCCCGCAGCGAACACGGCGCCGCGCGGGCGGTCAGTGCTGATCGATGCCGTGCAGGGGGAAGCCCGCGATGCCCCGCCAGGCCAGCGAGGTGAGCAGCTGGACCGCGGTGTCGCGCGGAATGGCCGACCGGCTCGACAGCCAGTAGCGGGCGACCACCTGGGACACCCCGCCGAGGCCCACCGCGAGCAGCATGGACTCGTCCTTGGACAGGCCCGTGTCGCCCGCGATCACGTCGGAGATCGCCTCGGCGCACTGGAGCGAGACCCGGTCCACGCGCTCGCGCACGGCGGGCTCGTTGGTCAGGTCGGACTCGAAGACCAGCCGGAAGGCGCCGCCCTCGTCCTCCACGTACGCGAAGTACGCGTCCATCGTCGCGGCCACGCGCAGCTTGTTGTCCGTGGTCGACGCCAGCGCCGTGCGCACCGCCTGGAGCAGCGACTCGCAGTGCTGGTCGAGAAGGGCCAGGTAGAGCTCCAGCTTGCCCGGGAAGTGCTGGTAGAGCACCGGCTTGCTGACCCCGGCGCGCTCCGCGATGTCGTCCATCGCCGCGGAGTGGTAGCCCTGCGCGACGAAGACCTCCTGCGCGGCTCCCAGCAGCTGGTTGCGTCGGGCGCGGCGGGGCAGGCGAGTGCCCCGCGGGCGCGCCGCCTCGGTCTGCTCGATGGCTGTCACGCCGCCTCCCAAATTCGTGGTCCGACACAGCCGTTCCGTACGTGCCGCGCCATACCGACATCGTACTTTTGGGTAACCCCGGTATGCGCGGCGCGGACGCAGAATTTCACGGACCGGACGGCTGCGGTAGCCGCAGATTGTCCGCCCCGGCGGGCAGAGCGGGACGTATCAGCGGTAATCGTCCTCATCCTGCGGGACCACACGGGCCTGGTCCGCCGCGTCCGCCTCGCTGGCGCCGCCGCGCTCGAGGTCCGTGAGCGGTTCGTCGCTCTCCGGACGGAGGTCGGCGTGCTGCTCGGCGGCGTCCGCCTCGGGCGTCTCCTGGTCGGGCTCGTCCGGCTGGACGTCCTCGAAGGTCTCCGGGTCCCTCGGGTCGACCGTCATGGTGACTCCCTTCCTCGGTTCGAGCCTATGAGGTACCCCGTGAAGCCGCTATGCGATCGTGTGACGGCGAACACATGAACCCCGGTGTGATCATCTCGTAACATTGCCGCATGTCTTCGACCGAGCTGCCGGGAGTCCGCGCCGCCGCCGCGGCGGTGTCACCCACGGTGAGCGCCGTCAGGGTGGCGGAGGGGGAGCGGCTGCGCTCCGTCGAGCTGCCCGGGCTGACGCTCACCGTCCGTTCGCGGCCGTCCCGGGGGCCCGGGCTGCCGCCCGCCCTCTTCGTGCACGGGCTCGGCGGCTCCTCGCAGAACTGGTCGGCCCTGATGCCGCTCGTGGAGGACCTGGCCGACTGCGAGGCGGTCGACCTGCCCGGCTTCGGCGACTCGCCGCCCCCGGACGACGGCAATTACTCGGTCACCGGACACGCCCGGGCGGTCATCCGCCTCCTGGACGCCCAGGAGCGCGGGCCCGTGCACCTGTTCGGCAACTCGATGGGCGGCGCGGTCGCGACCCGGGTCGCCGCGGTCCGCCCCGACCTGGTGCGTACGCTCACGCTGATCTCGCCCGCGCTCCCGGAGATCCGGGTCCAGCGCACGGCCGCCCCGACCGCGCTGCTCGCACTGCCGGGCGTCGCCTCCCTGTTCGCCCGGCTCTCCCGGGACTGGACCGCGGAGGACCGCACCCGCGGAGTCATGGCACTCTGTTACGGCGATCCGGCACGGGTCTCCGAGGCCGGCTTCCGCGACGCGGTGGCCGAAATGGAGCGCAGGCTGGAACTGCCGTACTTCTGGGACGCCATGGCGCGTTCCGCCCGTGGCATCGTCGACGCGTACACGTTGGGCGGACAGCACGGGCTGTGGCGCCAGGCCGAGCGGGTGCTCGCGCCGACCCAGCTGGTGTACGGCGGACGGGACCGGCTCGTCTCGTTCCGGATGGCCCGCAGGGCGTCCGCGGCCTTCCGCGACGCGCGCCTGCTGACACTGCCCGATGCCGGGCACGTGGCGATGATGGAGTACCCGGAGGCGGTTGCCCAGGCGTTCCGGGAATTGCTCGACGAATGCGGCGGGAGCTGATCCAGGGCGTGGGACGACACAGCCGGAAGGGCCCTGCGCCCAGCGCGCCCGAAACCGGGCAGGCGGAGCCGGACGAAGCGGGGCGCGGAGCCGCCCGGCCCGTCGCCGGCACCGGACGGCGCAGACGGCAGGCGGACCCCGCGCCCTCCGTGGGGGCGCCCGAGGTGCGCGGCGGCCACCCCGAACAGCGCGAACCCGGCGGCGGCTGGGGCGCGGGCCCCATGCGCCCCCCGGGCCGCCCCGGCCTCCAGGCCCCCGCGCCCGGCGCGCGCCCCGGCGCTCAGCGCCCCGCGCACCACCAGCAGACCACCGGCACCCGGCCGCTGATACCGGGTCCGCGGCGCGAGTTCGTCGAAGCCTTCGACAGCCCGCCCGCACCGCCCGCCCCGCGCCGGCGCGACCGGGTGGCCGACGACCCGTACCGCTCCGTCACCGACTGGGACCCCCGCGAGCCGGAGGCCCGGAGCGACGGGGACGGGACCCCGGCCAGGGGGGCCAGGGGCGGCAAGGGCCGTACGTTCACCGGGATCGCGGCCGCCGCGGTGACCACGGTGCTCGCGGTCGTCGTGGCCGGGCAGGTCGCCCACGACAGCACCTCCAAGAACGGCGCCGCACAGGCCGCGGGGGTCGACCGGGACGACGCGGACGACGCCTCCCGTTCGGACAGCCGTACGACCCCCTCACCCGAGGCGGCGGCCGTCAAGCCCCTTACGTATGAACAGAAAATGGCCAAGCCCTACCCGCTGTCGCCGGCGCTGACGGGCTCGGGGACGTTCGAGACCGTGCCCGGCACCGCCAAGGCGCCGGGCAAGGGGACGGTCCACCGCTACCGGATCGATGTGGAGAAGGGGCTCGGACTCGACCCCCAGCTGTTCGCCCAGGCCGTCCAGAAGACCCTCAACGACGACCGGAGCTGGGCGCACGACGGCGCCATGACCTTCGAACGGATCTCCGAGGGCGATCCGGACTTCGTCATCACGCTGGCGAGCCCCGGCACCACCGGCAAGTGGTGCGCCAAGTCCGGCCTGGACACCATGGAGGACAACGTCTCCTGCGACTCGGCCGCCACCGAGCGCGTGATGATCAACGCCTATCGCTGGGCACAGGGTTCGGCCACCTTCGGACCGGACAAGCTGTTCTCGTACCGGCAGATGCTCATCAACCACGAGGTCGGGCACCGGCTCGGGCACAACCACGAGAGCTGCCGCACGAAGGGCGCGCTCGCGCCGGTCATGCAGCAGCAGACCAAGACGCTGGACCTCGACGGCATCAAGTGCCGCCCCAATGCCTGGGTCCACCCCACCTCCGAGTAACTCTCCGCTTCCCTAGCGCGACAGAACGCTGTCCCGCCGGGAAAGTTACGCCGGTTCACCCCTTTCGGTGGCGCGACGGACAACCGTCCGTCGCGCCACCGGCGTATCCGCTTACGGTCGTCCCGCCGCGAGTCGCCGAAGGAACGGCGGCCGCTCATCAGGGAGATCGGGGGTGCGCTCGTGCGGATCGGACTGCTCACCGACGGTGGTTATCCGTACGCGACCGGTGAATCCAGGCTCTGGTGCGACCGGCTCGTACGCGGGCTCGCACAGCACGAGTTCGACCTCTTCGCACTCAGCCGTTCCGCCGAACAGGAAGCGGCGGGCCGGGTCCTCCTCCCGCCCCGGATCGCCGGCGTGCGCACCGCGCCCCTGTGGACCGCCGACGACGACACCCTCGGCCTGCACGCCCCCCGGGGACCGCTGGCCCGGCTGCTCACCGGCGGGGGCGCGCGGACGTACGCCCGGCGCGAACGCCGGCGCTTCGCCGAGCACTTCGCGGACCTCGCGGCCTCCGTCTGCTCCGCCGCGGGCAGCGAGCGGGGCCGTACGGGTGCGGAGTCCGGCGGCCTCACGGAAGGTGGCGCCGAAGTCCGGCTCGCGGACGAGCGGTTCACCCGCGGGCTCTACGGACTCGCGGACCTCGCCTGGGAACACGGCGGACTCCCCGCCGCCCTGCGCTCGGAGACGGCGGTGCGCATCCTGGAGGCCGCCTGCCGGGCGCCCGGCACCGGACGCACCGTGCAGACCGCCACCGTCACCGACCTGCTCGCCTTCACCGCCGAACTGGACCGGGTGCTGCGCCCCCTCTCGCTCGACTGGTACGAGGAGGACGGCCTCGGTGCCGTGGACCTCTGCCACGCGACGGCGGGCGGAGCCGCCGCCCTGCCGGGCCTGCTGGCCAAACGCTTCTTCGGGGTGCCGCTGCTGGTCACCGAGTACTCCGTGCGGGTGCGGGCGCACTACCTCGCGTCGGGCCGCGCGCCGGTCAGCGCGCCGGTCCGCGCCCTCCTCGCGAACCTGCACGGACGGCTCGCCACCGAGGTGTACCGGCAGGCCGCGCTCATCACCCCCGGCAACACCCACGCCCGCCGCTGGCAGGAGCGCTGCGGCGCCGACCCCGCGAAGGTGCGGACCGTGTACCCGGGCATGGACGCGGCCCGGTTCGCCGCGCTCGGCGAGAGCGAGGACGGCGGCCCCGACACGCTCGTCTGGGTCGGCCGCATCGAGCCCGCCAAGGACCTGACCGGGCTCCTCCACGCCTTCGCCGAAGTGCGCATCGCCGAGCCGGACGCCCGGCTCCGGATCATCGGCGCCCCGGCCCCCGGCCCGGCGGGCGCCGCCTACCTGGCCCGCTGCCGCGCGCTGGCCGGCGAGCTCTTCCCCGGGCAGGACGCCGTCGCCTTCGAGGAGATCGGCGGACCCGGGGTCCCGGAGCCGGCCCAGGCGTACGCGGCGGGCGGTGTCGTGGTCCTCTCCAGCGTGGTCGAGGGCTTCCCGATCAGCCTGGTCGAGGCGATGTTCTGCGGCCGGGCCACGGTCTCGACGGACGTCGGCGCGGTGGTCGAGGTCATCGGCGGCACGGGTCTCGTGGTCCCGCCGCGCAACCCCCGGGCGCTCGCGGACGCCTGTGTCGCGCTCCTGCGCGACCCGGAGCGCCGTGCCCGCCTGGGGGCGGCGGCGCGCGCCCGGGCGCTCGAACTCTTCGGCGTCGAACAGAATCTGGCCGCCTTCCACGGCATCTACCTGGAGCTGATCGCGCGGGCGCCGGTGCGCGAGCGGCCGCAGCCGCCCACCCACGAGGGCCCGCGCCCCTTCGCCACCCCACCGGAGGCCCACGTGCTGGGCCACTGGCCGGAGCCGCCCGGCCGGGAGCGCGCCGACCGCACCCCCAGCTGGGCGGGCGCGGGGAGCGGCGATGCGTAGCCACGAGACGGCGGGCCCGCCCGCCCCGGCACCGGGCGAACAGCACCACGGAGGAACGACGATGAGCCGCGAGGGCCACCAGGGGGACGCCGCCTCGGCGGCCGACGCCGGAGCCGCGGGCGCGCCCGCGCGCGCCCCCGAAGTGGCGCATGCGCACCCCGCTCCGCGCAAGACCGTCGTCGGGCGGCGCGGGACCGCCGACCCGGTGCGGGCGCTCATGCACCGCCACCGGGAACTGTGCGAACGGGCCGTGGACCCGCTGGAGATCGCCGCCGGCCTGGAGGCTCACGGAGTCACCGACCGCACCGCCGCCCGCTACCGTCACCGCGACGTGTTCTCGCTCGCCGAGGAGCTCTTCGCGCGGGTCCCGGCGGTCGCGGGGGAGCCGGTCGCGAAGGGCCCCGCCCCGGCGCGCGACGTCGCGACGCGCGCCGCCTGGTCCCTGCGCGCCCTGCTGCCCGGCGCCGCCTGCCTGGCGACCCTCGTCGTCCTCGGGCTGACCGACGGGGTGCTCGGCGGCGACGCCCGGCTGGCCATCGGCTCCGCCGGGACCCTCCTCGCGCTCACCGGCCTCGCGCTCGCCCTGCGCACCGGCCCGCTGAGCGCCCGGCACCGGTCGTCCGGCACCGCCGCGCTCTGCGTCTGCTGGCTGCTCGGCTACGTCCTGTACGGCGACGACCTGCTCCACCAGGTCCTCAGCGGCGGCCCCGAGGGCCCCTGGACGCTGACCCCGGCGCCCCTGCTGGGGCTCGCCGTCGCGGCGGCCCCGGCCGCCTGGTGCGCGCACCTCTTCGCCCTGTCCGCGCACCGCCGACTGCACGGCAGCCATGCGCTGGAGGAGTTCGGGGCGGGCGTGCGACCCCCGCTGTTCGGCGTCGTCGCGCTCTTCGTCTGCGCCCTCGCCGCGCTGCTGTACCTGGCCCGTCTGGGCTTCGGCCCCGGCGGCTCACCGGCCGGGGCCGCCGCCCTCGGGGTCCTGCTCCTGCTGGCCCGGCTCCTGACCGTCCACGGCTTCCCCGAACCCGCCGCCACCGGACTCGCCGCCGCCTGCGCCATGGAGGCCGCGGCGCCCGCCCTGATCCTGGCCGGCCGCCTGCCCGGACTGCACCCGGTCTCCCGGCCGGTCGACGCCCTCATCGAGGCCGGGGGCGCCGGGGCCGTGCCCGTACTGGCCTGCGGCACCGCCGCGCTCGGCCTGCTGATCACCGCCGTACTCGTCCTCTCCCGGGCGTCCGCCCACGCCGCCCCCTGAGGCGGCCCCAGAGCCCCCGCGGAGCCGACGCCGCGGGCCGTCACCACCCGCACCGTACGCACCGAGACGTACGGAACAGCCCTCAAGGAGACACCGACATGACCCGCCAATCCCCCGCACCGGCAGCCCGCCGTCGGCCCTCAGGCCGGGGCGGTGCGCGATGAGGGTGCTGCTGCTCGGAGCCAACGGATTCATCGGCCGGTTCGTGGCCGACCGGCTGCTCGCCGACCCCGCCGTCCACCTCACGGCACTCGGCCGCGGCGACGACGCCGACGTGCGGTTCGACCTCGCGACCGGCAGCCCCGGAGCGCTCACCCGCTTCCTGGACGCCGTCCACCCCGGGGTCGTCGTCAACTGCGCCGGCGCGACCCGGGGCGGCGCGCGCGACCTCACCCGGCACAACACCGTCGCCGTCGCCACCGTCTGCGAGGCGATGCGCCGCAGCCGCTGCACCGCCCGCCTGGTCCAGGTCGGCTGCGCGTCGGAGTACGGGCCCTCCCAGCCCGGGTCCTCCACCGCCGAGGACGCCATCCCGCGCCCCGGCGGCCCGTACGGCGTCAGCAAGCTCGCGGCGACCGAGCTCGTCCTCGGCTCCGGCCTCGACGCGGTGGTCCTGCGGGTCTTCTCACCGGTCGGCCCCGGCACCCCGGCCGGGTCCCCGCTCGGCCGGCTCGCCGAGGCGATGCGCCGCACCATGCAGGCCGGGGACGGCGAGCTCAAGCTCAGCGGCCTCGGCGTGCAGCGGGACTTCGTGGACGTACGCGACGTGGCGCGGGCGGTGCACGCCG
Organism: Streptomyces sp. NPDC057249; assembly: GCF_042669245.1. NCBI lineage: Bacteria > Bacillati > Actinomycetota > Actinomycetes > Kitasatosporales > Streptomycetaceae > Streptomyces > Streptomyces sp. NPDC057249. The sequence goes on along the minus strand of NZ_JBHUXS010000003.1, from coordinate 197,225 downwards.
CCTCGCTCTCCGCCGCCCAGGGCGTCGTCAACATCGGCACCGGCCGGGCCGTCCGGCTGCGCGACGCGGCGGCCGTCCTCGCCAAGGTCGCCGGATACGCCGGCGCGCTCCACGAGCTGGACACGCCCCCCGCCCGCCTCCCCATCGGCGCCCCCCGCACCTCCACCGAGTCGGTCATCGAACACCTCTCGGCCACCCCGTCCCCGTACCCGGACGGCTGCGGCGCCTGGCAGCAGGCCGACGTCCGCACCGCGCGGGACCGGCTCGGCTGGCGTCCCCGGATCAACCTGGAGGAGTCACTCGCCGACATCTGGATGGAGGCGGCGTGCCGCATCTGACCAGCCCCGGCACCGCCCGGCGCGCCAGCGGCGCCGACCGGCTCGGCTTCGGGGTCCCCGGCTACGCGCACCCGCTGCTCGCCCCCGCCGAGTGGGCCGAGCTGACCCGCCCCGGCACCCCGCTGCACTGGGCCGTCCTCGACATCGACAACGGCCCCGGCAGCCGGCCCGACCCGCACTGCCTGGAGGCGGCCGGGCGGCTCCGCAACGCCCGCGCCCGCGCGCTGCGCGAAGGGGACCCGCTCGACGCCGTACGGGCGTCCGGCGGCAGGCTGCTCGGACAGCTCGACCTCGCCCACGGCACCCGGCCGTTCGGGGAACTGCTCGCCGACGCCCGGTCCTACCTGGACTGGTACCGGGTGGACGGCTTCTACCTCGACCGCTGCCCGGCCGGCCGCGCCGAGCTGCCGGCCGTCCGCCGGCTCACCGGCACCCTGCGGGCCTTCCTCGGGAAGGACGACGGCCACCTCGTGCTGGGGCACGACACCCACCCCTACCCCGGCTACGCGGAGACCGGCGACCAGCTCGTCACGTTCCGGGGCGCGTGGAGCGACTACCGCTGGTCGCAGGTGGCGGAGTGGACCGCGGCCTACCCGCCCGGCCGCTTCGCGCACTTCGTGCACGGCGTGCCGCGCACGCATCTGGAGGAGGCGATGCGCATCGCCCGCTGGCAGGGCGCCGGGACGATCTTCTTCACCGACCGCGGCGGACGGTCCGGTCCGGGAAACGGCCGCGGACAAAGCGACCCATTCGCGGCACTGCCCAGGTACTGGGACGAAATCGTCTCGCGGATCGGACCTGGTATCTCGGAATGAGAGGGGGCGTGGCAGTGTTACCGGAAGAACAACCGTACGTAGTCGAAGTACGTAGAAACCGACCACCTGCATTGTTGAGGTTCCTGTGTCGCTGCCACCCCTGGTCGAGCCAGCTGCTGAGCTCACCGTCGACGAGGTCCGCAGGTACTCCCGCCACCTGATCATCCCGGATGTCGGGATGGACGGGCAGAAGCGGCTGAAGAACGCGAAGGTGCTCTGTGTCGGCGCCGGCGGCCTCGGTTCGCCGGCCCTGATGTACATGGCCGCCGCCGGTGTCGGCACGCTCGGCATCGTGGAGTTCGACGAGGTAGACGAGTCGAACCTGCAGCGCCAGGTCATCCACAGCCAGGGCGACATCGGCAAGTCCAAGGCCCAGTCGGCCAAGGAGACGGTCCAGGGCATCAACCCCCTGGTCAAGGTGGTCCTTCACGAGGAGCGGCTGGAAGCCGACAACGTGATGGACATCTTCTCCCAGTACGACCTGATCGTGGACGGCACGGACAACTTCGCCACCCGCTATCTCGTCAACGACGCCGCGGTCCTGCTGAACAAGCCCTACGTGTGGGGCTCGATCTACCGCTTCGACGGCCAGGCGTCCGTGTTCTGGTCCGAGCACGGGCCCTGCTACCGCTGCCTGTACCCGGAGCCGCCCCCGCCGGGCATGGTCCCGTCCTGCGCCGAGGGCGGCGTCCTCGGTGTGCTCTGCGCCTCCGTCGGCTCGATCCAGGTCAACGAGGCCATCAAGCTGCTCGCCGGCATCGGTGACCCGCTGGTCGGCCGGCTGATGATCTACGACGCCCTGGAGATGCAGTACCGCCAGGTCAAGGTGCGCAAGGACCCCGACTGCGCGGTCTGCGGCGAGAACCCCACCGTCACCGAGCTCATCGACTACGAGGCGTTCTGCGGCGTCGTGTCGGAGGAGGCCCAGGAGGCGGCGGCCGGTTCGACCATCACTCCGAAGCAGCTCAAGGAGTGGATCGACGCCGACGAGAAGATCGAGATCATCGACGTCCGCGAGCCGAACGAGTACGAGATCGTCTCGATCCCGGGCTCCCGGCTGATCCCGAAGAACGAGTTCCTGATGGGCAACGCCCTCCAGGACCTCCCGCAGGACAGGCGCATCGTCCTGAACTGCAAGACGGGTGTCCGCAGTGCGGAAGTCCTCGCGGTCCTCAAGTCGGCGGGCTTCGCCGACGCGGTCCACCTGGGCGGCGGCGTGATCGGCTGGGTCAACCAGATCGAGCCCGAGAAGCCGGTCTACTAGAACGCTCGGAAGGGGCCGGTCCGCATCGCGCGGACCGGCCCCTTCTGCGTGCGCGGGCGCCGTTACGAGCAGGTCTTGCCGTCCGCCGGGACCTTCCCGTCCAGGAAGTACGAGTCCACGGTGGACGTCACACAGCTGCTGCCGCCGTACGCGCCGTGCCCCTCGCCCTCGTTGGACAGCAGCACACCGACGCCCTCGCCCAGCTCGTCCGCCATCCGGCGGGCGCCCTCGTACGGTGTGGCCGGGTCGCCCGTCGTCCCCACGACCAGGATCGGACCGGCGCCCGGCGCGCTCGCCTCCGGGTCGTCGTGCTCGCCGTCCACCGGCCAGCCGGAGCACCAGCCCGCCGTGTCCCAGGCCAGGAACGGGCCGAAGACGGGGGACAGCTTCTCGAACTCGGGCAGTAGCGCCTTCGCCTCGGCCGCCGTGGGCCGCGCCTTGTCGTCCGCGCAGGAGATGGCCCGCTGCGAGTGGTTCTGGGTGTCGTAGTGGCCGTTCTCGTCCCGGCCGTTGTACGAGTCGGCGAGCTGGAGCAGCGTGGCGCCGCTGCCGTCCTCGGCCTCGTCCAGCGCCCGCGTGAGGGTGGGCCAGTTGTCCTTGGAGTAGAGGGGGAGCACGATGCCGGTGATCGCCAGCGACTCGTTCAGCTCGCGGTCCGTGCCGGTCGGCAGCGGCTCGGCGTCGATCCGCTTCAGCAGCGCCGCGACCCGCCGGGTGCCCGCCTCCGGGTCCTCGCCGCGGTCCTCGAAGTAGTTCTCCAGCGCCCGCTGGAAGCCGGTCGCCTGGTTGCGGGCGTGCCCGGTGGAGTCCGCGGTCGGGTCGACGACCGCGTCGAAGACCGTACGGCCCACCTTCTCCGGGAACAGGTGGGCGTACGTGCCGCCCAGCTCGGTGCCGTACGACATGCCGAAGTACGTCAGCTTCTCGTCCCCGAGGGCCTGGCGGATCATGTCCATGTCGCGGGCGGCGTTCGTCGTGCCGACGTACGGCAGGACCTTGCCGGACAGGCGTGCGCAGCCGGCCCCGAAGTCGGCGCCGTCCGCCATGAAGGCCGTCTCCTCGGCCGCCGTGTCCGGAGTCATGTCCACATCCTGGTACGCCTTCTCCTGCGCCTCGTCGTCGCGGCACCGCACCCCGGCGCTCTGCGCGACCCCGCGCGGGTCGAAGCCCACCAGGTCGTAACGGGAGTTGAGGGTGGCGTACCCGGCGGCGGCACGCGGCAGTATCGAGACGCCCGAGCCGCCGGGCCCGCCGAAGTCGAAGAGCATCGAGCCCAGGCGCTTGGACTTGTCCGTGGCCTCCTTGCGGATCAGCGCGATGCCGATCGTGACGCCCTTCGGCTTCGCGTAGTCCAGCGGGACCCGCACCGTCGCGCAGCGCCACTCGGAGCCCGGCGCCTCGCCGCCCTCGGGGGCCTCGCAGCGGGCCCAGTCCAGGTGCTGCGAGGCGGGCGACGAGGCGGGGGAGCCGTCCGCCCGCTTGCCCGGCTTCTCGTCCGTACCGTCCTCGCAGCCCGCGAGCACCCCCGTCAGCAGCAGTGCGGCGGTGGCCAGTGCCCCGGCCCGTGCGTGTGCGACCACGTGTGCGTTCCCTCCCCGTCGAGCGCTGCCCGTACGGCAGTTCGCTCATCGTAGGGGGCGCCGCCGGCCGCCCTAGCCGCAGACCGTGCCCGCCTCCGGGACCCGGCCGTCGAGCAGATAGCCGCCGACCGCCTTCTGCACGCAGGCGTCGCCGCTGTTGTACGCGCCGTGCCCCTGCCCCTTGTACGTCATCTCCACGCCGACGCCCTCACCCAGCTCCTCGGCCATCGCCTTGGCGCCCTCGTACGGGGTCGCCGGGTCGCCGGTGTTGCCGATGACCAGGATGGGCGCGGAGCCGGGGGCGCTGACGTCGGGGGTCTTCCAGGTGCCCTTGACCGGCCAGTCGGTGCAGCCCATCAGGCCCCAGCCGAGGTAGTTCCCGAAGACCGGCGAGGCGTCGCGGAACGCGGGGAGCTTCGCCTTCGTCTGCTCCAGCGTGAACCGCTCCCGCGAGTCGGCGCAGCTGATCGCGGAGTAGGCGGCGGCGGAGTTGTCGTACCGGCCGTCGTCGGAACGGCCGTTGAGGGAGTCGGCGAGCGCCAGGAGCAGGGAGCCGTTCCCGCCGTCGGCCTCGTCCACACCTTGTTCCAGCAGCGGCCAGGTCTCCTTGGAGTAGAGGGCCGCCGCGATGCCGGTGGTGGCCTGGGTCTCGGTCAGCTTGCGGGCACCGATGCCCTTGACGGGCTTCTTCTCCAGCCGGTCGAGCAGGGCGGAGATGCCTTGCTCGATCTCCTTCGCGTCGGACCCGGGCAGCTTGCAGGCGTCGCCCCGGTCCGCGCAGTCCTCGGTGAAGTTGTCCAGGGCGAGCTGGAAGCCCTCGGCCTGGCTCAGCGAGGACTGTTCGGCGTCCTCGGTGGGGTCGACCACCGCGTCCAGGACCGCCCGGCCGACCTTCTTCGGGAACAGGTGCGCGTAGACGCCGCCCAGCTCGGTGCCGTACGAGATGCCGAAGTAGTACAGCTTGTCGTCGCCGAGCACCTGGCGCATCAGGTCCATGTCGCGGGCGGCGTTGGTGGTGCCGACGTACGGAAGCTGCTGGCCGGACCGCTTCTCGCAGGCGGCGGCGAACCGTTTGGTGTCCTGGACGAACGCCTTCTCCTCCGCCGCGTCGTCCGGGGTGCCGTCCTCCTGGTAGCGGGCGTCCAGCTGCTTGTCGGTCTCGCACTCGACGCCGTCGCTGTTCCCCACTCCGCGCGGGTCGAAGCTCACCAGGTCGTACCGGGCGCGCAGCTTGTCGTACGCCGTACCGAATGCGGGCAGGGTGGCGACGCCCGAGCCGCCGGGGCCGCCGAAGTTGAAGATCAGCGAGCCGATCCGCTTCTTCGGGCTGACCGCCTTCGCGCGGATGAGCGCCAGCTCGATGGTGTCGCCGTCCGGCTTCGCGTAATCGAGGGGGGCCTTCATGGAGGCGCACTCCCAGTTCGCCCCGCCGGGCAGCGGGGAGGGCGGGTTTCCGCCGCCCTGGGCCTGGGAAGGCGCGGGGCACTTCTTCCAGGTCAGCTTCTGGGCGGCGAGGCCGGACGGGCTGCCGGTGGCGGCGTTCGCCGCGCGGGCCCGGCTCGTCGGGCCGGCGGGTTCCTTGTCACCGCCGTCCGCACAGCCGGCGAGCGGGAGCAGCACGGTCACGGTGGCGGCGAGGGCCGCGGCGCGCAGGGCAGGGGAGGTCCTCATCGCTCCATGCTGCGGCGGCACCGGGGCGCGTGCACGGGGTGCCGGTCCAACTGGGTGGCCCGTGCACGTAGGGCCTCCCGGTCAGCGCGCGGGCGCCGTCACAGCTGACCCTTGCGCGTGAGGTGGTTGAAGCACAGCCAGCCGGGAAGGACCGGCAGCCACAGGGTCATCAGCCGGAACAGCAGCACGGCCGGGGCGGCGACCTCCTTCGGCAGCCCGACCGCGATCAGACCCAGGGTCAGCGCGCCCTCGACGGCGCCCATGCCGCCCGGCGTCGGCGCGGCCGAGCCGAGCGCGTTGCCGGCGAGGAAGACCACCGCGATGCTGGCGTAGCTGAGGTGCGGGGTGTCCGGTCCGCTGAACGCCCGGACCGAGGCGTCCAGGCACATCACGAAGACGCCGGTCAGCAGCAGCATCCCGCCGATCCCGGTGAGCAGCTTCTGCGGGCGCTGCACCACGTCGAGCATGCGGGGGACGACCCCGGCGAACAGCGACCGCACCCGGGTCACCACGAACTTCCGCAGGAACGGGATGGCGGTGACCACGAGCACCAGCACCGCGACCGTCAGCAGTCCGGCGATCACGGTCCTGGACGGGGTGAGCGAGGACGGCGTCTTCTCGGTGCCGGTCAGATAGCCGAAGGCGCCCAGCAGCAGGATGTGGCAGCCCAGGCCGAAGAGCTGGGAGGCGCCGACGCTGGCCACCGCGAGGCCGGGCCGGACCCCGGAACGCTGGAGGAACCGGGTGTTCAGCGCCACCCCGCCGACCGCCGCCGGCGCCACGATCTTCACGAACGACCCGGCGACCTGAGCGAGGACGGTCCGGCCGAACGACACCCGCTCGGGCACGAAGCCCAGCAGGCTCATCGCGGCGGCCACGTAGCTCAGCGCCGAGAAGCCGAGTGCGGCGGCCACCCAGCCCCATTCCGCCTGCTCCACGACCGCACCGAAGTCGGCCTCGGTGACTTGCGAGATCAGGAAGTAGGCGGCGATGGCCCCGGCGATGAAGCTGATCAGGGTGCGCGGCTTGATGCGTTCCAGGCGGACCGGCTCGACCGGCGCCTGCGGCCGGATCAGCAGGACCTCGCGGCGGATCTGGGAGAGCAGGTCCTCCTCGCGCGCCTCTTCGAGGGCGTCGTCCATGGCCCGCTTCTCGGCCTGCTTCTCGGTGCGCAGCGACTTGCGGGCGTTCTTGCGGTCCTCGCTCCTGGACAGCTCCGCGTCCTCGGCCCGGGCGCGCTTGGCCGCGTCCGACGCTTCGAGGACGGCGTCGCGCTCGCGCTGCGAGCGTTCCCGGGCGAGCCGGCGCAGCTGCGCCCGGGTGGAGCGGCTGAGCGCGATCGGCTGGAGGAGGGGCAGGCAGTCGGCGACCGCGTCGGGGCCGAGCACGGCGAGCGCGGCGGCCACGGCCCGCTCGGGGCCCACCCGCAGCCCGGTGGTGGTGAGCAGCTGTGCGACGTCCATCCGCAGGACCAGGTCACCGGCCGCGATCTCGCCGCCGCGCAGGTCGGTGACGAACACCTTGCCGAAACGATCCACCAGTATGGCGTCGCCGGTGAGCCTGCGGTGCGCGATCCGGCGCGACTGGAGGGCCTTGACCTGTTTCCACGCCCCGCGCACCAGATCGTCGGTGATCTCGGCGTCCTCCAGGGCGTCCAGGGACCGCCCGCCGATGTGCTCGTAGACCAGCATCACGGCGTCCGGGCCGAGCTCGGAGGTGGCGATGAGCTTGGGCGCGTTGGCGCCGGCGGCGATCGCCGCGTACGCGAGGAGCGCCTCCTGCTCCAGCGCCTGGCGCAGCGACTGGATGGACCGCCGCTGGGTGATCCCGCGCAGGGTGAGCCTGCGCCACACCCGGTAGAAGAACCCCTGGGCCTGCTGCTCGCGGTCCACGACGGTGACGTCGAGCGGCGGCCCGTCCTCCAGGGAGACCAGATAGCGGCGCCCCCGGTCGCTCTGGTCGCCGGAATCGGGCGCGTCCTCGGCGCGCATCGCGGTGACCGGCCGGAAGCCGACGTGCCGCAGACCGGCCATCAGGTGCTGGCCGGTCGGGCGGACGTTCGGCGAGCCGACCGCGTACAGCGTGCCGTACGCCACCGTCCAGCCGATCAGCACCGTGAGGACGATCGAGAAAGGGGTCGTGTAGCCGCCGACCAGCATCGCGAAGGCGTCGAGCAGCAGCACCACCCACAGCACGACCCGCCAGCGGGGCCGTCTCGCCATGCCGACCGCGGTCATGTACGCGATCACGGGGGCGAGGTAGCCGTGCACCGGATCGGTGACCGCGTCGCCCGGCTGCGGCTGGGTCAGCGCGTCCCGGATGGTGCCGGAGGCGGACTTGGCGACCCACAGGTCCGCGGCGAGCGTCACCCCGTGCGCCAGCACGGCGGCCAGCACCCCGTCGGCGATCCGGAGCCCGTCGCGTTTGATCAGCCGCTCGATGGCGAAGGCGACCGGAACGAGCAGCACGGCGATGCTGGAGACCAGCCCGGCCAGTTTGATCAGCAGGTCGGGGGCCTGGCCCGTGCCCTTGTTGATGTCCTCTTCGAGGCCGGTGGTCGTGCCGTGGGCGAAGGCGGCGACGGAGAACAGCACGACGACCGCCAGCACCCCGATGAGCAGGCGCAGCAGGTCGGAGGGGCGGTGCACACGGGCGGGCAGCAGCGGTTCGTCACCGGAGACGCGCTCGGCCTGCGACTCGTCGGCGCCGGCGAGGGTCGATCCGGCAGGTGCCTCCGCGTCCGTGCCCGGCTCCCGCCGGGCCCTGTCCGGACGCGGCTCGGCATCGGAGGCGTCGGCCGCCTTCGGTGGCTGCACGCCCTGCTCCTTCGTCGCCTCTGATTGGTCTTCGTGTTCTCGTATCACCGGTCACCGCCCGCATGATGGTGGCACGGCCGATGGGCGCAAGGGGGCATCAGGGTGCGATGCGGGGGCGTGCGATGCGCAACATACGCTCCTTTCCCCCCGTGCGCACGCTGTGTGTGCGCCCGGACACGGGCCGGTCGTGAGGGGCCGGGCTGTCGGTGCCGTGCGGCAGGATGGGGCGGATGAGCGAACACCCCACGGGCGACGCGCTGCCGGAGTACGCGGAGCGCGTGCTCGACGTCGCCGACCTGATCCCGCCCGGCCGCGTCATGACCTACGGCGACGTCGCGGAGTGGCTGGACGAGGGCGGTCCGCGCCAGGTCGGCCGGGTCATGGCGCTGTACGGGAGTGCGGCGCCGTGGTGGCGCGTGGTGCGCTCCGACGGCAGGCTGCTGCCCGGCCACGAGCTGCGCGCCCTGGACCACTACCGCGCGGAGAACACTCCGCTGCGCGAGGCCCCCGCGAGCGCGGAGGGCCACCTCCCGCGCCTGGACATGCGGCGCGCGCGCTGGGACGGCGTGACGGGCGGCGGTGGGGGAGCTCACACCTGACAGCTTCGGCCATGGGGCGGCGGATCGGGCGCATCCGCGTCCGTACGGTGCGCGCGGGGCGCGGCGGCCGGAAGAACGTGACGATCCCCGCAGCCGTCCCGCCGCATTCGGGGGGCGCGCCGGAGTAGCGTCTTCAGTTCGCGGCCGGCGCCGCGCCCTCACCCGTACACCCACCAGGACCGGCGAACCCACGTGAGCACCTCCTCCACCACCCGGCACAGTCCTCACCGTCACGCACGGCCGGGGACCACGGGCCCGTACCGGCTGGTGCGCACCCTGCCGGGATCGGTGGAGCCCCCTCTTCTGGACGCGGCGCAGCGCGCGGTGGTTGACCACCCGGGAGGCCCGCTGCTGGTCCTCGCCGGGCCCGGTACGGGCAAGACGACGACGCTCGTCGAAGCCGTCGCGGCGCGCATCGCCCGGGGCGCCGATCCGGCCCGTCTGCTGGTCCTCACCTTCAGCCGCAAGGCCGCCGTCGAACTGCGCGACCGGATGGCCGCCCGGCTCGGCGCCGCCCGGGGGCCGCAGGCCACCACTTTCCACTCCTTCTGTTACGCCCTGGTCCGCGCCCACCAGGACGCCGACCTCTTCGCGGACCCGCTGCGGCTGCTGTCCGGGCCCGAGCAGGACGTGACCGTCCGCGACCTCCTGGCCGGCCAGCTCGAACTGGAGAAGGAGGGGCGCCCGCACATCAGCTGGCCCGACGAGCTGCGCGCCTGCCTGACCACGCGCGGCTTCGCCGACGAGGTGCGCGCGGTGCTCGCCCGCAGCCGCGAACTGGGCCTCGGCCCGGACGCCCTCGCCGCCTTCGCCCGGCGCACCGGCCGGCCCGACTGGGGCGCCGCCGCCCGCTTCCTCGCCGAATACCTCGACGTGCTGGACGCCCAGGGCGTGCTGGACTACGCGGAGCTGGTGCACCGCGCGGTGCTGCTCGCGGAGCGCCCCGAGGTGTCGGCGCAGCTGGCGGGGGCGTACGACGCGGTCTTCGTGGACGAGTACCAGGACACCGACCCCGCCCAGGTGCGGCTGCTGCACGCGCTGGCCGGCAACCGGGGGAGCGCCCCGGGGGGCGGCGGCGGGCGCGACCTGATCGCCTTCGGTGACCCGGACCAGTCGATCTACGCGTTCCGGGGCGCCGACGTCAACGGCATCCTCGACTTCCCGGAGACGTTCCGGCGGGCGGACGGCGCCCCCGCCCCGGTCGGCGTCCTCACCACCTCGCGCCGCTCCGGCGACCGGCTGCTCGCCGCCACCCGGCTGCTCACCCGGCGGATGCCGCTCACCCGGCTGCCGTCGGCGAAGGTCCGGGCCCACCGCGAACTGGGCGCGGTCCGCGAGGGCGGCTCCGTCGAGGCGTACACCTACCCGACCGGCTCCACGGAGCTGGAGAACATCGCGGACCTGCTGCGCCGGGCGCACCTGGAGGACGGGGTCCCGTGGTCCGAAATGGCGGTGCTCGTCCGGGCCGGCGGCCGCACGCTGCCCTCCCTGCGCCGGGCCCTGACCTCGGCGGGCGTCCCCCTGGAGGTCGACGGCGACGACCTGGCCCTGCGCCACGAACCGGCGGTGGGACCGCTGCTGACGGCGCTGCGCGCGGTGGCCGAGGCGGCGGTGCGCGGTACGGCGTCCGAGGAGGAGGGCACCCCCGAGGAACCGGAGACCCCCGCCCCCTGGCTCGGCACCGAGACCGCGCTGACCCTGCTCGCCTCGCCCCTCGGCGCGATGGACGCCGCCGACCTGCGCCGCCTCGGCCGCGCCCTGCGGGACGAGGAGCGCGCCGCCGGCAACAGGGTGCCCGCGCCCTCCGGTGAACTGCTGGCCCGGGCGCTCGCCGAGCCGGAGCGGCTGGTGACGCACGACCCGTCGTACGCCCGGGGCGCCCAGCGCCTCGGCGCGCTCCTGCGCACCGCCCGCGAGCTGCTGGCGGCGGGCGGCACCGCCGAGGAGGCCCTGTGGGCGCTGTGGTCCGGCACCCCGTGGCCGGCCCGGCTGGAGCGGGCGGCCCTGCGCGGGGGTACCGCCGGACGCAACGCGGACCGCGACCTCGACGCGGTGTGCGCGCTGTTCGAGACGGCCGCCCGCGCCGAGGAACGCACCGGCGGCCGGGGTGCGCTCAACTTCCTGGAGGAGGTCGACGCCCAGGACATCGCGGCCGACACCCTCTCCCGCCGCGCGGTCCGTCCCGACGCCGTCCGGCTGATGACCGCCCACCGCTCCAAGGGCCTGGAGTGGCGCCTCGTCGTCGTCGCGGGCGTCCAGGAAGGGCTCTGGCCGAGCCTGCGCCGCCGGGGCTCGCTCCTCGAAGCGGACCGGATCGGCCGCGACGGACTCGCCGAACCGCTGACGCCCGGCGCCCTCCTCGCGGAGGAGCGGCGGCTGTTCTACGTGGCGGCCACCCGTGCCCGCGACCGCCTGGTCGTCACGGCGGTCAAGGCCCCCGCCGACGACGGCGACCAGCCCTCCCGCTTCCTCGCCGAGCTGGGCGTCGAACCCCGCGACGTCACCGGCCGCCCGCGCCGCCCGCTGTCCGTCGCCGCGCTCGTCGCCGAGCTGCGCGCCACCACCGTCGACCCGGCCGCCTCGGACGCGCTGCGCGAGGAGGCCGCCCGCCGCCTCGCCCGGCTCGCGGCGCTCACCGACGACGACGGCCAGCCGCTCGTCCCGGCCGCGCACCCGTACCGCTGGTGGGGCCTGTACGAGCCGACCCGCTCGGCCGTGCCGCTGCGCGACCGGGACCAGCCGGTCACCCTCTCCGGCAGCGCGCTCGACCAGCTCGCGAACACCTGCGCGCTCCAGTGGTTCCTGGGCCGCGAGGTGAAGGCCGACGCGCCCGCGACCGCCGCCCAGGGCTTCGGGAACGTGGTCCACGTGCTGGCCGACGAGGTGGCCTCCGGCCGTACCCCCGCCGACCTGGCCGTCCTCATGGAACGGCTCGACTCGGTCTGGGACGGCCTCGTCTTCGACGCCCCCTGGAAGTCGCGCCAGGAGAAGGAGCAGGCCCGCGCCGCCCTCGAACGCTTCCTGCGCTGGCACGTCATGGACCGCGCCGGCCGCACCCCCGTCGCCAGCGAGCACGACTTCGACGTGACGCTGGAGGCGGGGGAGTACGAGGTGCGCATCCGGGGCTCCATGGACCGGGTGGAACGGGATGCCGAGGGCCGGGCCTATGTGGTCGACTTCAAGACCGGCAAGCAGTCCCCGACGAAGGACGAGGTCCAGCGTCACCCCCAGCTCGCCGTTTACCAGCTGGCGGTACGGGAAGGCGCGGTCGACGACGCCTTCGGCGGTACGCGGCCGGAGCCGGGCGGCGCCGAACTCGTACAGCTGCGCCAGGCCGCCCCCAAGAAGGAGGGCGGCGACGCCGCGCCCAAGGTGCAGGCGCAGGCGCCGCCGGACGGCGAGTGGGTCCCCGACCTGCTGGCGACCGCGGCGGGCCGGGTCCTGGACGAGCGGTTCACGCCGACGACCGGCCAGCACTGCGGCCACTGCTCCTTCAAGGCGTCGTGCAGCGCGCAGCCGGAGGGCCGGCACGTCGTCGAGTGATCAGTGCTTACGGGCCACCAGGCCGTACACGCTGACGTCCGCGTCGGTGACGTCGTTGATGTCCTGGTAGCGGGTACGGTCCAGCTCGTCCAGGCCCGCGACGAACTCGGGGTCCGGGTCCGCGGCCTCCGGCAGGTCCACGACCCGCTCGGGGCGCCAGCGGTGCACGGGGACGATGCCGGGTTCGAGGAGTTCCAGACCGTTGTCGGTGACGAACCGTTCCATCTGGGCGTAGGACCGCCGCACCATGGCGAAGCCGCGCTCCTTGAACCCCTTGGTGATGTTGCCGACCTGCTCCGGGTTCAGGTCCGAGCTGACATTGCTCAGGACGAGGAAGCTGCCGGGGGCCAGCGCGTCCACCAGCCGCTTCACGACCGGGTAGGCCGTCTCGTCCTCGATGAAGTGGGTCACGGCCGCGAGGACCAGGGTGACCGGACGGGCGAAGTCCAGCGTGCGGCGGGCGGCCTCCAGTATCCGGTCCGGTTCGCGCAGGTCCGCCTCGATGTAGTCGGTGCGGCCCTCGGGACCGCTGGTGAGCAGGGCCTGCGCGTGGACGAGGACCACCGGGTCGTTGTCCACGTAGACCACGCGCGACTCGGGCGCGATGCCCTGCGCGATCTGGTGCACGTTCTGTTGCGTCGGCAGCCCGGTGCCGACGTCCAGGAACTGCCGGACGCCGTCGCGCGCGGCGAGGGTCACCGCCCGCCGCATGAAGTCACGGTTGTGCCGCACGGTGAGGTAGCCGCGCGGATTGGCGGCCAGCGCCATGGCCGCGGCCTCGCGGTCGGCCGGATAGTTGTCCTTGCCGCCGAGGAAGACGTCGTAGACCCGCGCGGGGTGCGCCTTCGTCGTGTCGATGCGCTTCCTCAGCTCGGTGGCGTCAGGGGCGGATGCGTCGGCGCTCATATGACCGTCCTCATAAGGCTGTTGGTGCGACGAGCAGACAATTTAGACCCGTCCGGGTGTGACGAGCGCCACCGGGAGGCGGTGACGGCGGCCGCCGCCGCGACGTCAGCGGTTGTCGGTGGCGCCGGTTAGCCTCTGTGGAGTGTCCCCGCGCCTCACCGATCCCGAGCAGCTCAAGGAGCTGCTGGGCATCCCCTTCACCCCGGAGCAGACGGCCTGCATCACCGCGCCGCCCGCCCCGCAGGTGATCGTGGCCGGAGCCGGGTCGGGGAAGACCACGGTGATGGCCGCCCGCGTGGTCTGGCTGGTCGGCACCGGCCAGGTCGCCCCCGAGCAGGTACTCGGGCTCACCTTCACCAACAAGGCGGCCGGCGAGCTCGCCGAGCGCGTACGCAAGGCACTCGTCGCCGCCGGGATCACCGACCCGGACGTGATCGACCCGGACGACCCCCCGGGCGAACCCGGCATCTCCACGTACCACGCCTTCGCCGGGCGGCTGCTGACCGAGCACGGACTGCGCATCGGACTCGAACCGGGCACCCGCCTCCTCGCCGACGCCACCCGCTACCAGCTCGCCGCCCGCGTGCTGCGCGAGGCACCCGGCCCCTACCCGGCCCTGACCAGGTCCTTCCCCACCCTCGTCAGCGACCTGCTGGCCCTCGACGCCGAGCTGGCCGAACACCTCGTACGCCCCGAACAGCTCGACGCGTACGACACCGAACTGCTCGGCGCACTGGAGACCGCGAAGCTCAGCAACGCCGAACTGCGGAAGATCCCCGAGACCGCCGAGGCCCGCCGCGAACTGCTCGCCCTCACCCGCCGCTACCGCGAGGCGAAGCGGAGCCGCGACCTCCTCGACTTCGGCGACCAGATCGCCCTCTCCGCCGAGCTGGCCCTCACCCGCCCCGAGGTCGGCGCGATCCTCCGCGACGAGTACCGGGTCGTCCTGCTCGACGAATACCAGGACACCTCCGTCGCCCAGCGCCTCCTGCTCTCCGCCCTCTTCGGCAGCGGCCCCGGCGCCGCACCGACCGGGCACGCCGTCACCGCCGTCGGCGACCCCTGCCAGGCCATCTACGGCTGGCGCGGCGCCTCCGTCGCCAACCTGGACGACTTCCCGGACCACTTCCCGCACGCCGACGGCACCCCCGCCACCCGCTACGCCCTCAGCGAGAACCGCCGCAGCGGCGGCCGCCTCCTCCACCTCGCCAACGGGCTCGCCGCGCCGCTGCGCGCCATGCACGAGGGCGTCGAGGCCCTGCGCCCCGCCCCCGGCGCCGAGCGCGACGGCCTCGTCCGCTGCGCCCTGCTGCCCACCCACACCGAGGAGATCGCCTGGCTCGCGGACTCCATCGCCCACCTGGTGCGCACCGGCAAGGCGCCCGGCGAGATCGCCGTGCTGTGCCGCACCGCCGGTGACTTCCCGGAGATCCAGGCCGCGCTGGTCGCCCGCGACATCCCGGTCGAGGTGGTCGGCCTCTCCGGGCTGCTCCACCTCCCCGAGGTCGCGGACCTCGTCGCCGTCTGCGAAGTCCTCCAGGACCCGGGCGCCAACGCCTCCCTCGTCCGCCTGCTCACCGGCCCCCGCTGGCGGATCGGTCCCCGCGACCTGGCCCTGCTCGGCCGCCGGGCCCGCCTCCTGGTGCACCGCGCCGCCCACGCCGACGACGAGGACCACGACCCCGACCGCAGGCTCGCCGAAGCCGTCGAAGGGACCGACCCGGCCGAGGTGATCTCCCTCGCCGACGCCCTCGACACCTTCCTGGACGCGGGCGGCGAGGAGGACGACCGGCTTCCGTTCTCCGCCGAGGCCCGCGTCCGCTTCGCCCGCCTCGCCACCGAACTGCGCGACCTGCGCCGCTCGCTCGCCGACCCCCTGATGGACGTCCTGCACCGCGTCCTCGCCACCACCGGCCTGGAGGTCGAGCTCTCCGCCTCCCCGCAGGCCCTGGCCGCCCGCCGCCGCGAGACCCTGGGCAACTTCCTCGACGTCGCCGCCCGCTTCGCCGCCGTCGACGGCGAGGCCACCCTGCTCGCCTTCCTCGGCTTCCTGCGCACCGCCGTCCAGTACGAGAAGGGCCTGGACAACGCGTTGCCCGGCGGCGAGAACACCGTCAAGGTCCTCACCGCCCACAAGTCCAAGGGCCTGGAGTGGGACGTCGTCGCCGTGCCCGGCCTCGTCACCGGCCAGTTCCCCAGCGGCCAGTCCCGGGACGCCTGGACCTCCCAGGCCAAGGTCCTCCCGCACGCCCTGCGCGGCGACACCGCCACCCTGCCCGCCCTCCGCGGCTACGACGCCAAGGGCCTCAAGGGCTTCAAGGAGGAGATGAAGGAGCACCAGCACACCGAGGAGCTGCGCCTCGGCTACGTCACCTTCACGCGCCCCCGCACGCTGCTCCTCGGTTCCGGCCACTGGTGGGGCCCCACCCAGAAGAAGCCGCGCGGCCCGTCCCCCTTCCTGCACGCGCTGTACGACCACTGCGCCGCCGGGTACGGCGAGATCGAGGTGTGGGCGGACGCCCCGGCGGAGACGGACGAGAACCCGGCCCTCGCCGAGGCGTCCGCCGACCACGCCTGGCCGCTCCCGCTGGACGAGACCGCCCTCACCCGCCGCAGGGCCGCCGCCGACACGGTGATGGAGCTGCTGTCCCGGCCGGAGCCCGCAGAGCCCCCGGAGGTCCCGGCCCCCCGCACGCCCGCCCGCCTCACCCCCGAGGAGACACGCACCCTCGCCTCCTGGGACCGGGACCTCGACGCGCTGGCCGGGGAGCTGCGCCGGGCCCGCGCCACCGTGCGCGACGTCCTCGTCCCCGCTTCGCTCTCCGCCACCCAGCTGCTGCGCCTCGCCGACGACCCGGACGCCTTCGCCCGGGAGCTGGCCCGCCCCATGCCCCGCCCGCCGCAGCCCGCCGCCCGCCGGGGCACCCGCTTCCACGCCTGGGTGGAGTCCCGGTTCGAGGAGCTGCCGCTGCCCATGCTCGGCCCCGACGAGCTGCCCGGCGGCGACGACCGCGACACCGACATCGCCGACGAGCGCGACCTCGCCGACCTGAAGGAAGCCTTCGAGCGCACCCCGTACGCCCGCCGCACTCCGTACCGGGTGGAGACGCCGTTCCAGATCACCCTGGCCGGCCGGGTCATCCGGGGCCGCATCGACGCCGTGTACCGCACGGGGGACACGTACGAGATCGTGGACTGGAAGACCGGCCGCACCCACACCGCCGACCCGCTCCAGCTCGCCGTGTACCGGCTGGCCTGGGCCGAGCTGCACGGACTGCCGCTCACCGACGTCACGGCCACCTTCCTCTTCGTGCGCAGCGGCGAGGCCGTGCGCCCCGCCTCGTTGCCGGGCCGCCGGGAGCTGGAGCGCATCCTCCTGGACGAGCCACCTCCGGCGGACGGATAGGCTGAAGGTCATGAGCGACACCCCGGACAGCGCCGTCCGCACGTACACCGAGCAGCACCGCGCGGCCTTCCTCGACGATCTCGTCGAGTGGCTGCGCATCCCCTCCGTATCCGCTCAGCCGGAGCACGAGGACGACGTACGGCGCAGCGCCGAGTGGCTGTCGGTCAAGCTGAAGGAGACCGGATTCCCGGTCACCGAGGTCTGGGAGACGGACGGCGCACCCGCCGTCTTCGCCGAGTGGCCCTCCGACGACCCGGCGGCGCCCACGGTCCTGGTCTACGGACACCACGACGTCCAGCCCGCCGCCCGTGAGGACGGCTGGAGCAGCGAACCGTTCGAGCCGGTGATCCGCGACGGCCGGATGTACGGACGCGGCGCGGCCGACGACAAGGGGCAGGTGTTCTTCCACACCCTCGGTGTCCGCGCCCACCTCGCCGCCACCGGCCGGACCGCCCCCGCCGTGCACCTCAAGCTGATCGTGGAGGGCGAGGAGGAGTCCGGCTCGCCGCACTTCCGCGACCTGGTCGAGCGCCGGGCCGGCCGCCTCGCCGCCGACGCGGTGATCGTCTCCGACACCGGCATGTGGAACGAGACCACGCCGACCGTGTGCACCGGGATGCGCGGCCTCGCCGAGTGCGAGATCGAGTTCCACGGCCCCGGGCAGGACATCCACTCCGGCTCCTTCGGCGGCGCCGTGCCCAACCCGGCCACCGAGATCGCCCGCCTCGTCGCCGCGCTCCACGACGCGGACGGGAAGGTCGCGGTCCCCGGCTTCTACGACGGCGTGGCCGAGCTGACCGGGACCGAGCGCGCGCTCTTCGCCGAGCTGCCGTTCGACGAGGCCGACTGGCTGCACACCGCCAAGTCCCGGGCCGCCTCGGGAGAGACCGGGTATTCGACGCTGGAGCGGATCTGGGCCCGCCCGACCGCCGAGGTCAACGGCATCGGCGGCGGCTACCAGGGCGCCGGAAGCAAGACGATCATCCCCTCGTCCGCCCGGGTGAAGATCAGCTTCCGGCTGGTGGCCGGCCAGGACCCGGAGCACGTCGAGAAGGCCGTACGGGCCTGGGCCGAGGCCCGTGTCCCGACCGGGATCAGCCACCGGATCACCTTCCTCCCCGCCACCCGGCCCTGCCTGACGCCCCTGGACCACCCGGCGCTCCAGGCCGTGGCCCGGGCGATGGGCCGGGCGTTCGGCCAGAAGGTCCTCTTCACCCGGGAAGGGGGCTCGGGGCCCGCCGCCGACCTCCAGGACGTGCTCGGCGCGCCGGTCCTCTTCCTCGGCATCTCCGTACCGTCCGACGGCTGGCACGCCCCTGACGAGAAGGTCGAGCTGGACCTCCTCTTCAAGGGCGTCGAGACCGCCGCCCATCTCTGGAGCGACCTGGCGGCCGCCCTCCGCTGAATTCTCTGAACGCCCGATCCATCCCGGGGGAGTAGGAAGCACCTGTGAGCACCTTCGACAACGCCACCGCAGACCGGCCCATCGGTCTGACCGCGCCGAGCGGCATCGACCGCGCGGCGCACCACCGCCTCGACGAGGCGTGGCTGTCCGCCGCGTGGAGCCACCCGACGACCCGGGTCTTCGTCGTCTCCGGGGGCCAGGTGCTGATCGACGACACCGACGACGGCACCGAACTCGTGATGACGCCCGCCTTCGAGGCCCCCGTCACCGAGACCCACCGCTACTTCCTCGGCACCGACGCGGACGGCGTCAGCTACTTCGCCCTGCAGAAGGACACCCTGCCCGGCCGCATGGACCAGTCGGCCCGCCCGGCGGGGCTGCGCGAGGCGGGCCTGCTGCTCGGCCCGCGCGACGCCGCCCTGATGGTGCACGCGGTGGCCCTGGAGAACTGGCAGCGGCTGCACCGCTTCTGCTCCCGGTGCGGCGAGCGCACGGTGATCGCGGCGGCCGGCCACATCCGCCGCTGCCCGGCGTGCGGCGCCGAGCACTACCCGCGCACCGACCCGGCGGTCATCATGCTCGTCACCGACGACCAGGACCGGGCCCTGCTCGGCCGCCAGGTGCACTGGCCCGAGGGACGCTTCTCCACGCTCGCCGGGTTCGTGGAGCCGGGCGAGTCGATCGAGCAGTCGGTGGCCCGCGAGGTCTTCGAGGAGGCCGGCATCACGGTCGGCGACGTCGAGTACGTCGCCAGCCAGCCCTGGCCGTTCCCGTCCAGCCTGATGCTGGGCTTCATGGCGCGCGCCTCGACGTTCGACATCAACGTGGACGGCGAGGAGATCGAGGAGGCGCGCTGGTTCTCCCGCGAGGAGCTGACCGCCGCCTTCGAGTCGGGCGAGATCCTGCCCCCGTTCGGCATCTCGATCGCCGCGCGGCTGATCGAGCTCTGGTACGGCAAGCCGCTCCCGAAGCCGGTGCGCGCGGGCGCCTGAACGGGCCCGGACACGAAGCCGCCCCCGCCGGTGCGTCGACCGGAGGGGGCGGGGTGCGCGGGGGTCAGGCCCCGAGGGCCTGCTTGACCTGGGCCAGGCTCGGGTTCGTCATCACGACGTCCGTGCCGCCGTTCTCAGGAACCACCAGCACGGTCGGGACCGTCTGGTTTCCGCCGTTGGCCTTCTCGACGAAGGCGGCCGACTCCGGGTCCTGCTCGATGTTGATCTCGGTGTAGGCGATGCCCTCGCGGTCCATCTGCCCCTTCAGCCGACGGCAATAGCCGCACCAGGTGGTGCTGTACATCGTCACAGTGCCCGGCATGTCTTCGCGCTCCTCTGTCTCTTCGGTCCCGGCAAGTCCCGTCACGCCCGGACGGCCGCCCACGCGTCTGGTACGTCACACGGGGCCGGGGCGTGCGTTGCCGCACGCCAGGTGAACGTATGCGACCCGGCTGTCATTCCCGCCCCGGGGGCCCTTGTGAGGACGGCGCGCGGGGCTCTCGTGCGGCCGGTGCGGGGGGCCGCCCGCATTAGTACGACGGATACCCCGCCCCTGTGGACGACCACCGCACGCGCCCCGGGCGACCTGGCAGCATGGCGGGGTGACATCAGCAACGCACTCCACCCTCTTCCCCCGGGTCCCGGACACCGCGGACGCCGTCCTCGACGGGCTCGACCCCGAGCAGCGCGAGGTGGCCACGGCCCTGCGGGGCCCGGTGTGCGTGCTGGCCGGAGCCGGTACGGGCAAGACGCGGGCCATCACGCACCGCATCGCCTACGGGGTGCGCGCGGGGATACTCCAGCCGGCGAGCGTCCTGGCCGTCACGTTCACCAACCGGGCGGCCGGCGAGATGCGCGGCCGGCTGCGCCAGCTGGGCGCGGGCGGGGTGCAGGCGCGGACCTTCCACTCCGCGGCCCTGCGCCAGCTCCAGTACTTCTGGCCGAAAGCAGTCGGTGGCGAGCTGCCCCGGCTTCTTGAGCGCAAGGTCCAGCTGGTGGCCGAGGCGGCGGCCCGCAGCGGCCTGCGTCTCGACCGCAACGAGCTGCGCGACGTCACGAGCGAGATCGAGTGGGCCAAGGTCACCCAGACCGTCCCCGCCGACTACCCGGCAGTGGTCGTCAAGGCCCAGCGCGACGCCCCGCGCGACCCGGCCGAGATCGCCAAGGTCTACGAGACCTACGAGGAGCTGAAGCGCGAGCGCGCGGTGATCGACTTCGAGGACGTGCTGCTCCTCACCGTCGGCATCCTCCAGGACCGGCACGACATCGCCGCCCACGTCCGCCGCCAGTACCAGCACTTCGTCGTGGACGAGTACCAGGACGTGAGCCCGCTCCAGCAGCGCCTGCTCGACCTGTGGCTCGGCGACCGGGACAGCCTCTGCGTCGTGGGCGACGCCGGTCAGACCATCTACTCGTTCACCGGGGCCACCCCGGACCACCTGCTCAACTTCCGCACCCGGCACCCCGGTGCGACCGTCGTCAAGCTGGTCCGCGACTACCGCTCCACCCCGCAGGTGGTGCACCTGGCGAACGGGCTGCTCGCCCAGGCCACCGGCCGGGCCGCCGAGCACCGTCTCGACCTGGTCTCGCAGCGGGAGCGCGGCCCCGAGCCGGTCTACGTGGAGTACGCGGACGAGCCCGCCGAGGCCGAGGGCACCGCCCGGCGCATCCGCGACCTGATCGCGGCGGGCGTTCCGGCCGGTGAGATCGCGGTGCTCTACCGGGTCAACGCGCAGTCCGAGGTCTATGAGCAGGCCCTCGCGGACGCGGGCGTGCCCTACCAGCTCCGGGGCGCCGAGCGGTTCTTCGAGCGCGCGGAGGTCCGCGAGGCCGGTGTGGCCCTGCGCGGCGCGGCCCGGGCGGGGGGCAACGACTCCCTCCTGGACCACGCGGACGACCTCCCCGCCGAGGTGCGCGCGGTGCTCTCCACCAAGGGCTGGCGCAGCGAGCCGCCGGCCGGGTCCGGGGCGGTGCGCGACCGCTGGGAGTCCCTGGCCGCCCTCGTCAGGCTCGCCGAGGACTTCGAGCGGGCCCACCCGGGGGCCACGCTCTCCGACCTGGTCGCCGAGCTGGACGAACGGGCCGCCGCCCAGCACGCGCCCACGGTCCAGGGCGTCACGCTGGCCTCGCTGCACTCGGCGAAGGGCCTGGAGTGGGACGCGGTGTTCCTGGTCGGGCTGACCGAGGGCATGATGCCGATCACCTACGCCAAGACGGCGGAGCAGATCGAGGAGGAGCGCCGGCTGCTGTATGTCGGGGTCACCCGGGCCCGGTTCCACCTCGCCCTGTCCTGGTCGCTCTCCCGGTCGCCCGGCGGCCGGCCCGGGCGCCGGCCCACCCGCTTCCTGAACGGGCTCCGCCCCGGCTCCACGGGCCCCGGCGGCCGGAGCGCGGCCGCGGCCGGCCCGGGCGGCATCTGGGCCGGCGACGGCGGCCGGAGCGGCGAGGGCGGCGCGGCCGGCTCCGGCGGGGGGCGGTCGGCGGCCAGGCGGAAGCCCCGGACACCGGCCAGGTGCCGGGTCTGCGGGAAGACCCTGACGGACGCCGGCGAGATGAAGCTGATGCGTTGCGACGACTGCCCGTCGGACATGGACGAGGCGCTGTACGAGCGGCTGCACGACTGGCGGGCGGCCCGGGCGCGGGAGATCGGCCAGCCCGCCTACTGCGTCTTCACCGACCGGACGCTGATGGCCATCGCGGAGGCGGTGCCCGGCAGCGAGGGCGAACTGGCCGGGATTCCCGGGGTCGGCGCGCGGAAGCTGGGCCGCTTCGGCGCCGCCGTTCTGGACATCTGCGCAGGTGGCGACGGGTGCGAAGGTGGTGCAGCGGCGCCTGGCGAGAGGTGAGGAAAACTCGTCGAAAAAATAGTTTGCGCCCGCCCCAGTCATCACCATAGGTTCTTAACCACGGAAACAGCGGCTTCTCTGAAGCCCAGGTTCCGTGCTGTACTTATCCGAATACGCAGGACCGGCCCGCCGGTCCCCCGAGACGCCGAGAGGAGGCGATTGAAGTGATCAGCATCATCGAGACCAACAAAATGACCGATCTCTCGGTCGTCTCCGCCTGCTCGCTCGGCCTTCTCGCCCGTGCCCCGAAGTCCTCCCTGCGTGCCACCGGTGTGTCCGGCGTCTCCGCCGTCATCCCGATGTCCCTGGCCGGCCTTCCCGTGCGGGAGCGCAATGAGCGACCGACCCAGGCACCGGCAGCAGCAGTAGCGAAGGGACAGGCTCCGGCCTATGCCTTTGCGGCCGTCGGTGCGGGAGCGGAAGCCGGCGTCACCGAGCAGACGATGCACCACCACACGATGTGGGCCTTCCGTGGGCCTGAACCCTGGAGTGATCCAGCCTGATGCAGCATCAGGCCGGCGCCTTCAGGGCCGCGGAACCCCACTCGGGATCCGCGGCCCTTTTGTTTTGCCTCAACGGGCGAGACAACGAGAAGGGGCCTCGGGACTAGCAGGACCTGGTACCAGCCGCCCCCCGGCCAACAGGCCGGAAACGACCAGACGAGGACACCACCACCGTGCAACTCGAAGCGCACGCCCCGTCCGTACCGCCTTCCGACACGATCTCCCCGCCCGGCCTCACGGAGGACTCCACCTTGACCCCCCTCACCGCGCTCACCGCGCTCGACGACGCCATCGAGAACCTCGGTGTACCCGTCCCCTGCCGCGCCTACGACCCGGAGGTCTTCTTCGCCGAGTCGCCGGCCGACGTCGAGTACGCCAAGTCCCTCTGCCGCACCTGCCCGCTCGTCGAGGCGTGCCTCGCCGGCGCCAAGGAGCGCCGCGAGCCGTGGGGTGTCTGGGGTGGCGAGCTCTTCATCCAGGGTGTCGTCGTCGCCCGGAAGCGGCCGCGTGGCCGCCCGCGCAAGAACCCGGTCGCAGCGTGACCGCCGACCTGGGGGTCCCGGCCCCCAAGCCCGTGAAGCGCATCGGAACCATCGACCGTCCCCTGACCCACGACCCCCGAAACCAGGCTCCAATGACCATCCCCACCCCCACGGCCGAGCCCGCCGGCTCCGCGACCCCGGACGTCACCATCATCGGCGCGAACGACTCGCGTCAGAACAGGACCCGCGAAATGCAACTCATCCCAGAAGCCCTGGCTCGTGCGCATATGCACGACCGCCTGCGCGAAGCCGACGCGGAGCGTCAGGCCGTGCGCCTGATCTCCGCCCGGCGGATGCAGCGCCGCGCCGAGCGCGCGTCGATGCGTGCCCGCCGCGCGCTGGCCATGGCCGTCATGCACTGAGCCACTCCGGCCGGCCACGGAGGCCCCGCCCGGACGCAGCCGCTCTCTGCGCCCGGCGGGCCGCGCCTCCCAGCGTCACCCGCGCAGCAGAACCCCACCCCGGGGCCGATCCGTCCCACCGACGGACCGGCCCCGGCGGCGTTTCGGGGCGAGGCGGGGCGGGACTGAGCGGGCCCGGTTCGCCCGGCCCGGACTGCCCGGCCCCGTTCGTTCCGCCTCGGCTAGCCGGCGTCCACCGTTTCGGCGGACCTCGGCGCCGGCGGCACGGGTCCCGGGCCTCGGCCCTCGGCCTCTTCCTGGTCCTCGACCTCTTCCAGGGCCTCCACGTCCGCCTGGTCCTCCTCCGCAGAGTCCTCGATGTCCTCCGGCGCCAGGAACCCCGGTAGCCAGGACTCGAGTTCGTCGCGGAGCCGGACCGTGGCGCCGAGCTGGCACAGCACGCCGATCGTGCTCAGCGTCACCCGGTGTATCAGCAGGTAGGACGGCGGCAGGTTCAACTGTTTGCCCAACTGGTGGGCCGGGGAGCGCGGGTCCGCTATCCGCGCCGCCTGATGACGCATCCAGCTCCGGCTGAACGTGAACTCCTCCACCTCGGCCGGCTCGATGATCGGCAGCAGGTAGTCCAGCACCGCGTCAGGCTCCAGATCGATCGAGTCCTTGACGAAGCCCTCCGCCCGCAGCATCTCGTAGACCGCGTCCGCGTCGCCCCCGAGCGTCAGCCGCAACGCGTCCCCGATGGTCTGCGGCAGTCCGCCGGGCAGCCGGTCCACCGTCCCGAAGTCCAGCACCCCCAGCCGCCATCGGGCCGTGTCCGCACCCTCGTCGCTCTCCTCGTCCGACGCGCCCGCCTCCGGGTCCGGGGGCAGCAGCCGGAAGTTGCCCGGGTGCGGGTCGGCGTGGAGCAGCCCGGTACGCGCGGGGCCCGAGAAGAGGAACCTCGCGAGCAGCTGGCCGGCCCGGTCGCGCTGTGCGGCCGTGCCGTCGGCGATCACATCGGCCAGCGGGACACCGTCCATCCACCTGGTGACCAGCACCTGCGCCGACTGGTGGACCACCTCCGGGACCACGACGTCGGGATCGTCCGCGAACTCCTCGGCGTGCGCCCGCTGGGACCGCGCCTCCTGCTCGTAGTCCAGCTCTTCCGAAACCCGGTCGCGCAACTCCGTGATCAGCGGCTTGATGTCCATGCCCGGAACCAGCGGGCCCAGCAACCGCGCGAAGCGGCTGAGCTGGGTCAGGTCCGACAGCAGCGCGTCGCCCGCGCCCGGGTACTGGACCTTCACGGCCACGTCCCGGCCGTCGTGCCACACCGCCCGGTGCACCTGGCCGATCGACGCCGCGGCCGACGGCTTGTCGTCGAAGGTCAGGAACAGCTCCCGCCAGTCCTCGCCGAGCCGCTCCGCCAGGACCGCGTGCACCGTGCCGCTCGGCATGGGCGGGGCGGCCTCCTGGAGCTTGGTGAGCGCCGCGCGGTAGGGCCC
The DNA here is from genome assembly GCF_042669245.1 of Streptomyces sp. NPDC057249. Lineage (NCBI taxonomy): Bacteria > Bacillati > Actinomycetota > Actinomycetes > Kitasatosporales > Streptomycetaceae > Streptomyces > Streptomyces sp. NPDC057249. The sequence continues at coordinate 172,156 of NZ_JBHUXS010000003.1, read as the reverse complement.
CGCGACCTCCTCGGGCAGCGCGGACTCGAAGACGGACAGGGCCTGGCCGAGCTTCATCGCCCCGCCCTTCAGCTCCCCGAGGACCTTGAAGAGCTGGTCGGCGGTGCGCTGCTGCACCTCGCGGGCCACCAGCTCCGCCGATCTACCGCCGATGCGCTTGCCCAGCCCCCAGGTGGCACGGCCGGCGAACCCCAACGGCAGCGCGGCCAGCTTGGCGGTACGGGTGACCGCCTTCCGGGGAAGATCAGACATATGCCCCTCCAATTCCCAGACTGCCGCGCTGCGTGCGGCGGTTACCCGGCCATTGTGTCGTGCGCCGTGCCGGCGCCGGAGGCGCGGACCCTCTCAGTGTGACCGGCGGCGCCACAGGAACAGTCGAGGTGCGCCCCGATCCGTTCCGACCTCCAGTCCAACAGCGGCAGCGCCGCCTCCCACCGCGCACCCGTACTCACGGGCAACTCGCCGTCGAGGAACGCCAGCGCGTGCGCCGCCGCGAGCCCCGCGACCGCCGTCGCCAGGGCCAGGTCGCACGCCTGCGCGGCGCCGCGCCGCCCGGACTGCCACTGCGCCAGCATGCGCGGCCACTGCGGGTCGCGGTCCCGTCGGTGCGCCTGGAGGCAGCCGGCGCAGGCCGTGCCGCCGGGCAGGACCAAGGGCCCGACGAACCCGGTGGCCTCCATCACCCCCGCGTACAGGTGGGGTGTGCCCGAGGAGACCCACGGCTCGGCGGTGCCCGGATCGGGGACGTACGCCGACAGTCCGTCGCGCGGCGCGACCACGATCAGCGAGAGCCCCGGCTCGTGCCCGGCGGGACCGCCGCCCGCCGCCCCGGGCGCCCTGGGCCCAGGGCCGGGAGCGGAGCGCCGGACCAGCTGCCGGGCCGCCATGTCCCGGCGCTCCCCGACGGCGGAGGAGGGCAGCCCGCCCGGGGACACGTCACCCGGCTCCGTACACCCGCCGTCCAGGACCTCCACCCGGCCGACCCCCGCTCCGGAGAGCACCGCCGCGACGGTCGCGCCGACCCTGCCCGCGCCCCGGACCTGCACGCGCATCGAGCGGCGGGCCGCGAGTCTGCGCATCCCGCTGCCGGGCTCGGGATGCACGACGGAGAGCGAGGCCAGGTCGGGCCGGTGCCGCTCCAGGACGTCGGACCTGGCCCGCAACGCCTCCGCCGCCGGACCGCCCGCCCGTACGTCGTCCACGAGTCCGGCGTCCACCAACCGTGTCACCAGGGTGTCCACATGACGTTCGCTCAAGTCCATCGCCCTGGCCTGTTCCCGGAGCAGCGGCATGCCTCTGGTGCCGTCGAGCAGTTCCATGAAACAACCCGTCGCGATATCCATCGGGCCGACCTTCACCGCATGTGCGGGTGTCACTCCGAATTGCACGGTGTCCCCGCCCCGCCAAGCGCGGCGCAGTGCGGGCTTCAACATCGGATGCACGGCTTCCCCCGGTCTGTGTGTCTGTGACTCCGCTGTGCGCGACTGTGCTGTGCGTGTTCCTTTGCCAGAATGCAGCGGGGCGCCGAGACGTGCGGAAAGTTATCCACAGGCGTGGGCATTAGTCGTTCAAATGGTGCAAGGCGTGGAGCCGATCATGGAGAACCGTCCCGGAGGCGGGACTTCCCCCGCACACAGCGGGTAACGTCGAGTCGTGCCCGCCGACCCGTCGCCCGGCTCCGCCGGGGAGCCCGCCGTGCCCGGCGCCGGACCCCGCCGGCGCGGTGCGGACCCTGCCCGCCGCGCCCCCGCGACGAGCGCGGTCGAGGTCCGCAGAAGCGCTCGCCGCAGCAGAACGGTCTCCGCCTACCGTGAGGGCGACCGCACGATCGTGCTCATCCCCGCCCGCATGTCCGAGGCGGAGGAGCGGCGCTGGGTGGACGTGATGCTCGACAAGCTCGCCGCCCAGGAGAGCAGGCGCGTCCTCGGCGACACCGAGCTCGCCGAGCGGGCGGAGCGCCTGTCCGCCCAGTACTTCGCGGGCCGGGCCAGGCCCGCCTCCGTGCGGTGGGTGACCAATCAGAACACCCGCTGGGGCTCGTGCACCCCCTCCGAGGGCAGCATCCGGCTGTCGCACCGGTTGCAGGGCATGCCGGAGTACGTCGTGGACTACGTGCTCGTCCACGAACTCGCCCACCTCCTGGTGCCCGGGCACGGGCCGCGGTTCTGGCGGCTGCTGGACGCCTATCCCCGCACCGAGCGGGCCCGCGGCTACCTGGAGGGTGTGGTGGCCGCCGACCGGCTGCCGCACCTGCCCGCCGCGCGCGGCGAGTGACAGGTGGTGGCGCCGGGCGAGCGGTGCCGGGTGTTTCTGTACCGGGTCTGTACCGGCTTCGCCCCATGCCGGAGTTTGCGGATAGCCTGACGCGACGCATTCACCTTCCGGATGGGGGACGGTCGTTACGCATGGCCAGGGAATTCCAACGCGGCCACAAGGCCAAGATCAGCGATCTCACACCGGGGACGGACCTGTACGTAGGGGTGCAGATCGCCGGCCCGGGGCTGAGCTTTGACATCAGTTGCTTCGGGCTCGATGCCAATGAGCAGCTCTCCGACGACCGGTATTTCATCTTCTTCAATCAGCCGAAATCTCCCGAGGAGTCCATTCAGCTCCTCGGGGCCCAGGCCGGTGACACCGAGTCGTTCCGCGTCACCCTGGACCGCATTCCGGCGAACATCCACAAGCTGTCGTTCACCGCGACCGTGGACGGCGCCGGGCAGATGTCGCAGGTCGGCCCCGGATACATCCGGATCGTCGCGGGCGGCGAGGAAGTCGTCAGGTACGCGTTCAACGGCTCGGAGTTCAGCACCGAGCGCGCCGTCATGCTGGGCGACTTCTACCTCAAGGACGTCTGGCGCTTCGCCGCGGTCGGCCAGGGCTTCGACGGTGGCCTCGAGGCGCTGCTGAAGAACTTCGGCGGCGAGGTCGCCGAGGAGGAGCCGGCCGCCGCCGCGCCGCCGCAGGGCGCCGCCCCGTCGTTCGCCCCGCCCGCCCAGGCGGCCCCGGCCCCGTCCTTCGGCGCCCCGGCAGCGCCCCAGGCGCCCCAGGCCCCTCAGCCCGCGCCCGCCTTCGGCACCCCGCCGGCCCCGGCCCCCGCGCCCGCCGCACAGCAGCAGATGCACGCCGCGCCGACGATCGCCGCCCCGATCACCCCGCCCGGCGGCACCATGCCTCCGCCGCCCGCGCCGGCCCCGTACGGGCAGCCCGGCCAGCAGCAGTTCGGGCAGCCCGGCCAGCAGCCGCAGCAGCAGTTCGGGCAGGTCCCCGGCCAGCCCCAGCAGCAGTTCGGGCAGGTTCCCGGCCAGGCGCCCGCGCCCTACGGGCAGCAGGCCCCGTCCCCGTACGGCCAGCAGCCTCCCGGCATGCCGCCGGGCGGGCAGGGCATGCCCGGCGGCACTCCGCAGGCCGCCGGCGCCGGTCTCCAGGCCGCGCTCCAGCCGTACAAGGAGACCGCGACCGGACAGCGCTGGACCCCGCAGAACCGGCAGCTCATGCGGGTCGACCTGACCATGGGCGGTACGGGAGTGCTCGCCCGGCAGGGCAGCATGGTCATGTACCAGGGCAAGGTCGACTTCAGCTACAAGGGCGCGGGTTTCGCCGGCCGCATGGTGGGCAACGCCACCGGCCAGGAGATGCAGCTCATGCGCTGCACCGGCCGGGGCCAGGTCTTCCTCGCCGAGGAAGGCGCCCATCTGCACACCATCGAACTCCAGGGCGACGGAGTCTGCGTCTCCGCCGAGAACGTGCTCGCCTTCGACGAGTCGCTCCAGTACGAGGTCCGCCGCATCGAGGGCCACGGCATCCCCGGCGGCGCCCTGTTCACCATGCAGTTCCAGGGCACCGGCACCCTCGTCGTCAAGACCCACGGCACCCCCGTGGTCCTGCCGGTCACCCCGACCACCTTCGCCGACTGCAACGCCGTGGTGGCGTGGTCGTCCGCGTCCCAGGTGATCATCTCCAGCCAGGTCCGGCTGCGCCGCAACGCCTACCCCGGACACAGCGGGGAGACCGTGAACCTCCAGTTCCGGGGCGCGCCCGGCAACTTCATCGTCGTCCAGCCCTACGAGGTCTGAGGGAGCCCGTCATGAACCAGCAACTCGCGGGCTACGCCCCGACGCCCGTCACGGCACGGATGGAGAACCACGGCCATTCCATGCTGAAGGTCGCCATGGCGACCGGCCAGGACCTCTACGCGCGCACCGGATCGATGGTCGCGTACGAGGGCTTCATCCAGTACGAGCCCAACCCGCCCGCCGTCCGCCAGATCGCCTCGCAGTGGATCACCGGCGAGGGCGCGCCCCTCATGAAGTGCACCGGCGACGGGCTGCTCTACCTCGCCGACTACGGCGCCGACGTCGTCGTCATCAACCTCAACAACGACTCCCTCTCGGTGAACGGCACCAACGTCCTCGCCTTCGACGGCCACCTCACCTGGGGCGTCGAGCGGGTCAAGGGCCTCGCCAAGTTCGCCGGCCAGGGCCTGTGGAACGTCTGCATCTCGGGGACCGGCTGGGTCGCGATCACCTCGCGCGGCACGCCGCTCGTGGTCGACTGCGGACGCGGCGAGGACGAGACGTACGTCGACCCGGACGCGCTGGTCGCCTGGTCCCCGAACCTCAAGGTGAAGGGCAAGCGCAGCTTCAAGGCGTCCTCGCTCATCGGGCGCGGCAGCGGCGAGGCGTTCCAGATGGCCTTCTCCGGCCAGGGGATCGTCGTCGTCCAGCCGAGCGAGGACAGCACCGACCGGCTGCGCGTCCGGCACTGACGGGGAGGGAGAACACACCATGCAGAGTTCGCTTTTCGGCCTCACGGAACAGCAGTCCCAGGAGCGTTACACCGTGCAGAACCCGCAGCTCCTGCGGGTCGCGCTGACCGGCCACGACGACGTCCTCGCCCGCAAGGGCGCCATGGTCGCCTACCAGGGGCTGATGGAGTTCGACGGCGAGTACCAGTCGAACGCGCAGCGCCGCTCCCGCGCCCACACCGGCGAGGGCCTGGACCTGATGCGCTGCTCCGGACAGGGCACCGTCTACCTCGCCAATCTGGCGCAGTACATCCACGTCGTGGACGTCGACCACGACGGCCTGACCGTGGACAGCTCCTACGTCCTGGCGCTCGACTCCTCGCTGCACACCGAGGTCATCGCGGTGGACAGCCAGTACGGGATCTCGGGCACCGGCAAGTACCAGCTCAACATCTCGGGCACCGGGAAGGTCGCCCTGATGACGTCGGGCCAGCCGCTGATGATGCAGGTCACGCCCGACAAGTACGTCAGCGCCGACGCCGACGCGATCGTCGCCTGGTCGACCTCGCTGCGGGTGCAGATGCAGGCCCAGACGCACTCCTCGGGCGTCTTCCGCCGGCGCGGCAACACCGGCGAGGGCTGGGAGCTCAGCTTCCTCGGACAGGGCTTCGCCCTGGTGCAGCCGAGTGAGCTGATGCCGCCGCAGAACGCCCAGATCGGACAGGGCCTCGCCGCCCAGTACGGCATGGGCCAGCACGGCGCGCACGGCCAGAACCAGAACAACGCCTGGAACTGAGCCGCGACGGGGCGGTGAACGGTAAGGGGCGGCCTCCTGGGAGGCCGCCCCTTACCGTTCACCGCCGTACGGGCGCTACCGGCCGCCCTCCAGCACCGCGCGCGTACGCTCCACCAACCGGACCACCGAGGCGTCGCCGACCCCGGCCACCTCGTCGTACGCGAACCAGCGCAGGTCCAGGGACTCGTCGCTGATGCTCTCCGTCGCGCCGGCCGGCGCGACCGCCGCGTACTGCACGTCCAGGTGCCAGTGGCACGGCGCGGGGATCGGATGCCGGTCCAGGACCACCGGCCCGCCCGGCAGCAGCGTCAGCCCGGCGATCCCCGACTCCTCCGTCGCCTCCCGCAGCGCGGCCGCCGCGAGCGTGGCGTCCCCGGGCTCGCAGTGGCCGCCCATCTGCAGCCACATCCGCAGCTTCCGGTGCAGCGTGAGCAGCACCCGGCCGCGCTCCGGGTCGACGACCAGGGCGCTGGCCGTGAGATGTCCGGCCGCGCAGGCCTTCCACATGCCGTCCGGATGGCGCGCGAGGTGCTCCAGATAGGCGTCGCGCAACTCCTCCTGGGCGGCGTCCGCCCCCGCCCCGTAACCCTTGAGTACGAGGACGGCGTCGTCGTGCAGGCTCACTTGTCGGTGTCGTCCTTGCCGTCGCCGTCGCCGTCGCCCCGACCCGAGGCGTCGTCCGGGGTGTCCGCCCCCGGCGCGGGCTTCTCCGGGCCGTTCGCCGCCTCGCCGAGCATCTTGTCCAGCTCCGAGAAGTCCATCTGCTCGTGGTGGACGAAGCCGTCCGGATCGTCCAGGTCGTGAGCGGTGGGGAGCATGTCGGGGTGCTCCCACAGGGCGTCCCGCCCCTCCAGACCTCGGGCGTCCGTGAGCGAGGCCCACAGCCGCGAGGCGTCCCGCAGCCGGCGCGGACGCAGCTGGAGACCGATGAGGGTGGCGAACGTCTGCTCGGCCGGGCCACCGGACGCACGGCGCCGGCGCATCGTCTCGCGCAGCGCGTCGGCCGAGGTCAGCCGGGACTTCGCGGCGGCGTGCACCACGGCGTCCACCCAGCCCTCGACCAGCGCCAGGGCCGTCTCCAGGCGGGCCAGGGCCGCCTTCTGCTCCGGCGTCTCCTCCGGCTGGAACATGCCCTGCTGAAGGGCCTCCTGGAGCTGCTCGGGCTGCGAGGGGTCGAACTGGCCGACCACGTCCTCCAGCTTGGAGGTGTCGACCTTGATGCCGCGCGCGTAACCCTCGACCGCGCCGAACAGGTGCGAGCGGAGCCACGGCACATGGGCGAAGAGCCGCTGGTGGGCGGCCTCGCGCAGCGCCAGATACAGCCGCACCTCGTCCTGCGGGACCGACAGGTCCTTGCCGAACCGCTCCACGTTCAGCGGGAGGAGCGCGGCCCGGCCCGCCGGGCCGAGCGGCAGCCCGATGTCGGTCGAGCCGACCACCTCGCCCGCCAGCACGCCGACGGCCTGCCCGATCTGCTGGCCGAACATCGCGCCGCCCATCGACCGCATCATGCCGATCAGCGGGCCCGCCATCGCCTGCATCTCCTCGGGCAGCACATCGCCCATGGCGAGGCCCACCCGCTCGGCCACCGGGTCGACCAGCTGCTGCCATGCCGGGAGCGTCGCCTCGACCCACTCCGCGCGGCTCCACGCCACACTGGAGATGGCACCGGACGGCATCGACGTCACCCCGTCCAGCCACAGGTCGGCCAGGCGCAGCGCCTCGTCGACCGCCGAGCGCTCGGCCGGGCCCACGCTCGCGTCCTTGGAGCCGTCCGGCGTGCCCTGCGACACGGTCTGGCGGGCGATCTGCTTGGCCATGTCCCAGTTGACCGGCCCGCCCTCGTAGCTCAGCATCTGGCCGAGCTGCTGGAAGGCCGCGCCCAGATCGTTCGGGTTCATCGAGCCGAACATGGCGGCGAAGGGGTTGTCACCGCCCGCGCCGGGGCCGAAGCCGAACGGGTTCGCCGGACCGCCCGAACCCTGCCCACCTCCGGTGGGGTCGTTCTTCTTGCCCTGGTCGCCGTCGTCCGGCTCCTCCGGCGGAAGGCCGAATCCGAATGGGGTGTCACTCACGGGTTTCCTCGGCTCGTAGGGCCGCCGGGGGAACCGACGGCGACTGCCCGACATCACCATCCAGCGTAGACACCAAGTCCGCTCAGGGCCTCAGTGCTCCGCCCGGTCCGGCCCTGCGGCAGGATGGACGCCACCTGGTACGTACGTGTCACGCGGGTACGTACTGAAGACAACCGCTGGAGACGCCCGGTGAGTTCCCCAGATCCGCAGGTTCGCGCAGCGCGAAACCTGGCCGACCCGTCACCCGAGAAGAAATCCGTCCCCGGCCGCCCCGGAGGACGCGGCCCCGTCGTGGCCGTCACCGGAGCCGCGACGGGTGTCGGTGAGCTGCTCACCGCGCGCCTCGCCGCCTCCGAGGAGATCAAGCAGGTCGTCGCCATCGACGAGCGCCGGGGCGAGGTCTCCGACGCGACCTGGCACCTGCTCGACGTCCGCGACCCCGCGATCGCCGACAAGCTGCGCGGCGCGGACGTCGTCGTCCACCTGGCGCTCGACCTCGACCTGGAGACCGACCCCGCGGCGCGCACCGCCTACAACGTGCGGGGCACCCAGACCGTACTGACCGCCGCCGCGGCCGCCGGCGTCCACCGCGTCGTCCTGTGCACCTCCGCGATGGTCTACGGGGCGCTGCCCGACAACGACCTCCCGCTCGCCGAGGACGCCGAGCTGCGTGCCACCGCCGAGGCCACCGGCGTCGGCGACCTGCTGGAGATCGAACGGCTCGGCCGCCGCGCCCCGCGCGCCCACCCCGGGCTGCACGTCACCGTTGTACGCCCCGCCGTGCTCGTCGGCGGCACGGACACCGCGCTGACCCGCTACTTCGAGTCGCCCCGGCTGCTCGTGGTCGCCGGTTCCCGGCCCGCCTGGCAGTTCTGCCACGTGGAGGACCTGGTCACGGCGCTGGAGTACGCCGCCCTGGAGAAGATCGACGGCGAGTTCGCGGTCGGCTGCGACGGCTGGCTGGAGCAGGAGGAGGTCGAGGAGCTGAGCGGGGTGCGCCGGATGGAGCTCCCCTCGGCCGTCGCGCTGGGCGCCGCCGCCCGGCTGCACCGGATCGGCCTCACCCCCTCGCCCGCGGGCGACCTGGCGTACACCATGCACCCCTGGGTCGTCAGCGTCAGCCGGCTGCACGACGCGGGCTGGCGCCCGGCCTGGACCAACGAGGAGGTGCTCGCCGCGCTCCTGGAAGAGGTGGAGGGACGCCACACCGTCGCGGGCCGCCGCCTCGGCCGCAAGGACGCCACCGCGGCCGGTGCCGCCGGGGCGACCGTCGCGCTCCTCGGCACCGCGGCCCTGGTGCGCCGCGCCCGCAAGGCCCGCCGGCGCATCTGACCACCCTGTAGGAGGCTCCAAGCCCGGGCGCGGCCCGCCGGGCGAATCGGCAATACCGCGTTGTCGGTGCGGTACGGCACGATGGGGGCATGGCACTCACGTACGACCACCCCGGTGAGCAGTCGGCGCAGGACCCGATCCGGCTGCTGGACATCCGTGACACGCCGCTTTCGGTGGACGAGGTCCTCCAGGCGGTCGGTGACGCCGCCGCGGGCGGCACCACCCTCTTCGTCGGCACGGTGCGTGACCACGACGGCGGACAGGACGTCGACGGCCTCGGCTACTCGTGCCACCCCTCGGCCGCCGACGAGCTGCGCCGGGTGGCGGAGAAGGTCGTGGGCGACTTCCCGGTCCGGGCGCTGGCCGCCGTCCACCGGGTGGGTGAACTGCGGGTGGGGGACATCGCGGTGGTCGTGGCGGTCTCCTGCCCCCACCGCGCGGAGGCGTTCGCGGCCTCCCGCCGGCTCATCGACGACCTCAAGCACGAGGTTCCGATCTGGAAGCACCAGCGCTTCTCGGACGGTACGGAGGAATGGGTCGGCGCCTGCTGAGCGCAAACCGGAACGGCGGGCATCCGCCCCGATTTGCGTAACCGCACCCCTGCCACGAGCGTTGGTTTTCCAGACGGTTAATCTGCTGATCGGCCAGTCGGCCGCATCAGGGGGTAGGGAGGTCGGCATGGCAGCGCTCGCCTGGTTGTTGATTCCGCTTTTCGCCGCGTTCGGCGCGGCGATATGGGGAAGCTGGGCCGCCCGCAACCGCACGACCGGTGACGTCACCGAACTCGCCGGATACGCGCGGTTCCGCGAAGCCATGGAGAAGTCCCACTCCGGTTCCGAGCCGGTGGAGCAGATATCGAACGTCTGAGGCCGCGTCCGGCGTCCTCGCACCCCCGGCCCCGGCCCCCGTACGGACCGGCCCCGGCGGTGCACGGAGAGACCCTTCCCGTACTGTCGTTCCATGCCACGCCGCACCGCGACGATGCTCGCCTCCACGCTGATCCTGATCGCGCTGCTCTGCGCAGGCGTCCTGATCAAAGTGCCGTACTCGGAGATGTCTCCCGGTCCGACGGTGAACACGCTCGGTGATGTCGAGGGCGACCCCGTGCTGCGGATCAGCGGTCACAAGACGTACCGGACGTCCGGCAACCTCAACATGACGACGGTCCGCGTCACCGGTGCCGACTACAGCATGAACCTGGTCGAGGCCGTCGCGGGATGGCTGGGCCACGACAGCGTCGTCGTACCGCACGACACCCTCTACCCGGACGGCAAGACCGAGGAGGAGTCGACGCAGGAGAACGCCGAGGAGTTCAGCCAGTCCCAGGAGAGCGCCAAGGTCGCGGCCCTCAAGGAGCTGAACATCCCGGTCACCTCGTACGTCGTGGTATCCAGCGTCGTCAAGGGCAGCCCGTCGCAAGGCAAGCTGCACGCGGGCGACATCATCAAGAACGTCGACGGCACCGCGGTCGAGAAGCCCGAGGACGTCGCGAAGCTGGTCACCGAGCACAAGCCCGGCCAGGACGTCGTCTTCACGGTGATTCCGGCCAAGACCGCGGCGGCGGCCGAGAAGGCCGGCAAGAAGCCCGAGGGCACCGAGAAGGTCACCCTCACGACGGTGAAGGCCCCCGAGGGGGACCGTGCGATCGTCGGCATCCAGGCGGGGACCGACCACACCTTCCCCTTCGACATCGACATCAAGCTCGCCGATGTGGGCGGTCCGAGCGCGGGGCTGATGTTCTCCCTCGGCATCCTCGACAAACTGACCCCGGGGCAGCTGACGGGCGGCAAGTTCATCGCCGGCACCGGCACGATCGACGACGCCGGCAAGGTCGGCCCGATCGGCGGGATCACCATGAAGCTGGTCGGCGCGCGCAACGCGGGCGCACGCTACTTCCTGACCCCCGACGACAACTGCGAGGCCGCCGCGGCGGACACCCCCGACGGGCTCACCCTGATCCGGGTCAAGACCATCGACGACGCCAGGAAGTCCCTGGACAAGCTCCGCGCGGGGGACACGGCCGGGCTGCCGAGCTGCTCGGCGGGCTGACCGCGCCCCCGCGACACACGGCGGACGGTCAGGACTCGAAGGTGGCCGCGAGCGCCTCGGCCAGCCCCGGCACGAGACCGGCACCGGTCAGCACCTCGCTCGCCGAGTCCTTCTCACGCAGGCGTACGGCGGACTCGCGCGCCCCGTCCCGCAGAACGGCCACGGTCATCCGCACCTCCTGCCGGTCGGGGTGCTCGGCGACCCACTTGGTCAGCCGCTTGTCGTCCAGCCCCTCCGGCACGGACGCCTCGGCGGACGGCGGCAGCATCAGGCGCTCCACCGTCATCGCGCACCCGGCGACCGCGTCGGGCCAGGCGATCGTCGCGAGGAACTCGTCCAGCGCCGTGCCCGCGGGCAGCTCCTCCTGTTCCACGGGGGTCAGCGCGGCGGCCTTCGCGCCGTCGTCGTCGAGGCCGAGCTGGGCGGCGATACCGGGCTCCTGGGCCCGCAGCCGCGCGGTGTCGACCAGGGCGAAGAGACGGGCCGGCTGGTCCCAGCCGAGGGTGGAGACGTACTCGTCGATTTCGAGCACCGCGACGGTGAGCGGGCTCGCGGCCATCGGAGGGCCTGAGGGGGAAACGTTGGACATGGGCAACATCCTGCCTCCTTCCGCCCCCGGAACGGGAACTAGGTAAAGCATCAGTAAGTTGAAGGGATGGGCTCTACGATCGCTGGGCCCGCTCCACACGACCCGCGAACTTCGAGGTGCGCACGTTGGCTTTCCAGATGCCGGACCGCGGCGGAGGCCCGACCGGGCCACGGATCAGAGTCGGCCGCCCGTCCCGGCGCGCCCGAACCCTGCTCATGACTCTGGGCGTCCTGGCGATTCTCGCCATGGCGTTCGTCATGTTCGCCGGGTTCTGGACGGACTGGCTCTGGTACAGGTCGGTCGCGTATTCGTCCGTCTTCACCACCACCCTGTGGACCAAGATCGGGCTGTTCCTCGTCTTCGGACTGCTGATGGCCCTGGCCGTCGGCCTGAACATCTGGCTCGCGCACCGGCTCCGGCCGCCGCTGAGCGCGATGTCGCTGGAGCAGCAGAGCCTGGACCGCTACCGGATGGGCCTCGCCCCGTACAAGAAGTGGGTGCTGCTCGCGGTCACCGCGCTGGTCGGTCTGATCGCCGGCGCCTCCGCCTCGGGTCAGTGGCGGACCTGGCTGATGTACGTGAACGGCGTGTCGTTCGGCCAGAAGGACCCCCAGTTCCATCTGGACGTGTCGTTCTACGCCTTCGACCTGCCCTGGTACCGCTTCCTGCTGGGCTTCGGGTTCGCGGCCACGGTGCTCTCGCTGATCGCCGCCGCGCTGACCCACTACCTGTACGGCGGGCTGCGCGTCACCAGCCCCGGCGCGCGGGCGACGGGTGCGGCCACCGGCCACCTGTCGGTGCTGCTCGGGGTCTTCGTCGCGCTGAAGGCCGTGGCCTACTGGCTCGACCGGTACGGCCTGGCGGTGAAGTCCAGTGACTTCAAGGCCACGGACAACTGGACGGGGCTGCGGTACGTCGACGCCAACGCGTACCTTCCGGCGAAGACGATCCTGTTCTGCATCGCCGCGATCTGCGCCGTGCTGTTCTTCGCGACGCTCTGGCGGCGCACCTGGCAGCTGCCGGTGATCGGCTTCGGTCTCATGGTCCTCTCGGCCATCCTGATCGGCGGCCTCTACCCGGCCATCGTGCAGAAGTTCCAGGTCCAGCCGAACGAGCAGGCCAAGGAAGCCCCGTTCATCCGGAAGAACATCGAGGCCACGCGCAACGCGTACGACATCGACGACGCGCAGGTCTCGGACTACACGGGCAAGTCCACCGAGGACGACGACGCCAAGCTCCGGGCGGCTGCGAACGACGCGGCCAGCTACCGGGTGATGGACCCCAACGTCGTCTCGCCGGCCTTCCAGCAGCTCCAGCAGAAGAGGAACTACTACCAGTTCCCCAAGACGCTGGACGTCGACCGCTACAAGGACGAAGCGGGCAAGGAGCAGGACACGGTCATCGGTCTGCGCGAGCTCAACATCCAGGGCATTCCCAAGCGCAACTGGATCAACGACCACTTCACCTACACCCACGGCTACGGCGCCATCGCCGCCCGCGGGACCACCACCGGCAAGAACCCGAAGGGGTCTCCCGACTTCACCGAGTCCGGGCTGCCGACCACCGGCGACCTGGGCACGTACAAGCAGGAGATCTACTACGGCGAGAAGACCGAGCAGTACTCCATCGTCGGCGGGCCCCAGAAGGAGCTCGACTACGAGGAGGACGGCGAGAAGACCACCAGCTACAAGGGCGACAGCGGGGTCAGTCTCTCCAACACGTTCAACCGCGCCGCGTACGCGGTGGCGTTCAGCGAGCCGCAGATCCTCTACTCGGGCGCCATCGGCGACGGTTCGCGGATTCTCTACAACCGCACGCCCAAGGAGCGCGTCGAGGCGGTGGCCCCCTGGCTCACCATCGACGGCGACGCCTACCCGGCCGTGGTGAACAAGCGCATCCAGTGGGTGGTCGACGCCTACACGACGACCAACGGCTACCCGTACGCCTCGCGCACCACGCTCGGTGACACCACGGCCGACTCGCTGACCACCAACCAGCGCGCGGTCGTCGCCCAGCAGAACCAGGTCAACTACATCCGCAACTCGGTGAAGGCCACCGTCGACGCGTACGACGGCACGGTCACGCTGTACGAGTGGGACACGCAGGACCCGGTCCTGAAGACCTGGCGCAAGGCGTTCCCCGGGACCGTGAAGCCCAAGGCGGACATCCCGCAGGAGCTGATGGACCACCTGCGCTACCCGCAGGACCTGTTCAAGGTGCAGCGCGAGCTGCTGACCCGCTACCACGTCACAAGTCCCGCGCAGTTCTACAGCGGCAGTGACGCCTGGCAGGTCCCGGACGACCCGACCAACAAGGAGTCCGGCTCCGTCCCGCCGTACTACCTGAGCATAAAGATGCCGGGTCAGACGGCTCAGAAGTTCTCGCTGACCACGACGTTCACCCCGAAGGGGCGGCCCGACCTCGGGGCGTTCATGGCGGTGGACGCCGACGCGGCCAGCAAGGACTACGGCACCATAAGGCTCCTGAGAGTCACCGGTGCGGTGAAGGGCCCCGGGCAGGTGCAGAGTGAGCTCAACGGCAACGACGACGTCGCCGAGTTCGTGAGGAACCTCAAGGGCACCGACTCCGACATCGAGTACGGCAACCTGCTGACGGTGCCGCTCGAAGGGGGCTTCCTCTACATCGAGCCGGTCTACACGCGCGGTGGGACGCAGAACTACCCGCTGCTGCGCAAGGTCGCCGCCTCGTACGGCTCGAAGATCGTCTTCGAGAACAGCCTCGGCGAGGCCCTGAACGCCGTGTTCGGCGCCGAGGGTTCGGATACGAGCGAGCCACCGGGCGACACGACCGAGCCACCGGACACCAGTCAGCCGCCGGCCACCGGGGACGCCGCGCTCAAGAAGGCGATCGCCGATGCCCAGAAGGCGTACACGGAAGGCGAGGCGGCGCTGAAGAAGCAGGACTGGGCCGCCTACGGCAAGGCGCAGACCGATCTCCAGGACGCGCTGGAGCGGGCGGCCGCGGCCCAGTCCAAGGCGGGCGGCGACGGCAAGGCCGACAAGCCCGATGACGGCAAGGCCGACAAGGCAGACAAGAGTGACAAGGCGAGCCAAGCCAGCGCTTCGGACAAGGCGGGCGATGAGGGCGGGGGCTGAGTAACCCGGTAAAGCTCCACCTCCGCGTCGTGGTACGGTTTGAACACAACGACGCGGGGTGGAGCAGCTCGGTAGCTCGCTGGGCTCATAACCCAGAGGTCGCAGGTTCAAATCCTGTCCCCGCTACTGCACGACGAAGGCCCGGATCCTCCAGGGGATCCGGGCCTTCGTCGTGCCGTGACGGCCTGTTTCGCGAGGTGGGCGTGAAGTGCGGTTCGAGGGGCACGTGTTGGCCGGGGACGTGTTTGACTTGTCTCTCTGTGGGCATGTCGACAAAACGCTGAAGTGACGTCACTGACCGCGATATACCAGGTGTACGCGGGTTACAGGTGGTGCGACGATGGTATTTATGGGGGACAGGGCAACTCTGTTGAAGACAGGGCGGTTTGCGCGGAGTCACGTCCATCCGGCGGAAAAGATGGCGGATGCGGTGTTTGCCGCTGCCGCCGAGCAGTACAACGACATCATCGAGAGCGTCGAGACCGCCCAGACTTCCGAGACCGCCCAGACTTCCGAGAACGCGGAGAGTGCCGCGACCGCCGAGACCGCAGCGACCATCGAGACCGCCGACGGCGTGGAGAACGCCGAGCGGGCGGAGGCCGAGGCGAGCGCGGACGGCGCGGAGACCGAGGCCCGCCACCGCCGTGCTGCCGACGCCGGTGACACCGCGTCGATGAGCGTGCTCGGCGCGCTGCTCCTGCGCCGGGGCGACCTCGCCGGCGCCGAGCCCTATCTGCGGGGCGCCACCGCCGACGGGGACCGGGCCGCCGCCAACAACCTGGGCGTCCTGCTGCACCAGCGCGGCTACCCGGACGAGGCGGCCGGCTGGTGGCGCACCGCCGCCGTGGCCGGGTCCGCCGCCGCCGCGCACGCCCTGGGCCGGCACTTCCGCGAGCGCGGGGACGAGCCCGCCGCCGAGTACTGGCTGCGCCAGTCCGCCGAGCAGGGCCACGCGCTCGGCGCCTACGCCCTCGCCGACCTCCTGGAGCACCGCAGCGACGTCGGCGCGGAGCGCTGGCTGCGCGCTGCCGCCGAGCAGGGCCACCGCGAGGCGGCCTACCGGCTGGCGCGCCTCCTGGAGCGCAACGCCGCCGACGCCCCGCACGAGGTCTTCGGCCGCCCCGCCCTGGGCCCGCGCTCCGGCGCGGAGCCCGCCGCGCCCCGCCGCACCGCCGACGGCGACGGCCCGGTCGCCGGCCCCGGCCACACGCGCGGCGGGGGGGAGGCCGAGCAGTGGTACCGGCAGGCCGCCGCGCGCGGTCACCGGCGCGCCGCCCTGCACCTCGGCGCGATCCTCGAACAGCGCGGCGAGCTCAAGGAGGCCGGCCGCTGGTACCTCATCTCGGCCAAGGCGGGCGAGGCCCGGGCCGCCTGCGCGCTCGGCTTCCTGCTGCGCGACGCGGGCGACCGGGAGAGCGCGGCCGTGTGGTGGCTGCGCGCCGCCCAGGACGGGGACGGCAACGCCGCGAACGCCCTCGGCGCACTGCACGCGGCCCGGGGAGAGCAGCAGACCGCCGAGCGCTGGTACCGCGCGGCGATGGACGCGGGCGACGTCAACGGCGCGTACAACCTCGGGCTGCTCTGCGCCGCCCAGGACCGCACCGCCCAGGCCGAGCAGTGGTACCGCCGCGCCGCCTACGCGGGCCATCGCGAGGCTGCCAACGCGCTCGCCGTGCTCCTGCTCCAGGCCGGCGACCCGGCCGGCGCCGAGCCCTGGTTCTCCAAGGCGGCCGAGGCGGGCAGCGTCGACGCGGCCTTCAACCTCGGCATCCTCTACGCCGGGCGCGACGAGGACCGCACCGCCCTCCTCTGGTACGAGCGGGCCGCGGCGGCCGGGCACACCGAGGCGGCCCTCCAGGTCGGCATGGCGCTCCTGCACCACGGCGAGGAGCAGGAGGCCGAGCGCCATCTGCGCTGCGCGGCGGGGGGCGGCAGCGCGGAGGCGGCCTTCCGGCTGGCCGGTCTGCTCGACGCGCGGCAGCCGCCGCCCGGGCCGCCGGCGCTGGGCGAGCCGCTGCCCGAGAAGACCGAGTGCGAGGAGTGGTACGAGCGGGCCGCCGAGCAGGGGCACCGCCGCGCCCAGGTCCGCGTCGGCATGCTCGCCGCCTCCCGGGGCGACGTGGAGAGCGCCGGGCACTGGTACCGGGAGGCGGCCGAGTCCGGCAGCCGCAACGGAGCGTTCAACCTCGGCCTGCTCCTGGCCCGCGAGGGCAGCGAGCGCGAGGCCGCCCTGTGGTGGACCCGCGCCGCCGCCGACGGCCACGGGCGGGCCGCGCTGCGCCTGGCCCTGCTCGCCGCGCGCCGCGGTGAGCTGGCGGAGGGGCAGCGGTGGTGCGCCCGGGCGGTCGAGCTGGGCCCGGCCGAGGTCGCGGAACGCGCGGCGCGCCTGCGCGAGGCCCTGCACCAGGAGCTGACGGCGTGAGCCCCGGGGGCGGCCGGGCGCCCCGTGCGAGCGCCGCTGCTCAAACGAATTTGCGCTGGTCCGAACCGTCCCGTAGGGTTGTGAACACAACGACGCGGGGTGGAGCAGCTCGGTAGCTCGCTGGGCTCATAACCCAGAGGTCGCAGGTTCAAATCCTGTCCCCGCTACTGAAGACTGAGGGCCGGATCTTTTCGAAGATCCGGCCCTCAGTCGTATGCGCACGCAAAAACCGCTGCGCATACGAAAGCCGCCCCCCGGCGTGGGCGCGGAGGGCGGCGCGGTGCGTTCAGGCCGTAGCGGCGCAGTCCGGGCAGATGCCCCGGTAGGTCAGTTCGACGCCGGAGATCGTGAAGCCGAAGCGCTCACCGGCGGGCAGGTCCGCCAACGGGTCGCCCGACGGGTGCACGTCGCGGATGGCGCCGCACCGCGCGCACACCAGGTGGTGGTGGGCGCGGTGCGCGTTGGGGTCGTAGCGCTTGGCGCGGCGGTCGGTGGAGACCTCGATGACCTCGCCGAGGCTCACCATCTCGCCCAGCGTGTTGTAGACCGTGGCTCGGGAGATCTCGGGCAGCTTGGCCACCGCGCGGGCGTGGACCTCGTCGGCGGTCAGGTGCACATGGTCCCCGTCGAGGACCTCGGCCACGACGCGCCGCTGCGCGGTCATGCGCCAGCCGCGTCCTCGAAGTCGTTCCAGCAGGTCACTCATGGGCGCCAGTCTAGCAGCGCGCGGGCCAGGTCTTGAATGGGTGCGACTTTGGATGCCCATTTGACTTGGACTTTGTCCAATGTAGGATCGCTTAGGCGTCGGCCGGAGGACAGGAAGGCCGCACGCAGGGGCACGGCATGACGGCATGACGTGCGGAAACGACGCAGGAGGCGCACGTGACGCAGGGACCGCTCACCACGGAGGCAGGCGCACCGGTCGCCGACAACCAGAACAGCGAGACCGCCGGTGCCGGCGGCCCGGTCCTGGTGCAGGACCAGCTGCTGATGGAGAAGCTGGCGCACTTCAACCGCGAGCGCATTCCGGAGCGCGTGGTGCACGCCCGGGGCGCCGGCGCGTACGGGACGTTCACGCTGACCCGTGACGTGTCGCGGTGGACGCGGGCGAAGTTCCTCTCGGAGGCCGGCAAGCAGACCGAGACGTTCCTGCGCTTCTCCACGGTCGCCGGCAACCTCGGCGCCGCCGACGCCGTGCGCGACCCGCGCGGTTTCGCGCTGAAGTTCTACACCGAGGACGGCAACTACGACCTCGTCGGCAACAACACCCCGGTGTTCTTCATCCGGGACGCCATCAAGTTCCCCGACTTCATCCACACCCAGAAGCGCGACCCGTACACCGGCTCCTCGGAGGCGGACAACATCTGGGACTTCTGGGGACTCTCGCCCGAGTCCACCCACCAGGTGACCTGGCTCTTCGGCGACCGGGGCATCCCCGCCTCGTACCGGCACATGGACGGCTTCGGCTCGCACACCTACCAGTGGCAGAACGAGGCCGGCGAGGTGTTCTGGGTCAAGTACCACTTCAAGACCGACCAGGGCATCAAGAACCTCACCGCGGACGAGGCCGCCCGCCTCGCGGGCGTGGACCCGGACAGCCACCAGCGGGACCTGCGCGAGTCCATCGAGCGCGGTGACTTCCCGTCCTGGACCGTGCAGGTGCAGATCATGCCGGCCGCCGAGGCGGCGACGTACCGCTTCAACCCGTTCGACCTCACCAAGGTGTGGCCGCACGCGGACTACCCGCCGGTCGAGATCGGCAAGCTGGAGCTCAACCGCAACCCGGAGAACATCTTCGCCGAGGTCGAGCAGTCCATCTTCAGCCCGGCGCACTTCGTGCCCGGCATCGGCCCGTCCCCGGACAAGATGCTCCAGGGCCGTCTCTTCGCGTACGGCGACGCGCACCGCTACCGCGTCGGCATCAACGCCGACCACCTCCCGGTGAACCGCCCGCACGCCACCGAGGCGCGGACCAACAGCCGGGACGGCTACCTGTACGACGGCCGCCACAAGGGCGCGAAGAACTACGAGCCGAACAGCTTCGGCGGCCCCGCCGAGACCGGCCGGCCGCTCTGGGGCGCCATCGACGTCACCGGCGGCACGGGCAACCACGAGACCCCGAGGCACGCCGAGGACGACGACTTCACGCAGGCCGGGAACCTCTACCGGCTCATGACCGAGGACGAGAAGGCCCGGCTGGTCGACAATCTCTCCGGCTTCATCGCGCAGGTCTCGCGCGACGACATCGCCGAGCGCGCGATCGGCAACTTCCGCCGCGCCGACGAGGACTTCGGCAAACGGCTGGAGGCGGCCGTGCAGGCGCTGCGCGCCTGAGTCCCCCGGCCGTACGACCGGCCCGGCCCCGCACCCGCGGGGGCCGGGCCGGTCGCGTGAGCGGAGGTGTCCGTCAGCCGACCAGCGCGGCCGGGCGGCGGGGCGCGGGCGTCCAGCAGCGGATGATGTCGCGGACCGAGACGATGGCTACCGGGCCGCCGTCGTCGAGGACGATCAGGTGGCGGAAGCCGCCGTGCGTCATGGCCGCCGCGGCCTCTTCGAGCGTCCAGCCGGGCGCGGCGAAGACGACGTCGGTGGTGGTGTGGGCGGAGGCCGTCTCGGTGTCGGGGTCCTGGCCCGCGCCGACGGCGTTGAGGATGTCGCGCTCGGTGAGGATGCCGAGCCCGCAGGTATCGGGGTCGTGGACGACGGCCGCCCCGATCCGGCGGGCCGACATCAGCCGGGCGGCCTGGCGCAGGGTATGGGCCGGGCCGATGGTGAGGACCATCGTGCTCATGGCGTCACGGACGAGCATGAAGGGTGCCACCTCCTCTGTGAAGCGACCGCGTGAGCCGATTCACAAGTTCACAAGTGGGAGAATCCTCAGAGTTGCACCGATACGGGAGGGCGACAAGGGGTCGCGAAGATCAGAAGAGGGGCGCGCGGACTCCCCGCACGCCCCTCGAATGTCCTTTACGCCGCCCTGCGGGCGGGGCGCACTCAGTAACGCTGGTTCAGGTAACCCAGCAGCTCGCGGTGGAGCGCGCCGTTGGACGCCGCCCCGTTCCCGCCGCCCGGCCCGTCCACACCGTCCAGACTGGTGAACCGGCCGCCCGCCTCCTGGACGACGATCGCGTTCGCCGCCATGTCCCACAGCGAGAGCTCCGGCTCCGCGCACATGTCCACGGACCCCTCCGCGACCATCATGTACGGCCAGAAGTCCCCGTAGCCCCGGGTGCGCCAGCAGGCCCGGGTCAGGTCCAGGAACCCGTCGAGCCGCCCCTGCTCCTCCCAGCCGGTCAGCGAGGAGTACGCGAACGAGGCGTCCGCGATCCGCTCCACCCGGGAGACCTGGAGCCGGGTCGCCGAGGTCAGGCTGCGCCCGGTGTACGCGCCCGAGCCCTTCGCCGCCCACCAGCGCCGGCTCAGCGCGGGCGCCGACACCACGCCGACGACGGGCTGGAAGCCATCCTCTCCCGCCTCCATGAGCGAGATCAGCGTCGCCCAGACCGGCACACCCCGCACGTAGTTCTTGGTGCCGTCGATCGGGTCGATCACCCAGCGCCGCGGGCCCGTGCCCTCGATGCCGTACTCCTCGCCCAGGATCGCGTCGCGCGGGCGCGCCCGGTGCAGATGGCCCCGGATCAACTCCTCGGCGGCCTTGTCGGCCTCGCTCACCGGCGTCATGTCCGGCTTGGTCTCGACCTTGAGGTCCAGAGCCTTGAACCGGTCCATCGTCACCGCGTCGGCGGCGTCCGCCAGTACGTGGGCCAGGCGCAGATCATCGTGGTAATCGGGCATGCCGTCACAGTAGCGACCCGCCGGTGAGCCGGGCCACACGGGCCGGAGCGGTCAGTGCGCGGAGCCGGAGAGCTGGAGGCCGATCACGCCGAGGATCACCAGCGAGATCGACACCAGCTTGAGCGTGGAGACCACGTCACCGAGGAAGACCATGCCGTAGATGGCCGTGCCCGCCGCGCCGATGCCGGTCCACACCGCGTACGCGGGCCCGACGTCGAGCTTCTTCAGGGACAGGGTCAGCAGACCGAAGCTGCCCAGCGCGAAGATGCAGAACGCGATGGTCGGCCACAGCCGGGTGAAGCCGTGCGAGAGCTTCAGGCAGACCGCGAACCCGGTCTCCAGAAGTCCCGCGACCACGACCAGCAGCCATGCCATCGTCCGCACCCTCCCGCATCGCCGTCCGCCCCGCACCGGCCGGTGCCGCTGGGCGTGATTATGCACTTACCGGAAGCGAGTGATCGCAAACGTTCCCGGCCCGGTCGGAGATCAGTCGCCCTCGCGCCGGTTACGGGTGGAGAGCAGCCGGCGCAACGAGTCCAGCCGCGCCGGGTCCGCGTGCCCCGCCGCCACCCAGGCGTCCAGCGCGCATTCCGGTTCGTGGCTGTCGTGGGTGCAGCCGCGCGGGCACTCCTCCGTACCGGGCTGGAGGTCCGGGAAGGCGTTGATGACCCGCGACGGGTCGATGTGGTTCAGCCCGAACGAGCGCACCCCGGGGGTGTCGATCACCCAGCCCCGGTACCCCGGCAGCGGCAGCGCCAGGGCCGACGTGGTGGTGTGCCGGCCCCGGCCGGTCACCGCGTTGACGACCCCCGTGGTGCGCCGCTTCTCCTTCGGCACCAGTGCGTTGACCAGCGTGGTCTTGCCGACGCCCGAGTGTCCGACGAAGGCCGTCACCCGGCCGTCGAGCTGCTCGCGGACCCGGTCGGCCGCGTCCCCGTTCTCCAGCTCCTCGCGGCTGGTGACGACGAACGGCACCCCCAGCGGGGTGTACGCGCCCAGCAGCGTGTCCGGGGACGCCAGGTCGGACTTGGTCAGCACCAGGAGCGGGGAGAGCCCTCCGTCGTACGCGGCGACCAGGCACCGGTCGATCATCCGCGGACGCGGTTCCGGATCGGCCAGCGCGGTCACGATCGCCAGCTGGTCCGCGTTGGCCACGACGACCCGCTCGAACGGGTCGTCGTCATCCGCCGTCCGGCGCAGCACCGAGCGCCGCTCACCGATGCGGACGATCCGGGCGAGGGTGTCCTTGTCGCCGGACAGGTCGCCGACGAGCGAGACGGTGTCGCCGACCACCGCGGCCTTGCGGCCCAGTTCGCGGGCCTTCATCGCGACGACCGTGCGGTCGCCGACCAGGACGGTGAGGCGGCCCCGGTCCACGGTGAGGACCATGCCGTCCTCGGCGTCCTCGTGCTTGGGCCGGATGTGGGTGCGCGGGCGGTTGCCCTTGCGGTTGGGGCGGACGCGGATGTCGTCCTCGTCGGGGTTCTTGCCGTAGCGGCGCATGTCTCAGGCCCCGAGCATTCCGGTCCACATCTGCGGGAAGTCCGGCAGGGTCTTGGCGGTCGTCGCCACGTTCTCGATCTCCACTCCGGGGACGGCGAGGCCGATGACCGACCCCGCGGTGGCCATCCGGTGGTCGTCGTACGTATGGAAGGTGCCGCCGTGCAGCGGGCGCGGGCGGATGTGCAGGCCGTCCGCCGTCTCGGTGACGTCACCGCCCAGCTCGTTGATCTCCTTGGTGAGCGCGGCCAGCCGGTCCGTCTCGTGCAGCCGCAGATGGGCGACGCCGCTCAGCGTGGAGGGGGAGTCGGCCAGGGCGGCGACGGCGGCGATGCCCGGGGTGAGCTCGCCGACCTCGGAGAGGTCCACGTCGATGCCGTGGACGCGGCCGGAGCCGTTGAAGGTCAGCCCGTGCTCGGTGAGTTCGCAGCTGCCGCCCATCGCGGTGAAGATCTCGCGCAGCGCGTCACCGGGCTGCGTGGTGCGCGCCGGCCAGTCCGGGATCGTCACCCGGCCGCCCGTCACCAGCGCCGCCGCCAGGAACGGCTGGGCGTTGGACAGGTCCGGCTCGATGGTCAGGTCGCGGCCGAGGAGCGCCGAGGGGGAGACCCGCCAGACGTTCGGCTCGCCGCCGGTCTCCGGCTCGTCCACCTGCGCGCCGACGGCCCGGAGCATGTCGACGGTCATCCGGATGTGCGGCATCGAGGGCAGCCGGTCGCCGGTGTGCCGGACCTCCACGCCCTGGTTGAAGCGCGGCGCGGACAGCAGCAGCGCCGAGACGAACTGGGAGGACGAGGAGGCGTCGATCGTGACCGGTCCGCCGTCCAGCACACCGCTGCCGTGCACGGTCATCGGCAGCGAGCCCCGGGAGTCGTCGTCGATCCGGGCGCCGAGGACGCGCAGGGCCTCGATCACCCCGGTCAGCGGGCGCTCGTAGGAGCGGGGGTCGCCGTCGAAGCGGACGGGGCCGTCGGCGAGCGTGGCCACCGGGGGCAGGAAGCGCATGACCGTACCGGCGTTGCCGACGTCGACGGTGACCGGGCCGTGCAGCGGGGCCGGGATGACCCGCCACGCCTCGCCCGAGGACTCCGCACCGGCGGCCGCACCGGTCGCGGCGGAACTGGAGGACACCGTCTCCTCGATGCGTACGCCCATCGCCCGGAGCGCGTCCGCCATCAGCAGGGTGTCCCGGGAGCGCAGCGGGCGGCGCAGCCAGCCCGGCTCCGAGGAGAGCGCCGCGAGCACCAGCGCGCGGTTGGTGACGGACTTGGAACCCGGCACCGTGACGGTCGCGTCGACGGCGCCGCTCGCGAAGGGGGCGGGCCAGAGGGCGGGGTGCACGGTGCTTTCGGTCATGCGCTCACTTTAGAGGTTGGGGCGGACGTGAGCCCGGTCACAGTCCGTCACAGCCCCAGCAGCCAGCGCCCGCCGCCGATCAGGGAGCACAGCGACACCGCGTGGAAGAGGAACAGCCAGAGCGCCGCCGGGACGTCGGTCAGCCGGGACAGCTGGTCCGCGTCCGAGTCCGGCGCCCCGCCGTGCCGCCGCTTCGACTGGAGCTCGAACACCGGGCGTACGCCGCCCAGCAGCAGGAACCAGACCGCGCTGTACGCGAACAACGACTGCCAGGCGGGTGAGGCGAGCCAGGAGACCAGCAGGAACACCGAGCCGGTCAGGATCACCGTCAGCGCCCCGTACACATTGCGGATCATCACCAGCATCACCGCGAGCAGAGCGGTCGCCAGCCACAGCAGCAGCGTGATCCGGCCGTCCACCAGCAGCCAGGCGCCGCCGAGCCCGAGCAGCGAGGGCGCGGTGTAGCCCGCCGCCGCGGTCAGCACCATCCCGATCCCGGTCGGCTTGCCCCGGCTCACCGTCAGACCGCTGGTGTCCGAGTGCAGCCGGATGCCCGAGAGCTGCCGGCCGGAGAGCAGGGCGACCAGCCCGTGGCCGCCCTCGTGCGCGATGGTGATCGCGTTCCGGGACATCCGCCACAGGAGGTTCGGCACGACCGCGATGAGCGCCGCCGTCGCCGTCACCACCACCAGCCACTGCTCCGGGGCGGGCTGGGTGCCGGTGACGCGGTCCCACAGGTTGCCGAGATCGGTGCTGTCCATGGGGCGGGCGGCTCCTTACCGGATCGGGGGCCGTCCGGGACGGCGGTCGTGGCAGTCTGGCACTTATGTGCGGACGGTATGCAGCGAGTCGGCGGCCCGAGGACCTGACCGGACTCTTCCAGGTGGAGAAGTGGGAACCGGCCGAGGCGCTGGAACCCGATTACAACGTGGCGCCGACCAAGGAGGTCTACGCCGTACTGGAACGTCCTGTGAAAGACGCCGACGACCAGCGCCCGGTTCGCCAGATGCGGGCCCTGAAATGGGGGCTCGTCCCGTCCTGGGCCAAGAACCCGGAGGGCGCCGCCCGGATGATCAACGCCCGGGCCGAGACCGTCCACGAGAAGCCGTCCTTCCGCCGCCCCTTCGTCTCCCGGCGCTGCATCCTGCCCGCCGACGGCTATTACGAGTGGGTGACCGGCGCCGAGGAACGGCAGCTGGAGGAGAAGGGGCGCCGCAAGCGCCCCCGTAAGCAGCCGTACTTCGTGACCCCGGCCGACGGCTCGGTCTTCGCGATGGCCGGTCTCTACGAGTTCTGGCGCGACCGCACCCTGCCCGACGACCACCCGCAGGCGTGGTGGGTGACCTGCTCCGTGATCACCACCGAGGCGGAGACCGGCCCGCTCGCCGTCGCCCCCGCCGACGGACCGGCCTCGCTCTCCGACATCCACCCCCGGATGCCGCTGATGCTCACCCCGGACCGCTGGGACGACTGGCTGGACCCCTCGCGCACCGACGTCGAGGAACTGCGCGCCCTGCTCGCACCGCCGCCGCCCGGCCTGATGCGCGCCTACCCCGTCGCGACCGCCGTCAGCAACGTCCGCAACAACGGCCCCGAGCTGAAGGACGAGCTGGCCGAGCCCGAGGTGAGCACCCTCTTCTGAGCCGTACGCCACGGTGCTCGCGCCGTCCCCGCACCGCCCACCGGGTGTTGGTTGGATGGACACCGTGAACACCGACGACGTGACCCCCCGCGCCGAGACCGTCGAGACCGGGGCCGGCACCGCCCGCGTCACCTGGCTCGCCGCCCCCGCCGCGCGCCTCGTGCTCGCCCTCGGCCACGGCGCCGGCGGCGGCATCGAGGCACGCGACCTCAAGGCCCTCGGCGCCGTCCTGCCCGCGCACGGCGTGAGCGTCGCCCTCGTGGAGCAGCCCTGGCGGGTGGCCGGCAAGAAGCTGGCGCCCGCCCCGAAGACCCTGGACACCGGCTGGCGCGGACTCTGGCCGGCCCTCACCGCCCCGGGGCTGCCGGTCGTCGCCGGGGGACGCAGCGCCGGGGCCCGCGTGGCCTGCCGCACCGCCGCCGGGCTCGGCGCCCGGGCGGTCCTGGCGCTCAGCTTCCCGCTGCACCCCCCGGGCCGCCCCGAGAAGAGCCGCGCCGACGAGCTGCTGGACTGCGGGGTGGACGCGCTCGTCGTCCAGGGCGGCAACGACCCGTTCGGGAAGCCCGCCGAATTCCCGCCCGGCGACTACCGGATCACCGAAGTGCCGTACGGCGACCACGGCTTCTCCGTACCCAAGAGGTCCGGGCTCACCGAGCAGCGGGCGATGGAGATCCTCACCGCGGCGGTCACCGGATGGGTGGCGGAATTGGCGTGACACGCACCCCTCGCACCCCCGGGAATGCCCGGCCGGGGGCCGCTGTTGTTCCGGACATCGGTACGCCAACGTCGTAAGTGGAGAGGGAGTCCGTCGCATGGGTTCGACCATCTGCCCACGTCGCTCGAACGCCGCTGACCTGGAGTGGACGGTCCTGCACGCGGCCAAGACCACTCCCGAGCGGTCACTCGGCGGCACGGAACGACAGCCCGCGCCGGACCAAGGTCGACTATTCTCCGATTCGAGCGGGTCCGGTTTCGGCTCCGCCCCAGCGTTGGAGGAGGTGGGTCCGGTCACTGGGACCGACACAGGGACCGACGACGGCCGCCCGCAGGAGACGACGGCCGAGCGAAACGCGCGTTTCGAGCGCGACGCCCTCGGTTTCCTCGACCAGATGTACTCGGCCGCCCTGCGCATGACGCGCAATCCCGCGGACGCCGAGGACCTGGTCCAGGAGACGTATGCCAAGGCGTACGGCTCCTTCCACCAGTTCCGTGAGGGCACCAACCTCAAGGCGTGGATGTACCGCATCCTCACCAACACGTTCATCAACTCGTACCGCAAGAAGCAGCGTGAACCCCAGCGCAGTGCCGCCGAGGAGATCGAGGACTGGCAGCTGGCCCGCGCCGAGTCGCACATGTCGACCGGGCTGCGCTCCGCCGAGTCGCAGGCCCTCGACCACCTTCCCGACTCGGACGTGAAGTCGGCGTTGCAGGCGATCCCCGAGGAGTTCCGCATCGCGGTGTATCTCGCCGATGTCGAGGGCTTTGCCTACAAGGAGATCGCGGACATCATGGGGACTCCCATCGGTACGGTGATGTCCCGACTGCACCGGGGCCGCCGTCAACTGCGCGGCATGCTGGAGGACTACGCCCGTGACCGCGGGCTCGTCCCCGCCGGCGCCGGTGAGTCGGACGATCGGAAAGGCTCGGGCTCATGAGCTGCGGAGAGCCGCACGAGACGGAGTGCGCAGAGGTCCTCGACCACCTCTACGAGTTTCTTGACCGGGAGATGCCCGACAGCGACTGCACCAAGTTCGAGGAGCACTTCGTCGAGTGCTCCCCGTGCCTGGAGAAGTACGGCCTGGAGCAGGCCGTCAAGAAGCTGGTGAAGCGCTGCTGCGGCCAGGACGACGTGCCGGCCGACCTGCGTTCCAAGGTGATGGGCCGCATCGACCTCATCCGCTCGGGACAGGCGGTACCGGAACAGGACGTCGCGGTCTCCGGCCCCGAGGTGCCGAGCGCCGCCAAGGAGTAGGACCTCCGCGCTTCACCCGAACGTGCTAATCGCCCCCAACGGCACCCGCCGGGACCACCGCGCTCGTTAGCGTGGCCCCTTCACGAGCGGAGCTGGGGGGCGAGCGAGGGTGAGAGCCACACGCGGGGCGGCGCGGGCCCATATCGGCGCCGTCGCCCTCGGCGCGGCCCTGTGCGCCGGGCCCGCGCTGCGCCCCGGCACCCCCTGGACGACCCTCGCCCTGCTCGCCGGGCTCTACCTCGCCTGCGAACTCCTCGGCCGTCGCCCCTTCCCGGTCGGCTCCGTCGGCGCGGGTTCGTTCTTCCCGCTGCTGCTCGCCGCCGCCTTCCTGCTCCCGCCCGCGGCGGCGGCGCTCGTCGCCGTCCCCGGCTCCCTGGCGAGCCGGGCCGGCAAACCGCCCGCCGCCGCCCGCCGGATCTGGCGGGCCGCCGAGCCGGCCGTCGCCGTCTGGGCCGCCGCCCGCGTCCACGCGCTGCTCGGCGGGCCCGCCGCCCTCGGCAGCCCGCCCGACCTCCCTTACGCGCTGCTGCCCGTCTGCGCGGCGGCCCTCGCCTTCAGCGCCGTGCTCGCCGCCCTCGACGGCTCGATCCTGCTCGTCGCGGAACGGCTGCCCGTCCGGCGCGCCTGGCGCGGGCTCCTGCCGCGCTCGCTCGCCCCCCACCTGGTGCACGGCCTCGCCGGGCTGATGATGGCCGTCCTCTGGAACAGCTCGTACGGGCCGCTGGCCGCGCTCTTCGTCCTGCTGCCCATGTACATCTCCTGCTGGGTCTACGCGCAGTACCACCGCGAGCACGCCGCGCACCGGGCCACCATCAGGGCGCTCGTCCAGGCCGTCGACATCAAGGACACCTACACCCGGGGCCACGGCGAACGGGTCGGCCGCGCCTCCGTCCTCATCGCGCACGAACTGGGCCTGGACCGGGAGCGCGTCGAGGTCCTCCGGTTCGCCGGCATCCTCCACGACATCGGCAAGCTGGGCGTGCCCACCCGCGTCCTGCGCAAGGACGGCCCGCTCACGCCCGAGGAACGGCGCGTCATCGAGCTGCACCCCGAGTACGGGCACGAGATCGTCCGGGGCATCGGCTTCCTCGGTGAGGCCAGGGCCGCGATCCTGCACCACCACGAACGCCTCGACGGCAGCGGATACCCGTACGGGCTCTCCGGCCGGGGCATCCCCGAGTGCGCCCGCATCGTTGCCGTCGCCGACGCGTTCGACGCCATGACCTCGACCCGCTCCTACCGTCGGGGCCGGCCGGTCCCGGCGGCCGTGGAGGAACTGAAGCGGTGCGCGGGCACGCAGTTCGACCCGCAGATGGTGCGGGCCCTGGCGCGCGGCCTGGAGCGGTACGGCTGGTTCGGGGCGGCCACGGCGGACGACGCGCAGCCGCCGCCCCCGCGCGAGGCGGACGGCGACCGCGGCGCTCAGGGCGCCTCGGCCCTCAAGGCGCCCCTCGGCCCCCCACCGCCCGACGGCGGCACCGAGGTACCCCGGTGACCCCGGGACCCGTGACCCTGGGCCTGCGCGGCGCCGCCCTCGTGCTCGCCGCCGCCGGGCTCGGGCACACCCTGTGGCGCGGGGTCCACGATCCGGGGCACGCCCTCGCCTTCGGCGCCCTCATCACCCTCGGGGAGCTGACCCGCTGGGGCGCCCTCCCGGGGGAGCGGGAGCCCGCGCCTCTCGGGGCCGCCGGGGCGCTCGCGTACGCCCTGCTCGGACGCAGCGGCGGGCAGCCCACCAGTCACGGGGCCCTCCAGGTCGTCGCGGTCCTCGCCGCCGCCCAGCTCGTCGCCTCGGTGCCGCAGCTGGCGCGGGGCGACGGGCCGGGCGCCGACCGGGTGGCCCGGCGGCTGCTCACCGTGGCCTTTGCCGCCGTCTGCTTCCAGCCGCTGTACAACGCGGGCCGCAGCGAGCGATGGTTCGGCGACGGCCCGTACTACGCGGCCTTCCTGCTCCTGCTGCTCGGCCTGACCGCCCTCTGCGACGCCGTGCTCGCCGCGTTCCTGCAGCGCGCCCGCACCCGGCCCCCCGGCCCCCGCGGCGGACAGGCCCCCGCCCCGTACGGGCCGCTGCTCCGCGACGAGCTGCGGGCGCTCACCGGCATCGGCTCGGCCGTCTGCGCGACCGGCGCGGTCATGGCGCTCGGGGTCGCCGCCGCCGGGCTGTGGGCGCTGCCCGTGCTCTGCGTACCGCTGCTGCTCACCCAGCTCTCGTACCGCCGGTTCGCCGCCGTGCGCACCACGTACCGGCAGACCATCGCCTCGCTCGCCCGGTCCACCGAGATCGCCGGCTACACCCCGCACGGCCACGCCCGCCGGGTGGCCGAGCTGTGCACGGCCGTCGGACGCGAGATGGGCCTGTCCGGGCCCGAGCTCACCGTCCTGGAGTACGCGGCGCTGATGCACGACATCGGCCAGCTCTCCCTGGTCGACCCGGTGCCGGACGGGGCGACGGCCCTGCTGCCGGCCGCCGAGCAGCGCCGGATCGCGCTGCTCGGCGGTGCGGTGGTCCGGCAGACCGGGGTGGACGCGAAGGTCGCCGTCGTGGTGGAGCGGCAGGCCGACCCCTACCGCGAGCAGCCGCTGTCCGCCAGGATCGTCCGGGCGGTGAACGCATACGACGACCTCAGCGGGGAAAGGCTCTCCGGGCCACTGGGTGCGCTGGAACAGCTCAGGCTCGGGACCGGGCACGACTACCAGCCGCAGGTGGTGGAGTCCCTGGCCCGGGTGCTGGCCCGGGGCGGCCTGACCCCCGTGCCGCCTGGGTAACCGATGGGTAATGAGCGGGCGTCCGGCCCGGCATGGTTGGATGCGAAGAGAGCGGTAGAACGAGGGTGTCCAGTCGGGACAGGCGGGAATCGTGAGGATCTTCGGGAAGGTACGGCATCGGCCGTCCGCCTCTTGGCGGCAGGCCACGGACCGCGCGTTCACGCTGATCGGCGACGGCCGGTACGAGGACGCGGGGGCGCTGCTGACGCGTGCTGCGGACCTGGAGCCCTGGCTCTCCGAGTCGTGGTTCAACCTGGCACTGCTGCACAAGTTCCGGCACGACTGGGAACAGGCGAGGGCCGCCGGGCTGCGGGCCGTGGCCCTGCTCGACAAGGAGTCCGGGGCGCCGGACTGGTGGAACGTGGGCATCGCCGCGACCGCCCTCCAGGACTGGCCGCTGGCCCGCCGTGCCTGGCAGGCGTACGGCCTGAAGGTGCCCGGTGGCGGGCAGCAGACCCCGGCCGCGGGCAGCGAGCCGGTCGGCATGGAGCTGGGCAGCGCGGCGGTACGGCTGTCGCCGGAGGGCGAGGCCGAGGTCGTCTGGGGCCGCCGTCTCGACCCGGCCCGCATAGAGGTGCTGTCGATCCCGCTGCCGTCGTCCGGGCGGCGCTGGGGCGAGGTCGTGCTGCACGACGGGGTGCCGAACGGCGAGCGGATCACCGCGGCGGGCCCCTCCTATCCGGTGTTCGACGAGATCGAGCTGTGGGCCCCGTCGCCCGTGCCGACCTGGGTGGTGCTGCTGGAGGCGGCCACGGAGGCGGACCGGGACGCGCTGGAGCAACTGGCCTCGGACGCGGGATTCGCCGCCGAGGACTGGTCCTCGTCGGTGCGGCTGCTGTGCCGGTCGTGCTCGGAGAGCCGGATGGAGAGCGACGAGGGCGACGGCGAGCACCTGGACCCGCACGACCACAGCGAGCCGGGCCACCCGGGCCCGCTCGGTCACCGCACGGCCGGTGAGCTGTGGGTGCCGGAGCGTGAGTGCGGTCTGGCGGCCCCGGCCGGTCTGGTGCGCGGGCTGCTGGACGGCTGGGTGGCGGACAGCCCGGACAGCCGCGAGTGGCGGGATCTCGAAGAAGTCTGCTGACCCGTGCCCGTAGGCTATGGGCGCACCGATTCGGGTTTTGAGGAAGGCGTACGGCGGACATGGCGCAGCAGGAGACGGACGAGCAGGTCAGCGTCGACGAGGAGGGCTTCCTCATCGACACCGAGGACTGTGAGGCGCGCGAGACGGCACACCGCGAGCGCGGCACCTCCCGTCCGATCACGGTCGTGGGCAACCCAGTCCTGCACAAGGAGTGCAAGGACGTCACGGAGTTCGGCGACGAGCTGGCCGCGCTGATCGACGACATGTTCGCGAGCCAGCGCACGGCGGAGGGCGTCGGCCTGGCCGCCAACCAGATCGGCGTCGACCTCAAGGTCTTCGTCTACGACTGCCCCGACGACGAGGGCGTGCGGCACGTCGGCGCCATCTGCAACCCGGTCCTGGAGGAGCTGCCGCCCGAGGCGCGCGTCCTGGACGACTCCGGCGAGGGCTGCCTCTCCGTGCCGACGGCGTACGCCAAGCTGGCCCGCCCGGACTACGCGGTGGTGCGTGGCCAGGACGCGAAGGGCAACCCGGTGCGGGTGCGCGGCACGGGTTACTTCGCGCGCTGCCTCCAGCACGAGACGGACCACCTGTACGGCTACCTGTACATCGACCGGCTCTCCAAGCGCGAGCGCAAGGACGCGCTGCGGCAGATGGCGGAGAACACCCCGCGCTACGAGGTCGTCCCGAACGACTGATCCGGTGCGGCGAACGCGGCGCGGGCCCGTCCCGCGCCGCGTTCGCCTTTCCGTCAACCACCGTTTCTACACGCGTAGTTGACGGGCGCCGTCTCATCCGACAGGCTCGTGCACCACACCTTCGACAGTGGTTGGGAGCCCCCGTGATCAGACGTTCCGCACGACTCCTGCTCAGCCTTGTCATGACCATGGCGTTCGCATGGGGTGGTGCCGTGGTCACCGCCGGCACCGCGCACGCCGACGGCTGCTACTCCTGGACCCGCACCCTGAGGCCGGGCGCCACCGGCAGCGACGTGAAACAACTCCAGATCCGGGTCGCCGGATACCCCGGCTACAACTCGGTCCTGGCCATCGACGGCTCGTACGGCCCCGCCACCACCGCCGCCGTCAAGCGCTTCCAGGCCGCTTACGGGCTGGCCGCCGACGGCATCGCGGGCCCCGACACCCAGGCCAAGATCTACGCACTCCAGGACAACGACTGCACCCCGGCACACTTCACGTACGCCGAGATGAACCGCTGCAACAGCACCTGGTCGGGCGGCGCGGTATCGGCGGCCACGGCGAAGGCCAACGCGCTGAGCACCATGTGGAAGCTGGAGGCGTTGCGCCACGCGCTCGGCGACCGGCCCATCAACATCAACAGCGGGTTCCGCTCGACGTCCTGCAACAGCGCCGTCGGCGGTGCCTCGAACAGCCGCCATCTGTACGGTGACGCGGCCGACCTCGGCGGGATCGCCTTCTGCACCCTCGCCAAGGAGGCCCGCTACCACGGGTTCAACGGGATTCTCGGCCCGGGCTACCCGGACCACAACGACCACGTCCACGTGAACCAGGGCCCCAGCCACTACTGGTCGGCGCCCAACTGCGGTATCTGATCCACCCGGTGGGGCCCGCCGGTCGTCGGCGGGCCCCACACGTGTGCCTACGCCCCGGCCCGCAGCGGCGTGCCGCCCGTCGTCTGCACCGCCGCCCCGTCCGCCCGGCGCTCGGTCAGCCGCAGCTGCGAGATCGCGTTGCGCAGGACGAACGCCCCGTGGCCGGCGTCCAGCTGCCAGCGCTGGGTGCGCGAGCCCGCCGAGCAGGCCCCGAGCGACAGTTCGGCGCCCACCTCCAGCGGGGCGCCCAGGTACTTCTCGCCGCGCACCGCGTCCAGGCACAGCCCGTCCGCCGAGCGGACCGTGTAGTAGCCGTCGGCGGTCGCGGTGAGCGTCCAGGCCGCCTTCGAGCGCTCGACCAGGGCGACACCGGAGTCCGCGGCCGGGGCCAGTGCCTTCGCGCCGGACGTCAGCCGGTAGGTGCCGTCGGCCAGCGGGGTGCGGTCGGTGTTCGCCCAGCCGGGGGCGTGCCCGATGCGGCGGGCCATGGCCTCGAAACCGGCGTACGTCGGGCTGGGCTTCGGGCCGCCCCAGGTGGCCTGGGCGATGAACCGCAGCGGCATGAAGGTCTTCGCCTCGACCTCGTTCTCGGTCTCGGCCGCCGCGCTGTCCGGCCACAGGCTGATCTTCGCGCCGGTCAGGTTCGCGGCCGCGGCGGGGAGCGTCTGGCCCTCGAAGCGCAGGGGCGTCCAGTCGCTCTCGTACAGCTGCTGGGTCCTGGTGGTGTAGCCGCCGCGCACCAGGTACAGCGCGTAGGCGGAGTTCATCACCGGGCGGCCCTCGCCGAGCAGGGCGGACGGCTGCTGGATGGCGCCGCCGCCGAGCCAGTGCTCGACGGTGATGTCACGGTCCAGCGGGACGAGCGTGTTGCGGCCCAGGAGCCCGTCGTTCCAGATGCGCAGCGAGCGGCCCCGCTCCTTCACATGGGCGTTCACCTGGTTGATGAAGTCCACGAACAGGTCGTCGGGGGTGGCCGAGGCGCCGAACTTCGCGGTCGCCGCCGCCTGGATCTGCGGATAGTCCGGGTAGGAGGAGCCGAGCATGTACTCGTCGGCGCCCATGTGCCAGGTGTCGGTGCCCCAGACGTCCAGGGCCTCGTCGACCAGTGAGGTGTAGTACGTCAGCGCCTCGGGCCGCGAGATGTCCAGGCGGGGCGGGGAGGCGACGCCGTTCCTGTCCTTGAGCTGGAACTCCGGGTGGTTCTTCAGGTAGGGGTCCATGTGGCCGGGGGAGTTGATCTCCGGCACCAGATCGATGTGGTACTTCCTCGCCGTCGCGGCCAGCGTGCGGATCTGCGGCTTGGTGTAGTAGCCCCAGAACGCCGACTCCGGGTCCGTGTCGCTCCTGACCTTCGCCTCGATCCAGAGCTGGTTGAGCTTCTGGGACGCCATGTCCTTCATCAGCCGCTCGAACCAGGGCAGCGACACGTTGATGTAGCAGGCGCAGACCCCGACCCCGCGTTCCCGGTACGCGGGCACGTCGGTGGCCGAGCCGCGCGCGGCCCGCCCGTCGTCGTTCAGCAGTTGCAGCACCGTGCGCGAGCCGTAGAACACGCCCGCCGAGGTGGCCGCCGTGACCGTGACCCGGTCGCCGACCTCCAGCCGGTAGCCCTCCGCCCCGAGCGAGCCCTTCAGCGAGGCGTCCTGGCGCAGCACGATGTCACCGGCGCGCGCCCGGCCCCGGGACACCTGCCGGCCGCCTTCCAGCTCACCGGCGAACCGGGCCGCGTCGTCCGCCGTACGCCGCTCGCGCACCCCGTCCAGCACGATCCTGGCCCGGCCGGTGAGGACGAACTCGCCGCTGCCCGGCTGCCATGCGCGCAGCGAGGGCAGCACCTCCGGCGGGGAGGCCGTCGCCGGGGCCTCCCCGGCCGAGGCGGTCTGCCAGGGGAGCAGGGTGGCGGCGAGCGCGGCCACCACGGCCCCGACGGTCCTTCGTCTTGCCTTCTGCATGTCCATGGCATCGACCCTGACGCGCGCGGGAAGGGCCGGTCCATGGACAGGTCGCGCGATCGGTTGGACGAATGATCGGATGTGCCCGGCGGCCCTCAGGCCGCCTCGGCGACGACGGAAGGGCCCCGGAAGGTGCGCCGGTACGCCTGCGGCGTGGTGTCCAGCGCCCGTACGAACTGGTGGCGCAGTGCCGCCGCCGTCCCGAAGCCGGTCCGGTCGGCGATGGTGTCGATGGTTTCGTCGGATGTCTCCAGCAGATGCTGGGCCAGCAGGACGCGCTGGCGCAGCAGCCAGCGGTACGGAGTGGTCCCGGTCTCCTGCTGGAAGCGGCGGGCGAAGGTGCGCGGCGACATGTGCGCCCGGTCGGCGAGCTGTTCGACGGTCATCTCGCGGTCGAGGTGGCGCTCCATCCAGGCCAGCGTGTCGCCCACCGTGTCGCACCGGGTGCGCGGCAGTGGCCGCTGGATGTACTGCGCCTGCCCGCCGTCCCGGTGCGGCGGCACCACCATCCGGCGGGCGATGGTGTTGGCGGCGGCGGGCCCGTACGCCTGGCGGACCAGGTGCAGGCAGGCGTCGATCCCCGCCGCCGTCCCCGCCGAGGTGGTGACCGGCCCGTCCTCCACGTACAGCACGTCCGGCTCGACGGCGGCCCCGGGGAAGCGGCGGGCCAGGTCGTCGGCGTGCCGCCAGTGCGTGGTGCAGCGGCGGCCGTCCAGCAGCCCGGCGGCGCCCAGGAGGTACGCCCCCGAGCAGACGCTGAGCACCCGGGCCCCCCGTTCCACGGCCCGCCGCAGGGCGGCCAGGACCTCCTCGGGGAACTCGCGCTCCCCGAAGCGGCTGCCGGCCGGTACGGCGACGAGGTCGGCCTCCTCCAGCCGGTCGAGGCCGTACGGGGTGTTGATCGTGAAGCCGGCGTGGGTCCTCAGCTGGGGGCCCTCGCCGGAGACCACCGCGAAATCGTGCACCGGCAGGCCCTCGTCGCTGCGGTCGAGGCCGAACACCTCGCAGAGCACACCGAGTTCGAAGGGGTGGACGTCATCGAGCATCAGGGCGGCGACGTTGTTCAGCATGGACCCAGTGTGGCAGTAATTCGATGCCCTATGGCAGTCCTGCCACTGCCGGTTCCCCGGCGGAACGAGGACAGTAGAGGCATGAACACATTCCTGAACTTCCTCGGCATTTCCGCACTTTTCGCCCTCGTCCTGCTGCCCGCGCTGATCGGTGCCGCCCGCGAGCGCCGCATCGACCGCGAGCTGCGCGAAGCGGAACAGGACCGCAGCACACGTCCACCCCGAACGGCGGACGCCGCGCGGCCGGTGGCGGCCGCACGGCGTCCGTACGTCAGGAGCTGGGCGAGGATCTAGAAGTCGTCGTCGAAGGCGACCGTGCCCTCGACGGCCACCTGGTACGCCGAGGGGCGGCGCTCGAAGAAGTTCGTGAGCTCCTGCACCCCCTGGAGCTCCATGAACGAGAACGGGTTCTGCGAGCCGTACACCGCCGGGAAGCCCAGCCGGGTGAGCCGCTGATCCGCGACGCACTCCAGGTACTCGCGCATCGACTCGGTGTTCATGCCGGGCAGCCCGTCGCCGCACAGGTCGCGGCCGAACTGCAGCTCCGCCTCGACGGCCTCCTTCAGCATGTCGGTGACCTGCTGGCGGAGGGCGTCGTCGAAGAGGTCCGGCTCCTCCTTGCGGACCGTGTCCACGACCTCGAACGCGAAGTTCATGTGCATGGTCTCGTCCCGGAAGACCCAGTTGGTCCCCGTGGCGAGACCGTGCAGCAGCCCGCGCGAGCGGAACCAGTACACGTACGCGAACGCGCCGTAGAAGAACAGCCCCTCGATGCACGCCGCGAAGCAGATCAGGTTCAGCAGGAAGCGGCGGCGGTCCGCCTTCGACTCCAGCCGGTCGATCTTCTCCACCGAGTCCATCCACCGGAAGCAGAACTGCGCCTTCTCGCGGATCGAGGGGATGTTCTCCACCGCCGCGAACGCCGCCGCGCGGTCGTCCGGGTCGGGCAGATAGGTGTCGAGCAGCGTCAGATAGAACTGGACGTGCACGGCCTCCTCGAACAGCTGCCGCGACAGGTACAGCCGCGCCTCGGGGGAGTTGATGTGCTTGTACAGCGTCAGCACCAGGTTGTTGGCGACGATCGAGTCACCGGTCGCGAAGAACGCGACCAGCCGCCCGATCAGGTGCTGCTCGGCGGGCGTCATCTTCGCGAGGTCCGCCACGTCCGAGTGGAGGTCGACCTCCTCCACGTGCCAGGTGTTCTTGATCGCGTCCCGGTAGCGCTCGTAGAAGTCCGGGTAGCGCATGGGCCTCAGGGTCAGCTCGAAGCCCGGGTCGAGCAGGTTCTTCTCGGTGGGGGTGGTGCTCATCACTGGCATGCCTCGCAGGACTCGGGGTTCTCCAGGGAGCAGGCGACGGCGTCCGCGTCGGGAGCCTGCGCCTGCTGTACGGGGACGGGGGCGGCGGACGCGGCGCGGGCGATCCGGGTCGCCGGGCGGGAGCGCAGGTAGTACGTCGTCTTCAGGCCCTGCTTCCAGGCGTACGCGTACATCGAGGAGAGCTTCCCGATGGTCGGCGTCTCCAGGAACAGGTTGAGCGACTGGCTCTGGTCGAGGAACGGCGTACGCGCCGCCGCCATGTCGATCAGGCCGCGCTGCGGGATCTCCCACGCCGTGCGGTACAGCGCCCGCACGTCCGCCGGAATCCAGGCGAAGCCCTGCACCGAGCCGTTCGACTCGCGCAGCGCCTCACGCGTCCGCGCGTCCCACACGCCGAGCCGCTTCAGCTCGTCCACCAGATAGCCGTTGACCTGGAGGAACTCACCGCTCAGGGTCTCCCGCTTGAAGAGGTTCGAGACCTGGGGCTCGATGCACTCGTAGACGCCCGCGATCGAGGCGATCGTCGCCGTCGGGGCGATCGCCAGAAGCAGCGAGTTGCGCATCCCGGTCTTCGCGATCCGGGCCCGCAGCGCCTCCCAGCGCTCCGGCCAGGCCGGCTCCGCGTCGTAGTGGTCCGGGTGCAGCACCCCGCGCGCGGCCCGGGTCTCGGACCAGGCGGGCAGCGGCCCCGACCGCTCCGCGAGGTCGCAGGACGCCTCGTAGGCGGCGAGCATGATGCGCTCCGCGATCCGGGTCGAGAGCGCCCGGGCCTCCGGGGAGTCGAAGGGCAGCCGGAGCTGGAAGAAGACGTCCTGGAGGCCCATGGCGCCCAGGCCGACCGGCCGCCAGCGGGCGTTGGACCGGCCGGCCTGCTCGGTCGGGTAGAAGTTGATGTCCACGACCCGGTCGAGGAAGGTCACCGCGGTGCGCACGGTGGCGTCCAGCCGCTCCCAGTCGATCGAGGAGCCCTTGACGAACGCGCCCAGGTTGACCGAGCCGAGGTTGCAGACGGCCGTCTCGCCGTCGTCGGTGACCTCCAGGATCTCGGTGCAGAGGTTCGAGGAGTGCACGACCCTGCCCGGCTCGGCGGTCTGGTTCGCCGTGCGGTTCGAGGCGTCCTTGAACGTCATCCAGCCCTGACCGGTCTGCGCCAGGGTGCGCATCATCCGGCCGTACAGCTCGCGGGCCGGCATGGTCCTGCGGGCCAGGCCCTTCGCCTCGGCCGCCCGGTACGCGGCGTCGAACGCGTCGCCCCACAGGTCGACGAGCTCCGGCACGTCCGCCGGGGAGAACAGCGACCAGGTGGAATCCGCGTCGACGCGGCGCATGAACTCGTCCGGAATCCAGTGCGCCAGGTTCAGGTTGTGCGTGCGCCGCTGGTCCTCGCCCGTGTTGTCGCGGAGCTCCAGGAACTCCTCGATGTCCGCGTGCCAGGTCTCCAGGTAGACCGCGGCGGCACCCTTGCGCCGGCCGCCCTGGTTCACGGCCGCGACGGAGGCGTCCAGCGTCTTGAGGAACGGCACGATGCCGTTGGAGTGCCCGTTGGTGCCCCGGATCAGGGAGCCCCGGGCGCGGACGCGGGAGTACGAGAGGCCGATGCCGCCCGCGTGCTTCGACAGGCGGGCCACCTGGTGGTAGCGGTCGTAGATCGAGTCCAGCTCGTCCAGCGGCGAGTCGAGCAGGTAGCAGGACGACATCTGCGGGTGGCGGGTGCCGGAGTTGAAGAGCGTCGGCGAGGACGGCAGGTAGTCCAGCCGGCTCATCAGCCCGTACAGCGCCGCGACCTCGTCCAGCGCCCGCTCGGAGGTGTCCTCGGCGAGCCCGGCGGCGACCCGGAGCATGAAGTGCTGGGGGGTCTCGATGACCTGGCGGGTGATCGGGTGGCGCAGCAGGTAGCGGCTGTGCAGGGTGCGCAGTCCGAAGTAGCCGAAGCGGTCGTCGGCCCCGTCCGCGAGGGACCGCTCGACCAGGGCGTCCAGGGCCGCCGCGTGCAGCGTGACGAACTCGGCGGTGCGGTCCGCGATCAGGCCCTCCCGGTGGCCCACGGCGACGGACGCGGAGAACGAGGTGGCGCCCTGGCCCGCGGCCTCGTCCGCGACGGACCGGGTGAGCAGGCGGGCGGCGAGCCGGGAGTACGCGGGGTCCTCGGAGATGAGGCCCGCCGCGGCCTCGGTGGCCAGTGAGCGCAGCTCCGCCTCGTCCGACCGGGCGTTGCGGCCGCGCAGGGCGGCGGCGGCGACGCGTCCGGGATCGGTGTCGGGCAGATCGGCGGTGAGGTCGGTCAGGGTCCGCAGCAGTGCGGTGCCCGGTCCGTCGCTCGCGGTCCCCGTTGATGCGGCCGCTGAAGCCGGATCGGCTGGCGCGATGGTCACGTGGTGCTCTCCCTCGCTCGGCTCTGGGCCGGCGGGGAGCGGGGCAGCCGGGCAGGAGCGGGCCCGGGCAGGGCGGCACTCCGTGCGGCGTCCACCGGCCCATCCACGAGGCCCGGACGTCTGGGCATCCGGTTCGGTCGAGCCGGATGCGCTGTCGGCAGGTCCTCGGACTCCACGGGTGCGCGAAAGCGCACCGGATACACCGTTGCGGGACAGTTCCGGATTCGCACCGGATTCCCCTGCGGCGACAGCGAGCATGAGCATACATGTGGGGGCCGCCCTGTCGGGCGGCCCCCACATGTTGTGTCGCGTGGTGGGAAAGTGTGCGGTCAGTGACCGCCCGGCGCCCCCGCCGTGGCCGGCGGCAGCTTCTCCTGGACACCCGGGTCGCCCGCGTCCGCGGTGTAGTCGCCCGGGGAGGTCTCGTCGATTCCGACGGGTGCCTTCACGGCGTTCAGGACGAAGGTGAGGACGACGACGACCACGACGTTCAGCACGAAGGCGGTCAGGCCGATGTAGCCGATCTCGCCGAGGCCGGGGATCTCCTTGGAGGACCCGCCGAAGTGCTTCTGCGTCGGGCTCGCGACCCCGTACGCGGCAGCCGTCCCGTAGATCATGCCGGCCGCCCAGCCGGCGATCAGCGCCCAGCGGTGGAACCACCGGGTGAACAGGCCACCGACCAGGGCCGGCATCGTCTGGAGAATCCAGATGCCGCCCAGCAGCTGGAAGTTGATCGCGACGGTCTTGTCCATGGTGAGGACGAAGGCGAGCGCGCCGACCTTGACCAGCAGCGAGACCAGCTTGGAGACCTTGGTCTCCTGCTCGGGCGTCGCGTCCGGCTTCAGGAAGTCCTTGTAGATGTTGCGCGTGAACAGGTTCGCCGCGGCGATGGACATGATCGCGGCCGGCACCAGGGCGCCGATGCCGATCGCGGCGAACGCCACCCCCGCGAACCAGTCGGGGAACATGTTCTCGAACAGCTGCGGGATGGCCAGCTGGCCGTTCTGCACCTTGACGCCGGCGGCGATCGCCATGAAGCCGAGCAGCGCGAGCAGGCCCAGCATCAGCGAGTACAGCGGCAGGATGGTGGTGTTGCGGCGGATCACCTCACGGCTGCGGCTGGAGAGCGTCGCCGTGATCGAGTGCGGGTACATGAACAGCGCGAGTGCGGACCCGAGCGCCAGGGTGGCATAACCCCAGTGGCCGGCCGCCGCCGGCGCGAGGCCGCCCGCGCCCGCTTGAGTGAACTTGTCCTGGGCGGAGGCGAAGATGTCGTCGAAGCCGCCCAGCTTGATCGGGATGTAGATGATCGCCACGGCGATGACCAGGTAGATCAGCCCGTCCTTGACGAACGCGATCAGCGCGGGCGCCCGCAGCCCCGAGGAGTACGTGTACGCGGCCAGCACCGCGAACGCGATCAGCAGCGGCAGGTCCTTGACGAACCAGTTGGTGTTCTCGCCGCCGCCGACGCCCATCACGTCCAGCACCGCCTGGATGCCGACGAGCTGGAGCGCGATGTACGGCATGGTGGCGAGGATGCCGGTGACCGCGACGGCCAGCGAAAGCCCCTTCGAGCCGAACCGGCCGCGGACGAAGTCCGAGGTGGTGACGTACCCGTGCTTGTGCGAGACCGACCACAGGCGCGGCAGGAAGGTGAAGATCAGCGGGTACACCAGGATGGTGTACGGCACCGCGAAGAAGCCGGACGCGCCGGCCGCGTAGATCGCCGCGGGCACGGCGACGAAGGTGTACGCGGTGTAGAGGTCGCCGCCGAGCAGGAACCAGGTGACCCAGGTGCCGAACGAGCGTCCGCCCAGGCCCCATTCGTCCAGGGTGGCCTCGTTCTCGGCCCTGCGCCAGCGAGCGGCCAGGAAGCCCATGACCGTGACGGCCAGGAAGAAGAAGATGAAGATGCCGAGCGCGACGCCGTTCACGCCGTCCTTCATGCCGACGCACCCCCCTTGCGGGCGCGCTGGTCACGCTGCCACAGCTTGTACGCGATCATCGTGAGCGCGGTGGAGATCAGCACCCAGAGCATCTGGTACCAGTAGAAGAACGGGATACCGATGAAGGTCGGGTCTATCTTCGAATAAGAACTCACCCAGAGCATCGCCACGAACGGCGCGATGAGGCACAGGGCGATGACCACCCGCAACGGTGTGACGGTGGGTGGCTTTCCTTCTGGTTCTTCCGCCATGGCGGCGACTCCGTCCCCTCGCTGATCACCTGTAATGCGCAGGAAATCTAGGCGAGAGATCCGGCCACCGTCACCCCCCGTCCGCATTGCGGTCCGGCAACGGTCGCCACGGACCGGCCGGATGGCCGGAATGGCGGCAATCGTCCGGGAGCTGGTCCAGGCCAAGCCGGCCCTCGGGAAGCGCCGAACGGCCCCCGGAGGCGGGACCGGGGGCCGTTCGGGGGTACGTGCGTACGGTGGGTCAGTCCAGCGGCCGCTTCAGGCGGGCCACGAACTTGTAGCGGTCGCCGCGGTAGACCGAGCGGACCCACTCGACCGGTTCGCCCTGCTCGTCCAGCGAGTGCCGGGAGAGCATCAGCATCGGCAGGCCCACGTCGGTACCGAGCAGCCCCGCCTCGCGCGGCGTGGCCAGGGAGGTCTCGATCGTCTCCTCGGCCTCGGCCAGCCGGACGTCGTACACCTCGGAAAGCGCGGTGTAGAGCGAGGTGTACTTGACCAGTGAACGGCGCAGCGCGGGAAAGCGCTTGGCCGAAAGGTGCGTGGTCTCGATGGCCATCGGCTCGCCGCTCGCCAGGCGCAGGCGCTCGATGCGCAGGACCCGGCCGCCGGCGCTGATGTCGAGCAGCCCGGCGAGGGTGTCGTCGGCGGTGACGTAGCCGATGTCCAGGAGCTGCGACGTCGGTTCGAGCCCCTGGGCGCGCATGTCCTCGGTGTACGAGGTGAGTTGCAGGGCCTGGGAGACCTTCGGCTTGGCGACGAAGGTGCCCTTGCCCTGGATGCGTTCCAGCCGGCCCTCGACGACCAGTTCCTGGAGCGCCTGGCGCACGGTGGTGCGCGAGGTGTCGAACTCGGCGGCCAGGGTCCGTTCCGGGGGGACCGGGGTGCCCGGCGGCATGGTGTCCGTCATGTCGAGGAGATGTCGCTTCAGCCGGTAGTACTTCGGTACGCGCGCGGTGCGCGTCCCGGCGC
Source organism: Streptomyces sp. NPDC057249 (assembly GCF_042669245.1). Taxonomy (NCBI): domain Bacteria; kingdom Bacillati; phylum Actinomycetota; class Actinomycetes; order Kitasatosporales; family Streptomycetaceae; genus Streptomyces; species Streptomyces sp. NPDC057249. The sequence goes on along the minus strand of NZ_JBHUXS010000003.1, from coordinate 129,466 downwards.
CCGCACCCGTCTCGTTCTCCGAACTGCCCCCGTCGGCGCCCATGGCCCGCCTTCCCGACTGCTGCGTTGCTGCCGTCACCGGCTCCTCCGTCTGTCGCGGCTCACATGGTGGCACGGTCCGGTCACGGCTCGTCGCCCTCCCTCAGGTGTCGGTCCTATAACGGACGCGAGTGCACTTCTTATACACCCTTGACACCCCTAAAGGTCTAGGCCAAGCTCCCGGTACTGGTCTAAACCATTAAAGACCAGGTCCCAGCCCCAGAGGTACTCGTCGACGTTTTCGCGCGGTGGGGAGGGGGTTGCAGCATCCCTGAGGAGGGTGGCGTGAAGCGCAAGCTCATCGCGGCGATCGGCGTCGCGGGCATGTTGGTTTCCATCGCGGCGTGTGGTTCGGACGACAAGACGTCCTCGAAGGACCCGAAGGACCGCAAGGAAGACCTGACTGTCTGGCTCATGGGCGAGGCCCAGTCGACCTGGCCCGAACTGGTCAAGGACGTCAACGCCCAGTTCAAGAAGAAGTACCCGAACGTCAACGTCAAGATCCAGTACCAGGGCTGGGCTGACAAGGTCAAGAAGCTCGACACCTCCCTCGGTGGCGACAAGTTCCCGGACGTTGTCGAACTCGGCAACACCGAGACCATGCAGTACATCCTCAACGGTGCGCTCGGCGAGATCGACCCCTCCAAGTACGAGAACTCGGACACCTGGATCAAGGGCCTGAAGGACACCTGCTCCTACGAGGGCAAGATCTACTGCGTTCCTTACTACGCCAGTGCCCGTCTGGCGGTCTACAACAAGGACATGCTGAAGGCCGGCACCGGCAGCGACGCCCTCCCGCAGAACGAGGACGAGTTCCTCAAGGCGATGGACAAGGTCCAGGCCGAGCTCGCGAAGAAGGACAAGCGCGCCTCGTCCCTGTACTACCCGGGCCGTTACTGGTACGCCGCCATGTCGTACGTCGCGGCCGAGGGCGGCCAGATCGCCAAGTACGACGAGGGCTCGAAGGAGTGGAAGGCCAGCCTCTCCACCCCCGAGGCGCAGAAGGGCATCCAGCACTTCGTCGACCTGGTCAAGAAGTACAACAAGGCCGACCAGACGAAGGACGAGCAGGACCACGCCAACGTCATGGCCAACGAGAAGGCCGCGGTCATCTACGGCCAGGCCTGGGAGGCCGGCAGCGTCACCACGGGTGAGAACGGCAACCCGAAGCTCGAGGGCAAGATCGCCACGGCCGGTATGCCCGGCCCGAACGGCAAGGCGCTCCCCTCCTTCATCGGCGGCTCCGACCTCGCCACCATCTCCAAGTCCAAGGTCCAGGACCTCGGCCAGGAGTGGATCTCCCTCTTCACCAACGCGAAGTCCATGGACGTCCTCGCGTCGAAGAACATCCTCCCGAACAACGAGAAGCAGCTTGAGCCGCTGAAGGCCAAGCCCGAGACGGCCGCCATCGCCAACGCGGTGCCGGACGCCTGGTTCACGCCGATCGCGCCGGGCTGGGCCTCCATCGAGAAGGAGGAGATTCTGGAGAACATGCTCCTGAAGATCCTCAAGGGCACGTCCGTCGCCGACGCCACCAAGAAGGCCGACAGCGAGATCGACGCACTGATCAACAAGAAGGCCTAAGTCTTCCGATCGCCAGGCGGGGGCCCGGCATTGCGCCGCGGCCCCCGCTCGCTTTAGCTCAAGAACGCCGTGTTATCCGGGGGCTGCCTCGGACCCGCGATGGAAGGTCAGCCACGTGACTGCCGCCGATACCAAGGCCGCCGGGCCACCGGTCCCCGTACCACGTGATCCCAAGGCGGACGGGAGCCCGCTGTCCGATGAGGGCGGCACCGCTCCCCTGAAGCAGAAGAGGAAGCGGAAGAAGGGCGAACTGCTGCCCTACTTCCTGATCCTCCCGGCGATCGTGGCGATCGCCGCCGTCTACCTCTACCCGCTCGTCAAGACCGTCATCATGTCCTTCCAGGACATGGGCCGGCGCGAGCTGTGGACCGGTGATCCCGCACCCTGGGTCGGCTTCGACCAGTTCACCAACATCCTCGGTGACTCCGAGTTCTGGTGGGTGACCTTCCGCACCGTCGTCTTCATGGCCGTCTGCGTGACGCTGACCATGGGCATCGGTCTGCTGATCGCCCTGCTGATGCGCCGGCTGTCCAACTGGGTGCGGCTGATCCTGACCTTCTGCCTGATCGCCGCCTGGTCGATGCCGCTGATGGTCGCCGCCTCCATCTTCCGGTTCATGGCCGACTCCGACTACGGCCTCATCAACACCCTCATCGCGAAGGTCGTGGGCGAGGACTGGCTCGGCCACAACTGGTACCTCGACCCGGTCCAGGGCTTCGCGATCATCACGCTGCTGGTCGTCTGGGGCGCCATCCCCTTCGTCGTCGTCACGCTGTACGCCGCCCTCACCCAGGTCCCGCAGGAGCTGGAGGAGGCCGCCTCGCTCGACGGCGCCACCAACTTCGGCATCTTCCGCTACGTGACCTGGCCGGTCATCAAGCCGGTCTTCAGCATGGTCTCCACGCTGTCGGTGATCTGGGACTTCAACGTCTTCGGCCAGATCTGGCTGCTGCGCGGCAGCAAGCCCGAACCGGAGTACGAGACCCTCGGCCTCTACTCCTACTCCAAGGCCTTCGAGTCCACCTCCTTCAGCCAGGGCACCGCGATCGCCCTGATCACGGTGATCCTGCTGTCCGCGGTGGCCGTGTACTACCTGCGCCAGCTCATGAAGACGGGAGAGGTCGAATGAGCACCACGACCGACACACCCCAGGTCCTGCGCCCGGACCGCAAGAAGACCCGGGTCGGCCTGAACATCCTCGGCCTCGGCATCGCCCTGGTCATGGTCTTCCCGGTCTACTGGCTGGTGATCAGCGCGCTGCGGCCGAGCCGCGAGATCCGCTCGTACGACCAGACCCTCTGGCCCTCGTCGATCACCTTCGACAACTTCGTCAAGGCCGTGGACCAGCCGAACTTCGGCACCGCGGTCCAGTCCAGCCTGATCGTCTCGATCACCGCCGTCGTCGGCGGCATGGTCATCGCCACCCTGGCGGCCCTGGCCATCGGCCGGTTCCGCTTCTTCGGCCGCAAGGCCCTGGTCCTGATCCTGATCCTGGTCCAGATGCTGCCGCCCACGGCGATGCTCATCCCGATCTACGCCCAGCTGAACGCCATGGGCGGCATCGACGAGTACTGGAGCCTGATCGTCGTCTACCTGGTCTCCACGCTGCCGTTCGCGACGATCATGATCCGCGGCTTCGTGGTGAACATCCCGGTGGAGCTGGAGGAGTCCGCCATGGTGGACGGCTGCACCCGCTTCGGCGCCTTCCGCCGGGTGATCCTGCCGCTGCTCGCGCCCGGCCTCGCCGCCGCGTCGATCTTCGCGCTGGTGAACGCGTGGAACGAGTACCTCTTCGCCTACATCCTGATCAACGACAACTCCAAGTACACGCTCAACGTGTGGCTGATGACGTTCACCAGTGAGCGCGGTACGGACTACGGCGCCCTGATGGCGGCGTCCACCATGATCGCTCTTCCGGTCGTCATCTTCTTCATGTTCGTGCAGAAGAAGATGGCCGCGGGGCTCACCTCCGGCGCCGTGAAGGGATAACGCCGCCCCATGACCACCCTCACCTCCACCACGGACACCCTCACCCGTGACGCCCTCGCCGTGCTCCAGCCCGGCTTCACCGGCACCACGGCGCCGGAGTGGCTGCTGCGCCGGGTCGGCGAAGGGCTCTCCTCCGTCGGCCTGTTCGGCCGCAACATCGAGACGCCCGAGCAGCTCGCCGCACTCACCGCCCAGCTCAGGGCCGAGCGGGACGACGTGCTCGTCGCCATCGACGAGGAGGGCGGCGACGTCACCCGTCTCGAGGTGCGGCACGGCTCGTCGTTCCCCGGCAACCTGGCGCTCGGCGCGGTGGACGACACCGAGCTGACCCGGGCCGTCGCCCACGAGCTGGGCCGCCGGCTCGCCGACTGCGGGGTCAACCTCAACTGGGCCCCGTCTGCGGACGTCAACTCCAACCCGGGCAACCCCGTCATCGGCGTCCGCTCCTTCGGCGCCGACCCGCACCTGGTGGCCCGGCACACGGCCGCGTACGTCGAGGGCCTCCAGGCCGCCGGTGTCGCCGCCTGCACCAAGCACTTCCCCGGGCACGGCGACACCGCGGTCGACTCGCACCACGCGCTGCCCCGCATCGACGTCGACCTGGAGACCCTGCACGCCCGGGAGCTCGTCCCGTTCCGGGCGGCCATCGCGGCCGGCTCCAAGTCGGTGATGAGCGCGCACATCCTGCTGCCCGCTCTCGACCCGCACCGCCCGGCCACCCTCAGCCCCCAGATCCTCACCGGTCTGCTGCGCGAGGAGCTGGGGTACCAGGGCCTCATCGTGACCGACGCCGTGGAGATGCAGGCCATCGCCTCGACGTACGGGATCGAGCGCGGCTCCGTCCTCGCCGTCGCGGCCGGTGCCGACGCGCTCTGCGTCGGCGGCGGTCTCGACGACGACAGCACCGTCCTGCGGCTGCGCGACGCGCTGGTCGCGGCGGTGCGCTCCGGCGAACTTCCCGAGGAGCGGCTCGCCGACGCCGCCGCACGGGTACGGGCCCTCGCGTCCTGGACGCGGGAGGCCAGGGGGGCTGTACGGGAGCCGGGCGCGGCAGCACAGGAGGGGACCGCGCCCGGCACCGCGCAGAGCACCGGCATCGCCTCGGACATCGGCCTGGTCGCCGCCCGCCGCGCGGTGAAGGTGACCGGCGAGACCGCACCGCTCACCGGCCCGGCGTACGTGGCCGCCTTCACCCCGGTCGCGAACATCGCGGTCGGCGACGAGACCCCCTGGGGCCTCGCGGCCGAGCTGACCCGGCTCGTCCCGGGCACGGAGACCGGCACCTACGACGGCGACTCCGAGGCCCCGGCCGAGGCCGCGCTGCGGGCGGCGGGGGAGCGGCGCATCGTCGCCGTGGTCCGCGACGCGCACCGCCACGCGTGGATGGGCGAGGCCCTGGACGCGCTGCTCGCGGCCCGTCCGGACACGATCGTGGTCGAGATGGGCGTCCCCCAGGCCGGACCCCGGGGAGCCCTGCACATCGTGACGCACGGTGCCGCCCGCGTCTGCGGCCGGGCGGCGGCGGAGATCATCGCGGCCTCCGCGTAACCCGCGCACGCGAGAGGGCCGGGACACCACCACGGTGTCCCGGCCCTCTCGCGTGCGGAACTACAGCCCCTGCCAGGCCGGCTTCGCCGCGTACGTCGCGCGGAAGTAGTCCGCCAGCTTCAGCTTCGACGCCGCCGCCTCGTCCACGACCACGGTCGCGTGCGGGTGCAGCTGGAGCGCCGAGGCGGGCACGACCGAGGCGACCGGCCCCTCGACGGTCGCGGCCACCGCGTCCGCCTTGCCCTCGCCCGTCGCGAGCAGGATCGGGTGGCGGGCCTCCAGGATCGTGCCGATGCCCTGGGTGATGACGTGGTGCGGCACCTGGTCGATGTCGTTGTCGAAGAAGCGCGCGTTGTCGACCCGGGTCTGCTCGGTGAGCGTCTTGATCCGGGTGCGGGAGGCGAGCGAGGAGCAGGGCTCGTTGAAGCCGATGTGCCCGTCCGTGCCGATGCCCAGCAGCTGGAGATCGACGCCGCCGGCCTCGGCCAGTGCCCTGTCGTACGCCTCGCAGGCCGCCTGGATGTCCTCGGCGGAGCCGTCGGGGCCCATGAACGCGGCCTCGGAGAGCCCGAGCGGTTCGACCACCTCGCGGAGCACCACGGAGCGGTACGACTCCGGGTGGCCCGCCGGCAGTCCGACGTACTCGTCCAGCTGGCAGACGCGGGCGCGCGAGGCGTCCACGGCACCGGAGCGGACCAGGTCCGCCAGGGCCTGGTAGATGGGCAGCGGGGTAGAGCCGGTGGCAACGCCGAGAAGGGCGTCGGGCTTGCGGCCGAGCAGGGTGCCGATGGCCCCCGCGATCAGTTCGCCGCCTGCCTTGGCGTCCGGGACGATGACAACTTCCACGCGGGGCCTGCCGATCCGATCGAGAGTGACGGTATGTGGTATAGACCAATCAAGGTTCCAATCTAGCAGACTCACCCTGCCCCGAGGTGTCCGTACCGGCACTCGGACGCGCCCCACCGGCCGCCGCCCGCTGGCGGTCCCCGCGCGCCCCGTGTTCGACTGGGTCGAGGCATCGCGCGACCCGGGAGGCACCCACATGTCCGCCACGTACCCGGCCGGTGACGGCGAGCGGCCCGGCCGCATCATGTCCGGCGAGATGGCCGAGCAGCCCGCGATGCTCCGCCGCATCCTGGAGCGCGGCGCGCCCGCCGTCCGCGAGACCGCCGGGCGGATCGCGGCGAGGAATCCCCGCTTCGTCCTGCTCACCGCCCGCGGCACCTCCGACAACGCCGCGCTGTACGCGAAGTACCTGCTGGAGATCACGCTGGGGCTGCCCTGCGGGCTGGCCTCGATGTCCACCACCACGGCGTACGGGGCGAAGCCGGACCTCCGCGACGTCCTGGTGATCACGGTCAGCCAGTCCGGCGGCTCGCCCGACCTGGTGGCGTCGACCAAGGCGGCCCGGGAGGCGGGTGCGATCACCCTGGCGGTGACCAACAACCCGGACTCACCGCTCGCGGCCGTCTCCGAGTACCACATCGACATCCTGGCCGGGCCCGAGAAGGCGCTGCCGGCCACCAAGACGTACACCGCGTCCCTGCTCGCGCTGTACCTGTTCGTCGAGGGGCTGCGCGGCGGCGACGGGGCGGCGGCCGGCGTCCTGCCGGACCTCGCGGAGGAGGTGCTGGCCCGCAAGGACGAGGTGCGGGCCCTGGCCTCGCGCTACCGGTTTGCCGAGCGCATGGTCATCACCTCGCGCGGGTACGGCTACCCCACCGCCAAGGAAGCCGCCCTGAAGCTCATGGAGACGAGCTACATCCCCGCCCTCTCGTACTCCGGCGCCGACCTGCTGCACGGCCCCCTCGCGATGGTCGACAACATCTCGCCGGTCATCGCCGTGGTGACCGACGGCCGGGGCGGCGAGGCGCTCCAGCCCGTCCTGGACCGGCTGCGCGGCCGGGGCGCCGACCTCTTCGTCGTCGGGCCGGCGGCCCAGGTGGCGGCGGCGTCCGCGGGGTTCGTGCTACCGACCGCCGGAGTCCCCGAGGAGCTCCAGCCGGTCCTGGAGATCCTGCCGCTCCAGATGCTGGCGTACGAGGTGACGATCGCCCGCGGACAGGACCCGGACGCGCCGCGCGCGCTCGCGAAGGTCACCGAGACCCGCTGAGATCCGGGAGGCCCCGGAAGAACCCGCGGGCCGCGGCGCCGGGCCGGGACCCTCAGCCCGACCAGCACCGCAGCCCGGAGCAGGGCCGCCCTCGCGGGCGGCCGGTCCGGCCGGCGGTGTGCGGTGCCCCCGGCCGGGGGAGAGGCACCGGCGCAGTCAGGGCAGAGAGCGCAGGTACCTCGGTCCGCTCTCCTGTGCGGGGAGAGCGGAGGTTCCATCTCAAGCATTGTGGACTAGACCACTGGGCCGTGTCCATCCATGCGCGGTGCCGATGCAGCCCCCGGTCAACCCCACGTACGGGCGGCGCTTCCGGTTCGGACCGCCGCGCATCCACGGGTACGCTCGCACACGTGCCCTCCATGAACGACCTCGTACGCCAGCACACCGCCCTGAGTGACACCGACCTCGAGTGGCTCCACCTGCTGGTCTCGGAGTGGCAGTTGCTCTCCGACCTCTCCTTCGCCGACCTCGTCCTGTGGGTCCCCACCCGCGACGGTACGCGGTACGTCTCCGTCGCGCAGATGCGGCCCAACACCGGCCCGACCTCCTATCAGGACGACATGGTCGGCCACCTGGTCCCGCGTGGCCGCCGCCCCCTGCTCGACGCCGCCCTGGACGAGGGGCGGATCGTGCGCGAGGGCGACCCGGAGTGGCGCGAGGAGGTGCCGGTACGGGTCGAGTCGATCCCCGTACGCCGCGAGGGCCGGGTGCTCGGCGTGATCGCGCGCAACACCAACCTCCTCACCGTCCGCACCCCGTCCCGGCTGGAGCTGACCTACCTCCAGTCCGCATCGGACCTGGCCCAGATGATCGCCGCCGGGGCCTTCCCCTTCCCGGGCCAGCAGGTCGACATGGACGCGTCCCCGCGCGTCGGCGACGGCCTCGTCCGGCTGGACGCCGACGGGGTCGTCCAGTACGCCAGCCCCAACGGCCTCTCCGCGTACCACCGCCTCGGCCTCGCCTCCGACCTCGTCGGCCAGCACCTCGGCCAGATCACCGCCGAACTCGCCCCGTCCCGGGGCCCCGTGGACGAGGCCCTGGTCAAGATGGCCAGCGGTTACGCGCCCCGTGAGTTCGAGGTGGAGTGCGCAGGCGGGGTGATCCAGCTGCGCGCGATCCCGCTCAAGCCCAAGGGGGTCCGCATCGGGTCGCTGGTCCTCCTGCGCGACGTGACGGAACTGCGCCGCCGCGAGCGCGAGTTGATCACCAAGGACGCCACCATCCGGGAGATCCACCACCGGGTGAAGAACAACCTCCAGACAGTCGCCGCCCTGTTGCGCCTCCAGGCCCGCCGAATGGACTCCCCGCAGGGCCGCGAAGCGCTCAACGAGGCGGTGCGGCGCGTCGGTTCGATCGCGATCGTGCACGAGACGCTGTCCCAGAACCTGGACGAGCGGGTGGAGTTCGACGACATCGCCGACCGGGTGATCGCCATGGTCGCGGAGATCTCGCCGGGCAAGGTGACCTGCCGCCGCACGGGACGCTTCGGGATACTCGACGCCGAGGTGGCGACACCGCTCTCGATGGTCCTCACCGAGGTCCTGCAGAACGCCCTGGAACACGCCTTCTCCGTCGCGGAGTCCGGCACCGTCGAGGTCTCGGCGGTCCGGGGCGGCTCGCCCACCGAGGGGCGGCTGCTCATCACCGTCCAGGACGACGGCTGCGGTCTGCCCGAGGGGTTCGACCCGCAGAGGGCCGGCAACCTCGGCCTCCAGATCGTCCGCACCCTGGTCGAGGGCGAGCTCGGCGGCTCGTTCGGCATGGTGCCGGCACCCGAGCGCGGGACCCAGGTCGTCCTGGACATCCCGGTCCGCAGCGAGAAGTAGCGGGCCCGTACACACCGAAGAGCCCGGACCGTTCGTGAACGGTCCGGGCTCTTCGGTCAAGCATGCGCTTCGGGGGTACTGCGCGCTGCGACTCGGGGGGCGGGGTGGTGCGTACGCGCTGCACGCGCCGCCTGCGCTGAGGTTCGTAGCGGTGGCGTCGGTCAGGCGCTGGCGTTGCGCGCCCGGTTGCGAGCGGCGCGGCGCTTCATTGCGCGGCGCTCGTCCTCGCTGAGGCCACCCCAGACGCCGGAGTCCTGGCCGGACTCGAGCGCCCACTGCAGGCACTGCTCCATGACGGGGCAGCGACGGCAGACGGCCTTGGCTTCCTCGATCTGCAGCAGCGCAGGACCGGTGTTGCCGATGGGGAAGAACAGCTCCGGGTCTTCCTCACGACAAACGGCGTTGTGACGCCAGTCCATGGCTGCTACCTCTCCTTGGTGTTACGTACTGTGGCTTGTGAATGTGAACGCTTTCACGAATCCCCCCGCAGGTGGAGGCCCGACGCCCAGAAGAACTGGTTGTGGTCCTGTGAAGTGAGGAGGGGTTCTGGCTCTCAGTGGAGGCCGTTGTTGCGGGCCGTCCCGATCGCCATGTAGAGATTCGCAAACCTCGGCGACGGATACAACCCCTTCAGGAAAGTTTTTTTTGATTCCTCGGTGTCGGCTAGGTCACAGCCGTACTTCTAGAGGGTGGAAGCCAGTCCAAACGTTCGAGTTAAAGGACTTTGGTCCCTTCCACTCACACAATCACACGCAGTGCACGGCGTACGCCTGTGAACGTCACACTTGTACGCACCCCGAGGTGGTCACCGTCCATCTGGAAGGGCAGTGGCACCTTTGAATGCAAGGTGAAGTCCGTGAGGTCGTGCCGTGAAACCGCGTGCTTGCCCCGGGGGCCCTTCTCCGGGCTCGACGTGAGCAGCTGGGTGGCGTAGCGGCTGACCGCCGCCGTGGACAGTTTCCGCAGGCCCAGCACGTCCAGAGCGGTGTCGAAGGACGCCTTCGGGGCCGCGTACACCGGCCGGTTCCCCAGGTACGTCCAGGGGGACGTGTTGCAGATTATGGAAAGCGCCAGATCGGTGACCGGCTCCTCGCCGGGCACGTCGAGCGTTATCACGCCCTGTCTCCGGTGCGGCTCCTCCAGGAATTGCCGGACCACCTGGCGCACGTACAGGGCATGGGTCGAACGCTTGCCGCGCTCCCGCTGCTGTTCGACCCGCCCGACCACCCCGGCGTCGAATCCGAGGCCGGCGCAGAAGGTGAACCAGCGCTCCGGAACGGATTCGTCCTCCGTGCCCGGCGTCCCCGCCGCGAGGCCCAGGCCGACCGTGCGTTCGGTACGGTTCGCCAGCGCGTCCAGAATGGCGCCGGTCGCCTCCACCGCGTCGTTGGGCAGTCCGAGGGCCCGCGCGAAGACGTTGGTGGAGCCGCCGGGCACCACGGCCAGCTTCGGCAGGTTGTCCAGGTCGGGGCCCCGGTGCAGCAGGCCGTTGACGACCTCGTTGACCGTGCCGTCGCCGCCGAGCGCCACCACGAGGTCGATGTCGTCGCTGTCGGCGGCCCGCCGCCCCAGGTCGCGGGCGTGCCCGCGGTACTCCGTGGAGACGGCCTCCAGCTTCATCTCGCTCGCCAGCGCGTGGATCAGCACGTCACGGGTCCGCGCACTGGTGGTGGTGGCGGCTGGATTGACCACAAGAAGTGCGCGCATGACTGCCAGCCTACCTACCGCGAGGTACACCCCCGAAGTCCTGCCCGCAGGCCCTCACGCTCCGTGACGGCGCGGGGGCGCGGCGGTGGCGCGCGCCACCCCGGCTTTCCTTCGCCGGGGCCGGGATGCCAACCTGCAAGGGTGAGTACTCAGCAGAACGCGCCCTCGCCCCTGGCCGAGCCGGCGAAGCCGGCCAGGATCACGCTGGTGGCCGCGATCAGCGGCCTCGAAGGCGCCGCCCTCGTCATCGGCGGGATCTCCATGCTGGTGATGGGCCTGCTGGGCCGGCCCGACAGCCCCGAGCAGGCCGAGATGGGCGGGCTGACCGTCATCGCGCTCGGCCTGATCCCGCTCTTCGCCGCCCGCGGCCTGCTGCGCCGCCGCAGCTGGAGCCGGGGCCCCGCGCTCATCACGCAGATCATCGCGCTGCCGGTGGCCTGGACGCTGCTGCGCTCCCACGGCGTGCTGATCCCGGCCGGGATCGTGCTCGCGGCGGTCGCGCTGACCGCGCTCTACCAGCTGGTCAGGCCCGCCACCATCGAGGCCCTCGGTATCCGCAGGCCGGGCAGCACGCCCGACGCGGACCCCGAGGACGCCTGACGGCTCACCGCACGCACGAGGAGGCCGCCGGAGACGATCCGGCGGCCTCCTCCGCGTCACCGCGCCCGCTACTCCTCCACGAGCAGCCGCTCGCGCAGCTGCGCCAGGGTGCGGGCCAGCAGCCGCGAGACGTGCATCTGCGAGATGCCGACCTCCTGCGCGATCTGCGACTGGGTCATGTTGCCGAAGAACCGAAGCAGCAGAATCCGCTTCTCCCGCGGCGGCAGGTCCTCCAGGAGCGGCTTCAGCGACTCCCGGTACTCCACGCCCTCCAGCGCCTCGTCCTCGGAACCCAGCGTGTCCGCCACGGCCGGCGACTCGTCGTCCGTGTCCGGCACGTCCAGCGAGAGCGTGCTGTACGCGTTGGCCGACTCCAGACCCTCCAGGACCTCCTCCTCGGAGATCCCCAGCCGCTCCGCCAGCTCGTGCACCGTGGGCGAACGGCCGTGCAGCTGGGAGAGCTCCGCGGTCGCCGAGGTCAGCGAGAGCCGCAGCTCCTGGAGACGGCGCGGCACCCGCACCGCCCAGCCCTTGTCGCGGAAATGGCGCTTGATCTCCCCGACGACCGTGGGCGTCGCGTACGTCGAGAACTCGACGCCCCGCTCCGGGTCGAACCGGTCGACGGACTTGATCAGCCCGATCGTGGCGACCTGGGTCAGGTCGTCCAGCGGCTCCCCGCGGTTGCGGAAGCGGCGGGCCAGGTGCTCCACCAGCGGCAGGTGCATCCGCACCAGCCGGTTGCGCAGCTCGGCCCGCTCCGGCGAACCGTCGGGGAGCTTGCCCAGCTCGATGAACAACGCCCGCGCCCCGCTGCGGTCGTTTGGATCGTGGTGCCCGTGCTCGCTCATGTGGCCTGCCCGCTCCGCCTGCGACTGCTCCACCGCGACCGTAATGCCGGCGGGCCCGTCCGCCCCGTCCACCGCACGGGGCAGCTCCGCCCCGTCCACCGGATGAGGCAGGGCCTGCTGATCCGGGATGCCCGCCGCACGCACCACCCCTGGTCGGATCGTCTCGTCCCGCACCGGACCGTCCCCGTTCCCGTTGCTCACGCCGGCCCGGGTCCCGCGCCGCGCTGTTTGTACAGGCTGATGCTGACCGTACGGTCGTCGGCGACCGAGGAGTCGACCTTCCCGGCCAGCGCGGAGAGCACCGTCCAGGCGAAGGTGTCACGCTCCGGGGCGCGGCCGTCGGTGGTCGGGGCCGCGACCGTCACCTCGAGTGAATCGTCGATGAGGCGGAAGACGCAGCTCAGGACGGAACCGGGCACGGCCTGCTGGAGCAGGATCGCGCACGCCTCGTCCACCGCGATGCGAAGGTCCTCGATCTCGTCGAGAGTGAAGTCCAAGCGTGCTGCGAGACCGGCCGTGGCCGTCCGCAGCACCGACAGGTAGGCACCCGCAGCGGGCAGCCGGACCTCTACGAAGTCCTGATTCCCGGGCTCGCCTGCGATCTGGGACACCCTCACCTCCAAGGTGGCACAAACTCATTCGAGGTTCCGGGAAGAGCGCCCGGAGCCATGCGGTACGTCTTCGGTTCTCGGCCCGGCGACGCTATCGCGATCCATGATGCCGTGTCGCCGGAACCCCCTCCCGCGGCTGTCACTCATGGTAGGCCCATGGGTACACACAGTGCCTAGGGGGCTGCGTCACTCAATTACGAACAACGCGCGCCGGTTTGACGTACCCGTACGTCAGACGATCGAACCGTCGACAAAGCACCAACGCCAGTTCTCACCCGGTTCGAAGCTCCGCATGACCGGATGGCCCGTCTGCTCGAAGTGCCCCGTCGCGTGCCGTCCGGGAGAGGAGTCGCAGCAGCCGACGTGGCCGCAGCTCAGGCACAGCCGCAGCTGCACCGGGTGGGTGCCGGCCGCCAGGCACTCGGGACAGGTCTCACCGCGGGGCGCGGGCTCGGGGCGCGGCAGATCCGGTACATGCGGGCAACCACTCATGATGGCCAGGTTACGACGGATGGGAGGATCATGAGATGGACGCATTGCCCCTGGTGGCGCTGGTCGCGGGCAGTGCCGCGACCGCGGGCCTCGCACGCCGCACGCCGGTGCCGGCCCCCCTTCTCCTGGTCGCCGTCGGCCTGATCGCCTCGTACGTGCCGGGGGTGCCGTCGTACACCCTGGACGCGCACATCGTGCTGCCCCTGCTGCTGCCGCCCCTGCTCTACACGGCCGCCGTGGACAGCTCCTATCTGGACCTGCGGGCCAACCTGCGGCCCGTGGCGCTGCTCTCGGTCGGCTACGTGCTGTTCGCGACGGTCGCGGTGGGGTGGCTGGCGTACCTGCTGGTGCCCGACCTGCCGTTGACCGCCGCTCTGGTGCTCGGCGCCGTGATCGCCCCGCCGGACGCCGTCACCGCCGCGGCGATCGCGCGCCGGGTGGGGCTGCCCGCGCGTGTCACGACGATCCTCCAGGGCGAGTCCCTGGTGAACGACGCCACCGCGATCACCGCGTTCAAGGTGGCGCTCGCCGCCGCCGTGGGGGAGGGCGTCAGCTGGGGCGCGGGGGTGGAGGAGTTCCTGCTGGCCTCGGTCGGGGGTGTCGGGGTCGGTCTGCTGCTCATGGTCCCGCTGCACTGGCTGCGGACCCACCTGCGGGAGCCGCTGCTCCAGAACACCCTGTCGCTCCTCATCCCGTTCGTGGCGTACGCGGCGGCCGAGCGCGTACACGCCTCGGGGGTGCTCGCCGTGGTCGTCGTCGCGCTGTACCTGGGCCACCGGTCCTGGCAGGTGGACTTCGCCACCCGGCTCCAGGAGGCCGCCGTCTGGAAGATGATCGCCTTCGTCCTGGAGTCGGCCGTGTTCGCGCTGATCGGTCTCCAGCTGCCGTTCGTGCTCAAGGGGCTCGGCACGTACTCGGTGGCGGACGCCTTCGGATACGCGGTGCTGGTGTTCCTGGCCGTGGTGGTGGTCCGCTTCGTCTGGGTCTACCCGGCGACCTACCTGCCCCGGTGGCTGTCGCGGCGGATCAGGGAGCGGGAGACCGGTACGGACTGGACCTCGCCGCTGATCGTCGGCTGGGCCGGGATGCGCGGCGTCGTCTCGCTCGCCATCGCCTTCTCCGTCCCCCTCGTCACCACCGACGGCGCGGACTTCCCGGCCCGCAACCTGGTGCTGTTCCTGACCTTCACCACCGTCATCGGCACGCTGGTGGTCCAGGGGCTCACGCTGCCGCTCCTGGTGCGCGTGCTGAAGCTCCCGGGCCGGGACCGGCAGGCCGACACGCTGGCCGAGGCGCAGGCCCAGAACGAGGCGTCCACGGCCGCCGAGGCCCGTCTGGACGCGCTGCTCACCGATGAGCGCAACCGGCTGCCCCAGCCCCTGGCGGACCGCCTGCGGACCGTCCTGGAGCGCCGCCGCAACGCGGTGTGGGAGCGCCTGGGCGCGGCCAATCCGGTGACCGGCGAGTCGGCGGACGACACCTACCGGCGGCTGGCCGGCGAGATGATCGAGACCGAGCGGGAGGTCTTCGTCCGGCTGCGGGACGAGCGCAGGATCGACGACGAGATGATGCGGACCCTGCTGCGCCGCCTGGATCTGGAGGAGGCGGCGGCCTACCGGGAGGACGGCTGAGCGTCCTCGTCCGGGCGGCCGGTGATCACGGCCGCGACCGTGGTCCCGGCGGGGAAGGCGCCCTCCTCGGTCAGCACGGTGAGCGCGTGCAGCATTTTGGCCACATACAGTCGCTCCACGGGCAGCCCGTGCCGGTCCTCGAAATCGTTTGCGAAGGCGTGCAGGCCGGGTGTCGTACGGGCGTAGCCGCCGAAGTGGAACCGCTCGTCCAGCCACCAGTCGCCGGCCGGCCCGCCGTACGCCTCCCGCTGGAGCTCCCGCACCGCCTCACCCAGGAAGCCGCCGCGCAGGACCGGGACGCCGAGCGCGCGCTGGCCCGGCGCGAGTCCGGCGGCGAGCCCGGCCAGGGTGCCGCCGGTGCCGCAGGCCACCGCCGCCACGTCGGCCACGCCCCGCAGTTCGCGCCCCAGCGCGGCGCAGCCCCTGGCCGCGAGGGCGTTGCTGCCGCCCTCCGGGACGACCTCGCAGTCCCCGTACGCCGCCAGCAGTCCGGCCAGGACCGCCGGGTCGTTCTTGGCGCGGTACGTCGCCCGGTCCACGAAGTGCAGCCGCATGCCGTCGGCGGCGCACCGGGCGAGCGAGGGGTTGAGGGGGCGGTGGGCCAGCTCGTCACCGCGTACGACTCCGACGGTGCGGAATCCCAGGAGCCGGCCGGCGGCGGCGGTGGCCCGCAGATGGTTGGAGTACGCGCCGCCGAAGGTGAGCACGGGGCGACCGGCGGCGGCTGCCAGATTGGGCGCGAGTTTGCGCCATTTGTTGCCCGGCAGATCGGGGTGGATCAGGTCGTCGCGCTTGAGCAGCAGCGTCACACCGTGCCGGGCGAAGCGTTCGTCGTCGGCCGGCTGCACGGGCGAGGGCAGCAGCGGGCGCAGCCGGGATGCGGGGGACGGGGCGGGCATGCGTTCCATTGTGGCGGCGGGCGCCGCCCGGGGGTCACTTGAGGCGGTCGTGGACGCGGTCGCGCATGTCGTTCATCGCGAATCCCTTCGGGTCCACCTTGCCGGGCTGCCACTCGCGGTGGCCGATGACCGAGCGGGCGGTCCAGCCGTGGTGGCGGCAGATGGCCGCCGAGACCTTCTCGATGGCTTCGAGCTGGGCGTCGGGCCAGGGGTCCTCGCCGTCGCCGAGGTTCTCGCACTCGAAGCCGTAGAAGTGCCGGTTCCCGTCGGTGTCGGCCTCGTTGTCGTGGGGGAGGTGCTTCTTCTCCGCGACGACGGCGCGCAGGACGTCGCCGTCGCCCATCCCCGCGTGGTTGGTCCTGCCGTAGCCGACCAGGTGGACCCGGCCGTCCTTGGCGATGACGCCGTGGCAGAGCGGCCCGGGCAGGTCCGGGTGGCCGTCCCGGCACATCTTCACGGTGGCGTCGGTCCCCTTGGTGGCGGAGTGGTGGATCATCACGCCGTTCACGGGGCCCCAGGGGCCCTTGTGGTTCCGGTTGTGGCTGCGCCAGTCGCCGACCTCGACGACGGTGAGCCCTTCCTTCTTGAGGGCGGCGAGAAAAGCGCTCGCGGACATGGGTGAGGACATGGCCGGCTCCTTCGGTGCGTGTAGGAGCGGTTCTACCCGGCCGGAAGGGCCCCGACCGGTCGCGGAGCGACGGCGGGGCCCTGTTCGGATTCTGTGCGAGCCGATTCGGTCAGTTCGCGGTGTGCCGCCGGGTCAGGAGGCCAGCCACAGGTCGGGGCCGAACACCTCGTAGTGGATGTCGGAGGCCGGGACGCCCTTGGCGAGCAGCTGGGTGCGGACCGACCGCATGAAGGGCAGCGGGCCGCAGAGGTAGGCGTGCGTGCCCGACGGGACGACGAGGCCGCTCAGGTCCACGAGCCCGGTGCGGTCGGCGGGGTGGCCGTCCTCCGGGTTCTCGTACCAGAAGTGGGCGGCGCCGTCGTGCAGCTTGGCCGTGAGCGCGGTGTGGTCGGTGCGCAGCGCGTGGTCGGCGGGGGAGCGGTCGCCGTGCACGACGGTGACCGGGGCGCGGTGCCCGGCCTCGGCGAGGTGCTCCAGCATCGACAGGATCGGGGTGCAGCCGATGCCGGCGGAGGCGAGCAGCAGCGGTGCCACGTCGGACTTCAGCACGAGGTCGCCGTACGGGGCGGAGACGCGGAGCCGGTCGCCGGCGCGGACCTGCGCGTGCAGGTGGCGGGAGACCTCGCCGTCCGGCGCGTCGTTGCCGTGGACCCGCTTGACCGTGATGGAGCGGAGCGCCGAGCCGGGGGCGCTGGAGAGGCTGTACTGGCGTATCTGGCGTGCGCCGTCCGGGAGTTCGACCTGGACGGAGACGTACTGGCCGGGGCGGAAGGCGGGGGCCGGCGAGCCGTCGGCGGGGCGGATGCGGAACCGGGCGACGTCGTCGGTCTCCTCGGTGCGCGAGACGACCTCCCACTCCCGCCAGACGTCGCCGGCGACGACGCCCTGCTCCGCGTACAGCCGCTCCTCGATGGCGATCAGGGCGTTGGCCATCAGCCAGTAGACCTCGTCCCAGGCGGCGGCGACCTCGGGGGTCACCGCGTCGCCCAGGACCTCGGCTATCGCGGCGAAGAGGTGGGTGTGGACGACGTCGTACTGGGCCGGGGTGACACCGAGCGAGGCGTGCTTGTGCGCGATCCGGCTGAGCATCACGTCGGGGCGGGTGTCGGGCTGCTCGACCAACTGGGTCGCGAACGCGGCTATGGAGCCGGCGAGCGCCTGGCGCTGGGCGCCGGACGCCTGGTTGCCCCGGTTGAACAGGTCGCGCAGCAGCTCCGGGTGGGCGTCGAACAGCTTGCGGTAGAAGAGATCGGCGATGTCCCCGATGGCCGCGCCGACGGCGGGCAGGGTGGCGCGGACGGTGGCGGTGGACGACTCGGAGAGCATCGGTGACTCCTCGGATGTTGAATTGGCATCTTGGATGCGCATTTAACGGCAGTGTAGGCACCGGGCGGGCGGCCCGGTGCGCCGGGGGTCAGTCCCGGGGTGGTGGTGCGGCGCCGAGGCTGATCAGCAGGGGGCCGGTGGGTGCGGCGGTCAGCTCCGCGACGGTGAGCGGGTCCAGCGAGGCGTAGAAGGCCTCCTCGGCCTCGCGCAGGGCGACGCGCAGCCGGCAGGCCGCCCGCAGTGGGCACGGAGTGGAGCCCTCGCAGTCGACCACGTCGCCCGGCTCCTCCAGTTCGCGGACGAGCCCGCCGACCGACGCCGTCCGGCCCGCCTCGGTCAGGGTGAGCCCGCCGCCCCGGCCCCGCCGCGCCTCGATCAGGCCGAGGTGCTGGAGGCGGGCCACGACCTTCGCGGCGTGCGAGTACGGCACCTGCATGGTCGCCGCCACCTCGCGGGTGGTCGGCGGGTCCTCGTGCTTCACGACGGCGAGGCGCATCAGGACGCGCAGCGCGACGTCGGTGAATCTGGTCAGCCGCATGGCGGCCAGATTAGTTAATTGGCATTCCGGATACAAATTTAAGCGCGTCGGGAGCATCGCTTGGGCATCGCTTGGGCATCGCATGGGCGTCGGGCGGGCATCGCGCTGCGTTGTGCCCCGCCCAAAGCCCGATTAGTCACACTCTTTTGTGTAATGGCGTGCCCCGTCCTCGTGCTGGAAGTGTTCTTCCCGCAGGTCAGCCGATAGATCGAGAGGACGACACATGTCCGTTGGTGAAGAGGTTCAGAACGTGCAGGTGCCGCCGCAGCAGAGTCTCGGCACGGCGGCCGCGCGGAACCTCGCGACGACCACCAAGTCCGCTCCGCAGATGCAGGAGATCACCTCACGGTGGCTCCTGAAGATGCTGCCGTGGGTCCAGGTGCAGGGCGGCACGTACCGGGTGAACCGCCGGCTGAGCTACTCGGTCGGGGACGGCCGTGTCACGTTCGTGCAGACCGGGGACCGGGTCGCGGTCATCCCCGCCGAGCTGGGGGAGCTTCCGGCGCTGAGGGACTTCGGGGACGAGGAGGTCCTCGCCGAGCTGGCCCGGAGGTGCGAGCAGCGGGAGATCCCCGCCGGGCAGCTCCTGGCCACGGCGGGCGAGGCGGCCGACCGGGTGTACCTGCTGGCGCACGGCAAGGTCGAGAAGGTCGGCACCGGCCCCTACGGTGACGAGACGGTGCTCGGGGTCCACGCGGACGGGGCCTACTTCGGGGACCACTCCCTCATCGAGGGCGACGCCGTCTGGGAGTACACGGCCCGGGCCGTCACCGCGTGCACCGTGCTCACGCTCCGGCGGGCGGACGTGCTCAACCTCGCGGAACGGGCCGATTCGCTGCGCGGCCATCTCGCCGGGCTGCTGGCCGTTCCGCAGCAGCGCACCAACAAGTACGGCGAGGCGGCGATCGACCTCTCCGCGGGCCACGTCGGCGAGGCCGTCGTCCCGCACACGTACGTGGATTACGACGCGGCGCCACGCGAGTACGAACTGAGCGTCGCGCAGACCGTCCTGAAGGTCCACAGCCGCGTCGCGGACCTCTACAACCAGCCGATGAACCAGACCGAGCAGCAGTTGCGGCTCACGGTCGAGGCGCTGCGCGAGCGCCAGGAGCACGAGCTCATCAACAACCGCGAGTTCGGCCTGCTCAACAACTGCGACTACGGGCAGCGGCTGCAGCCGCACGACGGGGTGCCGAGCCCCGACGACATGGACGAACTGCTCTCGCGCCGGCGCGGCTCCAAGCTCTTCCTCGCGCACCCGCGCGCCATCGCCGCCTTCGGCCGTGAGTGCAACAAGCGCGGCCTCGTCCCGGAGAGCGTGGACGTCGGCGGACACCATGTGCCGGCCTGGCGCGGTGTCCCGATCTTCCCCTGCAACAAGATCCCGGTCAGCGACGCCCGCACCACGTCGATCATCTGCATGAGGACCGGCGAGTCCGAGCAGGGAGTCATCGGCCTCCAGCAGACGGGCATCCCGGACGAGATCGAACCCAGCCTCTCGGTCCGCTTCATGGGCATCGACGAGCAGGCGATCATCTCCTACCTCGTGACGGCCTACTACTCCGCGGCGGTCCTCGTCCCGGACGCCCTCGGTGTCCTGGAGAACGTCGAGGTCAGCCGCTGGCGGTGAGCCACGGGGCCCGGACCCCGCGCGGTCCGGGCCCCCTGCCGCCCGCGCTCCCAGCAACCACCCACGACCCCGGCCCAGGCCGCGACAGCGGCCCGGGCCGGGGCGGCAACGACAGGGGTGACCGATTGACCATGACCCGAACAGACGCCGCGACCGAGGGCAACGAGGCCGCGGCGCTCCTTGAGTACACCCGGACCCTCGTGGACCCGCACCTGCGGGCGGCGGTCGCCTCCCTGCCCGGCTCGATCCGGCGCGTCGCGATGTACCACTTCGGCTGGCAGCACGCCGACGGCAGCCCGGCGGCGGGCGGTGCGGGCAAGGCGATCAGACCGGCGCTGGTCCTGGCGGCCACCCGCGCGCTGGGCGGCGACCCCGAACAGGCCGTCCGGGCCGCCGTCGCCGTCGAGCTCGTCCACAACTTCACCCTGCTCCACGACGACGTCATCGACGAGGACCACACCCGCCGCCACCGGGCCACCGCCTGGACGGTCTTCGGCGTCCCGGACGCCGTCATCGCCGGCGACGCGATGCTGGCCCTCGCCCAGCGGCTGCTCGCCGAGGACGGCAGAGCGATGTCGCCCGCCGCGTCGGCCCGGCTCTCGACCTGCGTCATCGAGCTGTGCGCGGGCCAGCAGGCCGACTGCGCCTTCGAGGAGCGCGACCCGGACCAGGTGTCGCTGGACGAGTGCCTGACCATGGCGACGGCGAAGACCGGCGCGCTGCTCGGCTGCGCCTGCGCGCTGGGCGCGCTCTACGCGGGCGCCGGCGAGCGGGCGGTCCGGGCCATGGACGGCTTCGGCCGGGAGGCGGGCCTCGCCTTCCAGCTGATCGACGACCTGATCGGCATCTGGGGCGACCCGGCCCAGACCGGGAAGCCGGTCGGCGCGGATCTCAGCGCCCACAAGAAGTCGCTGCCCGTGGTGGCGGCGCTCACCGCGGGCGGGCCGGCCGCGGCGGAGCTGGCCGAGCTGTACCGGGGCGCGATGAACACCCGCGCCGAGGTGAGCCGGGCCGCCGAGGCGGTGGACCGGGCGGGCGGCCGCGACTGGGCGCAGAGCTGCGCCGGCGACCGCATGGCGCGGGCCGTGCACCACCTGTCCAGGGCGGTCCCGGACCTCTCGGCGGCGGGCGATCTGCTGGCCCTGGCCGAGTTCGTCACCCGCCGGAAGCACTGACGGGGCGCCGGCCGGAAGGAGGTGTCGAGGGGCGGCTCCGGCGTAGCGGAGGGCGGCAGGGGCGGTGTCGGAGGCAGGGGCTACAGTCCCTGCTCATGACAGATGAGTCGTGGGCAGGGTGGTACCGGGACCGGCAGGGATCGGACGCCGTCATCCTCACCACCGACGGGCAGCAACTCCGCCTCCGCGTCCGGGGCGTGGACTTCGAGGGCGGCAGCTTCGACGGCCTGCGGCCGGTGGCCGCCGGACCGGCGGAGCAGGGGCTGTTCACGCTGACGGACGGTGTGCTGGGCGACTGCGTCCTGGAATGGGACCTGCCGTTCCCCGTCATGGCGGAGGGGGTGGAGCGGCAGGCGACCCTGAGCTGCCTGCTCTCGCTGCGCAGGCCCGACCCGTATCTGTACCTGGAACTCCGGTTCGGTGGCGCGGCCTTCGGTTCGCAGCGGGCCGAGAGCGACTTCGGGTCCGCGCTGGCGACGATCCAGCGGGAGCTGCCCCCCGGAATCCGGCTGCGGACCTGCATAGCCTGCGCGTTCTCCGACTACTTCCCGGCCCCGGCGCCCGGTCGCGGTCTCTCCGGCGGCCTCGCCTGCTTCCGGGGCGCCAAGGAGGCGTACCGGGGCACGGCCGGTGAGCAGGACGTGCTGGGGCTGTGGGAGCGGCGGACCGGCTTCGTCCAGGAGGTCTGGAGCTGCCGGGAGTTCGAGCCCCGGCCGACCGAGGGCGCCGGTACGGGCCACCGGGGGGCGTTCCCGCTCGAAACGGCCTGACCGGCCGGGCGCCGGACCGCCCGTCTGCCACCGTCCCTCCCGACGCGCGTAGCCCTTATGCCGTTGCCGTCGCCTCCATTGTTCTACTAACATGCGAACAAGGGAGGTTTTGATGAACCTGAAATCCGTCGGCCGCGTGGTGCTCACCGCCCTGCCGTTCCTGCTCGCGCTCGCCGTCGACCTGCTGCTCTTCGCCACCCACCGCGACCGGTTGCCCGCTCAGCTGGCCAGCCACTTCGTGGGCAACGGCCGGGTGGACGACTACGCCGGCCAGAGCTCGTACCTGGTCGTCACCACGCTCGTACTGCTCGGCACGGGCCTCCTGTGGGCGCTGATGGCGGGGTTCGGGAAGTTCGCCGGTACGGCGCACCGCATGCTGGTCGCCTTCGGGTACTCCTTCGCCGCCCTGATCGGCTACCTGCTGGGGGCCGTCCTCCTCATCAACGTGGACGCGGTCGAGGACGCGCAGGGCCGGGGGCAGGGCGTCCACTTCCCCATGTGGCACATGGCCGTGGCCCTCGGCGCGGGCGTCGTCGCCTTCGGGCTCGGATACCTCGCGGCGGCGCTGACGCCCGTCCCCGAACCGGACGGGGACGACGGACCCGAAGCGGGCGGCGAGCGCGTCGCGCTGGGAGCCGGGGAGGTCGCCGGCTGGGCCCGTGGCACCGGGTCCTGGTGGCTGCCGCTCACGGCCCTCCTGCTCATCGGGACCGGAACCGCCATGCTGTTCACCGCGAGCCGGCCACTCGCCGTGCTGCCCCTCGTCCTCGGGCTGCTCACCGCGAGCTTCGCCCGTCCGTACGTCACCGTGGACCGGCGCGGCATCACCGTCTCCGGGCTGCTGCCCTGGCCGCGCGTCCGGGTCCCGCTGGACCGGATAGAGGCGGCGGTCAGCCGTGACATCAGCCCGTTCGCCGAGTACGGCGGCTGGGGGTACCGCATCCGGCCCGGACGCAGCGGTGTCATGATCCGGTCGGGGGAGGGCATCGTGGCCCGGCTGACCAGCGGCCGCGACTTCGCGGTGACCGTGGACGACTCGGCGACCGGGGTCGCGCTCCTCAACACCCTGATCGACCAGCGCCGAACGGACCACTGACCATGCTCTTCCGGGTCGATCCCACCTCCACCGTGCCGCTCGGCGACCAGATCGCCGCCTGTGTGCGCCGCGCCGTGGCCGACGGCGCGGCGGCCCCCGGCGAACGGCTGCCCGCCGCCCGCGTGCTGGCCGAATCGCTCGGCGTCAACGTGCACACCGTGCTGCGGGGCTACCAGCGGCTGCGCGAGGAGGGCCTGATCGAGCTGCGCCGGGGCCGGGGCGCGGCCATCGCGGACGGCGCGTCCCCGCACCGCGCCCGCCTCCTCGAACGGGTCCGCGAGACGGTGGCCGAGGCCAGGGGCCTGGGCCTCACGGCGGACGAACTGCTGACCCTGGTCCGTACCGAATACGGCACCACCGGCTGACGGCCTCCGGCATGGCGGCGGGGGGGCCCCGGCGGGGGGGGGGGCCCCCCGGGGGGGGGGGGGGGGGGGGGGGGCCCCCCGGGGGGGGCGGGGGGGCGGACCCGGACATGCCACCGTCCTTTTTACCGCGGCGGGCCTGTGGGGTGGGGGTCTGTTGGCCGGTTGGGGGCGCGCCGGGGCGCGGCGCGGGCGCGGGTGTTCCCGGGGGGGCCCCCCCCCCCCCCCCGGGGGGGTGGGGGGGGGGGGGGGGGGGGCGGCCCCCCGGTTACGGGAAGGGGCGGGGAGGGGAACAGGCCCGCCGCAGGCGCCCCCGCCCCCCGCACCTCCCCCCGCAACCCCGCCCCCAAAAACGCATGGCGCGCGCCGGGGCACCCATGACACGCTCCGCCCCCATGTCATCCGAAAAGATCCGCGCCCTGATGTCCGCCGCCCACAACGACCGCCTGACCTGGAACACCCCCCTCTCCGAAGAGCACGCCGCCCAACTGATTACCGCCTGCGCACCCCCGCCCGGCGCGCGGATCGCGGACCTCGGCAGCGGCTGGGGCGAGCTGCTGATGCGCCTCGTGGAGTCCGCCCCCGACAGCACCGGCGACGGCGTCGAGACCGACCCGGAGGCCGTGGCGCGCGGCCGGGCGCTCGCGGCCGAGCGGGGACTCGCGGACCGCGTACGGTTTCACGAGGTCCCCGCCGCCGAATGGCCGGACGGGAACTACGACCTGGCCGTGTCCATCGGCGCCTCGCACGCCTGGCCCGGCGGGACCGCCGAGGCCCTGGCCGCGCTGCGGGCGTCCGTACGGCCCGGCGGCCGGGTCCTGTTCGGTGAGGGCTTCTGGGAGCGGGAGCCGGACGAGGCGGCGCTCGCCGGACTCGGCGCCGAGCCCGGGGACTTCGGCTCGCTGCTCGACCTGATCCGGCAGGCCGAGGCCGCGGGGCTGCGGGCGCTCCAGGTGACCGCCGCCGACCGGCGCGAATGGGACCTCTTCGAGTCGCACGCCAACATCGGCCGGGGCGAACGCTGGGCGCTGGCCCACCCGGACCACCCCCTGCACGACGGGGTCGTCGCCGCCGTGGACGAGCGGCGCACCGGCTACTACGGCGGCTACCGGGGCACGTTCGGCCTGGCGTACCTCGTGCTCAGCGCCTGAGCAGGTATCGAACACGCTGACGAAGGTGCCCCTCCGGTGCGCCCCGATGCGGCGGCCCGCCGCCCCGTACGGCACAATTCGCTGCGTTCACAGACGAGTTGGCTGCCCCGGGGTGGCGACAGGGGCGGGAAAGGGCGGCGTTCTCCGTGGCGTTGGACGAGGCACGACAGGGCGCGCACGGCGGCGGCTGCACCTGCGGGGACTGCCCGCACGGGGCGCGCCAGGGACACCGGCGCGCGGTGGCCGCCTTCCTGGCCAAGCGCGACGGGTTCGCCGCCGGACAGGGACTGCCCGCCGGGGTCGCCCAGTCGGCGTCCGCGACCCGGCAGTGGGTCTCCGACGAGCTGACCGAGTCCGCGCGCGAGGTGGCCGACCGGGGCCGCGAGGCCGGTGACGCCTGGCTGTACCGGGTCTGGCAGCGCACCCTGGTCGTCGTCTGGGGCGGCCTTGCCGTCCTCGCCCTCGCCGAGGCCGCCACCGCGATCGGGGCGGGCTGGACCCACGCCCGTACCGCCGGACTCGTCGCCGGACTGGTCACCGCCGCGCTGCTGACCGCCGCCGCCCACGTCCACCGGGCCCGCGGCGGCCTCCTCGCCCCGCTGATCGGTGAGGACAACCGGCTCTCCACCTCCCGCGCGGTCGCCGCGTCCTGGGTGCTGCTCGCCGTGTTCTCCGTGCTCGTCCTCGCCCTCGAACTGGCCGCCGCCTCCGGCCACGCCCGGCGCGACGAGCTGATCGAGGGGCTGGACCTGGCGCGCGGCGCCGGGATCGTGGCCGTGCTGGCGCTGGTGTGCGCCGTGGCGGTGGCCGTGCGCCGGGTGGTGAGCGTGCGGGTACTGTCCGGGCGGCTCCAGAAGCTGCGCGCCGACCGGCCGCGCGCGGCGGACCTGCTCACCGACGACTCGGGGCGCGGCACCTTCACGGACGTGCAGTACGTCCTGGTGTCCACGGTCGCCGTGGTGTTCGCCGCCGTCCGCCTGGCCCGCAGGCCCGAGCAGCTGCCCGACCTGCCGTGGGGCCTCGCCCTCCTGGTGGCGGTGTCGGCGGCCGTCTACTTCACCGGCAAGTACGGCGAGGGCGGCCGGCCCGTCGTGCTCTCCGTCGTCCGGTCCCGGGAGGCGGGCGACCTGGACGCGCCCATCCGGACCGGGGACGACATCGAGATCCGGGGCGCCGGGTTCGTGCCGCCGGGCGCGGGGGCCCCGGACCGGCTGGCCCGGGTCGTGGTGCGGATCGGGACCGTGCACGTCCATGTCCCGCTGGTGCCGGTCCCCGGCGGCTTCGCGAACCCCTCCGACACGCTGCTGACCGTGCCGGTGCCGGTCGAGGTGGAGCCGGGCGTGGTCGAGGTGCAGGTCGTGACGGCCGCGGGCACGGAGACCGCCCCCGTCGCCATCGACGTCACCGACTGAGCCGGCCCCACCCGCGAACCCGGACCGCGCTGAACGCTTTCGCCGCGTTCGTACGTAAGGTCGGGTGACGGGCCGCACGGTCCGGTGGGCACGGCCGCGGAAGGCGGGAGCAGCATGTACGGGTACGGCGGTAACGGGCGGGGCCTGGGGCGCGTCCAGGGCGAGGGCAGCAGCCTGCGGGACCTGGCGCGGGAGCACGCCCTGCTGCCGCTGCGCGTCTTCCTCGGCGTCACCTTCGTGTACGCGGGGCTCGACAAGCTCACCGACAGCGCGTTCTTCCACGCCACCGGCCCCGGGTCGGTCGGCGGGCAGATGCACGCCGTCCGCGACTCCGCCGCGATCCCCGGCCTGGTCGACCTCGCGCTGAACGCCCCCGCCGGCTTCGGTTACGCGATCGCCATCGGCGAGCTGGCCGTCGGCATCGGCACCCTCCTCGGCCTGTGGACGAGGATCGCCGCGCTCGGCGGCGCCCTCATCTCGCTGAGCCTGTGGCTCACCGTCAGCTGGCAGGTCTCCCCGTACTACCTCGGCAACGACCTGGTCTACCTCATGGCGTGGCTGCCGCTGCTGCTGGGCGGGGCCGCGTCGCTCTCGCTGGACGCGCTCCTCGCGGCGCGCCGGCGGCGGATGCGGTAGGTGATCCAGGTCGCCCAGGCGGCCGTCCACAGCCCGCCGCAGAACAGCGCGACGAAGAACTGCGGCGGGGCGTCCCAGGCGCCCGCCGCGTCCGCCGCGTATCCGGCGGCCAGGGCCAGCATGACCAGGCCGGTGACGGCCCGGCCCGGCCGGAACTCATGACGCGGCACGGTTGACCTCCACCTGTCCGTAGTCCACTTCCAGATCCAGGTCGACCGTGCCGCCCGGGGTGCTGCCCTCGGCCGGCGACAGCGTCCTGCGCTGGTCCTGCGTGGCGCGGATGTCCAGATCGCCCTTGTGCCGCCCGTCCACCACCACGAGCGCGCCGAACCGGGTCCGCGCGTGCACCCGGACGGTGACCTCCGGCGGGACGTGCACGAGGACCCGGCCCGCCCGGGCCTCCACCCGGGTCCGCACCGTCTCGCCCTTCTCCACCGTGATCCGGGTCAGGTCCAGCTCGGCCTGGCCCGCGCCGATCGCGTACAACGGCTGGACGGCGGCGACGGACGCCGGGCGCCACTCCTCGCGCACCCAGTCCGTGCCGATGTCCTTGGGCAGCGCCGCGGCGCCCACCAGCAGCCCGGACGTGATCGTCGCCAGCAGCAGGGTGCCGAAGCCGGTCCGCCCGACGAACGCGCTGACCAGCATCGCCAGGCCGAACACCCCGAGCGCGGCGGCGAGACCGACCTCCAGGCTGGTGCCCAGCGGCTGGGACCCCCAGGTCAGCCCCGTACCGAGCCCGCCCGCGAGCAGGGCGACGAGGAACGCCGGGCCGGCGATCGAGCGCGGCCCCCGCACCTCCCGCGACCGGGGCGGCGGCGGGCGGAACGGGGCGTCGGGCGTGGCCCCGCGCGGCACCCCGGCGACCTCCGTGTCCGGCGGCCCCCACAGATAACCGGCGGCCACCGGCCCCGTCGTGCCGTCCTTGACGATCGGGTCGCGCCACCAGGAGGGCCCGGACAGGGTCGGCGGCGCCTTCACCTCGGGCGGCGCCTCCGACGCCGCCTGCGCGGCCGCCTGGTGCAGCGGGTCCTCCGGACCGGCCTTCTTGCGCGCCTGCGTCCACATGGAGAAGCCCAGGACCGCGACCGACAGCATCGCCGAGAACGCCAGCGTGCCGCCGTTCCCCAGCATCGACAGGAAGAGACCGCAGCCGATCAGCGCGCACAGCACCGCGCTCAGCGACGCCAGCTCGACCCGGCCCGACAGCAGCCGCCGCGCCTCGTTCTCGTCCTCGCCCTCCACCGGGATCAGCAGCCAGGCGAAGCCGTAGAAGATCAGCCCGAAGCCCCCGGTCACCGACAGCACCCCGAGCACGATCCGGAAGATCACCGGATCGACGTCGCAATACCGGCCCATCCCGCCGCACACCCCGGCCACCACCTTGTGCCGCGGGCTGCGGTGCAGGCGCGGAGCGGGCTCGGGAGGCGGCGGTGCGGCGCCGGGCGGCGCGTCCTGGGGAACGGTCATGGCTCCATGGTGACGGCCCCCGGGCCCCACCGGCACCCGCCCCGACCCTGGCCGGTCCCTGATATTGGCCCGCCCGCCTCTCAGGGATGCCGGGCCCCGCCCCGCCCCCGCGTCCCAGCCGTCTCAGGGTCGAACCGGGGGCCGACCCTGATGTCCTCACCCGCGCGGGCATGTGACGATCGGACCATGCCAGCCGCCACCACCCGAGCCGCAAGCTCCCACGCCGCCGACCCGGAGGAGCCCCCGCTGCGCAAGCTGTACCGCAGCGCCGACGGCCGGCTCCTGGGCGGAGTGGCGCGCGGACTCGCCGGACACCTCGGACTCCCGGTCGCCTGGCTCCGGTTCGTCTTCCTCGGCCTGTTCTTCGCGGACGGCCTCGGCGCCCTGCTGTACGCGGTGTTCTGGATCGTGGTCCCGCTCGGCGTCGGCGGCGTGGAGGGGCCCAGGTCCGTCTTCGAGACCGCCCCCGACGGCACCCGCCGCCTCCGCAAGCCCGACAAGGGCCAGGTCTTCGCCCTCATCGCGCTGCTCGTCGGCGCCTTCATCTTCGTCGGCAACGTCGACATGGGCAGCAAGGCCGACCGCTACATCTGGCCCAGCCTCCTCATCGGCGCCGGCTCCGTCCTGGTGTGGCGCCAGGCCGACAACGCCCGCCGCGCCCGCTGGATGGAGGTCGGCAGCCGCCGCCGCGTCCTGCAAGTGGCGCGCGCCCTGGCCGGAGTCGCGCTGGTCGGCCTGGGCCTCGCCGTCTTCATGGTCGTACGCGGCTCCGCCGCCCAGCTCGGCAACGTCATCACCGCCGCCATCGCCGTGCTCACCGGCATCGCCCTCCTCGCCGGCCCCTACCTCGTCCGCATGACCCAGGACCTCTCCGAGGAACGCCTCATGCGCATCCGGGCCCAGGAGCGCGCCGAGGTCGCCGCCCACGTCCACGACTCCGTGCTGCACACCCTCACCCTGATCCAGCGCAACGCCGACGACGCCGGCGAGGTCCGCCGGCTGGCCCGCTCCCAGGAACGCGAGCTGCGCAACTGGCTGTACAACCCCGAGGGCACCGGCAAGGACGAGGACGACGAGCCGGAGACGCTGGCCGAGGCCGTCAAACGGGCCGCCGCCGAGGTCGAGGACAAGCACGGCGTCCCGCTGGAGGTCGTCGTCGTCGGCGACTGCCCGCTGGACGAGAAGCTGGCCGCCCAGATGCAGGCCGCGCGCGAGGCGATGGTCAACGCCGCCAAGTACGGTGGCGAGGGCGGTGCCGTCCAGGTCTACGCGGAGGTCGAGGGCCGCACGGTCTTCGTCTCCGTGCGCGACCGGGGCCCGGGATTCGACCTGGACTCCGTACCGGGGGACAGAATGGGCGTACGAGAATCGATCATCGGCCGGATGCAGCGCAACGGCGGCACGGCCCGGCTGCGTTCGGTGCCCGGCGGGGGCACCGAGGTCGAGCTTGAGATGGAGAGGACGAGCGATGAACGGGACCAGTGAGGCGGCCGGGGGCCGGGAGAACCCGGAGCGCCGGGTACGAGTCGTGCTCGTCGACGACCACCGGATGTTCCGCACCGGCGTGCAGGCCGAGATCGGCCGCACCGAGGAGACCGGCGTCGAGGTCGTCGGCGAGGCGGCCGACGTCGACCAGGCGGTCACCGTCATCACGGCGACCCGCCCCGAGGTCGTCCTCCTCGACGTCCACCTTCCCGGCGGCGGCGGCGTCGAGGTGCTGCGCCGCTGCGCGCCCCTGATGGGCGCCGCCGAGAACCCGGTGCGCTTCCTCGCGCTCTCCGTGTCGGACGCCGCCGAGGACGTCATCGGCGTGATCCGGGGCGGCGCCCGGGGCTACGTCACCAAGACGATCACCGGCACCGACCTGGTCGACTCGGTCTTCCGGGTCCAGGACGGCGACGCGGTCTTCTCGCCCCGCCTGGCCGGCTTCGTCCTCGACGCCTTCGCCTCCACGGACGCACCCCCGGTCGACGAGGACCTGGACCGGCTGACCCAGCGCGAGCGCGAGGTCCTGCGGCTGATCGCCCGGGGCTACGCGTACAAGGAGATCGCGAAGCAGCTGTTCATCTCCGTCAAGACGGTCGAGTCCCACGTCTCGGCGGTGCTGCGCAAGCTCCAGCTCTCCAACCGCCACGAACTGACCCGCTGGGCGACGGCGCGCCGGCTGGTCTAGCGGTCCGCCTCCGGGTCGAGCGAGATGTTCAGCTTCTCGCCGATCCGGCGGTAGCCGATCGACGCGTAGATCCGCTCCACGTCGGCGTCGCCCGGCTCCAGCCACATCACCCGGCAGCCCCGCTCGAACGCGGTGCGCGTCAGGTGGGCGGAGAGCGCGGCGCCGATGCCCCGGCGGCGGAACTCCGCGCCGACCGCCAGGCCCGCCAGCTCGCTGAGGCCGTCCACCGGGACCGAGCAGCCGCCCGCACCCGCCGGGGTCCCGCCGACCGTCGCGAGCGCGGCGACCCCGCCGCCCGCCGCCGCGTTCCGCAGCCACTCCGCCGTGCCGTCCTCGGGTTCGCCCTCGCCGCCGTAGCCCAGGTGCTGGACGAGCGCGGCGGCGGCGAACTCCGCCTCGGTGGCCGGCTCGGCCATGACCAGGTCCGCGACCGGCTTCGGCTCCACCAGGCCGCCGGGGGCACAGGCGAGGAGCGGGGCCCGGTTCTCGACGGTGAACCCGGCGGCGAGCAGCGCCGGTTCGACGGCGGGCGCCCAGCCGGGCAGGAACTCCAGGCGGGGCATCCGGCCCCGCTCGCGGAACGCCGCTATGAGCGCGTCGAGTTCACCGGGCGTCGGTTCGGCGTCCTGGTCCGGGATCGCGTAGTTGGCGTACTTCAGCGACCAGTTCGGGTTGTAGCGGATCACGAACGGCCCGACGCGGACATGGTCCGGGGAGCGCAGCGTGAGCGTACGGGCGTGGGTCTGGACGTCGGCGTCCATCGGCATCGGCGGGTGTCCTTCGGGCCGTTGAGGTCGGGGGCCGCGCCGGAGCCTATGCCACCCGGGTCGCCCCCGCGAAGGGCATTTCGTCGATGGGCGCGATCCGGACCGGGGCCCCGGGGCGCGGCGCGTGGATCATCCGACCGTTCCCGATGTACAGGCCGACATGGCTGACGCCCGAGTAGAAGAACACCAGGTCCCCGGGGGCCAGCTGGGAGCGCGGAACCCGCTGCCCGGCGTTGATCTGGGTGTACGTGGTCCGGGGCAGCGAGACCCCGGCGGCGCGCCAGGCGGCCTGGGTGAGACCGGAGCAGTCGAACGAGTGGGGCCCGGTCGCGCCCCACACGTACGGCTTGCCCAGGGCGCTGTACGCGAAGGCGACCGCCTGGGCGGCGCGGGCGTTGGGCGCGGCGACGGCGGTGCGCGGTGCGCTCCGGTCCGCGTGACCGGCCCCGCGCCCGTTCTCGGAGGCGTCGTAGGCGGCGCGTTCGGCCGGGGTGAGGCGGGCGAGGAGGCGGCGGGCCTCGGCCAGCTTGGCGCGGACGGTCGCCCGGTGCTCCTTCAGGGCGGCCTGCCGGGCGGCCAGCTCGGTGAGCTTCCCGGCCGCCTCGGCGCGTACCTGGGCGATCTCCGCGACCTGGCGGCGCACCGAGCGCACCTCGGCGGCCCGGCGCTCGCCGGCCCGCTCCGCGTAGGTGGCGCGGCGCAGGTACTGGTCGGGGTCGGAGGAGAGCGCCAGCTGCACGGAGGGGTCGATGCCGCCGGACCGGTACTGCGCGGCGGCGTACGCGCCGAGCACGTCGCGGGCGGTGTTGAGGCGGGCGGTCCTGCGGGCGGCCTCGTCGCGCAGGGCGTCGACCGACTCGGCGGCTGCGGTCGCCTCGGACTTCGCGCCGTTGTACTTCTCGGTGGCGACCTCCGCCTCCCGGTACAGCCGGTCCACCTGGGCCTTGACCTGCCGTGCGGTGGGCGCGGGGTCCGCGTGCGCGGCTCCCGGCAGCACGGCGGCCGTCGCGGCTCCGGCGACGGCGAGGGTCGCCGCGGTGCGGGCCGCGGAGGCGGTGGTGAGGCGCTGCCTGGGTTTGCGATGCGCTGCCACGGGGGCGGGCGTCCTTCCGTGCGACGGCCCGGCGGGGTCTACCGGCGGGGTTCCTCGGGTGGCCGGCGAGAACGGTTCCTGGTCCACGGCCACCGGGAAGGGACGCTAATCCGAGGTCACGGGAAGGTGTCGTTATGACTGCTATTGCCTGGTCTTGGCGTGGCATTGTCGGGGGATGACCGCCTGTGAAGCATGAACGACCGGGAAAAGGGCCACAGAGTCAGGCAAAAAGTGCATTCATCATTCAAGCGGGCCGTAGGCCCCACCCTGCCCGGAGTGACCGGAGGGGAGGGCTCTAGGGTGCGGAACCATGCGCGTACTCATCGATTTCGTCGTCGCCCTGCACATCATCGGCATCGCCGCCCTGCTCGGCGGCTTCCTCGGCCAGATGAAGGCGATGAAGGCCGGCACCGCCCGGTTCGTCCCCGGCATGCTGCACGGCGCGCTGACCATGCTGGTCACCGGCGTCGCCCTGGTCGGCCTGGACCAGGCCGACGACCACCCCGTGAACAACGTCAAGATCGGGATCAAGCTGCTGTTCCTGGTCGTGATCCTGGGGCTCGTCTACGTCAAGCGCGACGAGGAGAAGGTCGAGAAGGGGTTCTTCGCGGCGGTCGGCGCGCTGACCCTGGCGAACATCTTCATCGCCACGCTCTGGACCTGAGCGGCCGCGCGCCGGCCGGCCCGGGCGCGGGCCGGCCCTCTTCCCCGGTCAGGCCGGGCGCACACTCCCGTAGATCGGCATGTAGTAGATCGACTCCTCGCGCACGTTCGCCCCGGGCTTCGGCGCGTGGATCATCATCCCGTCGCCCTTGTAGATCCCGACGTGGCTGATGTCGTCGTAGAAGAACACCAGGTCACCGGGTTGCAGATCGGCCGTCGCGACGCGCGTGCCGACGTTCACCTGGTCCCAGGTGGTCCGCGGGATGTCGACGCCCGCCGCCTTCCAGGCCGCCTGCGTCAGCCCCGAGCAGTCGTACGAGGAGGGGCCGGTCGCCCCCCAGACGTACGGCTTGCCGATCTGGGCGCGGGCGAACGCGAGGACCTTCTCCGCCTTCGTGGACGCGCTGGTGCCGGTGTCGGAGCCGGAGCCTGTGTCGGAGCCCGAGCCCGTCTCCGTACCGCTGCCGCCCGACGCCTCGGCCTTCCGCTCGGCCTCCTTCGCGGCGGCGGCCTGCTTCTTCGCCAGCTCCGCCGCCTTGCGCTTGGCCTCGGCCTCCTTCTTGCGCTCCAGCTCCGCCAGACGCGCCTTCTCCTCGGCGGTCAGCTTCGACAGCAGCGTCCGGGCCTCGGCCAGCTTCGTCCGGACGTCCTGCTTGCTGGTACGCAGCGCGGCCTGCGACTCGGTCAGCGTCTCCAGGCTCTCCACGGCCTCCGCGCGCTGCTTCGACGCCTTCGCCTGCTGCGTACGGAAGTTCGCGACCGCCTGCTGCTGGCGCTCGGCCATGCGGTCCATGAGGTGGGTCTGGTCGAAGAACGACTGCGGGTCGTCGGCCAGGAAGAAGGTGGCGGTCGGCGCGAGGCCGCCGTTGCGGTACTGGGCGGCGGCGTAGTTGCCCAGCGTCCTGCGGGCGTCGTTCAGCTTCTCGGTGCGCTTGGCCACGTCGTCGAGCAGCGCGTCGACCTTGGACCGCTGCTTGTCCGTGGCCTCTTTCGCCTGGTTGTACTTCTGGGTCGCGTTGCCGGCCTGCCGGTAGAGGTCGTCCACCTTCTTCCGGACTTCCTCGATGCTCGGCTTCGGCGCCGGCGCGGCCATCGCGCTCTGCGAGGACAGCAGGGTCACCGAGGCCAGCGCGGCCGAGGTCAGACCGATGGCGGGGGCGGTGGAGCGCACCCGGGTGCGCGGTTTGCGATGCGACGCCAAGGCCGGCATCTCCTTCCGTGGACCGCCTACCGGGTTAGCTGTCGGGTTCGGGCGGAACGGAAGGCTGCCCTACGGTCCGGTGGGGAAGGACCGATTCACCCCGGTACTGCGTGTGGGTCCCCGGTTCCGGGCGGGCCCGGATTCGGCGTGGCGGCACGCTCGGCGTGGGTCGCCTCTGGGGGTACGGGCCGTCCGAACGTGCACGCTAGCCAACTCATGGGGCCGCTGTGAAGGTTGGTGTTCGATATGCCCGATACATTTCCGTGACCTTTTCGGAGCGGGGCCGGGTGTCGGTCGGGCGCCTTAGACTCGGACAGCGATGAGCAGCCTATTCGACGACAGTTTCCTGGCCGGCCTCCAGCAGGAGGAGGACGCGCCCCCGCCGCCCCCCGAGGACCCTGCACCCGAAGCGGTGCCGGAGGACCTGTTCGCGGGCGTGTTCGACGGGCCCCCGCCGGCCCGCGACGCGTACTACCGCGACGGCGCGCACCGCCCCGTCATCGACCCCGAGGCGCTGCTCGACGGACTGAACACCGAGCAGCGCGCCGCCGTCGTGCACTCCGGGTCGCCCCTGCTCATCGTGGCCGGCGCCGGCTCCGGCAAGACCAGGGTGCTCACCCACCGCATCGCCCACCTGCTGGCCGAGCGGGGCGTCCACCCCGGCCAGATCCTGGCGATCACCTTCACCAACAAGGCCGCCGGCGAGATGAAGGAGCGCGTCGAGCAGCTGGTCGGGCCCCGGGCCAACGCCATGTGGGTCATGACCTTCCACAGCGCGTGCGTCCGCATCCTGCGCCGCGAGTCCAAGAAGCTCGGCTTCACGTCCTCGTTCTCGATCTACGACGCGGCCGACTCCAAGCGGCTCATGGCCCTGGTCTGCCGCGATCTGGAGCTGGACCCGAAGCGCTACCCGCCGAAGTCCTTCACCGCCAAGGTCTCCAACCTCAAGAACGAGCTCATCGACGAGGAGACCTTCGCGGGCCAGGCAGCCGACGGGTTCGAGAAGACCCTGGCCCAGGCGTACGCGATGTACCAGGCCCGCCTGCGCGAGGCCAACGCGCTGGACTTCGACGACATCATCATGACGACGGTCCACCTCCTCCAGGCGTTCCCGGACGTCGCCGAGCACTACCGCCGCCGCTTCCGGCACGTCCTCGTCGACGAGTACCAGGACACCAACCACGCCCAGTACACGCTGGTGCGCGAGCTGGTCGGCCCGGCCGGTCCCGAGAACGCCCCCGCCGAGCTGTGCGTCGTGGGCGACGCGGACCAGTCGATCTACGCCTTCCGGGGCGCGACCATCCGCAACATCCTCCAGTTCGAGGAGGACTACCCGGACGCGACGACGATCCTCCTGGAGCAGAACTACCGCTCCACCCAGACGATCCTCTCCGCCGCCAACGCCGTCATCGAGCGCAACGAGAGCCGCCGCCCCAAGAACCTGTGGACCAAGGCCGGCACCGGCGCCCGCATCACGGGCTACGTCGCGGACACCGAGCACGACGAGGCGCAGTTCGTTGCCGAGGAGATCGACCGCCTCACCGACGCGGGCGACGCGAAGGCCGGCGACGTCGCCGTCTTCTACCGGACGAACGCGCAGTCCCGTGTCTTCGAGGAGATCTTCATCCGCGTCGGCCTGCCCTACAAGGTCGTCGGCGGCGTCCGCTTCTACGAGCGCAAGGAGGTCCGGGACGTCCTGGCCTACCTGCGGGTCCTCGCCAACCCCGAGGACACCGTCCCGCTCCGCCGCATCCTCAACGTCCCCAAGCGCGGCATCGGCGAGCGCGCCGAGGCCATGATCGACGCGCTCTCGCTGCGCGAGAAGATCACCTTCCCGCAGGCGCTGCGCCGGGTGGACGAGGCGTACGGCATGGCCGCCCGCTCCGCCAACGCCGTGAAGCGGTTCAACACGCTGATGGAGGAGCTGCGCACGGTCGTGGAGTCCGGCGCCGGGCCCGCCGTCGTGCTGGAGGCGGTCCTGGAGCGTACGGGCTATCTCGCCGAGCTCCAGGCGTCCACCGACCCGCAGGACGAGACCCGCATCGAGAACCTCCAGGAGCTCGCCGCCGTCGCCCTCGAATTCGAGCAGGACCGGGGCGAGGAGGAGGGCACCGGCACGCTCGCGGAGTTCCTGGAGCAGGTCGCGCTCGTCGCCGACTCCGACCAGATCCCCGACGAGGACACCGACGGCTCCGGCGTCATCACGCTGATGACCCTGCACACCGCGAAGGGCCTCGAATTCCCGGTCGTCTTCCTGACCGGCATGGAGGACGGCGTCTTCCCGCACATGCGGGCGCTCGGCCAGGTCAAGGAGCTGGAGGAGGAGCGCCGCCTCGCGTACGTCGGCATCACCCGCGCCCGCGAGCGGCTGTATCTGACCCGGGCCGCCATGCGCAGCGCCTGGGGCCAGCCCTCGTACAACCCGCCGTCGCGGTTCCTGGAGGAGATCCCGGACCAGCACCTGGACTGGAAGCGGAAGGGCCCGATGGCCGCCCCGGCGGGCCCCACCTCGGGGATCACCTCGTCGCTCTCCGCCTCCCGCGCCCGCTCCGGCCCCTCCGGCTTCGCGACCCGGCGGACCTCGGACAAGCCGACGATCACGCTGGTGGCGGGCGACCGGGTCACACACGACCAGTTCGGCCTGGGCACGGTGACGGCGGTCGAGGGCGTCGGCGACCAGGCGAAGGCCACGGTCGACTTCGGCGACGACCGCCCCAAGAAGCTGCTCCTGCGGTACGCGCCGGTGCAGAAGCTCTGAGAAACCGGCGGCGGCCGGAGCCCC
This sequence comes from Streptomyces sp. NPDC057249, assembly GCF_042669245.1. Lineage (NCBI taxonomy): Bacteria > Bacillati > Actinomycetota > Actinomycetes > Kitasatosporales > Streptomycetaceae > Streptomyces > Streptomyces sp. NPDC057249. The sequence goes on along the minus strand of NZ_JBHUXS010000003.1, from coordinate 92,706 downwards.
CGAGGCCCCGGCCGCCGCAGTGGTCCGTCCCGCTCAGGTCGGGTTGACCCCGTGCCCGCGCAGCCACGGCAGCGGGTCGATCGCCGCGCCGCCGCCCGGCCGCACCTCGAAGTGCATGTGCGGGCCGGTCGAGTTCCCGGAGTTCCCGGAGTACGCGATGACATCGCCGGCCTTGACCGGGCCCGAGCGGATGCGGGTGCTGCTGAGGTGGCAGTACCAGGTCTCGGTGCCGTCGGCCATGGTCACGATGGCCATGTTGCCGTAGGCGCTGTTGTACTGCGTACGGACCGTGCCGTCGGTCGCCGCCATCACCGGGGTGCCGTACTGGACGGGGAAGTCGATGCCCGTGTGCACGGACATCCAGTTGACGCCCGCCTGTCCGAAGTAGGCGCTCAGCCCGTGCTGCTTGACCGGCATCACGAACTTGGGGCGCAGGGCCTCCTTGCGGGCGGCCTCCGCCGCGCGCTTCTTCCTCTCGGCGGCCTGCCGCTGCTTCAGGTCGATGCGTTCCTGGGTGCGGCTGGCGCGGTCCGCGAAGTTCTCGGCGTCGGCGCTGAGGTTGGCGAGCTGGGTGTCCAGCTCGTTGTTGGCCGCGACCGGCTTGACCGTGCCGGGGTCGGCGGCGGCCATGGTGGTGGTCGCGTCCTGCTTCGCCTCGTCCCCGCCCATCCCGCTCACGGAGGCGGCGGCGATCCCGGCCACGCTCATCACGCAGGCGGAGGGAACGGCGACGGTGAGGAGTGCGGAGCGCTTGGCGGGAGAACGCCTGCGACTGCGGCCACCGCCGCGGCGGGGCTCGGCGGGGGCGAGGTCGGGGTGCGGCTCGGCGGCCTCGTCCGGCTCGTCGCCGGCGCGGTGGTGGGACTCGTACGGGTCGAAGTCGTGGGAGCCGGTCTCGTCGTACGACGTGTAGGTCTCGTACGTCTCCGGGGGGCCGGCCTGTTCGGCTTCGTTCGAGGCGGCCGGACTTTGCACATTTTGCTCTTCGTGCCCGGGCGTGGCGCCGGTGTTCCAGGCGGTGGCGTCGTACGCGCCGGTGTCGTACGTCCCGGTGTCCTCGGAGGGCCACGCGGTGGCGGCGGCGGTCCAGGTGGTGGTGTCCCACTGGCCGGAGGAGTCCGGGGCGCCGCCCTGGGACGGGATGCCGGGGGCGTAGCCCTCCGTCGGCAGCCAGCCGGCGGTGTCGTACTGCGGCGTCGCGTCGTACGGGGCGGTGTCGTACTGCGGGTGCCGCGGGGTCTCGTACGCCTGGTGCGCGCCCGTGTCCCACTGGGTGGTGCCGTACGCGCCGCCGTATCCGGTCTCACCGCCGGTGTACGCGATGCCGTAGCCCTGCGAGGTGTCGTACGAGGCGTCATGGCCGCCGTCGTAGGTGACGCCGGTGCCGGGGAGCGAGCCGAAGAGCGGGTCCGTCTCGAAGCTGCCCGTGGAGTAGCCGTCGTATCCGGCATACCCGGCGTGGGGGTGCTGGTCGTTCACCAACTTCTCTCTCGCCTCGGCAGCAGGACCAGGTTCCGGAGCCGTGGGGTGCCCCGGGAGAACTGGCGGCGACTGTACCCGGCGGTATCCGTCATCGACAATCTTCGACGGCTCCGAGGCGCCCGGGAAAACGGGCAATCGGCCGTCTTTCGGCGGCGAGCGCACAGAGCCTTGGCTCTACGTTCGAAGTTTGTTCGATTAGGCGGCGGGGGTGGAAGGGGTGGCCCCGGGGGTGCTCCGGGGTGCCTCCCGGGCCGGTTCCGCTTCGTCCAGCGCCTGCCGTACGGCAGCCGCCACGGCCGGGTGCACCGGCAGCGCGAGGTGGCCGATGCCGGTGACGCGTACGTTGACCGCTTCCAGGTCCGGGTGGTCGACGCAGGCCGCCTCGGCGGGCACGATCACCCGGTCGAGTTCGCTCCAGAAGCTGACGAACCGGGTGCGGCAGCCGGGTGCGGGCAGCCGCAGCTCCTCGACGGGGGCCGAGCCCTGGCGCATCTGCCGCACGATGGGCAGCGCCCCGGCCAGCGGGGCGACGGCGGTCCCGGCGTGCGGCGTGCCCAGCGTGACGAGGGTGCGCACCCGGCGGTCACCGGCCAGCCGCTGTACGTAGTAGCGCGCGATGAGGCCGCCGAGGCTGTGGCCCACGATGTCCACCCGGTGGTGGCCGGTGCGGGCGCAGATCTCCTCGATGTGCCGGTCCAGCAGCTCGGCGGCCGTACGGATGTCGCTGGTCAGCGGCGAGTAGTTGAGCGACTCCAGATGGGCCCAGCCGTGCCGGGCCAGGGAGCGGCGCAGCAGGACGAAGACGGAGCGGTTGTCGATGAAACCGTGCAGAAAGACGACGGGTGGCCGGTCGGCGGGTGCGATGCCGGCGGGTTCGATGCCGGCGGGGGCGGGCTCGGCGCCGTCGTCAGCCGGCTTCCGGCCCGGGTGGCGTTCCCCGGCGATCCCGGTCGGATACAGCAGGGCGTGCCCGGCGAGCACGACGAGCTCCAGGGCGGTCGCCCTCAGCAGTGCGGTCGGCGGGGCGGGGAACGGCAGGCTGGGGGTCTTCATGGTCGGCCTCCTGCTCCGGACGGGCGCCGCGCCGGCGGAGGGTCCGGGCGGGGCGCCGTGCCGGAGGCGGCCCGTGCGGACGGAGGCCCGTACCACCGTGCCGTGCGGCTGACGGCGCGGTGATACGGCGACCCGATGCGGCTCCCCGGGCGGCCGGTCCCGTACGGCGACGCCACGGCGCAACCACCGCGGGCCCTGGAACCGGTGCCCGTGAACAATGTCCCATGTGTGATTTCCCCCTCCCGGCCCACCGCGAAACGGCCGCTTGCGGGATGCTGTGGATAACGTTCGTTCACATCCCCGGCCCTTCAGGCACGGGAGACGCATGTGGAGGCAGTGATGGGTGTGACCGGTCCGATCCGTGTGGTGGTGGCCAAGCCGGGCCTCGACGGCCATGACCGCGGGGCGAAGGTGATCGCGCGGGCGCTGCGTGACGCGGGTATGGAGGTCATCTACACGGGCCTGCACCAGACGCCCGAGCAGATCGTGGACACGGCGATCCAGGAGGACGCCGACGCGATCGGTCTCTCGATCCTCTCCGGCGCGCACAACACGCTCTTCGCCAAGGTGATCGAACTCCTGAAGGACCGCAAGGCGGAGGACATCAAGGTCTTCGGCGGCGGCATCATCCCGGAGGCGGACATCGCCCCCCTGAAGGACCAGGGCGTCGCGGAGATCTTCACCCCGGGCGCGACGACGACGGCGATCGTCGACTGGGTCAACGCGAACGTCCGCCACCCGGCAGAGGCGTAGGGCGTCGGAGGGCGCCGGAGGCGCCGGGGCACGGGGCGCGGGGGGCCGCTGGACGCGCCGGGGTCCGGGGGCGGCCGGACGCCGGGCGTGGGCCGAGCCCCGCGGTCCGGGGGGCGGCCGGGCGCCGGGGCGCGGTCGGTCCGTGGTCCGGGGTGCGCGGGCGTGCCGTGGGCCGGGTCCGCTGGACGCGCCGGCCCCCGTGCGCTGCGTTCCCGAGACGGCCGGGCGCCGGAGGGGAGGCGTGCCCGTTGTCGGGGCGCCGGGGCCGTGGACGCGTCGGGGCGCTGTGGTCCTGGGGGCGGCTGGGCGTCGGGGCGGGGCGTGCCCGTGGTCCGGGGTGCGGGGGTCTGCCGTGAGCCGGGCGTGGGCCGGGGATTCGGGCCCGGTGGTCCCGGGGCGGCCGGGCGCCGGAGGCGAGGCGTGCCCGTGGTCCGGGGCGCCGGGGCGTGGACGCGTCGGGGCCCGGGCGCCGGAGGCGGGGCGTGCCCGTCGTCGGGTCACCGCATCGGGGACCCGGACAGCTCGCTGTCCATCGTGGCGCGCAGGCGCAGCGTGGAGACCAGGCGCTGGAACGCCTCCGTCCAGTAGCCGTTCGCGCCGGGGGAGGCGTCCGCCGGCTCCGCGGGGGTCGTCGTCAGGACCTCCAGGCGGGCCGCCTCCGCCGGGTCGAGGCAGCGTTCGGCCAGGCCCATCACGCCGCTGAAGCTCCACGGGTAGCTGCCCGCGTCCCTCGCGATGTCGAGCGCGTCGACCACGGCCCGGCCGAGCGGTGGCGCCCACGGGACCGGGCAGACCCCCAGCAGCTGGAACGCCTCCGACAAACCGTGCGCGGCGACGAAATCCCCCACCCAGGCGGCCCGTTCCGCCGGCGGCAGCACCGCCAGGAGCTTCGCCCGCTCGGCGAGCGACGCCGTACCCGGACCGTTGGACGGGGGCGTCGACGGCGGCCCCAGCAACGCCCGCGCCCACGCGGCATCGCGCTGCCGGACGGCGGCCCGGCACCAGGCCGCGTGCAGCTCCTCGCCCCAGCCGTCCGCCACGGGCAGGCCCACGATCTCCTCCGCGCCACGCCCGCCGAACCGGGCCGGCCAGACGGAGAGCGGGGTCGCCTCCACCAACTGGCCCAGCCACCAGGACCGTTCGCCCCGACCGGACGGCGGGAGCGGCACCACCCCGTCACGCTGCATCGCCTCGTCGCATTCGTGCGGCGCCTCCACCGCGACGAACGGCTCGTCGCCGGTCAGCCCCGGGCTCACGCAGGACAGCGCCCGGTCCGCCATCCGCCGGGCCAGCGCCGAACCGGGCAACGCGGACAGCAACTCGGCCGCCGTCGCCCGGACGTTGCGGCTGCGGTCGGCGAGCGCCTGCTCCAGGAACGCCTCGTCCGCGGCGGACAGCCCGGTCCGCAGCGAGTCCACGAACATCAGCCGGTCCTCGGCCCGTTCGGTCTTCCACGTGGTCGCCAGCAGCGCGCGGGCCGCCTCCGCGTCATGCGCCCGTACCGCTCCGAGCAACGCGATCCGCTCTGCGAACAGGCCCTCCTCCCACAGCCGCCGCACCGCCTCCGCGTCGTCCGGCGAGGGCAGCAGCGCACTGCCGGACGCGCCGCGCAGCGCGAACTTCCACTCCGGGTTCAGCCCGGCCAGCCACAGGCCGCGCGGCCCGGCGAACTCCAGGGTCTGCGGGCGGAGATCGGTGCGGGCCCGGGCCGCGTCCAGCAGCGCGGGCAGGGCGGAGTCCGGCGCCCGGTAACCGTGCACGTTGGCGGTGGCCAGCCACTGCGGGATCAGCTCCGTCAGGTCCGGGGCCGCGCCCCGCCTGCCGCCGGAGCCAGCCGCCCGGTCCGCCAGGAGCTGGGCCAGCCGGCCACGGGCGGCCTCCGGCAGCGGCGGCCGGGGGTCGTCGGGCGCCACGGCGGGGCGCGGGGACGCGGCGGCGGGCAGCAGCCCCGCCCGGCGCCGCACGGTGTGCAGCACGGCGGCGTCCAGCAGCGCGGCGGCCGCGTCGTCCGGGCCGGTGCCGGACCCGCCACCGGGCGGCCGGCGGTCCGTGCCGAGCAGGGCCGAGGTGACCAGCTCCTCCCACGGCACGGAGGCGAGCCCGCCGGGCGCGGCGGCCCCGCTCGCTGTCGGGCTGTCGGCTGGTGTGGTCGTACGGGACATCGCCCCTCCTCGGGAGCCGGACTGCGGAGTCAGATGAGCGTGACGGTCTCGACGCCACCGGGCGGGGCGGGCACGGACCCGCCCGCCCACGCCGCCAGCGGGTCGAAGCCCCGGTGGCCGCACTCGCCGAAGACCGTGAGCGGGGCCCCGCCCGAGACCGCGACGAGCATCCAGAGCGGCGGGCGGTTCAGCGCGGCGGGGGACACGGGCAGGGCCTCCCGGCCCTCCGCGTCCACCAGTTGCCAGCCGTCCGGGGACGGCACCGGTATGACATCGCGCAGGGTCACCGGCCAGGACTCCGCCCACGGGTCGTCGCCCAGGGCCCGCCCGTACGCGGCGATCGCCTCGCCGACCGTGACCCCCGGCGGAGGCGTGACGACGGGCCCGGGCGCGCCGAAGCGTTCGCCCAGCTCGGCGCGGAGCTGCCCGGAGCCCGGATGGGGCGTCAGCTCGGCGTCCACGGTCACGCCCACGGGCAGGGCCTGGGCGGGGGAGCGGCCGGCCGCCCCGAAGGACAGCAGCAGCGCCGTGCGCCCCGACTCCTCGCCGTACAGCCAGATGCGGCGGGTGACGATCTTGCCCTCGGGGGTGTCGTACTGGGCGAGGACCAGCCAGCGGTCGCGGACCGGCGGACCCTCCGGGGAGGCCGGCAGCCCCACCCGCGTACGGACCGTGGCCGCGAGTGCGGGCGGCAGCCGGTCGCGGCCCAGCCACGCCGAGTCCAGCAGGTGCAGCAGCGCGCACTCCTCCAGGAGCCGCACCGGCCAGCCCGGACCGGATGCCGGGACGGCGCCCAGCTCCCGCACCCGGCCCGCGAGACCGGGCGCCTGGGCGTCGACCATGCGGGCCGCCGTCTCCTCCCACAGCCCGTACCCCGCCTGCTCGGCCGCCGCGAGGCCGCCCCGCAGCAGGTCGGTGAGGCGTTGCTCCAACTCCCGCGCACCGCCCCCGATCCGCTCGGCGCGCTTCTCCGCCCGCTTGCGCGCGGCCTCCGGATCGGCGGGACCCGACGCGCCGTCACCCCCGGCGGGCCGCGCCTTCGCCGTCGCACGAGCGCGACGGCCGTCCAGCCACTCCCGCGCCCAGTCCGGCGGCGTCCCGGCGGGCGCCGCCGCCTCGTCGGCGGCGCGGAGCAGCAGCAGGCCCAGCGCGTGCTTGCACGGGAACTTCCGGCTGGGGCAACTGCACTTGTAGGCAGGGCCGGTGGTGTCGACCACCGTCCGGTACGGCTTGCTCCCACTGCCCTTGCACAGCCCCCACACCGCACCCGTCGCCTCGCACCCGGTCTCCGACCAGGAGCCGGACGCGGCGAGCTTGTTGCCCGCCTTGCGTGAGGCGTCGTCAGGCGCCAGGGCCAGCACCTGCTCCACCGTCCAGCGCGCGGCCGAGGCAGCGTCGGCCAAGGGTTCTCCCCCGTCAGTCAGCAGCATGCCAACGACGTTAGGCGGCCCCACTGACAATGGCCCTGACCTGCGCAAAGGCCGATTGTCAGTGCCATGGTGCACGGTGGAACCACATCCGGCCGACCGATCCGTCGACCGATCCGGAGGGGGAGATCCATGACCGTGTCACACACCACCGAGGCAAGTTCCGGCGAGGCCCTGCGCCCGCACGCCGAAGACGCCTTCGCCGACGAGCTGAAGGCGCTCGCGGCGGCCGACGACCGCCCCAGGCCCGAGCGTTGGCGCCTGTCGCCCTGGGCCGTCGCGACGTACCTGCTGGGCGGCACCCTGTCCGACGGCACCGTCATCACACCCAAGTACGTGGGACCGCGCCGCCTCGTCGAGGTCGCCGTCACCACGCTCGCCACCGACCGCGCGCTGCTGCTCCTCGGCGTCCCCGGCACCGCCAAGACCTGGGTCTCCGAGCACCTGGCGGCGGCCGTCAGCGGTGACTCGACGCTGCTCGTCCAGGGCACGGCGGGCACCCCGGAGGAAGCCGTCCGCTACGGGTGGAACTACGCGCAGCTGCTCGCCCACGGCCCCAGCCGCGACGCCCTCGTGCCCAGCCCGCTGATGCGCGCCATGTCCCAGGGCATGACCGCCCGCATCGAGGAGCTGACCCGCATCCCCGCCGATGTGCAGGACTCGCTGATCACGATCCTCTCCGAGAAGACGCTGCCCCTGCCCGAGCTGGGACAGGAGGTCCAGGCGGTGCGCGGGTTCAACGTCATCGCGACCGCCAACGACCGCGACCGGGGCGTCAACGAGCTGTCCAGCGCGCTGCGCCGCCGGTTCAACACCGTGGTCCTGCCGCTGCCCGCGACCCCGGAGGCGGAGGTCGACATCGTCTCCCGCCGCGTCGACCAGGTCGGCCGCTCGCTCGACCTGCCGCCCGCGCCCGACGGCCTCGCCGAGATCCGCCGCGTCGTCACGGTCTTCCGCGAACTGCGCGACGGTGTCACCACCGACGGCCGCACCAAGCTCAAGTCGCCGTCGGGGACGCTGTCCACGGCCGAGGCCATCTCCGTCGTCACGAACGGCCTCGCGCTCGCCGCCCACTTCGGGGACGGGGTGCTGCGCCCGGGCGACGTGGCGGCCGGCATCCTCGGCGCGGTCGTCCGCGATCCGGCGGCCGACCGGGTGATCTGGCAGGAGTACCTGGAGACCGTGGTGCGCGAGCGGGACGGCTGGAAGGACTTCTACCGCGCCTGCCGGGAGGCGTCCGCATGACCGGCACCCGCGGACCGGGGCCGCTGCTGCTGGGGGTGCGGCACCACGGCCCCGGCTCGGCCCGCGCCGTGCGCGCCGCCCTCGACACCGCGCACCCCCGGGCGGTCCTCATCGAGGGCCCGCCCGAGGGCGATGCGCTGCTGCCGCTCGCGGCCGACGAGGAGATGCGGCCCCCGGTCGCCCTGCTCGCCCACGCCGTGGACGACCCCGGCCGGGCGGCGTTCTGGCCGTTCGCCGAGTTCTCCCCCGAGTGGGTCGCCATCCGCTGGGCCCTGGCCCGGGACGTGCCGGTCCGCTTCATCGACCTGCCCGCCGCGCACTCGCTGGCCATGCGGGCCGACGCGGAGACGGACCAGGGCGACGACACCCCCGGGGAGGAGCCGGACGAGCGGCCCGTCGCCGTCCCCGTCGACCCGATCCGGGTGCTCGCCGAGACCGCCGGCTACGACGACCCCGAGCGCTGGTGGGAGGACGTGGTCGAGCACCGCGTGCCCGGCAGCGGTGAGGCGGCCGGACCGCTCGCCGCGTTCGCCGCGCTCGGCGAGGCGATGACCGCGCTCCGCGAGGCGTACGGGGACGGCGGGCATCCCCGGGACGCGGTGCGCGAGGCGTACATGCGCATCCAGCTCCGCACGGCGCGGAAGGAGTTCGGCGACGACTTCGCCGTGGTCTGCGGCGCCTGGCACGTCCCCGCCCTGGGCACGCGTACGACGCTCACCGCCGACCGGGCCCTGCTCAAGGGCCTGCCCAAGGCCAAGGCCGAACTGACCTGGGTGCCCTGGACCCACCGCAGACTCGCCCGGCACAGCGGATACGGCGCGGGCATCGAGTCGCCCGGCTGGTACGAGCACCTCTTCGCCGCCCCCGACCGCCCGATCGAGCGCTGGATGACCAAGGTCGCCGGACTCCTGCGCGACGAGGACCGGTTCGTCTCGTCCGCCCACGCCATCGAGGCCGTCCGGCTCGCCGAGACGCTCGCCGCGATGCGCGGCCGGCCGCTCGCCGGGCTGAGCGAGACGACCGACGCGATCCGGGCCGTCATGTGCGAGGGCTCCGACGTGCCGCTCGCGCTCGTCCACGACCGCCTCGTGGTCGGCACCACGCTCGGCGAGGTGCCCGACACCGCCCCCGCTGTCCCCCTCCAGCGCGACCTGACCCGGCAGCAGCGCACCCTGCGGATCAAGCCGGAGGCCGACGAGCGGGAGATCGAGCTCGACCTGCGCAAGGACACCGACGCCGCCCGCTGCCGCCTGCTGCACCGGCTCCGCGTCCTCGGCATCGGCTGGGGCGAACCGGCCGCCGGCCGGGGCAGCACCGGCACCTTCCGGGAGAGCTGGCGGCTGCGCTGGGAGCCCGAGCTGTACGTGCGCGTCGCCGAGGCGGGCGTCTGGGGCACCACCGTGCTCTCCGCCGCCACCGCCCGCGCCGAGTCGGACGCCCTGGCCGCCACCGCGCTCGCCGAGGTCACCGGGCTGGCCGAGCGCTGCCTGCTCGCCGACCTGCCGGACGCCCTGCCGGTCGTGATGCGGGCCCTCGCCGACCGGGCCGCGCTCGACGCCGACGTCGGCCACCTCGCGGACGCCCTCCCGGCCCTGGCCCGCACCCTGCGCTACGGGGACGTCCGCGCCACGGACACCACCGCACTCGGCGAGGTCGCGGCCGGCCTCGCGGAGCGGATCTGCGTCGGCCTGCCCCCCGCCTGCACTGGTCTCGACGCCGAGGGCGCGGAGGCGCTGCGCCGCAAGGTGGACGGCGTGCACACCGCGATCGGGCTGCTCGCCGGCGCCGTCCGGTCGAGCGCGGACGGGCTGCGCGAGCGCTGGCGCGCGGTGCTGCGGAAACTGACCGTCCGGGACACGGTCGCGGGCGTCATCCGGGGCCGGGCCGCCCGGCTGCTCCTGGACGACGGCCACCTCGACCAGGACGCCGCCGCCCGGCTGATGGGCCTCGCCCTCTCCCCGGGCACCCCGCCGGCCGACGCCGCCGCCTGGATCGAGGGCTTCGTCGGCGGGGCGGCGGGCGGCGGCATGCTCCTCGTCCACGACGAACGGCTGCTCGCCCTGGTCGACTCCTGGCTCACCGGAGTCCCCGCCGACACGTTCACCGACGTGCTGCCCCTGCTGCGGCGCACGTTCTCCGCGTACGAACCGGGCGTCCGGCGCACCCTGGGCGACCTCGTCCGGCGCGGCCCGGCCCTCGCCGGGGCGCCGGGAACCGGGTCCCCGGCGGGCGCGGGCGCCACGGCCCCGGGCTTCGGCCCGGTCCTGGACACGACGCGCGCGGACGCGGTGGTCCCGGTGCTCCGCCTGCTCCTCGGCCTGGACGAGCCCTCGGCGACGCCCACGGCCCCCGCCCACCACGACGACCCGCACCTGGGGGAGACGGCATGACGACCACGGACACCGCCCACGACGAGCGGCTGCGCCGCTGGCGCCTGGTGCTGGGCGCCGACAGCGAGGAGAGCACCGGCCGCGGGCTCACCGGGCGCGACGCCGCGATGGACCAGGCGCTCACCGCGCTCTACGAGAGCGGGGGGCGGCCCGGCGGCCGGGGCGGCGGCGGGCGCTCGGCCGGGCTCGGCGCCTCGGCGCCCTCCGTGGCCCGCTGGCTCGGTGACATCCGGACGTACTTCCCCAGCTCCGTCGTCCAGGTCATGCAGCGCGACGCGATCGACCGCCTGGGCCTCTCCGCGCTCCTGCTCGAACCGGAGATGCTGGAGGCCGTCGAGGCCGACGTGCACCTCGTCGGCACCCTGCTCTCGCTCAACAAGGCCATGCCCGAGACGACGAAGGAGACCGCCCGGGCCGTGGTCCGCAAGGTGGTCGAGCAGCTGGAGAAGCGGCTCACCACCCGCACCCGGGCCACGCTCACCGGCGCGCTCGACCGGTCGGCGAAGATCACCCGCCCCCGCCACCACGACATCGACTGGGACCGCACCATCCGGGCCAACCTCAAGAACTACCTGGAGCTGCCCGGCCGGGACGGGGCGGGCACGGTCGTCCCCGAACGGCTCATCGGATACGGGCGGGCCGCCCAGTCCGTGAAGAAGGACGTCATCCTCTGCATCGACCAGTCGGGCTCGATGGCCGCCTCCGTGGTCTACGCGTCGGTGTTCGGCGCCGTGCTCGCCTCGATGCGCGCCCTCCGTACCCGGCTCGTCGTCTTCGACACGGCGGTGGTCGACCTCACCGACCAGCTGGATGACCCCGTCGACGTCCTGTTCGGCACCCAGCTCGGCGGCGGCACCGACATCAACCGCGCGCTGGCCTACTGCCAGTCCCGGATCACCCGGCCGGCCGACACCGTCGTCGTGCTCATCAGCGACCTGTACGAGGGCGGCATCCGCAACGAGATGCTGAAGCGGGTGGCCGCGATGAAGGCGTCGGGGGTGCAGTTCGTCACGCTGCTCGCACTCTCCGACGAGGGCGCCCCGGCCTACGACCGCGATCACGCGGCGGCGCTGTCCGCCCTCGGCGCCCCCGCCTTCGCCTGTACGCCGGACCTCTTCCCGGACGTCATGGCCGCCGCGATCGAGAAGCGACCGCTGCCGATACCGGACCCGGAGAACGCCGCCACCAGTGGGAATCTGTGACCGTAATCACCGCCCGGGTGTGATCTGCGATTTAGGGTCACGCGGGGCGCGGGGATAACCTGCGAGATGGACATGCCGCGTATCCGGTCACCGTGTGCGCCTTCCTAGTGACACCGCAGTCACGTTGCCCCTCGCGGCACGCCCACGCAGAAAACCAACCGCGAGACCATTGATAAGGGACGGACGCGCGTGGACCTGTTCGAGTACCAGGCGAGGGACCTCTTCGCCAAGCACGGTGTACCGGTGCTGGCCGGTGAAGTCATCGACACGCCTGAGGCAGCCCGCGAGGCGACCGAGCGGCTGGGCGGCAAGTCGGTCGTCAAGGCGCAGGTGAAGGTCGGCGGCCGCGGCAAGGCCGGCGGCGTGAAGCTGGCGGCGAACGCCGACGAGGCGGTCGCCCGCGCGACCGACATCCTCGGCATGGACATCAAGGGCCACACGGTCCACAAGGTGATGATCGCCGAGCTGTCGCCGGAGATCGAGGCGGAGTACTACGTCTCGTACCTGCTCGACCGCACCAACCGCACCTTCCTGGCCATGGCCTCGGTGCAGGGCGGCATGGACATCGAGGAGGTCGCGGAGAAGACCCCCGAGGCCCTTGCGAAGGTCCCGGTCAACGCCGTCGACGGCGTCGACATCGCCAAGGCGCGCGAGATCGTGGCCCAGGCGAAGTTCCCGGCCGACGTGGCCGAGGGCGTCGCCGAGGCCCTGGTCACCCTGTGGGAGACCTTCGTCGCCGAGGACGCGCTCCTCGTCGAGGTCAACCCGCTGGTGAAGACCAAGGACGGCCGCATCCTGGCCCTGGACGGCAAGGTCTCGCTCGACGAGAACGCCGACTTCCGCCAGCCGGAGCACGAGGCCCTCGAGGACAAGGCCGCGGCCAACCCGCTCGAGGCCGCCGCCAAGGCCAAGAACCTCAACTACGTCAAGCTTGACGGCGAGGTCGGCATCATCGGCAACGGTGCCGGTCTGGTCATGTCGACCCTGGACGTCGTCGCGTACGCCGGTGAGAAGCACGGCAACGTGAAGCCCGCCAACTTCCTCGACATCGGTGGCGGCGCCTCCGCCGAGGTCATGGCGAACGGCCTGGAGATCATCCTGGGCGACTCGGACGTCAAGTCCGTCTTCGTCAACGTCTTCGGTGGCATCACCGCCTGCGACGAGGTCGCCAACGGCATCGTCCAGGCCCTGGAGCTGCTCAAGTCGAAGGGCGAGGACGTCACCAAGCCCCTCGTCGTGCGTCTCGACGGCAACAACGCGGAGCTGGGTCGCAAGATCCTCTCCGACGCCAACCACCCGCTGGTCCAGCGCGTGGACACCATGGACGGCGCGGCCGACAAGGCCGCCGAGCTCGCCGCGGCTGCGAAGTAAGGAAGAGGGACTCAGACCACCATGGCTATCTTCCTCACCAAGGACAGCAAGGTCATCGTCCAGGGGATGACCGGCGCCACGGGCATGAAGCACACCAAGCTCATGCTGGGCGACGGCACCAACATCGTCGGCGGCGTCAACCCGCGCAAGGCCGGCACGACCGTCGACTTCGACGGCACCGAGGTGCCCGTGTTCGGTACCGTCGCCGAGGCGATGGAGAAGACCGGCGCCGACGTGTCCGTCCTCTTCGTGCCGCCGGCCTTCGCGAAGGCCGCCGTCATCGAGGCGATCGACGCCGAGATCCCGCTCGCCGTCGTGATCACCGAGGGCATCGCCGTCCACGACTCGGCCGCCTTCTGGGCGTACGCCGGCTCGAAGGGCAACAAGACCCGGATCATCGGCCCGAACTGCCCCGGCCTGATCACCCCCGGCCAGTCCAACGCCGGCATCATCCCGGGCGACATCACCAAGCCCGGCCGCATCGGTCTCGTGTCCAAGTCCGGCACGCTGACCTACCAGATGATGTACGAGCTCCGCGACATCGGCTTCTCGTCCGCCGTCGGCATCGGTGGCGACCCGGTCATCGGTACGACGCACATCGACGCCCTCGCGGCGTTCGAGGCGGACCCCGAGACCGACCTGATCGTCATGATCGGCGAGATCGGCGGCGACGCCGAGGAGCGTGCGGCCGACTTCATCAAGGCCAACGTCACCAAGCCGGTCGTCGGCTACGTCGCGGGCTTCACCGCCCCCGAGGGCAAGACCATGGGCCACGCCGGCGCCATCGTCTCCGGCTCCTCCGGCACCGCGCAGGCCAAGAAGGAGGCCCTTGAGGCCGCCGGCGTGAAGGTCGGCAAGACGCCGACCGAGACCGCCAAGCTGGCGCGCGAGATCCTCGGCGCCTGACGCCGCCGCCGCGCTCGCGCGGCAGGGTGTCACCGTACGTACGACGCGGGCCCGCCCCCCTCACCGGGGGACGGGCCCGCGTCGTCGTGTGCGCGGACCGGTTCAGCCGGCCTCGGGCACCAGCCGGGCCGGGCCGTGGAACAGCTCGTCGCCGAGCTTCTTCCGCAGCTTGACGTCCTGCGGCGTCAGCTTCTGCGGGCCCCCGACCGGCGGCACCCCGCCGACCTTCTGGGCGGGCGCCGGGGGCGTCTCGTACTTCCGGGGAGCCGTCGCCAGGGTGATCAGCGTGAGCCCGACGATCAGCACGGTGAACGCGATGGCCGTCCGGGCCCACAGCTGAGCCTTGCGTTCGCTGCCGGTCCGGATCAGCTCGGGCACCGGCAGCGAGGAGGCGGACCGGCTGCGGGCGAGCGTGCCCAGCCGCTCGTGGAGCAGCGCGGACTGCTCGGCCGGTGTGTCCGGCTCCGCGATCTCGGGCAGCCGCTCGGCGACGGCCGCCCGCGCGGTGACCAGCCGGCCGGCCGCCGCCCGGGTGCTCGCCTCGGTCTCCGCCGCGGTCTCCGGCAGCCCGAGCCCCACACCGTCGTGCAGCACCAGCGTGCGGCGGTACGAGGGGGGCAGGGCCAGCAGCGCGTCGAGCAGTGCCCGCGAGGCCGGTGCCTCGGGCGGCGGGTCGGGGCGGCGGTGCTCCCGGTTCAGCCGGCGCCAGGGGGACATCGCGTACTCGTACGCGGCCGCCCGCACCCAGCCGACCGGGTCCCGGTCCACCGCGACCTCGGGCCACCGTTCCCAGGCCAGCTCGAACGCCTTGGTCACGGCCGCGCGGGACAGCGCGCGCTGCCCGGTCAGCAGATAGGTCTGCTGGAAGAGGGCCGAGGCGGCGTACCGGTACAACGCGTCGAACGCGGCAGCGGGTGCGCCGTCCGTGGGGTCGGCATCCGGCTCACCCGGAGGCGTCTCGGGTGCCGCGGGAGCCGTGGACGCCGCGGGCATCTCGGGCGCCTCTGCAGGCATCTGCGGCACCTGCTCAGGCACCTCAGACACCTCGGGCACCTCCGGCACCTCGGGCGCCTCAGCGTCGGCCATCTCCACGGGGGCCCCGTCCGGATCGGCCACCTCCACGGCGGCGCTCCCGGGGGCTTCGGCGGGAACCGGCGGAGGGGGCGCCGGCGGAGGGGGCGCCGGGGCGGCCGCAGCTGCCGTGTCCGTCCCGAGCAGCCGGGCGTACGCCTCCCGCTTGCGGCCGCGCGGGGTGGTGCGGCCCGTCTCCCAGGCCCGCACCGTCGCCCGCGTCACGCCGACGGCCGACGCGACCTGCTCCTCCGTCAGCGACAGGGCCTCCCGCAGTCTGCGCCGCTCCTTCGGCGAGGGCAGCGGAGGGGCGGCGGCCGTCTCGGACGTGCTCTGCGTCATGAGGGCCGCCCACGCGGCCTGCACCGGGTGAAAAAGTACATAAACGTATATTGATCGACACCCCGGCTGTTCGCCCGTTACACGAAATAAGCGCGTGTCGTTGGCAGCATGACCGCGTGACCCAAGTGACCGAACGCAGCCCCTTGTTGTCGCGGGACGAGCGGGGGCGGCCCGCCGTACTGGTCTCCGCGGCGCTGCGCGGGGCCATCGCGGCCGGGCTCGGCCTGGGATGCGTCGCCGTTCTCGTCGCCGCGCTCTGGATCAGCTCACCGGCCCCGGACAGCGGTCCGGGCGAGGCGTTCCACGCGGCGGCCGGCCTCTGGCTCCTCGCGCACGGCGCCGAGCTCGTCAGGACCGAGACGCTGACCGGGGCCCCGGCACCGGTGGGCGTCGTGCCGCTGCTGCTCTCCGTGCTGCCGGTCTGCCTGGTGCACCGGGCGGCCAGGGACGTGCTGGAGCCCGACGAGGGGCGCGGGGCCCCGTCGCCCGGGGCCGCGTTCGCCCTGGTGACGGGCGGATATCTGCTGGTCGGCGGGGCGGTCGCCCTCTACGCACGGGGCGCGTCGCTGTCCGCGCGCCCGCTCTCCCTGCTCCTCCCCGGCGCCCTCGTCGTGGCGGGCGCGGCGGCGGCCGGGGTGTGGACGGCCTGCGGGCGCCCGCTCGGGCCGCCGCCCTCCTGGGCGCCGGTGCGGCTGCACGAGGCGATGGCGCGCACCCGGTTCCTGCGGCGGGCCGACGCGGTGGGCCGGTCGGCGCTGGCCGGGACGGCGGTGCTGCTGGGCGGCGGTGCGCTGGTCGTCGCGTCGGCCCTGGTGTGGCACGGCGCACCGGTCCAGGAATCGTTCCTCCGGCTCTCCACCGACCGGGGCGGCCGCATCGCCGTACTCCTGCTGGCGCTGGGACTCGTGCCGAACGCGGCGGTGTGGGGCGCGGCGTACGGGCTGGGCCCCGGGTTCGCCCTCGGCACCGCGTCGACGGTCACCCCGCTGGCCTTCACCGGGCCCCCGGCCGTCCCCGACTTCCCGCTGCTGGCCGCGATGCCCGCCCACGGCCCGGGCGCGCCGTGGAACTGGGCGGCCGGGGCGGTCCCGGTGGCGGCGGCGCTGACGGTGGCCTGGTTCACCGTGCGGAGGGCGGTGCCCGCCGACGGCGAGCGGGAAGAGGCGTGGAGCCTGGGGGAGACCGCGCTCACCACCGCGCTCGGGGCGGTGGGCTGCGGGCTCGGCGCGGCGCTGCTGGCGGCGGCCTCCGGGGGACCGCTGGGCACGCACGCCCTGGCGGACTTCGGCCCGGTGTGGTGGCGCACCGGGGCGGCGGCGCTGGCGTGGACCACGGTCGTCGGCGTCCCCCTCGCCCTGCTGCTACGGGCCTGGCGGCTGCGCGGCCGTACGAAGGAGGAGGACGGCGAACCGGCCACGGAGAGCCGCCGGAAGGCCGCCGCGCCCGTGCCCCCGTCACCCTTGCCCGCACCCGAGTCCGCCGGGCCGGTGAGCCCCGCGTCCCCGGCCGCCCCCCACCGCCGCTGGTGGTCCCGCACCGGCGGTCGCGCCGCCGGGGAGACGGCGCCGGGGCCCGAGGAGACGTCAGCACCCGCCGTTCTCGTACCGCCGTCCGGTGGCGGCGGCGAAGAGGCGGACCTCGACGCGTACGACTTCCTGCCGACCGACCCCTGGCACGCGCGGACGCCGGCCGACGGGCCCCCGGCCCCGCAGCCGTCGGCCTCGCAGCCGTCGGCCTCGCAGCCGTCAGCCCCGCAGCCCCCGGCCCCGCACTCGTCGGCCTCGCCACCGTTGGCCCCGCGCCCGCCTGACGGTGACGACGCCCCCGGTGAGCCGGAGTCGGCCTGACCCCCGGGCGGAGCCCCGTTCCGGCGGCCGGGGATCGCGGGCGGCGCGGTCGTCAGGGCGCCATCGGCGCACCCACCGGGAGGTCCGGGTCGCGGGGGCGGAGGAAGGCCGTACGGGGGAGTGAGCCGTCACTTCGCCGCGGGCCCTGCGCCTCGCGCGGGTCGTTCGAGCCGAGGTCGCCCAGGGACACGTCCGGACCCGCCGCGTCCCAGGTGTTGCCCACGGACCGGACGGCAGGCCCGGGACGCCCCGGGCCTGCTGAAGCAGTACACCGGCCCGCAGAGCAACATCGGCCGGTGACGCACCGCGCCGGAGTCCGCGTCACCGCGGGGCCCGGCGCCGGGAGCCCTTCTTCAGTGCTTGACGCCGAAGAAGGGCTCCAGCGGCTTCGGAAGCAGGTCGTTGCAGGTCAGCTGACCCGACTTCGTGAGCGCGTCGTTCACACAGGTGTAGTAGTCGCGGTAGACCATCTGCACCGTGAACGTCGTCGCGACGATCGCCAGCGCGACCACGCCCGTCACCAGACCGCTCACCGCGGCCGTGGTCTGCTGCCGGCCCCCGCGCTGCGCGGCGAGCGTGTCCGACGCGGGACCCGTCCCGTCCGCCGCGCCCGGCGCCCCGGGGCCCGCCGCCCCACCGGGCGCACCGGCGCCCGCCGCGGGCGGCTTCGGCTTGGCGCGCAGCGCGCTGACCGCCCAGTACGTGGCGAGCGCGCCGAGCAGCAGGGCGATCTCCGAGAAGTCGAAGATCGCGAAGAAGAAGGCCCACATACCGGACAGCAGCGCGTAGCGGGCGCGGCGCTGGACGGGGTCGGTCGGGTCCCAGCGCGGGCCGGCCGGAGGTCTCTCCTGACCGCCGGGGCCGGAGGGCCGCCCGCCGAAGGAGCCGTTCTGGCGGCCGGGCTGCCGGCTGCTCCACTGGCTGCCCCACACGGGCCGGTCGTCGGAGGACCCGTTCCCGGGCCGGTCGCCGTCGCCACCGTTGGCCGAGCCGTCGGCGGAGCCGTTCGCGGAGCCGTCCGTTGAGCCGGACGGGTGGCGCGGCTGCCAGGGCTGGTCGGGCCGGCCCTCCGGCGGCGGCGCGAACGGGTTGTCGTCGTCCCGGCTCCCGGAAGAGCCGGGGGCACCGGACGAACCGGAGGAGCCGGAAGAGGACGAGGAGGAGCGCTCGCGCATCAGCAGGGTGGCCCGCTCGGGCAGCGGCTGGCGGAAGGCGGTGCGGCGGCGTCGGTCCGGCATGTGGTGAACGTCTTCCCCATCTCGTCGTTTCCGCCCGGCGGACGGTTCGCTGCCCCTGACGCTACCTTCCGGTGAGGAGACGCCGAAAGCGGGGAGCACGGGGTCCGTGACCCTCCCGGGCCCCGGCTCCGTCACCCCCGTCAGGCGGGGGTGCGGCGCGGTGCCGGTATCGTTGCTGACGGTCGGCGCGTTCGTAGGGTTCCCCGTACGGGGGAGCGTGTTTCTTTCGTACGACCGTACAAATCGCAGGCCGCCGCCCCGGTGCCGTGGTGGCGGGCCGGCCGCTTCGAACCGCTCGCACGCGAGAAAGGGCCCAGCCGTGGCCTCCCCGCTTCCCTCTGCCGCCCCGGCCCGTGTGGTCGTCCTGGTCTCCGGTTCCGGTACGAACCTCCAGGCCCTGCTCGACGCGATCGGTGACGATCCCGAGGGCTTCGGTGCCCGGATCGTCGCGGTCGGTGCCGACCGCGACGGCATCGCCGGCCTGGACCGGGCCGAGCGCGCCGGGCTCCCCACCTTCACGTGCCGCGTCAAGGACCACGCCACCCGCGAGGAGTGGGACGCCGCGCTCGCCGAGGCGACCGGTGCGCACCGGCCCGACCTCGTCGTGTCCGCCGGGTTCATGAAGATCGTGGGCAAGGAGTTCCTGGCCCGGTTCGGCGGCCGGTTCATCAACACCCACCCCGCCCTGCTCCCCAGCTTTCCCGGTGCGCACGGCGTGCGTGACGCGCTCGCGTACGGCGTGAAGGTCACCGGGTGCACCGTCCACTTCGTCGACGACGGCGTCGACACCGGTCCGATCATCGCGCAGGGCGTGGTCGAGGTGACCGAAGAGGACACCCCGGAGGGCGAAGCGGCCCTCCACGAACGCATCAAGGAAGTCGAGCGCAAGCTGCTCGTCGAGGCCGTGGGGCGGCTCGCCCGCGACGGCTATCGCATTGAGGGACGAAAGGTTCATCTCGGTCATGTCGGAGAATAAGCCCATCCGCCGCGCCCTGGTCAGCGTCTACGACAAGACGGGCCTCGAAGACCTCGCCCGCGGCCTGCACGAGGCGGGTGTCGAACTGGTCTCCACCGGGTCCACCGCCGGAAAGATCGCCGCCGCCGGTGTCCCGGTCACCAAGGTCGAGGAGCTGACCGGCTTCCCCGAGTGCCTCGACGGCCGCGTCAAGACGCTGCACCCCCGCGTCCACGCCGGCATCCTCGCCGACCTGCGCCTCGACGCGCACCGCGAGCAGCTGGCCGAGCTGGGCGTCGAGCCGTTCGACCTGGTGGTCGTCAACCTGTACCCGTTCAAGGAGACCGTCGCCTCCGGCGCCAGCGCCGACGAGTGCGTCGAGCAGATCGACATCGGCGGCCCGTCCATGGTCCGCGCCGCCGCCAAGAACCACCCCTCCGTGGCCGTCGTCACCAGCCCGGAGCGGTACGCCGACGTGCTCGCCGCGGTCGGGGCGGGCGGCTTCGACCTGGCCGCCCGCAAGCGGCTCGCCGCCGAGGCGTTCCAGCACACCGCCGCCTACGACGTGGCCGTCGCCGGCTGGTTCGCCGACGGCTACGCCGCCGCCGACGACTCCGGCTTCCCGGACTTCTTCGGTACGACGTACGAGCGCCAGGACGTCCTGCGCTACGGCGAGAACCCGCACCAGCCCGCCGCGCTCTACACCTCGGGCACCGGCGGCCTGGCCGGTGCCGAGCAGCTGCACGGCAAGGCGATGTCCTACAACAACTACACGGACACCGACGCCGCCCGGCGTGCCGCGTACGACCACGCCGAGCCGTGCGTCGCGATCATCAAGCACGCCAACCCGTGCGGGATCGCCATCGCCGACGACATCGCCGAGGCGCACCGCAACGCCCACGCCTGCGACCCGCTGTCGGCGTACGGCGGTGTCATCGCGGTCAACCGTCCGGTGACCGTCGCCCTGGCCGAGCAGGTCGCGGAGATCTTCACCGAGGTCATCGTCGCCCCGGCGTACGAGGACGGCGCGGTCGAGGTCCTGTCCCGCAAGAAGAACATCCGCGTGCTCCGCTGCCCCGAGGCCCCGTCCGCCGAGGTCGAGGTCAAGCCGATCGACGGCGGCGCGCTGCTCCAGGTCACCGACCGCCTCCAGGCCGAGGGCGACGACCCGGCCAACTGGACGCTCGCCGCGGGCGACGCGCTCTCCGCCGAGGAGCTGAAGGAGCTCGCCTTCGCGTGGAAGGCGTGCCGGGCGGTCAAGTCCAACGCCATCCTGCTCGCCAAGGGCGGCGCCTCGGTCGGCGTCGGCATGGGCCAGGTCAACCGGGTCGACTCCGCGAAGCTGGCCGTCGAGCGCGCGGGCGAGGAGCGGGCCGCCGGCTCCTACGCGGCGTCCGACGCCTTCTTCCCCTTCCCGGACGGGCTGGAGATCCTGACCGCGGCCGGCGTCAAGGCCGTGGCCCAGCCGGGCGGTTCGGTCCGCGACGAGCTGGTGGTCGAGGCCGCGAAGAAGGCCGGCGTGACGATGTACTTCACGGGCACCCGGCACTTCTTCCACTGAGCCGGTTCGCCCCCGTACGCCCGAGGGCCGTAACCCCGCGCGCTACGCGTGGGGTTACGGCCCTCGGGCCTGTCCGACGGCCGGTCAGCCGACGCGCACCACGACGGTGGAGCAGACCTTGTCCGCGAACGTCTGGTTCTTGGAGTCCCACAGCGGCCACAGCCAGCCGAGGTAGCAGGCGATGCTGTCCAGGAAGTGCGCTATCTGGCGGACGAACGCCATGCCGAAGCCGAGCGGCCGGCCGTCCGCCTCACGCAGCAGGCTGATGCCGAGGGCCTTCTTGCCGATCCACTGACCGGTCGTGCCCTCCTTGTACAGCTTGAAGAGGAAGCCGCCGATGCACACGAGGATGCCGAGGCCCATGAGCGCGGCGCCCGCGCCGCCGCCCACGGCACCGCCGATGCCCAGGAGGATGCCGTACGGGACACCGATGACGATGATGTCGACCAGGTACGCGCCGACGCGGCGTCCCCAGCTCGCCAGCGGCGGACGGGCGCCGTAACCGGGCTGCTGGCCGTAGTCGCCGCCGGGCACCGGCGGGGCCGCCGGGTAGCCGTAGCCCTGCTGCGGCACGCCCTGCGGGGCCTGGGGGTAGCCGTAGCCCGGCTGCGGCTGACCGGGCTGCTGCCCGTAGGGGTTGTTCGGGTTCGGGTCGCCGAAGCTCATGGGCGTTCCTCCAACAGACGTACGGGGACGGTGCGGCCGCACGGAGGAAGAGAAAACGTCAGCGGTCCAGCCCCCCGGTTACTGCTGCGGCACAGCGGCCTTCATCGTTATAAGCAGTTAGTACGTTTGTCCAGCCGCAGCTCAAGAAGTTGTCCAAGTGCAACCTTGCGTCCACGCCTGGTACCTGATTGGTCCGAGGGTGGGGTCATCCGGGAGTATGGGGACCATGACTGCCCAGATTCTCGATGGCAAGGCCACCGCAGCCGCGATCAAGTCCGATCTGACCGCCCGCGTGGCGGCCCTCAAGGCCCGGGGCGTCACGCCCGGCCTGGGAACCCTGCTGGTCGGGGACGACCCTGGCAGCAGGTGGTACGTGAACGGCAAGCACAAGGACTGCGCGCAGGTCGGCATCGGCTCCATCCAGCGCGAACTGCCCGACACCGCCACGCAGGAGGAGATCGAGGCGGTCGTCCGCGAGCTCAACGACGACCCCGCCTGCACGGGCTACATCGTGCAGCTGCCCCTGCCCAAGGGAATCGACACCAACCGCGTCCTGGAACTGATGAATCCGGCCAAGGACGCCGACGGCCTGCACCCGATGAACCTCGGCCGCCTGGTGCTCAACGAGACCGGCCCGCTGCCGTGCACCCCGCAGGGCGTCGTCCAGCTCCTGCGCCACCACGGCGTCGAGATCAACGGCGCCCACGTCGTGGTCGTCGGACGCGGTGTCACCATCGGGCGGTCCATCCCGCTGCTGCTCACCCGCAAGTCGGAGAACGCCACGGTGACCCAGTGCCACACCGGCACCCGGGACCTGGCCGCCCACCTGAAGCAGGCGGACATCATCGTCGCCGCTGCGGGCGTGCCGCACATCATCCGGCCCGAGCACGTGAAGCCGGGCGCCGCCGTCCTGGACGTCGGCGTCAGCCGCGACGAGAACGGCAAGATCGTCGGCGACGTCCACCCCGGCGTGGCCGAGGTCGCCGCCTGGATCTCGCCGAACCCGGGCGGTGTCGGCCCGATGACCCGCGCCCAGCTGCTCGTCAACGTGGTCGAGGCCGCCGAGCGCGACGCCGCGGCCGTCTCCGCCGGCTGACCCGTGGCTGCTGGTACGAGTCCGGACACCGGCTCCACGGAGGAGGCCGGCGCGACCGGGTCCACGGCGGTCTCCTCCGAGCCCTCCGGCACCGCCTCCGCCGCCACCCGGCGGTCCCGGCGGTTCTCGCTGACCCGGGACACCGCGCGGCCCGAGGGCGGCGGGCGGGCGGCCGGCGGTGACGCGCCGGCGCCGGCCCGGCAGTGGCCGCTGCTCACGGTGCTCTGCACGGCCGGCACCGGGCTGCTGATCGTGGCGGCCGATCCGTTCGAGGAGGCCTTCCGCGTCGGCACGATACTGATCGGCGTCGCCCTCGTCCTGGGCGCGGTCCTGCGCGTCACCGTCCGGTCGGTGGGCATGCTCGCGGTGCGGTCCCGCTTCACCGATCTGGTGACGTACGGCCTGCTCGGCGTCCTCATCGTGCTGCTCGCGCTGGTCGCGCAGCCGCAGCCGTGGCTCGACATCCCGTTCCTGGAGGACGCGGTCCACTTCACGGTCCGCTGACCCGCGCTCCGCGGAGCGGAAGAAGCCGGTGGCCGTCCCCTCCCCCGAGAAGGGACGGACACCGGAGGCGGGGCAACCCGGAGCGCGTGGCTCCCGAAGCGGCGGTCGAGCGGCCTTGCCCCGTCCTGCGTCCAGCCTTGTTGACGGCCCTCACCCGTTCAAGGGATGGCTGTTCCCTGTGGCACGGAAGTGACCATTCCGCCATGGTGTGATCGACAGGCAACGGGGGCCGGGCGGCCGTGGCGTTCCGGGTCGGATAGCCTGGCCGACGGATATCTCTTCACATCAAGATTCAGGGAGATGTCCCGCACCAGGGGCCAGGAGCCCGGACCGCCAGCTGTCTAACGGAGATCGCCATGACCCGCACTCCCGTGAATGTCACCGTGACCGGCGCAGCCGGCCAGATCGGCTACGCACTGCTCTTCCGCATCGCCTCCGGCCACCTGCTCGGCCCGGACGTGCCGGTCAACCTGCGTCTCCTGGAGATCCCCCAGGGGCTGAAGGCCGCCGAGGGCACCGCGATGGAGCTCGACGACTGCGCCTTCCCGCTGCTGCGCGGCATCGAGATCACCGACGACGCGAACGTCGGCTTCGACGGTGCGAACGTCGCCCTGCTCGTCGGCGCCCGCCCCCGCACCAAGGGCATGGAGCGCGGCGACCTGCTCTCCGCCAACGGCGGCATCTTCAAGCCGCAGGGCAAGGCGATCAACGACAACGCCGCGGACGACATCAAGGTCCTCGTCGTCGGCAACCCGGCCAACACCAACGCGCTCATCGCGCAGGCCGCCGCCCCGGACGTCCCGGCCGAGCGCTTCACCGCGATGACCCGCCTGGACCACAACCGCGCGATCTCGCAGCTGGCCGCCAAGACCGGTGCCGCCGTCTCCGACATCAAGAAGCTGACGATCTGGGGCAACCACTCGGCCACCCAGTACCCGGACATCTTCCACGCCGAGGTCGCCGGCAAGAACGCCGCCGAGCTGGTCGACGACGAGGCGTGGCTGGCCGACTCCTTCATCCCGACCGTCGCCAAGCGCGGCGCCGCGATCATCGAGGCCCGTGGCGCGTCCTCCGCCGCCTCCGCCGCCAACGCCGCCATCGACCACGTGTACACCTGGGTCAACGGCACCGCCGAGGGCGACTGGACCTCGATGGGCATCCCGTCGGACGGCTCCTACGGCGTCCCCGAGGGCATCATCTCGTCGTTCCCGGTCACCACGAAGAACGGCACCTACGAGATCGTCCAGGGCCTGGACATCAACGAGTTCTCCCGTGCGCGCATCGACGCCTCGGTGAAGGAGCTCACCGAGGAGCGCGACGCGGTCCGCGAGCTCGGCCTGATCTGAGACCCCCCGGGGTCACGCACACGCCCCCGGCAGCCGCAGCGCTGCCGGGGGCGTGTGTGCGTCGGGGGGCGTGTGTGCGTCAGGCGGTCAGAGTCCGGCCGTGATCTCCCGCAGCGCGGCCATGGCCCGCCGCTGGAGGCCCGGCCCGAAGGTGATCCGGGTCGCGCCCAGCTCACCGAGGCGGCCCGGCCCCGGCCCGTCCGGCCGGGCCAGCGCGTTCAGCGGCAGCCCGGGCAGCGCACCGGCCAGCGGCCCGAACGCCTCGGGCGGGGCCAGGATCGGATAGACGCAGTCCGCGCCCGCCGCCGCGTAGAGCCGCGCCCGGCGCAGGGTCTCCGCCGCCGGGTCCACCCCGTCCGGGACACCCGTGACGTACGTGTCGATCCGGGCGTTCACGAAGAGCGCGTCCCCGGCCGCCGCCCGCACCGCGGCCAGCCGGTCCGCCTGCGCTCCGGCGTCCAGCAGGACCCCGTCCACGGTGTCCTCCAGGTTGCAGCCGACCGCCCCGGTCGCGAGCAGCCGCTCCACCAGCTCGCCGGGCGCCAGCCCGTATCCGGCCTCGATGTCGGCGGAGACCGGTACGGAGACGGCGCGGGCGATCCGGGCCACCGCCGCGAACATCTCGGCGGCGGGCGTCGAGCCGTCCTCGTGACCCAGGGACGCGGCGACCCCCGCGCTCGGCGTGGCGAGCGCGGGGAAGCCGGCGTCCGCGAAGACCTGGGCGCTCGCGGCGTCCCACGGACCGGGCAGGACCAGGGGGTCGCCGGGGGCGCGGCCGTGGTGCAGGGCCCGCAGGCCCGACGCGGTCACCGGGCCGCTCAGCCGTGGTCGCCGGGCGTGTAGTGGCCCGGCACCATGCGGGTGGACACG
Organism: Streptomyces sp. NPDC057249; assembly: GCF_042669245.1. NCBI lineage: Bacteria > Bacillati > Actinomycetota > Actinomycetes > Kitasatosporales > Streptomycetaceae > Streptomyces > Streptomyces sp. NPDC057249. The sequence goes on along the minus strand of NZ_JBHUXS010000003.1, from coordinate 67,219 downwards.
GCGAACCGGTTCCACGCGTTGATCGTGATGATCGCGGCGATGAGGTGGGCCAGCTCCTCCTCGCCGAAGTGCTTCGCGGCCCGGGCGTACACCTCGTCCGGCACGAAGCCGTCGGTCAGCACGGTCACCGCCTCGGTCAGCTCGATCGCGGCGATCTCCTTCGGCGTGTAGAAGTGCTGCGACTCCTCCCACGCGCTGAGCTGGATGATCCGCTCCAGCGACTCGCCCGCCGCGAGCGCGTCCTTGGTGTGCATGTCCAGGCAGAACGCGCAGTGGTTGATCTGCGAGGCGCGGATCTTCACCAGTTCGGCGATCACCGGGTCGATGCCCCTGCGGGAGGCGGCGTCCAGCCGGGCCATCGCCTTGTAGACGTCGGGGGCGTGCTGCGCCCACGCCAGCCGCGGGGTGTGCTCGGGGCAGTAGCCGGAAGTGTCGTTGCTGTTCTCGTTCGTCGTCATGCCCTCAACGCTACGGGGAGAGTGGCGCAGCGGTATGGTCCATTCGCATGACAGACGCCTGGGCCACTTTCGGTGCCGACCTCCACATCGACCCGACCGGTTCGTCCGGTCTGCGGGCCGGTCTGATGGACGCCCTGCGCGAGGCCGTCCGCACCGGCCGCCTGACGCCCGGCACCCGTCTGCCGTCGTCCCGCACTCTCGCCGCCGACCTCGGCATCGCCCGCAACACCGTCGCCGACGCCTACGCGGAGCTGGTCGCCGAGGGGTGGCTCACCGCCCGCCAGGGCTCCGGCACCCGGGTGGCCCGCCGCGCCGACCCCCGGCCCCCGGCGACGCCCGAGGCCCCCCCGGCCAGACCGCCGCGCGGCGCACCGGCGTACAGCCTGAAGCCGGGCACCCCCGACCTGGCCACCTTTCCGCGCGCCGAGTGGCTGAAGGCCGCCCGGCGCGCCCTGTCCGCCGCGCCGAACGACGCGTTCGGCTACGGCGACCCGCGCGGCCGGACCGAGCTGCGCACCGTCCTCGCCGAGTACCTGGCCCGGGCGCGCGGCGTGTACGCCGACCCGGACCGGATCATCGTCTGCTCCGGATTCGTGCACGCCCTGATGCTGCTCGGCAAGGTGCTCCGCGAGCGCCGGGTGCGGGAGGTGGCCGTCGAGTCGTACGGCCTCGGCGTCCACACCCGCCTGCTCACCGACGCCGGGCTCCGCATCCCCTGCCTGCCGCTCGACGAGTCCGGCACCCGGACCGGTGAACTGCACACCCTGCGCCACGCGGGCGCGGTCCTGCTGACCCCGGCGCACCAGTTCCCCACGGGGGTCCCGCTCCACCCGGACCGGCGGGCGGCGGCCGTTGACTGGGCCCGGTCCACCGGCGGGCTGATCCTGGAGGACGACTACGACGGCGAGTTCCGCTACGACCGCCAGCCGGTCGGCGCCCTCCAGGGCCTGGACCCGGAACGCGTCGTCTACCTGGGCACCGCCAGCAAGTCCCTGGCACCGGGGCTGCGGCTCGGCTGGATGGTGGTGCCGCGCGCCCTGGCCGCCGCGGTCGCCCGGGCGAAGGGGGCGAGCGACTGGGCGCCGGGCGCGCTGGACCAGCTGACGCTCGCGGAGTTCATGGCCTCGGGGGCGTACGACCGGCACGTGCGGTCCATGCGGCTGCGCTACCGCAACCGCCGCGACCAGCTCGTCGCGGCGCTGGCCGAACGCGCCCCGCAGATCCGGGTCAGCGGGATCGCCGCCGGGCTGCACGCCGTCCTCGAACTCCCGGAGGGCAGCGAGGCCGAGGTGATCCGGGCGGCGGCCTGGCAGGGCCTCGCGGTCGAGGGCCTGGCCTTCTACCGCCACCCGGACGCCGGCCTGAAGCGCGAGGCGCTGGTCATCGGCTACGGCACCCCGACGGACAGCGCCTGGGCGGGGACGCTGGAGGCGCTGCTGCGGGTGCTGACCTGAGGGGCGGCGCCCCGGGCCACGCACCCGGCGCGCGCCCGGCCCCCGGACCGCGATCCCGGCGCGCGCCCCCGGGCCGCGCCCCCGCCGCCCCGGTTCAGCCCCGCAGGACCTCCCGCAGCTGTTCGAGTCCCCAGTCCAGGTCCTCCTTGCCGATCACCAGCGGCGGCGCGATCCGGATCGTGGAGCCGTGGGTGTCCTTCACCAGGACCCGGCGCTCCATCAGCCGTTCGGAGATCTCGCGGCCCGTGCCCAGCTCCGGTTCGATGTCCACGCCCGCCCACAGCCCGCGTCCCCGGACGGCCTGCACCGTGCCCCCGCCCGCCAGGAGCCCCAGCTCGTGGTGGAGGTGGTCGCCCAGCTCGGCCGCGCGCTGCTGGTACTCGCCGGTGCTCAGCATGTCGATGACCTCCAGCGCCACCGCGCAGGCCAGCGGGTTGCCGCCGAACGTCGAGCCGTGCTCCCCGGGGCGGTACACCCCGAGCACGGCCGCCGACGACACCACGGCCGACACCGGCACCACACCGCCGCCGAGGGCCTTGCCGAGCAGGTACACGTCCGGCACGACGCCTTCGTGCTCGCAGGCGAAGGTCCTCCCGGTCCGGCCCAGACCGGACTGGATCTCGTCCGCGACGAACAGCACGTTCCGTTCACGGGTCAGCTCCCGCACCCCGGCGAGGTAGCCGGGCGGCGGCACCAGCACGCCCGCCTCGCCCTGGATCGGCTCGATCAGCACGGCCACGGTGTTCTCCGTCATGGCCTCGCGCATCGCGGTGAGGTCCCCGTACGGCACGATCTCGAACCCCGGTGTGTACGGGCCGAAGTCGGCGCGGGCCTCCGGGTCCGTGGAGAAGCTGATGACCGTGGTGGTGCGGCCGTGGAAGTTGTCGGCGGCGACGATGATCTTCGCCATGCCGTCCGGGACGCCCTTGACCCGGTAGCCCCACTTGCGGGCCGTCTTCACCGCGGTCTCGACCGCCTCCGCCCCGGTGTTCATCGGGAGCACCATCTCCATGCCGCACAGCTCCGCCAGGCGCGTGCAGAAGTCGGCGAACCGGTCGTGGTGGAAGGCCCGGGAGGTGAGCGTCACCCGCTCCAGCTGCGCCCGCGCCGCGTCGATCAGCCGGCGGTTGCTGTGGCCGAAATTGAGCGCCGAGTATCCGGCGAGCATGTCGAGGTAGCGGCGGCCCTCGACGTCGGTCATCCAGGCCCCGTCCGCCGTGGCGACGACGACGGGCAGCGGGTGGTAGTTGTGCGCGCTGTGCGCCTCGGCGGAGGCGATGGCGTTTTCCGTGGTCGACACGGGATCTCCGATCGTCGTGCGGCGTGAGCCGGGGTTGGGGGGTGCCTCGCCGCCCAGGGGCGGGTCCGCGACGCCTGGCACGGCACCTCGCGGCGTTGCCGAAACGCCCTAATCGCTCCGCGATGAGGACGCTCCGGCGCCTTGCGATGCACCGCACCAGACGCCGCGGCCTGTCCGCCCCTGGGCGGCGAGGCACCCCCGGGCCCACTTTGTATCGTCGGTCGGTTCGTCCGCGAGGAAACCTTCGGTTCACGGCGCGCCCGGAAAATCCGCGGCGCGGGCCCGTCGGGCGATTCCTTCACCGGGCGCCCGGGAAGGGCCGTACACCTGAGACAATGAGCCCATGGCCTCTGAACGTCCCCGCGTGCTCTCCGGAATCCAGCCCACCTCCGGCTCGTTCCACCTCGGCAACTACCTCGGCGCCGTCCGCCAGTGGGTGGCCCTGCAGGAGTCCCACGACGCCTTCTACATGGTGGTCGACCTGCACGCCATCACCGTCGCGCAGGACCCCGCGCAGCTGCGGGCCAACACCCGGTTCGCCGTGGCCCAGCTGCTCGCCGCAGGGCTCGACCCCGAGCGCTGCACGCTGTTCATCCAGAGCCACGTGCCCGAGCACGCCCAGCTGGGCTGGGTGATGAACTGCCTGGCCGGGTTCGGCGAGGCGTCCCGCATGACGCAGTTCAAGGACAAGTCCGCCCGGCACGGCGCCGACCGCACCACGGTCGGCCTCTTCACCTACCCGATGCTGATGGTCGCCGACATCCTGCTCTACCAGGCCGACCAGGTCCCGGTGGGCGAGGACCAGCGCCAGCACCTGGAGCTGACGCGTAATCTCGCCGAGCGGTTCAACAGCACCTACGGCGAGACCTTCACCGTCCCGGACCCGTACATCCTCAAGGAGACGGCGAAGATCTACGACCTCCAGGACCCGTCCTCGAAGATGAGCAAGTCGACGGCGAACCCGAAGGGTCTGATCAACCTCCTGGACGAGCCGAAGACCACCGCCAAGAAGGTGAAGAGCGCCGTCACCGACACCGACACGGTGATCCGCTTCGACCGGGCCGAGAAGCCCGGCGTCAGCAACCTGCTCAGCATTTACTCGACGCTCACCGGTGCCTCGGTGCCGGAGCTGGAGCAGAAGTACGAGGGCAAGGGCTACGGCGCGCTGAAGACGGACCTCGCCGAGGTCATGGTCGACTTCGTCACACCGTTCCGGACGAAGACGCAGGAATATCTGGACGACCCGGAGACGCTGGACTCCATCCTGGCCGCGGGCGCCGAGAAGGCGCGGGCCGTGGCCGCCGAGACCCTGGCGCTCACCTACGACCGGATGGGCCTTCTGCCCGCCAAGCACTGAGTCCAAGGACCCTGGCGGCACAGGGCCCGCAGGCGGCACACTTGCGGCGTGATGCTTGCGGCCGTCAGTGGCTGAAAACAGACCACCGAGGATTGAGGAGAACGACGTGGGGACCGTAACGCTCGGCGTTTCGATCGCGGTCCCGGAGCCCTACGGCAGCCTGCTCCAGGAGCGCCGCGCGAGCTTCGGGGACCCTGCCGCACACGGCATTCCCACCCACGTCACCCTCCTGCCGCCGACCGAGGCCCTGGCGGCCGACCTGCCCGCGATCGAGGCGCACCTCGCCTCGATCGCGACCGGCGGCCGGCCCTTCCCGATGCGGCTGTCCGGCACGGGCACCTTCCGCCCGCTGTCGCCGGTCGTCTTCGTCCAGGTGGTCGAGGGCGCCTCGGCGTGCGCCTGGCTCCAGAAGCGGGTACGGGACGCCTCCGGGCCCCTGGTGCGCGAGCTCCAGTTCCCGTACCACCCGCACGTGACCGTCGCCCACGACATCCCCGAAGCGGCGATGGACCGGGCGTACGAGGAGCTCGCCGACTACGAGGCGTCCTGGATCTGCGGCTCCTTCGCGCTGTACGAGCAGGGCCGGCTGGACCGCGTCTGGCGCAAGATCAACGAGTTCCCGTTCGGCGCGGGCGGCACGGGCCCCGCCGTCCCCGCGCAGAGCGGCAGCACCCTGGACGCCCCCTCGCTGCACCCGTAAAGGGTCACACCGGCAGCCGCCGGAACAGCGGCCGGGGCACGTGCCGCAGCGCGGACATCACCCCGCGCAGCGCCCCCGGCACCCACACCGTCTCCGAACGCCTCCGCAGCCCGGCCACGATCGCGTCGGCCACCGCCCCCGGCGTCGTCACCAGCGGCGTCCGGGTGAACGGGATCGTCGCCAGCGGCCCCCCGGCCCCGCGCACCGCCGCCGCGTCCGGGACCACGAGCCCGGGCCGCACCACCATCACGTGCACCCCCGTGCCGTGCAGCGCGTCGCCGAGGCCCTGCGTGAAGACGTCCAGGCCCGCCTTGCTCGACCCGTAGATGAAGTCCGCGCGCCGGGCCCGCTCACCGGCCACCGAGGACAGCACCACCAGCGAACCGTGCCCCTGCGCCTGGAGCGCGCCCGCGCACACCAGTCCGGCGGAGACCGCGCCGGTGTAGTTCGTCTGCGCCACCCGGACCGCCGCGAGCGGTTCCTCCTCGTCGCGCTCCTGGTCGCCCGGGATGCCGAAGGCGAGGAGCACCATGTCGATGTCGCCCTCGGTGAAGATCTTGCCCAGGACCGTTTCATGGGACTCGGTGTCCAGCGCGTCGAACGCCACGGTCTGTACGTACGCCCCCCGGTGGCGCAGGTCCTCCGCCGCCGCCTCCAGGGCGGGGGAGGGCCGGCCGGCCAGCCAGACCGTGCGGGTGCGGTGGGCGATCAGCCGGCGTGCGGTGGCGAGCCCGATCTCCGACGTGCCGCCGAGGACGAGCAGGGACTGCGGGGCACCGAAGGCATCCTTCACGGGAACGCTCCTTGCAGGGGGGAAGAGGGGGTCTACAGCGACAGCCGGCGGGACAGGTCCGAGCGGAACGCCCCGTTCGGGTCCAGTTCGGCCCGCAGCGCCCGGAAGTCGGGCAGCCGCGGGTACATCGCGGCGAGCGCGTCGGGGCGCAGCCGGGCGTCCTCGGTCAGGGAGACCCGGCCGCCCGCCGCCGCCACCTCCTCGTCCAGCGCATCGAGGAAGCGGGCCAGCCCCGGCAGCCCGGCCGGCAGGTCGAGGGAGAGGTGCCAGCCGGGCGCGGGGAACGACAGCCAGCCGGGGCCGCCCTCGCCGCACCGCCTGAGCACCGCCCGGAAGGACGGACAGCGGCTGCGGGCGATGCGCCCGACGATCCGCCGCAGCGTCTCCTCCTGCCCGTGGCCGACCAGGAACGCGTAGTGGATGCGGCCGCCCGTGGGGGAGACGCGATTGCTGTGCGGCCGGGCGTCCAGGGCGCGGAAGAAGGTGCCGAGCGGCTGGAGTTCACCGGCGCGCGACCGGGGTGCGGAGCGGTAGCCGATCTCGTTGAGCGCGGTGGCGGCCAGCCGGCCGAAGAGGCGGGGCAGCAGCGGCGGCGCGGCCGGGCGGCGCGCCGGGCCGAGCGCGAGCGCGGTGCGCCGGGTGCGCTCCGGGAGCGCGCGCACCGGGACGTGGTCCGCGCGGACCAGGACGCCCCGGCCGGTGGCCCGGCCCCGGGCGGTGAGGTCGATCCGGGCGTACTCGTAGGGCCGGTGGCCGCGCGCCATCCGGGCCAGCAGGTCGTCCAGGCCGGCCGCCCGCTCGGTGTCGACCGCCATCAGGGCCGTGGTGACGGGCCGGAACCGCAGTGTGGCCGAGAGGATGACCCCGGTCAGGCCGAGACCGCCGGCGGTCGCGTCGAAGAGTGGGGTGCCCGGGCGCACCGTACGCGCCTCGCCGTCGGCGGTGAGCAGCGTGAACTCCGTGACGTGCCGGGAGAAGGAGCCGGCCGCGCGGTGGTTGTCGCCGTGCCCGTCCGAGCCGATCGCGCCCCCCACCGTGACGTAACGCCCGCCGGGCACCACCGGCGGGAACCAGCCGAGCGGAAGCATCACCTCGCGCAGCCGGTGCAGTGTGGTGCCCGCGTCGCAGACCACCAGGCCGGCCGCCGCGTCGATGGCCCGGACGCGGTCGAGCGCCGTCATGTCGAGGACCGAACCCCCGGCGTTCTGCGCCGCGTCGCCGTGCGTCCGGCCCAGGCCCCGGGCGATCGAGCCGCGCGGCCCGCAGCCCAGCACGGTCGCCGCGGCCTCCTCGTGACTACGGGGGCGGAAACGCAGCGCGGTCGTCGGGGCGGTGCGGCCCCAGCCGGTCAGGGACACGGTGTCGACAGACATGAGGGTGACCGTATCGCCCGGGATAACACCTTTGAGGGATTTGTTACAACACTCACCGAAATGGGTGATTGAGGGCCCGTCATCCTCCGCACCCGGCACCGGGCTTCGGTTTTCGCGCGCCGGAGGGGTAGTCGTGGCCTATGGACTGGCTGAAGAAACTCCCCGTCATCGGGCCACTCGTCTCCCGGCTGACGGAGACGCACGCCTGGCGCAGTTACGAGACGCTGGTGCGGGTCCACTGGACCCGGCTGGCGGCGGCCATCACGTTCATCAGCTTCCTCGCGCTCTTCCCGCTGATCGCGGTCGGCGCGGCCATCGGTGCCGCGCTGCTGACCGACAAGCAGCTGAACACGATCGAGGACAAGATCGCCGAGCAGGTGCCCGGCATCTCCGACCAGCTCGGCATCGACAATCTGGTCGCCCACGCGGGGACGGTCGGTCTGGTGGCCGGTGCGCTGCTGCTCTTCACCGGTGTCGGCTGGATCGGCTCGATGCGCGACTGCCTGCGCGCGGTCTGGGAGATGGACGACCTGGACGAGGGCAATCCGGTCCTGCGCAAACTCAAGGACGCCGGGGTGCTGTTCGGTCTCGGCGGCGCGGCGCTGGTGACGCTCGCCATCTCCTCGGTCGGCTCGGTGGCGGTCGGCTGGGTCGCCGACCTGCTCCACATCCCCGAGAACGGGGCGGGCGGGGTCCTGCTGCGCATCGCCGCCCTGCTGGTGGCCGTCGTCGCCGACTTCCTGCTGCTGCTCTATCTGCTGACGCTGCTCCCCGGCGTCGAACCGCCGCGCCGCCGGCTGATGGTGGCCGCGCTGCTCGGCGCGGTCGGGTTCGAACTGCTCAAGCTGCTGCTCGGCAGCTATATGAAGGGCGTCGCGTCCAAGAGCATGTACGGCGCCTTCGGGGTGCCGATCGCCCTGCTGCTGTGGATCAACTTCACGGCGAAGCTGCTGCTGTTCTGTGCCGCCTGGACGGCGACGCCGAGCAAGGAGGAGGAGGCGGAGGACCGGCCGGCGGCGGACGCGGAGGGGGGTTCCACGCCCGCCGCCCGGCGCGTCACGGGCGAGGGCGGCGACGCATCAGGTCCGGCAGCGGCCAGCGCCGGTTGACCAGGAACACCCCGCCCGCCAGCAGGACCAGCACCCCGCCGACGATGCCCAGCGCGACACCGACCCCGCTGGAGCCGTCGGTGGCGGCCGCCGCCCGCGCGGCCTTCTCCGGTCCGTGGCCGCCCTTGTCCGTGGCCGCCGTGTCCGCCTCGGCGCCCTTGCCCGCCCCGGCGGTGTCCGCGCCGTCGCCGGTGACCGCGGACTTCGGGGCGACCAGCTCACCGACCGGGGTGACCTTGCCGGTCGCCGCGAACCCCCAGTCCAGGAGCCGGGCCGCCTCCTTGTACACCGAGTGCGTCTCCTCGGACGACGGGTGCATGACGGTGACCAGGAGGACTTTGCCGCCCTGCTCGGCGACACCGGTGAACGTGTTGCCGGCATGCGTGGTGTAGCCGTTCTTGACGCCCGCGATGCCCTTGTACGCGGTGACGCCGTCGGCCCCGGTGAGCAGCCGGTTGGTGTTCTGGATGCCGAAGGTCTCGCGCTTCTTGCCCTTCTTCTTCTCGCCGGGGAACTGCGCGGTGGCGGTCGAGCAGTACTCCCGGAAGTCCGCGTTCTGGAGCCCGTCGCGGGCGAAGAGCGAGAGGTCGTACGCGCTGGAGACCTGCTCGGGCGCGTCGTACCCGTCGGGCGACACCACGTGCGTGTCCAGCGCCTGGAGCTCCACCGCGCGGTCCTGCATGGCCTGGACGGCCTTCGGCACACCGCCGTACATCGAGGCCAGGACGTGCACCGCGTCGTTCCCCGAGCGCAGGAAGACCCCGAGCCACAGGTCGTGCACCGTGTAGCTGAGGTCCTCCTTGATGCCGACGAGGCTGCTGCCCTCGCCCATGCCGGCGAGGTCCTCGTCCTTCACCGTGTACTCCCGCGTCTTCGGCAGGAGCGCGGGATCGTCGAGCAGGGTGTCCGCGAAGAGCATCTTCAGCGTGGACGCCGGGGGCAGCCGCCAGTGGGCGTTGTGCGCGGCAAGCACCTCGCCGGTCTCCGCGTCCGAGACCATCCACGACCGGCCCGTCAGCTTCTTGGGCAGCACCGGGGCGCCCGGCCCGAGGTTGACCTGGGTGCCGGCCCGTCCCAGCTGCGCGCCGCCGACCTGCGACATGGTCGCGGGGGGCTTGGGGGCGTCGTCGTTCCCGTCGGCCGCGGAGGCGGGCGTGACGGCGAAAGCGGACAGCAGGGCGGCAGAGGTGACCGCCGACGCGGCCTTCTTGAGAGCTGGCACGGTCGAAAACGTACATGCAGTTGATGTGAATATATGTACCGGCGACGTGACCCGCCGGACGGACCGCCGGTACGGACCACCCCGCCCGAGCCCCCCGGAGCGCGGCGGCGATACTGAATCCATGAAGCTCAGCCGCCCGGTCTCCTGGTTCCTGCTCGCCTTCGGGGCGTGGTCGTGGGTCATCTGGGTCACCTTCGTGAAGAATCTGTGGAAGGACGGCAGCGGCCTCGCCTTCGACGACGCCGGTGACCCGACCGCGTACTTCTGGGTGCATCTGCTGCTCGCCATCACGTCCTTTCTCCTGGGGACGGCCGTGGGCTGGATCGGGTTCCGGGGCGTCAGGGCCCTGCGCGCCGAAAAGGCTTGAAATCACTGGTCCCGGCCGGGGCCTGAACCGGGCGGTACCCGGACGAACGGGATGGGGGAGCGGGCATGCGGGTCGTGGGGGCCGGGCTGGCGGTACTCGCCGTGGTCGCCCTGCTGGTGGCCGTGCACCGCTATGTGTGGCGCCGGTTCGTCGGTGACACGACGGCCCAGGGCAGCCCGTGGCGCAGGGCCGGCACGATCGCCGCGTACGTGCTGCCGCTGCTCAGCGCCGGCGCCCTGGTCGCCGGGCCCGCGGGCGCCCCCTTCCCGGTCCAGCAGGCGCTGGCCTGGCCCGGGTACCTCTGGCTCGCCGCGCTGCTCTACCTGACGATCGCCCTGCTCGTCGGCGAGGCCGTACGGCCCCTGCTGCGCCGGTGGCTCGCCCGCCGGGCGGTGGCCGGCGCGGCACCCGTACGGGAACCCGCGCCCGCGCCCGTCCCCGTACCGGCGCCGGAGCCCGCGCCGGAGGCCGCGCCCGCGCCGGAACCCGCCGTGCCCGCCCTCCCGCCCCCGTCGCGGCGGCTGTTCGTGGCGCGGGCGGTCGGGGGCGCCGCCGCCGCGGCCGGGCTGGGGACCGTGGGCTACGGGGCGTACGGGGTGCTGCGCGGGCCCCGGGTGAAGCGGGTCACCGTGCCGCTCGCCCGGCTGCCGAGGTCCGCGCACGGTTTCCGCATCGCCGTCGTCAGCGATATCCACCTGGGTCCGATCCTGGGCCGCTCCCATACGCAACGGATCGTGGACGCGGTCAACGGGACCCGGCCCGATCTCATCGCGGTCGTCGGTGATCTGGTGGACGGATCGGTCGCCGATCTCGGCCCGGCCGCCGAACCGCTCGCCGGCCTCCGCGCCCGGCACGGCGCGTTCTTTGTCACCGGCAATCACGAGTACTACTCCGGCGCCGCCCAATGGGTTGATCATGTAAGGGAATTGGGGCTGCACCCGCTGGAGAACGCCCGGGTGGAGACCGGTGGTTTCGATCTGGCCGGGGTCAATGACATCGCCGGCGAGAGCGAAGGGCAGGGCCCCGATTTCGCCCGCGCCCTCGGGGACCGCGACCCCGCCCGCGCGGTCGTGCTCATGGCCCACCAGCCCGTGGTGATCGACGAGGCCGTCGCGCACGGGGTGGACCTGCAACTGTCCGGGCACACCCACGGCGGCCAGCTGTGGCCGGGCAACTACGTGGCGGAACTGTCCAACCCGACGGTCGCCGGGCTCGAACGCCACGGCGACACCCAGCTCTACGTCACCCGGGGCGCCGGCGCCTGGGGCCCGCCCGTGCGGGTCGGCGCGCCGTCCGACATCACCGTTGTCGAGCTCGCCTCCCGGCAGGCGTAATCCCCCGCGTACGCACGTGAAATGGCGGAACGGGTGACCGTCCGGGAACCCTCTGTATTCGGCCTAAGCGTCAAAGGTTTCGACTGACAAACAATTGGCTATGAGCCTCTGATCTCCCCTTCCAGATGTGAAAATCGTGTGATTTGCTGGGCGCGAACGTGCGGTGATCTGCGTATCTGAGCGCGACACCGAGGTGGGGCTGTTAAGGGAGAGCACGTCAATGCGGTCGATCCGGCTACGGATTCTCGCGATTTTCGCGGTATTGGTCATCGCAGGCGTGGTCGCCTGGCAACTCCTTCCCTCGGACGAGGGGAACTCCGATCCGGTCGTCGTCGGTACGACCGACGCGGTGACCTCGCTCGACCCGGCGGGCGCCTACGACGCCGGTTCCTGGGCGATGTACAGCAACGTCTACCAGTCCCTGATGACGTTCAAGTCCGGCGGGATCGTGCCCGAGCCGGACGCCGCCGAGAGCTGCGGCTTCATCGGCGGCAAGCTGCAGACGTACCAGTGCAAGCTCCGTGACGACCTGACGTTCGCCAACGGCGACGAGCTCACCGCCGAGGACGTCAAGTACTCGTTCGACCGGATGCTGGAGATCAAGACGGACGTCGGTCCGTCGGTCCTCTTCCCCAGCCTGAAGAACGTGGTCACCGAGGGCCGGACCATCACCTTCAACCTCTCCTCGCGCGACGCGACCTTCCCGCAGAAGATCGCCACGGGTGCCGGCGCGATCGTGCAGAAGGACTCCTACTCGGAGCACAAGCTGCGCAACGACGGCAAGGTGACCGGCTCGGGCCCGTACGTCCTGAAGTCCTACGAGCCCGGCGTCAAGGCCGAGCTGGTGCCGAACTCGCGGTACAAGGGCGCGATCACCAAGACCGGCGGCCCGGTCACCGTGCGGTACTACAAGGAGTCCGACCACCTCCTCGCGGCCTGGAAGTCCGGTCAGGTCGACGTGACGCACCGTCAGCTTCCGCCGTCCACGCTCGCCGAGCTGAACCCGGGCGACACCGACAAGCGCGTCACCGAGGCGGACAGCGCCGAGATCCGCAACCTCGTCTTCAACGTCCGCAAGGACGCCCCGCTCGCCGACCGCAAGGTCCGCCAGGCCATCGCGGCGGTCATCGACCGCGGCCCGCTGGTGAGCAAGATCTACAAGGGCACCGTGGAACCGCTCTACTCGCTGATCCCGCAGGGCACCATCGGGCACAGCACCCCGTTCTTCGACGCCTACCCCTCGCCGGACGCCAAGCGCGCGAAGGCGCTCATGGACGAGGCCGGCGTCCAGACGCCGCTGGCCCTCACCTTCGCCTACCGAGAGGGCGACCAGTACACCGACGAGACCAAGGAGATCCAGCGCCAGCTGAACGCCACCGGGCTCTTCAAGGTGAAGATCAAGCCCGTCGAGTGGACCCGGTTCCAGAAGGGCTACGCGGCCGGTGAGTACGACATGTACACCGTCGGCTGGCTCCCCGACTACCCGGACCCCGACACCTTCAGCCAGCCGCTCGTCGGCCGCGACAGCAGCCTCCACAACGGCTACACCAGCAAGAGGATGGACGAGCTGATCAGCGCCACGCTGCAGTACAGCGACCGCAGCCGGGCCTCGAACGACTTCAAGGAGCTCCAGAAGCTGGTCGGCGAGGACGTGCCGCTGGTGCCGCTGTGGCAGAAGAAGGACTACGTCATCGCCAAGTCGGACGTCTCCGGCTCGCAGTACCTCTCCGACGGCACGGGCGTGTGGCGCCTGTGGGAGCTCGGCTGGATCTGATCCCCGTGATCTGATCCCCGCGTTGCGCCGCGCGGGCGGCTAGGACCTGACCGGTCCGGCCGCCCGCGCCGTCGTTTCTCCCGGCAGGAACTCCTCCAGCACCTCGTGCACCTGGCGGACCAGCGGTCGCAGCACCCGGAACCGGGACAGCGCCAGGGCGCGGGCGGCGATCGGGACCGTACGCGTGACCAGCCGGCGGCTGCGGGCGGCCCCGTCCGTCCGGTCGTACACCCAGAACAGCACCAGACCCATGTGCGCGAGCCACATCAGCCGCGGGAGCACCGGGGCCAGTTCGGGGTCCGTCCGGGTGGTCGAGCCGGTCAGGCAGCGCGCGTGGATCGCGATGACCGCCTCGCGCGCGGCGACCGACTCCGCCGAGAACGGGCTGAGCGGGCTCTCCGGATCGGCCGCGTTCTTGAAGAACTGCGTGGCGAAGGGGCGGTACGGCTCCGCCACGTCCAGCCAGGCCAGCAGCACCCCGCGCAGCCGGGCCGCGAGGTCCTTCTCGCCGTCCAGGACCGGCCGCACCGCCTCCGCGTGCTCGGCGGCCAGCCGGTCGTAGAACCCCTGGACCAGGTGCTCCTTGGACGAGAAGTAGTAGTAGGCGTTCCCCACGGAGACGCCCGCCTCCTGGGCGATGGCCCGCATGGTCGTCCGGTCGTAGCCGCGTTCCTGGAAGAGCCGGAGCGCGGTTTCGAGGATCAGCGCGCGGGTCTGCTCGCTGCGGGGGGCCTTGACGGCCTTCACGTCCTTCTCTTCCTTCACCACGGCCCGAGCGTATCCGGGCCGCGCCCGCTATCCCGCCGCGGGCGTCGTCCCGGCCGCCGCCCCGGTCTCCCGCGCGGCGCCGGCGGCGGGCGCCCCGAAGCGCCGTACGCCCGGCACGGCGGCGGTGGCCGCGCAGGCGGCGCCCGCCAGCAGCCCGGCCGCGGCGAGCGGGGCCTCCGTGTTCCAGACGGAGGCGGCGAGCGGGGCGAGCGTGTAGCCCAGCGGCATCGCGGCCAGCGAGAGCAGCCAGTCGTACGAGGTCACCCTGGCCAGGGCCTGCGGCGGCACCGCCGACTGGACGGCGGTCTCCCAGACCGGGTTGAGGAAGCCGAGACCGGCCATGGCGATCCCGTACGTGGTGAGCGAGACGGCCACCGGGGCGTGCGCGGCCAGCAGGCAGAGCGGCAGCACGTACAGCGCGCCGGCGAGGTTGGCGGCCAGGACCGCCCGGCGGGGCCGGACGCGGCCGGCCACCAGCGAGCCGGCCAGCAGGCCCACCGCGCCGGTCTGGAGCAGGACGACCCAGCTCCCCTTGCCGCCGGGGCCGTGCAGGAAGAGGGCCGGGCCGAGCGTGGTCAGCACGGCCGCCGCCCCGTTCCAGACGGCGTGCGCGATCAGGCTCGTCCAGTACCAGTCGCGGCTGCGGACCTCGGTCCAGCCGCCCTTGAGGTCGCCGAGCAGGGAGCGCCGGGGGATCGGGACGTGGCGGACCCGGATCACGTACAGCAGGGCGGCGCTGACCGCGAAGCTGGCGCCGTCCAACACGAAGGCCCAGCCCGGTCCGGCGGTGAGGATCAGGGCCCCGGCGACGGCCGGCCCGCCGATCCGCGCGGTCCCGGAGGCCACCGCCATCAGCGCGTTGGCGCGCAGCAGCCCCGACTCGTCCACGGTGCCCCGGACCAGCGGGGCGGAGGTCGGCATCGCGAAGGCCCCGGCGGCGCCGCCGACCGCCTCGGCCAGGGCGATCTGCCAGAGGGCCGGGGTGCCGGAGAGCAGTTCGGCGCCGACGAAGAGCTGGGTCGCGCACCGCACGAGGTCGGTGGTCAGGGCCACCGTGCGGGCGTTGAAGCGGTCACCGACGACACCGCCCAGCGGGAGCAGCAGCAGCTTGGGGACCATCGCGCACCCCAGCACCAGGGCGAGGGCGCCGGTCGATCCGGTGGCCAGATAGACGGCGAGGGTGAGCGCGGCGGGGATCGCGGAGTCGCCCAGCATCGACAGGGAGCGTCCGATGAACAGCAGCCGGAACGAGCGGGTCCTTAAGGGGTGGGCCATGGGCCGCAATCTATTTCGGTACCGAAGTACCCGTCAACGAGAATTTCGCTTCCGAACGATCCCGTCCCCCTCCGGAGCGCCCGCGTAGGCTGAGCGCCATGGAGCTACGCGACTGGACCGACGGGCACGTGGAGCGGTGGAGACCCGTGCTTCCCGAGCTCGACCCGGATGTCGAGGGCGCGGTGACCCGGATGAAGAAGCTCTCCGTCCATCTGCGCCGGGTGCGCGAGCAGTCCCTCATCGACTTCGACCTGGACCGCCAGGAGTTCGACACCCTGCACAAGCTGGCCGGACGCGGCGGCACGGCGGCCCCGTCCGAACTGGCCGCCGACCTCGACCTCGCCCCCGCGTCCGTCACCGGCCGGCTGGACGCGGTCGAGCGCCGCGGCTTCGTCCGGCGCACCCCGTCCACCACGGACCGGCGCCGCGTCGACGTGGTGCTGACGGACGAGGGCCGGTCGACCTGGCTCGGCGCGATGGCCTTCCTCGGGCACGAGGAGGAACGGCTCCTCGGCGTCCTGGACGCGGACGAGCGGGCCCTGCTCAACGACATGCTGCGGCGCATCATGGTGGTCGCGGAGGACCGGGGCGGCGCGGCCTGGGACTGAGTCAGTCCGTCGCCGGGCGCCCCTCGGTCGCACGCCGGGCCAGCTCCTCCCGGACCCCCTCCGGACCGAGCTCCAGCAGCCGGGCCACCGCCTGGTCCCACCCCTCCGCCGCCTGCTCCACCGCGTCCCGGAACCCCCGCCGCAACGGACCCCCGGCCAGCAGCAGGACCACAGCGGCGACCGGGCGCAGCAGCCACCGCCCGCGCACCGAGGCCACCGCCTCCACCCGCCAGCGCCCGTCCTCCGCGCGCCGGGGCCGCAGCCGCAGCCGCGCCTCACCCAGCAGGTGCTTCAGCCGCACCGTCACCGGGGCGCGCGCGGCGGGCGGCGCACCGGGCGGCAGCGCCGCCGCGTCCCACCAAGCCGCGAGATCGGCGCGGGCCCTCCCCGCCCCGCGCCGCAGCACGCCCGAGCCGTCCGGCCCCCACATCCGCCCCCGCCCCTCGACGAGCCGGGGCCGGTCGGGCGCGGTCAGCCGCAGGGTCACCCTGGCGTTCAGGTCCGGAGCGCTCAGCAGCTGCTCCAGCTCGATGGCGGAGGTGCGCCGCCACTCCCGTACGCGGATCGCCATCCGCTCGTCGTCGTCCGGCCGCCCGAGCTCGTACAGCGCCCCGGGCCGGAGGTGGCGCCCCTTCATCAGCCGCAGGTCTTCGACGGGCTGCCCGTCGGGCGTGCGGACGGTCGCGCCGTCGGCCCGGGTCGACTCGGCCAGGTCCCAGAGGAGCGGGGCCAGTTCGGCGACGAGGCCGCGCTCGACGGCCAGGACGGTGACGGAGTGCCGGAGGGTGGTCATCCGGACGACCGTACCGTCCGGGCCCCCGGACACGGCAAGAGGCCCGGACCCCTCGCCGGGGTCCGGGCCTCTTCGTGCGCTCCGGGGATCAGAAGCGACGCGTGATCAGCGCGCGCTTGACCTCCTGGATCGCCTTGGTGACCTCGATGCCACGCGGGCAGGCGTCCGTGCAGTTGAAGGTGGTGCGGCAGCGCCACACACCGTCACGGTCGTTGAGGATCTCCAGGCGCTGCTCGCCGCCCTCGTCGCGCGAGTCGAAGATGAAGCGGTGCGCGTTGACGATCGCCGCCGGGCCGAAGTACTGGCCGTCGTTCCAGAACACCGGGCACGAGGACGTGCACGCGGCGCACAGGATGCACTTGGTGGTGTCGTCGAAGCGCTCGCGGTCCTCGGGGGACTGCAGGCGCTCGCGGGTCGGCTCGTTCCCCTTGGTGATGAGGAAGGGCATGACGTCGCGGTACGCCTGGAAGAACGGGTCCATGTCGACCACGAGGTCCTTGAGGACCGTGAGGCCCTTGATGGCCTCGATCGTGATCGGCTTCTCCGGGCTCAGGTCCTTGATCAGCGTCTTGCAGGCGAGCCTGTTCTTGCCGTTGATCCGCATGGCGTCCGAACCGCAGATGCCGTGCGCGCAGGACCGGCGGAACGTGAGCGTCCCGTCCTGGTTCCACTTGATCTTGTGAAGGGCGTCGAGGACACGCTCCTTCGGGTCGATCTCGATCTGGAAGTCCTGCCACTGGGCCTCGTCGGAGACCTCCGGGTTGAACCGCCGGATGCGGAACGTGGCCGTGATGTACGGCGAGTCGGCGAAGCCGGGCTCGGGCTCGGGAGCCTTGTCGGCCTTGTCCAGGGTGGGTGTAGCCATCAGTACTTACGCTCCATCGGCTGGTAGCGGGTCTGGACGACCGGCTTGTAGTCCAGCCGGATCGACTCGGTGCCGTCCTCGGCGACCTCGCGGTACGCCATGGTGTGGCGCATGAAGTTGACGTCGTCGCGGTTGGGGTAGTCCTCGCGGTAGTGACCGCCGCGGGACTCCTTGCGCGCCAGCGCCGACGTCGCCATGACCTCGGCGAGGTCGAGCAGGTTGCCCAGCTCGATGGCCTCCAGCAGGTCCGTGTTGAACCGCTTGCCCTTGTCCTGGATGGACACGTCCAGGTAGCGCTTGCGCAGCTCCGCGATCTTGTCGACCGCGGTCTTGATCGTCTGCTCGGTGCGGAACACCATCACGTTGGCGTCCATGCACTCCTGGAGCTCCTGGCGGATCGTCGCGACCCGCTCGGTGCCCGTGGAGTTGCGCAGCCGCTCGACCTGGTCGATCACCTGCTGCGCCGGGTTCTCCGGAAGCTCGACGAGGTCGCTCTTCGCGGCGTACTCGGCGGCGGCGATGCCCGCGCGGCGTCCGAAGACGTTGATGTCGAGCAGCGAGTTGGTGCCGAGGCGGTTGGCGCCGTGCACCGACACGCAGGCGACCTCGCCGGCGGCGTACAGGCCCGGGACGACGGTGGTGTTGTCGGCCAGCACCTCGCCCTCGACGTTGGTCGGGATGCCGCCCATGGCGTAGTGCGCGGTCGGCTGGATCGGGATCGGGTCCGTGTAGGGCTCGATGCCGAGGTACGTACGCGCGAACTCGGTGATGTCCGGGAGCTTGGCGTCCAGCTGCTCCGGCGGCAGGTGCGTCAGGTCGAGGTAGACGTGGTCGCCCTCGGGACCGCAGCCGCGGCCCTCGCGGATCTCCGTGTAGATGGAGCGGGACACGACGTCACGGGACGCGAGGTCCTTCATGACGGGCGCGTACTTCTCCATGAAGCGCTCGCCGTCCTTGTTGCGGAGGATGCCGCCCTCACCGCGGGCGCCCTCCGTCAGCAGGATGCCCATCCGCCAGATGCCGGTCGGGTGGAACTGGAAGAACTCCATGTCCTCCAGCGGCAGCCCCCGGCGGTAGCAGGCGGCCTGGCCGTCACCGGTCAGGGTGTGCGCGTTGGACGTCACCTTGAAGAACTTGCCGGTGCCGCCCGAGGCGTAGATGACCGACTTCGCCTGGAAGACGTGGATCTCGCCGGTGGCCAGCTCGTAGGCGACGACGCCGGCGGACTTCTTGACGCCGTCCTCCTCGACGACCAGCTGGTCCAGGACGTAGAACTCGTTGAAGAACTCCACGCCCTCCTTGACGCAGTTCTGGTAGAGGGTCTGGAGGATCATGTGGCCGGTGCGGTCGCCCGAGTAGCAGGCGCGGCGGACCGGGGCCTCGCCGTGGTTGCGGGAGTGACCGCCGAACCGGCGCTGGTCGATCCGGCCCTCGGGGGTACGGCCGAACGGCAGGCCCATCTTCTCCAGGTCGAGGACGGCGTCGATGGCCTCCTTCGCCAGGATCTCGGCGGCGTCCTGGTCGACCAGGTAGTCACCGCCCTTGATCGTGTCGAAGGTGTGCCACTCCCAGTTGTCCTCCTCCACGTTGGCCAGCGCGGCGGCCATGCCGCCCTGCGCGGCGCCCGTGTGGGAGCGGGTGGGGTAGAGCTTGGTCAGCACGGCGGTGCGGCTGCGCTTGGTCGACTCGATGGCCGCGCGCATGCCGGCGCCGCCGGCGCCGACGATGACGGTGTCGTACGTGTGGATCTGCATGGTTTACCTCTGGTCCTTCGGGCCCGGCGCCTAGCGGATGTTCGGGTCGAAGGTGAAGATCACCAGCGTGCCCAGCAGGACGGTGAACACCGTGGCGGTGTACAGCAGCATCTTCAGCCAGAAGCGGGTGTTGTCCCGTTCGGCGTAGTCGTTGATGACCGTACGCAGACCGTTGGCGCCGTGCAGCATGGCGAGCCACAGCATCGCCAGGTCCCAGACCTGCCAGAACGGCGAGGCCCAGCGGCCCGCCACGAAGGCGAAGCCGATCTTGGACACGCCGCCGTCCAGCACCAGCTGGATCAGCAGGTGGCCGATGACCAGGACGACCAGCACGATGCCCGACAGGCGCATGAAGAGCCAGGCGTACATCTCGAAGTTGGTGCGCGAGCCCTTGGGGGTCTTGCCGGTCCGCTTGCGCGGCGGCTCGATGACGGGGGCCGGATGGTCGACGTCGTACAGAGAGACGCCTTCGACGGCGCCGATCGCGGAAGTCTCGGTGGACATGGGCCTCAGCTCCCGAAGAGTTCGCGTACGGCGTGGCCGAGGACGGGGTACAGGGCACCCAGCATCAGCACGATCCAGATACCCAGCACGACCCAGAGCATCTGCTTCTGAACGCGCGGGCCCTTGGCCCAGAAGTCCACGGCGACGATGCGCAGACCGTTCAGCGCGTGGAAGAGAATCGCGGCCACCAGGCCGTATTCGAGCAGCGCGACGATCGGCGTCTTGTACGTGGACACGACGTCGTCGTAGGCCTCGGGGGAGACGCGGACGAGGGCGGTGTCCAGGACATGCACGAACAGGAAGAAGAAAATGAGGACACCGGTGACTCGATGAGCCACCCAGGACCACATGCCTTCCCGGCCGCGGTACAGCGTTCCAGCCGGCACGGAAGAACCCTCCGGGAGCGGGGATTGGGGTCGGCCGGCTTGACTGTCGGTCTGACCCGGCCGGGTACGGTCCACCGGCCCCGGCCATCGTAGCGACGGATCGTCGGTTCGATCGCGCGGGGCCCTCCGGTGTGATCAAAGTGGCAACGAAACAGGCACGGACGGGCTATGGACGGCCCTCCGCGACCCTGCCCGGCCCCTCCGTGCCGGGGAATCCGGGCCGCGCGGCCCGTCCCCAACCCGTTACCGACTCGATATCAACGCGGCCAGGCGGCCCCGGGCGAGTCGTCGCATCTCGTCCGCCGTGACCGCCCGCTCCTGGTCCTCCTCGTGCGCCAGCCGGGCCCGGATGCCGGCCAGCACCTGATCGGGGTGCTCGGCGGGCGGATAGCCGTCCAGGCAGATCACGAAGACGTGGCCGAACTTGCGTTCGTACTCGGCGTGGGCGGCGGCCAGCGCGAGATGGGCGGAGCGCGGCGCGTCCGGGCGCAGCCCCGGGGACACCTCGGCCGTCAGCGCCTCGGCGTGATCGCCGGGGGAGAGGTCGTACGCCGCCTCGTCGGCCGCGGCGAGCAGCGCCCCCGCGTCCGGGTAGGGGCGGTGGCCGGCGAGGCGCCGCGCCCAGGCCGCGCTGCCGAAGCACCCCAGGAGGGCCGCCTCGGCCTCGGGCGCCGGCGCGGCGTTGAACCGGGAGAGGTCCCAGGCGGGCGCGGCGGACCGGGCGGGCGCGCCGCCGCGGCTCTGCACGGGCACGGCGGTGCGCCGGGCGGGCCGGGGCGGCTGCCCGGGACGGCCGGCGTGGGACTCGCTGGACCTGGACAGCGTGAGCTCCCGAAAGAAGAGACGAAGGGGGACTCGGATACGAAGGGGGCTTAACGCTAGCGACGCGGGGATAAGGGTGGGCGAAGGATGCGCGAATTTCACCCGGACGGGAGAGTTCCGCGATGCCTGACGAGCGGATGTGTGAGGAGAATGCCCGGTTACCTCCCTACATCTGCGCCGATTTCTGACTGTTCTGTTTCCTTTCTGCTCCCTTTCTCCCGAACCGGAGGTTTCTGACTGATGGCACCCTCACGCGGCGCCCTCCTGGCCGTGACGGCGGTGGCCGCGGCGGGCGTCGCCCTCGCCGGCTGCGACGGCTCCGGGGCCGAGCACGGCAACGGCCCCGAGACGTCCCGCGCGGCGTCCTCCCCTTCCCCCGCCCCGTCCCGGAGCTACCCGCTCTCCGAGGCGCCCCGCACCATCCCCGCCGTACGGGAGCACACCGCCGCCCACGGGCCCGGCTGGAAGCCCGGCGAGGACAGCGGGGTCGTCATCGCGGACGGCAGCGGTGCGCTGGCCGACGAGGGGAAGCTGCTGGCCGGCGAGCTGAAGATCCACTACCGGGGCGAGGTGCCCGCCCGCGCCGGTGACGTCGAACTCGCCCTCACCCCGAAGGCGTCCGGCGGGCCGGAGTCGTACACCCTGCGCACCGCCGACGGGCGGGTGCGGATCAGCGGCCCCGGCGAGGCGGGCGTCTTCTACGGCACCCGCACCCTCAAGCAGTCCGTGCGCGCCGACGGCTCGATGCCCGAGGGCGTGGTGCGCGACCGGCCGGACAAGCCGCAGCGCGGTCTCAACCTCGACATCGCCCGCAAGCACTACACCGCGTCCTGGATCGAGGCCAGGATGCGGGAGATGGCCGACCTCAAGCTCAACCAGCTCGGCCTGCACTTCTCCGACGACCAGGCGTTCCGCATCGAGTCCGACACGCACCCCGAGGTGGTCTCCCCGGACCATCTGACCAAGAAGCAGGTCCGGCACATCGTCGCCCTGGCCGGCCGGCTGCACATCCAGGTCGTGCCGGAGATCGACTCGCCCGGCCACCTCGGCGCGGTGCTGCGCGCCCACCCCGAGCTCCAGCTGCACAACGTCTCCGGCGTCGCCTCGACCGGATCGCTGGACATCTCGAAGCCGGGCGCGGCGAAGCTGATCGACGAGCTGCTGGGCGAGTACGCGGAGCTGTTCGGCGGTGCGTACTGGCACCTGGGCGGCGACGAGTACCGGGCGCTGATGGCGGGCGACCCGGCCGCCTCCTACCCGCAGCTGCAGCGCGCGGCCGTCGCGAAGTACGGCTCCGGGGCCGGCATCGCCGACCTCGCCACCGGCTGGCTCAACGACCGGGCGGAGGTGGTCCGCAAGCACGGCATGCGGCCGAAGGCGTGGAACGACGGGCAGTTCCGCGACAGCGAGGTGCGCGCCGACAAGGACATCGAGGTCGAGTACTGGACGGGCAAGGAGTACGGGGCCCGGTCGCCGGAGGAGTACCTGCGCGAGGGCCGCAAGGTCCTCAACCTCAACGACGAGTTCATGTACTACGTGCTCGGCCAGCCCAACGCCTTCGTCTATCCGACCGGCAAGCGGATCTACGAGCAGTGGACCCCGCTCGTGCTGCGCGGCACCACCCCGGTCCCGGCCCGCTACTCGGACCAGATCCTGGGCGGCCGGTTCGCCGTCTGGGGCGACTTCCCGAATGCCCAGACCGCCGAGCAGGTCGCGGCGGGCATCCGGATGCCGCTGCGGGCGACGGCCCAGAAGCTGTGGGTCCCGGGCAAACCGAAGCTGAGCTATGCGCGGTTCCAGTCGCTGGCGAAGGAGCTCGACGCGGGCTGAGCTGCCGTAGCGGGGCCTCTGACCATGGACAACGCGGCTTTCGAGGCATACGGTCCGGTGGCCGCGCCGTCCGGGGAGGGGCGGGCGCGCTTCTCGCACCGACGTCCGAATCCTGGGGGGTTCCGTTTCCATGCTCTGTTCACTCTGCGGTACGAGACCGGCCGGCACCGCCGATGTGCGGTGCGGCGTGTGCGCCGTCACGGCCGGCGCCGACGGGGGCCGGTCCTGGGCCGACCGCCCCGGCTGGGCGCCGGCCCCGCCCCGGCTGGACCATCTGCGCTCGCCGGAGGGCCTGGCCAAGGCGGTGTGCGTGCTGCTCGGCGCCGTGGCGGTCGCGGACGTGGTGGCGATCGCCGCCGGTGTCCACTCCCGCATGCTGCTCGCGGACGGGCTGGACGGTGGGTTCCTGGCGGTCGACGAGGAGGCGTGGACGCGCGCCGACAGGCTGTACGGGTTCGCCGGGTCCCTTCAGATGCTCACCTTCCTGGCGGCGGCGGTCGTCTTCCTCGTGTGGATGCGCCGGGTCCGGCTCAACGCCGAGGTGTTCGACCCGTCCGCCCATCCGATGAGGCCCGGCTGGGCGATCGGCGGCTGGTTCATCCCCCTCGGCAACCTGTGGCTGCCGTACCGGGTGGCGAGCGGTGTCTGGACCGCGAGCGCCCCGATCGGCACCCCCGGCGGCCGGCCCGCCGCGCCGCGCGGGCCGCTGAACGCCTGGTGGGCGGTGTTCGTCGCGGACCAGCTCGTGAGCCGGGGCACCGGCCGCCTCTACGCCGACGCGGAGACCGGCGACGAGATCATCCGCGGGCTCGACCTGGTCGCGGCCACCGACGCCCTGGACCTCGCCGCGGCGGTCCTGGCGATCCTGTTCGTCCGCCGGCTGACCGCGATGCAGTCCGAGCGCGCGAACCTCGGCGCGTTCCCTGCCGGCCCGTCCGCGCTCCGGGAACACTGAGGCGGCACCGGGCGCGCCGACGGCGGGCGGGGCGGTGGTAATCAGCCAGTGACAGTGACGCTTTTCGGCCATTCGGCGCTGAATGCGATAACAGGAAGCGCTGCGCCCCCCTGTGTCCCGGCATGGGGTACGTACGGGAGGGCGGACAGGAGACGCCGATGAGCCTGCTCGACCTGATCGCCGCCGCCGACGACCGCGGGCTCGCCGCCGGAGCGGTCGCCTGCCTCGAACGCTGTCTGCCCCGGCCCGCCCCGGGCGCCGGCCCCGACCCGCTGCGCCCGCTCTGGGCCGCCTGCGTGGAGCCCCGCCTCTGGCCCGCCCGCCTCGCCGAGGCCCGCGCCGCACTGGACGCCGCCCCCGCGGACCCCGGCGGACCGGCCGCCCGCGTCCGGGACGTGCTCGCCGCCGCCCCGGACGAACGGGCGGGCGAGGCGCTGCGCGGCTGGGCGGACGCCTGCTCGGTACTGGCCCTGGAGGTCCACCTCGGCCACGACAGGACCGCGCCCGCGACCCCGGACCCGGTGGCCGGCTGCCGGGCCGGCGACCCCTCGGGCGCGGGCCCGCTCCTGGCCGGCGAGGCGGCCCGCCAGACCGCCATCCTGGAGATGCTCGCCGCCCTGGACGACGCCGCCCCCGCCGCGGCCGGCCTGCGCCAGATCCGCGACGTGTCCACGGAGGGCCGGCGGGTGCTGCGGGCGGCGGCGGCCCGGCGGGGGCGGGTGCGGCCCTGAGCCCCGGGGCGCCCGTCGCCGGGCGTCCGCCGGGGGCGTGGCACGGCCCGCGCGGCGGGAAGAACGAGGACGACCGGGGCCGCCACCCCCCACAGGAGAGGCCCCGGTCGTCTTCCGCGGGGCCGCAGGACGACCCCGTACTCATCTCTGCGCCGCCGGTGCGTTTTCTGTCACACCGGGGCGGGGCGATGGAATGTTGCGGGTTGTACAAGTCATGGACGCGGCGCACGCCAAGGACGTAGCGTGCGGAGTCGCGCAGGGTGGCGCGGCAGTGGTGACCAGCTGCGATTCGGACAGCAGGGCAGGGTTGAGGTAGTGCTGGGGGACGACGCGGGGCTTACTGCCGCGGTGCTCGCGGCACAGCGCGGGGACGAGGACGCCTTCCGTACTGTGTACCGCGCTGTGCAGCCGCGGCTGCTTGGCTACATAAGGACACTGGTGGGGGAGCCGGACGCCGAGGACGTGGCGTCCGAGTCGTGGCTGCAGATAGCCCGTGACCTCGACCGTTTCAGCGGGGACGCCGACCGCTTCCGGGGCTGGGCCGCGCGCATAGCCCGCAACCGGGCGCTGGACCATCTCCGGATGCGCGGCAGGCGCCCGGCCATAGGCGGCGACGAGACGGAGCTGTCCGACAAGCCGGCCGGCTCCGACACGGCCGACGAGGCCATCGAGTCCCTGGCGACCGGGCGCACCATGTCGCTCATCGCCCAGCTGCCGCAGGACCAGGCCGAGGCGGTGGTGCTCCGTGTGGTGGTCGGCCTCGACGCGAAGAGCGCCGCGCAGACGCTCGGCAAGCGGCCGGGCGCGGTGCGCACCGCAGCCCACCGGGGGCTGAAGCGGCTCGCCGAACTGCTCCGGGCGGACGACGCGACCGCGGCCCCGCGCCCGGGCGACGGGGACGGGCAGCCCGGCCCCGCCCCCGCACCCGTCCCCGGCGCCCCGGACAGCGGCCGGCGGTACGGCGGAGAGCCGGAGGGGCTCGGCGGTCCCTCGGCGTCCTTCCGGGAGAATGCGGGGGACGCGCCGGGACGGACCGGAGGGCTCGGTGCCGTACCCGTACAACGCCCCCCACGCACCGGCCTGGTGGCTCCCGCCGGTGTGACGCATTCGCGTCTGTGGACGCAGAAGGACATGTGATGGCCGACGAGCAGTACGCATGGCTTGACAAGGAAGCGGCGGAGAAATTGCTCCGCGGCGAACCGGTCGACCCTGCCGAAGGCCGTCCCCGCCAGGACGCCGAACGCCTGGCCACCGCCCTCGACGCCGTCGCCCGCACCGCCCGCCCCGCCACCGGTGAACTGCCCGGCGAGGCCGCCGCGCTCGCCGCCTTCCGTGCCGCCCCCCGCCGCCCCCGCGCCGCCGGGGCCACGGCCGCCCACGACGATGCCGAGACCGCGGTGCTCGCCCCCGTCCACATAGGCAGGGCGGCCGGTCCGCGCGGTGACCGCCCGTTCCGCTGGAGCCGGCCCCTGCGCTTCGGGCTCGCCGCCTCCCTGGCCTGCTGTGCCATAGGAGGGGTGGCCGTGGCCGCCGGGTCCGGGATGCTGCCCGGCCCCTTCGGCCGGCACACCCCCACACCGGCGACCTCGGTGTCGGCCGCCGAGTCCCCCGAGGAACTGGGCACCGACGTGGTCCCCGACGAGGAGACCTCCGCGCCCCCGCCGCCCGGCACCCCCGCCCCGGACGCCCCGACCCCCGGCGGTCGTACCGGCACCGACTCCGACGACGAGGACACCGCGCGCCCCGGCGACGGCGCGTCCCACGACGACCGGAAGGGCGAGGACGACGCGGCCGGTGGCGACCGGACGGGCGGCACCCGGACCGGCGGCGGGGCGGACCCCGGTGACGACGCCTCCGACGACGGCGGGAACGAGGACCCCGGGAAGGGGAACGACCACGGGGGCGACGACGCCTCGGGCTCCTGGTACGCCAAGACCCTCCAGGCGTGCCGCGACTACCGCGACGGCACGCTCGACGCCGACCGCCGTACCCGCCTCGAAGCCCTGGCCAAGGGCGCCCGCAACCTGGACCGGTTCTGCGACCGGCTGCTCGCCGCCGAGGAGAACGGACACGGCGGCGCGGGCGACGGCGAGCAGGGCGGGGACGCCTCCGCGCCGCTCCCCGCCATCCGCTTCACCGAGTCGCCCGGCCCCTCGACGGCGGCCGTCGCCCCGGACCCGGGGACGGACACGGGCACGGAGACCGGCACGACGGCGGGCTCCGACGCCTTCACCACCCCGGTGCCGGCCGCCTCCGCGGCGGCCCGCTGACCTTTGCTACCGGCCGGTGTGACGTTTTCCGGCCTGCGGACGCTGTACGGAATGAGCCGACTGGTCATCGGCAGCGCCCTGAGCCGGGGTTCCCCCCGTACCTTCGGCTCGGCGCACATGGCGCGGGCGGGACACGTTCCCCCGGTCCCGCCCGCGCCCCTCACCTCACTTGTAGACGACGACCTTGTCGCCGGTGCGCACCTGCGCGAAGAGCGCCGCGATCTTCCCCTCGTCCCGGACGTTCACACATCCGTGCGAGGCCCCGTTGTAGCCGCGGGCCGCGAAGTCCGACGAGTAGTGCACCGCCTGGCCGCCGCTGAAGAACATCGCGTACGGCATGGCCGTGTGGTAGATCGAGGACACGTGGTGGCGCGACTTCCAGTACACGGAGAACGTGCCCTCGCGGGTCGGCGTGTACTGCGAGCCGAACCGCACGTCCATGGACGAGACGACCTTGCCGTCGATCATCCAGGACAGCGTGCGGCTGTTCTTGCTGATGCAGAGCACCCGCCCCGTCAGGCACCGCTTGTCCGGCTTCGCGACCGGGCGGGTCGTCGGCGGCTTCAGCTCGGCGGCCGTCGGCTCGTGCGTCATGCCGAGCAGCTTCTGCCAGGTGAGGGTGTCCGTCTTCCCGGTCCGCGTCAGACCGCGCTTGCCCTGGAAGGACTGCACGGCGGCCACGGTGACGGTCCCGTAGTAGCCCGTGGGGCTGCGATTGAAATGCCCGATCTGCCGCAGTCGCGCCTGAAGTTCGCGCACCTGCCCGCCCTGTGACCCGCTCGCCATCAGGACCTTGCCCTGCGGATCGGCCGGCGGCGCGGTGCGGGTCGCGCTCGGTTTCGGTGACGCCTTGACCGGCTCCTTCGGCGCCGGCTCCGCGCTCGCCGACGGGCTCGTGGAGGCGCCGCCCGGCTTGGCGTCGTCGGTGGGGGAACTGCTGCCCGCCGGTGCCGAGGGCGCCGCCGGCGCACCGGCCGCGGGCTGCTCCTTGCACCCGGCGGTCACCCCGGCCATCGCCACCACGGCCACCACAGCGGCCCCTCGGAGCGCGTAGCCGCGTCCGGTCCTGCCCGTGCGTATCATCCCAGCCCCCTGCATCCTCGGCCCGGCGTCCTCGGCCCCTGAACCCGCGTATCCCATGGGACGGGTTCCCGCTCCACCTGGTTGCCGAATCCTGCACCCACCTACCGTCGCGCAGCTGTGACGCAGAACGCATCCCTCCGTGCCCGCAGCCCCGGAATTCCCGCTTCCGCGCTGTCGTGGACGCGTGCGAGACTCCGTTCCATGCTGGGTGTCACCGACCTTCCGACCTATCTCGCCGGCCTCGTGCTGATCGTTCTGCTGCCGGGGCCGAATTCGCTGTACGTGCTGTCCGTCGCCGCGCGGCGCGGGGTGCGGACCGGGTACGTGGCGGCGGCCGGGGTGTGGACCGGGGACACCGTGCTGATGACGCTGTCCGCGCTGGGCGCCTCGTCGCTGCTGCAGACGACGCCCGTGCTGTTCGCGATCGTCAAGTACGCGGGCGCGGGCTATCTGACCTGGATGGCGATCGGGATGCTGCGGGCCGCCCGGTCGATGTGGCGCGAACGGCACCGGCGGGTCGCCGAGATCACCGGGGAGACGCCGGACGAGGCACAGGCCCCCGGCACCCTGGAGCGGCCGTACCGGCGGGCGCTCGTGGTCAGCCTGTTCAATCCGAAGGCGATTCTCTTCCTGATCTCGTTCTTCGTGCAGTTCGTGGACCCCGGATACGCCTACCCGGCCCTGTCGTTCCTCGTCCTGGGCACCCTGCTCCAGATCGCCAGCTTCCTGTACCTGTCGGCGCTGATCTTCGGCGGCACCCGGCTGTCCGCCGCGTTCCGCCGCCGCCGGCGGCTCTCGGCCGGGGCCACCTCGGCGGCCGGGGTGCTGTTCCTGGGGTTCGCCGCGAAGCTGTCGCTCAGCAGCGTCTGACGGCGCGGCCGTACGCCCTCACGCCGCCCGCAGGTACGCCGACGTCGACACGCGGCCCAGCAGCCGCAGCCGCGATCCACCGCCCGCCAGATGCTTGTCCAGGGCCTCCTGGACGCCCGGCCACGCCGCGTCGCCGTAGTCGTCCAGCACCACGACCCCGCCGGGGGCCACGATCTCCTCGACCCATTCCAGGTCGGCGGCCACCCCCGCCATGGAGTGGTCGCCGTCCACCACGACCACCCCGTACTCCCGGTCGCCCGCCTCCGCCCGCACCTCGGGGGCGCTGGAGAAGCCCCGGACGATCCGGGGGTGGTGCGTCGTGCCGCCCCCGGTCAGCGCCAGGTTGGCCCGCACCACGTCCGCGCGCACCGGGGTGCCCGTCGGGTCGGCGGGCTGCGAGGTGCCCGGCTGGAGCTGCGAACCGGCCAGCGGGTCGACGATCGTCAGCTCCGGCTCCACCCCCGCCCGGTGCGTCATCCGGGTCAGCGCGGCGGCGAACAGCCCGTACAGCGTGCCGATCTCCAGGATGCGCCCGTTCGGCGGGGCCAGCAGCGGCACGGTCGCCAGCTTGCCGCACACATTGGACGTCGAGCCCGCGAGCCGGCCCACGCCCAGCGCCTCCAGCGCGACCACCGTGCGGTAGGCGGAGACCACGCTCCGCCGCGCCGCCGCCCCGTTCCCGGCCAGTGCGCCCACCTCGCGGACCAGCCGGTCGACCTCGTGCACCGGGGGCATCCGGTGCGCGCCGCGCCCGGTCCCGTCGAGCAGCAGTTCCAGGGCCTGACGGCCGTGCCGCTCCGCCTCGTACTCCCGGCGCAGGGCCGCGAGTTCGCCGCGCAACGGCTCGGCGGCGCGCTCCACGCGCTGCTGGACGCGGCGGTCGACCAGGGCGGCGGCGGGGCGCAGGGCGCGCCGGGCCAGGCGGTTGTTCAGAAGGGAGACCATGGCTGGGAACGTACGCGCGAGCGCCGGGCCGCCCCACCACGCGGAGATGAAGTCTCGGTGTCGTCGCGGGTGCGGGGGTTTACGGCGCCTTCCGGCGCCGCCGCCCGATCACCCCCACCGCCACCAGCCCCAGCAGCGCCCCGGCCCCCGCGATGCTCCCCGCCTTCAGCCCCGGCGGCCGGTACGAGCAGTCGAGCACCGGGCGCTCGCCGCTCACCGGGGCCGCGACCAGCCCGAGGTACGAGCCGGCCGGCCGGCCCCCGCAGCTCCACCCGGCGATCCGGGGCGCCGCGAGCACCGCCACACCCCGCGTACCGGCGGGGAGTTCGGCGCGAACACCGCTCCCTGTCACCGTCACCCGCGTCGCCCCCGTGCGCTTCAGCCCGGCCACCGCGCCGGCCAGCCGGTCCCGGTCCAGGCAGCCCACGGCCCCGTGCGGGACGGTCCCCGGCCGGGCCACCCGCAACGACACGGCGAGCGCCCCGCCCCCCTCGCCCAGCTTCCGCAGTCCGGCCCGCCGCCCGGGCAGCTCGCCCCGGAAGTCGGCCTCCTCGGCCGCCCCCAGCCGGGCGCGGCCGAACAGGTCGGGCGCCCACAGATACACCTCGCTGCCGGCCGGGCAGGCCGCCCGGAGGGTGTACGTGCCGGGCCGCACCGCGTAGTCGTACGCCCCCGCGTCCGGCGCACCGCTCCCGTCCGCCGCGCGCAGGGCGGTCGCCGGCACCGTGTAGACGGAGGCGCCGAGCAGCTTCTCCTGGTTGCGGAAGGGCGAACGCCCGTAGCGCGCGGGCCCGTTGTCGGGCCGGACCGTCACCAGCGGCGGCACCTCCGCTCGCGTCACCGTGACCGGGCGGGCGTCCGGGCGGTTCCAGCCCTGGTGCGGGTCGCGGGGCATGTGCACCCGGGCGCCCACGGAGAACACCGCGTCCGTCACCGGGCTGTCCAGGTCGTGCAGGGCCCGGCCGTTGGACGTCCAGCCGGCGCCCAGGGCGAGGAAGGTGCGGGTCAGCACGTCCGGGGTGTGGCTGCTGTAGTACGCCCCGCCCTGCCCGCCGACCAGCAGCGGATCGTTCGCCGTGCTCTGCTCCAGACCGGGGTCGGTCCGGTAGCGCGGCCAGCCGTCCGCCTCGGCGACCGCCGCGGCCTGGAGGCGCTGGCGCTCGCCCCAGGGCGCGTAGTCGTCCAGCCTGCCCAGCCGCTGCCGGTCGGCGTACGTGGTCGTCGCGGCGGCCTGCCCGGCCTGCGCCCCGACCAGGAGGAGCGCCGCCAGCACGGCGTACCGGCCGCGCCGGGCCAGGACCAGGGCGCCCGCCACGGCCGCCAGCCCCGCCGCGAACAGCGGGTACGTCCACGTGGTGACCAGGGCGCTGGACGCGGCCCCGGCGGCGATCAGCACGAGCACCCCGGCGCCGCCCAGCAGCGCCCGCCGGTCCGGCCAGCCGGAGGCGACCGACAGCCAGGCGGCGATCACCAGGAGCCCGGACAGCACGAACGTCTGGCGGTACGGGCTGCCGTTGGGCGTCGCGAAGGCGTGCCACAGCAGATGCGTCGGCCCCCACTGCAACGACAGCGCGACCCCTGCCACGAGCCCCGCCCACACCAGGCGTTCGGTGCGCGGGACGGCCCGGTGGAAGGCCAGGGCGCCCGCCAGGAGCAGGGCGCCGGTGCCCAGGAACACCGCGGGCGTGAAGAAGCTGTACGTCGCCGGCAGCAGCCGGGCCGCGGCGTCGGACCAGGCGGCCGGGGCGAACGCGCGCGTCCAGCCCGGATAGGCGTGCCGCGTCCCGAGGAACACCGGCAGCAGGACCGGCGCGGCGAGACCGACGCCGAGCAGGACCGTCCGCACCGCCCGCCCCAGCCCCCGTACCCGCTCCCGGCGCGTCCCGTCCTCCAGGACCAGCCGCACCACCAGCACCAGCGCCGCACCGAGCGTCGCCATGTACGCGGTGTAGAAGTTCGACACCCAGGCCAGCGTCACCAGCAGCGCGCCCAGGACCGGCCGCCGGCCCGTGCGGGCCCACTCGGCGGCGAGGCACAGCAGCGGGAACGCGATCAGTCCGTCCAGCCACATCGGGTTGTACACGGCCTCGATCACCGACCACCCGCACAGCGCGTACGAGGCTCCGAGCACGACCGCGGCCCACTCCCGGCCCCGGCCCCGCCGCAACGCCGTCAGCAGCCAGGTCATCGCGGCCGCCGCCGCCCCGGTCTTGACCAGCGTCACCGCGTACACGGCCAGGTCGATGCGGTCCCGGGGGAAGACCCCGACGAGCAGGGCGAACGGGCTGCTCAGATACGTACCGAAGTCCGGCAGGAAGCCGGTGCCGAAGCCGGACTGCCAGTTCAGCAGCAGCCCGCCGTCGGCGTGGCCGTGCAACAGGTCCCGGAGGCGGGCGTGGAACGGGACGAACTGGTTGCCCAGGTCGTTGACGCTGCGGGTGTGCGGGCCGAACGGATAGCTGCGGGCCACCGCGTCCCCGGCGCAGACGGTCAGGGCGGCGAGCACGGCGGCCAGCGCGGCGGCCCGGCCGCGCGGCGACCGGATGATCGGGAGTTTCCTCATGGCTCAGCCGGCCGCCGCCCTCTTCAGCGTCCGGGCCCGGCGCGCGATGCGGCGGACCGTCGCGTTGCGCGGGATGAACGTGAGCTGCGCCGGAATCGCCCCGGGCAGCCCGAGCGCGGTCAGCCGCCGCCGCTTGAAGTACCGCCGCACGCTGTCCCGGTGGCCGCTGAGATAGCGCTCGGCGGCCGGGCGCAGGGGGGCCTGGAGCTGCGGCTGCATCGCGTAGCCGACCGCGCCGACCAGCCCGGCGGCCCCGCGCGCGACCGCCTCGGGCGAGGGCATCGACCAGCCGGTCACCGCTCGCGGGTCGTCCAGGTCGGGGAGGAGCGCGTCCACGATGGTCAGGGGGATGCGGTTGCTGTTCTGGTACGGGCTGAGCTGTTGCAGCAGCGGGCCCGTGCCCAGGCGGGCGACCGGCAGCCCGTAGAACGAGGCGGCGGTGAGCAGGGCGGTGGAGAAGCAGCCGACGACGAGGGCGGGGCGCATCGACTCGAACAGCGTCTCCGCCAGGACCGGGCTGTCCGCCACGGTGAGCGTGGCGCCGAGCCGTACCGCCTCCTCCTCCAGGGCGCGCGTCCAGTGGGCGGGCGCGCTGGGATGCGGTTTGAAGACGATACGGGTGTGGCCGAGGGCGACCGCGCCGCGCACCATCCGCACGTGCTGCTCCTCCTCCTGGCCGGGCGTCAGGATGCCGAGCGTGGAGAGGTACTGGCCGAGCAGGAGGGCGGGGCGCGGCCCTTCGCCGGGGACCACGGGGAGCGCGAGCGGATCGGCCAGCTCGCCCAGCACCTTGAGGAACGCGTCCGTCGGGACGACCTCCGGCTCCACCCCGAACTCCGTGAGCAGCAGCGGCTTCAGACCCGGCACCAGGTCCAGGTGGAGGAGCCGGCGGATGCGGGTGCCGACCAGCTGGTCGAGTCGGCTGCGGGTCGGTCCGTAGCTCATCAGCCCGTCCGCGTACACGTGCAGCGGGCTGTCCCCGAAGACCGTCGCCAGGGCCTGCGCGGGGTTGGCCTGGATGGACTCGCAGGCCAGCTCGACCGGTCCGTCGCCCAGGTCCCAGGCGGCGCGCACCGCCCGTTCCCACAGCGGGGCGTCCTGCTCCCGGGGCGACCAGCCGCCCGGGTGGAACGGGCTGATGAAGTCGTTCCAGGACCGCACCGCGTCGAACTCCGCGGCCAGCGCCTCGAATCCGGGGCGCCGGTGCAGCGGGGTGCCCAGCTCCGGCGCGGGCGAGGTGTCGCTCACGACCAGGACGCGCCGGTGCCCGGAGCGCGGTCCGAACATGCCGGAGCGCAGGGCCGCGACGAGCGTGGCGGCGGCGTACTGCGTGCACGCCGAGAAGATCTGGGTGGTGGACCGGCCGGCCGGCGCTGTGTCCGTGGTGCCGGGCATCAGGCCGCGACCTCCCGCGCAACGGAGCGGCGGCGCACCCGGCGCAGCCGGTCCGCACGGCGTTCACCCAGCGAATTCAGCGTTTCCGCGAGAATGTCCTGGGGCATGCGCCGCAGCGAAGCCGCACTCATCGAGCGCAATTTCCTGGCCACTGCTGGTTCGAACCTTTCGATGGATTCCAAATGGTGCGCCATGACCGCGCAGTACGTACGCACGGCCTTCGGCATCAGCCGGTCCGCCTCCGGGTCCAGGGCCGTTTCCTCCAGCACCTGGTCGAACGCGCGGATGAAGTCCAGCTGGCGCACATCGCCGATCTGGGTCAGCGAGGAGGCGACCCCGCGCCGGTAGAAGATCCCGGGCAGCCCGACCGCCGCGAACGACTCCGCCTCCCGGTGCAGCCGCCAGATCCACGGCCGGTCCTCCGCCGTGCGCAGCCCGTCCCGGAACCGCAGCAGCCCCGAATCCGCGAGCCTGCGGTGGTAGGCCCCGGCCCAGGCGTACGCGTAGTCCACCGGCGTCGACCGGTCGGCCGGCAGGATCACCTCGCGCGGGCTGACCACGGTGTTCCGCGGCCCGAACGGGACGCGGTGGAGCGTGCGCACCCGGTCGGTGAACTGCACATGGTCCGTACGGACGAAATCGCAGCCCAGGGCCGTGATCGCGGCGAGCAGCCGCTCGTAGTGCCCGGGCGCCGCCCAGTCGTCGCCGTCCAGGAACGTGAGGTATGCGCCGCGCGCCGCGTCGATCCCCGTGTTGCGCGCGGTGGCCAGGCCCCCGTTCCGCTCGTGCGGGACCAGGACGGCGCCCGGGAGCTCGCGCTCGGCGCGCCGGAGGATGTCCAGCGTCCCGTCGGTCGAACAGTCGTCGACGAGGATGAATTCGACACCGTCGCGGGCATTGGCCCGCAGACTTCTCAGGGTGTCGGGGGCATAGGCCCGAACGTTGTAGAACGGCACGATGACGGAGAGCTTGACCACGCGGACCACGCTAGGCGCCGGTCCGGCATTTACCCTGGACCCGACGGGTACACCAGGTGAACGAAGAATGTCGGGACAATGAACCGGCCCGATTCCCCGCCCGGGAGCGCCCTTTCCATCAGCTGATTCTCCGGGTGTCGGCGGGCTGTTAACCCGCTGTTGCCGTCACGTTGGGCCGCGAATCCGAATGGCTTCCTAAATTCGGAGACGTGCCACGACGTACCGAAAAGACGACCGCCCTCAGGGCAGCCGTGATCGCCGACTCCGACACCCGGTGGAAATGGGGTGCGCTCACCGCGCACCGCCTCACCGCCCCCGTGTCCGGGGCGCCCGCCCAGCGGGTGGAGATCAGCGGGCTGCTGCTGCGCGGCCGGGCGACCCCGACCCCCCGCCAGCTCGCCGAGGTCGGCGACGTGGGGATTCCGGCCGGCCGGGTGCGCGAGGTCACCGCCGTCGAATTCCTGCACGCCGTGCGGGACGAGGGGTACGACGTCGTCGTCCTCGCCCTGGTCGGGGGCGCGGTGCAGGCCATGCTGCACGGCATCGCCGCGCTCCGGCTGCCCACGCGGCCGGTCCTCGTCACCGGCTACGTCGGCGTCGTCTACGAGAAGCTGACCGACGGACTCCTGCTGCGCCACGGCGCCGACGTCGTCCTCGCCAACTCCCGTCACGACGCACAGCGTTTCCGTACGGTGTACGAGGGAGTGGGCGCCGACGCCTCGGCCGTCACCGAGGCCGCCCTCCCGTTCCTCGGCGGCGACCCGTACCGCCCCGAACCGGGCCGCGACACCCTGGTGTTCGCCGCCCAGCCCTCCGTACCGGAGAGCCGCGCCGACCGGACGTACCTGCTGCGCAGGCTGGTCGAGCACGCCCGGCTGCACCCCGGCCGCGAGGTCCTGCTGAAGCTGCGCTCCAAGCCCGGCGAGCACACCACGCACATCGAGGAGCACCCGTACCAGCGGCTCGCCGAACGGCTGCCCGGCGGCCTCCCGCCCAACTTCCGCCTCGTGTACGGGCACATGGGCGAGGTCCTGGACCGCACCGACCTCCTCGTCACCGTCTCGTCCACGGCCGCCCTGGAGGCCCTGCACCGCCGCATCCCCACCGCGGTCCTGACCGACCTCGGGGTGCGCGAAGCCCTCGGCAACCACCACTTCACCGGCTCCGGACTGCTCACCTCCTTCGACCACCTCGACGGCGGCGGGCACCCGGAACCCGACCCGGAATGGCTGGCCGGCCAGGGCGTCGCCGCCGACGGCAGCTATGCCACCGCGTACGACACCGCCCGGACCCGGGTCACCGCACTGCTGGCCCGGGGCCGGCTGCCCGACCCGGCGCCCTACTACACGCCCGCCACCGCCCCCGGCTACCTCCCCGGCATCCTCGCCCGCCACCACCTGGCCCCCGACGGCCACCCGCTGCCCGGCGCCGCCGCGCCCCGCGAGGCCGGCCGGGTCAGGACGGCGGTGCGCGAGGCGGTCCGGGACGCGGCCCGGGGCGCGTACCGGCACGGCGTCCAGCGCGTCGCCCCGGTCGTCCGGCGGATGGGGGAGCTGTGAACACCACCGCCAAGTCACCTAGTGGAGCACCGATGACCCAACCCACCGTGCTCGCCGTCATCCCCGCGCGCGGCGGCTCCAAGGGCGTACCCGCCAAGAACCTCGCCCGGGTCGGCGGTGTCCCGCTCGTCGCCCG
Organism: Streptomyces sp. NPDC057249; assembly: GCF_042669245.1. Lineage (NCBI taxonomy): Bacteria > Bacillati > Actinomycetota > Actinomycetes > Kitasatosporales > Streptomycetaceae > Streptomyces > Streptomyces sp. NPDC057249. Next base: position 30,889 of record NZ_JBHUXS010000003.1, on the reverse strand, counting down.
CGCCGTCCGCGCCTGCCTGGCCTCCGGCGAGGTCACCGACGTCGTGGTGACGACCGACGCGCCCGCCGTCGCCGAGGCCGCCCGCGCGGCGGCCGAAGCCCTCGGCGAGAGCGGCCGGCTGCACTGCGTCCAGCGCCCCGAGGAGATCGCGGGCGACACCGCGACCAGCGAGGCCGCCGTGCTGCACGCCCTCGACGCCTACGAGGCGCTGCGGGGACGCACCGCCGACGTCGTCCTGCTCGTCCAGTGCACCAGCCCCTTCGTCACCCGCGAGGACGTCGACGGGGTCGCCGCCGCCGTCGCTCGCGAGGGCGCCGACACCGCCGTCACCGTCGCCCCGTTCCACGGCTTCCTGTGGCGCGACGGCACCGCGGTCGAGGACCACAACTACGGCGTCAACCACGACAAGCGGGTCCGCCCGCGCCGCCAGGACCGGCCCGAGGACCTGCTGGAGACGGGCGCCGCCTACGCCATGGACGCCGCCGGCTTCCGCACCCACCGGCACCGCTTCTTCGGCCACACCGCGCTGGTCCGCACCGACCCGGCCCGCGTGCTGGAGATCGACGACCCGCACGACCTGGCCCGCGCCCGCGCGCTCGCCCCGCTCCTGGACCCGGCCCCGCTGCCGACCCTGGACGACATCGACGCTGTGGTCCTCGACTTCGACGGCACCCAGACCGACGACCGGGTCCTCGTGGACTCCGACGGCCGCGAGACCGTCGCCGTGCACCGGGGCGACGGACTCGGCATCGCCGCCCTCCGCAAGGCGGGCGTGCCGCTGCTGATCCTGTCCACCGAGCAGAACCCCGTCGTCGCCGCCCGCGCCCGCAAACTGCGCGTGCCCGTCCTGCACGGCGTCGACCGCAAGGACCTCGCGCTCAAGCAGTGGTGCGACGAGCAGTCCCTCGCACCCGAACGCGTCATGTACGTCGGCAACGACGTCAACGACCTCCCCTGCTTCGCGCTCGCCGGCTGGCCCGTGGCCGTCGCGAGCGCCCACGACTCGGTGCGCGCGGCGGCGCGCGCCGTGACGACCACCCCGGGCGGCTCCGGCGCCATCCGCGAGATCGCGGCCTGGCTCCTGGGCCCCACCCTCACCGCAGCCCCCACCTCAGTCCCCACCGAGTAAGGAACACCCTCATGAGCACCTCCCGCCTGCGCACCCTCGGCAACCGCACCGCCGGACCCGGCAACCCCGTCTACATCACCGGCGAGATCGGCATCAACCACAACGGCGACCTCGGCAACGCCCTCGCGCTGATCGACGTGGCCGCCGAGGCCGGCTGCGACGCCGTCAAGTTCCAGAAGCGCACCCCGGAGATCTGCACCCCGCGCGACCAGTGGGACATCGAGCGCGACACCCCCTGGGGCCGCATGACGTACATCGACTACCGCCACCGCGTCGAGTTCGGCGAGGACGAGTACCGGGCCATCTCCGAGCACTGCGCCGAGCGCGGCATCGACTGGTTCGCCTCGCCGTGGGACACCGAGGCCGTCGCCTTCCTGGAGAAGTTCGACGTCCCCGCCCACAAGGTGGCCTCCGCCTCGCTCACCGACGACGAACTGCTGCGCACCCTGCGCGCCACCGGCCGCACGGTGATCCTCTCCACCGGCATGTCGACCCCGCGCCAGATCCGGCACGCCGTCGAGGTGCTGGGCTCCGACAACATCCTGCTCTGCCACGCCACCTCCACGTACCCGGCCAAGGCCGAAGAGCTGAACCTGCGGGTCATCCACACCCTCCAGCAGGAGTACCCCAACGTCCCGATCGGCTACAGCGGCCACGAGACGGGCCTCCAGACCACCCTCGCCGCCGTCGCCCTCGGCGCCGCGTTCGTGGAGCGCCACATCACCCTGGACCGCGCCATGTGGGGCTCCGACCAGGCCGCCTCCGTCGAACCCCAGGGCCTGACCCGCCTCGTCCGCGACATCCGCACCATCGAGGCGTCCCTCGGCGACGGCGTCAAAAAGGTGTACGAGTCCGAGCTCGGCCCGATGAGGAAGCTCCGCCGGGTCCCGGGCGTCGTGGCGGAGAGCGACGCGGCGGCCCCGGCCGCCGAGCCGGTCGCGGTCTGACGGGCCGGCCGGTGAACCTCGCCTTCGTCGAGAGCCCGGTCCAGCTCCTGAACGTCCTGGAGTGGGCCGTCACCGAGGGGGGCGGCGGGCGCGTCCTCACGGACGTCACCGTCGTCGTCCTCCCCCCGGTCGACCCGATGTCGCGCGGTCAGCTGCGCCGGATGGCGGAGCTGGCCCGCGACGAGGGCATCACCGTGCGCTGGCAGGAGGCGCGCGGCGACTCGGGCACCCCCCTGAAGTCGCTGCGCGCCCTTACCCGGCTCGTCCGCAACGCCGACCACATCGTCATCGGCGACCCGTTCTCGCGCTACGTGCAGCTGCTGCTCTCGCTGGTCCGCCCCCGCCGCCTCACCGTGGTGGACGACGGCACCGCCACCATGGAGTTCGTCGCCCAGCTCACCCGGGGCGAGCGCCTGGTGCGCTGGCACCGGCGCGGCGGCCTCAGCCCGCGCGAGCTGGCCCTCGCCCCGGTGACGTCCACCGCGCGGCGCAGGTTCACGCCGTCGGCGGCGCGCGAGGTCGAGCTGTTCACCGCCATGCCCGTCATCCCGCCGCCGGGCGTCACCCTGATCCCGAACACCTTCTCCTGGACCCGGTCCCGCTTCGGTCCGCCGTCGCTCACCAAGGGCGCGGACCTGGTCGGCACCTCGCTGGTCGAGACGGGCGTGGTGGACCGGGCCCGCTATCTGGAGGCGGTCGCCGCCCTCGCCCGTACGCACGGAGCCACCCGCTACTTCGCGCACCGCCGCGAGTCCACCGAGAAGCTGCACGCCCTGGAGGCGGCCACCGGTCTGGAGATCGTCCGGCCCGACCTCCCCCTGGAGCTCATCGCCCGCCGCGGCCCCATCGGCCGTACGGTGCTGAGCTTCCCGTCCACCGTGGTGCACACCCTGCCCCTCGCGCTGGCCGGCACCGAGGTGAAGGTCGCGGTCTGCGACATCGCCCCCGAATGGCTCCACGAAACGGCGTCCCCGCGCGCCCAGGGCTTCCTGAGCGGCGTCACGGAGACCGCCCGCGACGTCCACCGCCTGGCTTCCTGGCACGTCACGGCCGTGGCGGGGGAGGCGTGAGGGGACGGGCGCGCCGGGTCAGACGGGCATGACCCGCACGTCGTAGGAGGGAATCCACTTGTCTCTGGTCAGGATGGTCATCCCCTCCGTCTGGGCCTGCGCGATCAGTATCCGGTCGAAGGGATCGCGGTGGTGCTCGGGCAGTCTGCCCGCCCGTACGCCGTGTCCCGCGGTGATCGGGAGCGAGGTGAACTGGCTGTCCCGCACCCGTTCCGCGAGGTCCGTCGGCCCGCCGAGCTTCCCGAGGGACTGCTTGATCGAGATCTCCCACGGAGTGACCGCGCTGACGAAGACCGACGGTTCCGTGTCCAGCAGGTGCTTGACCTCCTCGGCGAGCTCCGGGGAGTCACCGAGCCACCACAGAACGACGTGGGTGTCGAGCAGCAGTCTCATCAGCGCATCCCGAAGGCGTCGGCCACGTCGTCCGGCAGTTCGTCGAAGTCGTCGCCGATGCGGATCTGTCCGCGCAGCGAGCCCCGCCCGGTCCGGGCCACCCGGGCCCGCAGCGGTACCACCTTCGCAACCGGCTCCCCAGCCTTGGAGATGACCACCTCCTCGCCGGTGGCCACCTGCTCGAGGATGCGCGAGAAGTGGGTCTTCGCCTCGTGGACGTTGTACTGACGAGCTGCTTCCACGGCTGCCTCACGGGGGTGGGTGGGGGTGGACTAACCACTGGACTGGGGTGGACTAACCGCTGGACTAAGTCTACTCCGTGCTGCCCCGCCACGCTCGGCTCCCGGGTCCGCGCCCCGCGCGGCCGTCGGGGAGGTTCCCGCCGGCCGCGACACGGCGAACCCGGTGGCGGGCACCCCGCGGCCGAGGCGCTGGCGAGCGCGGGAGTCTACCCATCCCACGCGCGTCCCACACGCCGAGACGCGGCCAAACATTCGCCTGTGTGGCTGAAGTTTTCTTGTTTCATGGTCAGTTGAGGAGGGAACAGGCTTACCCTTCAAAAGGTGAGCCAGTTGATCTGCCCCGAGTCCGAAGCCGGTCCCTCCCAGGGCGAGAGCCTGCCCGGCACCCTGCCCGACGCCCTCCGCGCCGAGCTGATCGCCTTCCGCAGGGACCTCCACATGCACCCCGAGCTGGGCAACCAGGAGTTCCGCACCACCGCGGCGATCAAGGCCCGGCTGGAACGGGCCGGGCTCGCGCCGAAGGTGCTCGCCTCCGGGACCGGGCTCATGTGCGACGTCGGGACGCGCGGGGAGGACACCCGGCCGATGCTCGCGCTCCGGGCCGACATCGACGCGCTGCCCATCCCGGACACCAAGAGCGGCGTGCCGTACCGCTCCACCGTGCCCGACCGCGCGCACGCCTGCGGGCACGACGTCCACACCACCACCGTGCTCGGGGCCGGCCTCGTGCTCGCCGAGCTGGACCGGCAGGGGCTGCTGCCCAACCCGGTGCGGCTGATCTTCCAGCCGGCCGAGGAGGTGCTGCCCGGCGGGGCGCCCGACGCCATCGAGTCCGGGGTCCTCGACGGCGTCGGCCGGATCATCGGCGTCCACTGCGACCCGAAGGTGGACGCCGGCCGGATCGGGCTCCGGGCCGGCGCGATCACCTCCGCCTGCGACCGCCTCGAACTGTCCCTGGACGGACCCGGCGGCCACACCGCCCGTCCCCACCTGACCACGGACCTGGTCACCGCCGCCGCCAAGGTCGCCACCGAGGTGCCCGCCCTGCTGGCCCGCCGGGTCGACGCGCGGGCCGGGCTCGCCCTGACCTGGGGGCGGCTGGAGACCGGCCACGCCTGCAACGTCATCCCGCAGCACGCGGAGCTCTCCGGCACGGTCCGCTGCCTGGACCTCAAGGCGTGGCGCGAGGCTCCGGACCTGGTGCACGCCGCGATCGACGAGGTCGCCGGGATGCACCGCGCCAAGACGGTGATCAACTACATCCGGGGCGTCCCGCCCGTCGTCAACGAGGCCGCCGCGACCGACCTCCTGGCCGGCGCGATGTCCGCGCGCCGGGGGCCGTACGCCATCGAGGACACCGAGCAGAGCCTCGGCGGCGAGGACTTCTCCTGGTACCTGGAGCACGTTCCGGGGGCCATGGCGCGCCTCGGCGTGCGTACCCCCGGCGACACCCGCGGACTCGACCTCCACCGCGGCAACTTCGACGCCGACGAGGAAGCGATCACGGTCGGCGTCGAGCTCTTCACCGCCTCCGCGTTGCTCCACGTCAACCATCTGTGACCGGACAGGTCACCGCAGGTTCGCGACGATCCGATAACGGCTTCCGTACAGGGCTTTATCTGACATCTACGCGCGTTACGATCGCCGCGAAACCAGCGCCGGAAGAGGCGCTTCGGTCAGGTTTGAAGGAGCCTTCCCTTGCGCCGGGTATCCAAGATCAGCGCCGCGATCGCCGTCACCGCGGCTCTCGCACTCACCGCCACCGCGTGCGGCGAGTCGTCCGACGAGAGCAGCGGCTCCACGGACGACGGCAAGATGAAGATCGGCATGGCCTACGACGTCGGCGGCCGTGGCGACAACTCGTTCAACGACTCCGCCGCGCGCGGCCTGGACAAGGCCAAGGCCGAGTTCGGCGCCGAGACCAAGGAGCTCACCGCCAAGACCGGTGAGAGCTCGGCCGACCGCGACCAGCGCCTCCAGTCCCTCGCCGAGGGCGGCTACAACCCGGTCATCGCGATCGGCTTCGCGTACAAGGAGGCGGTCGACAAGATCGCGCCCAAGTACCCGAAGATCACCTTCGGCCTGGTCGACTCGGTCTCCGACGTGAAGAACGTCGACAACATCGTCTTCACCGAGGAGCAGGGCTCGTACCTCGCCGGTGTGGCGGCGGCGCTGAAGTCCAAGGACGACAAGGTCGGCTTCATCGGCGGCGTGGACCTCCCGCTGATCAAGAAGTTCGCGGCCGGCTTCCGCCAGGGCGTCCTGGACACCAAGCCGAAGGCCACGGTGCAGATCCAGTACCTGTCCACCGGCTCGGACCTCTCCGGCTTCGGCAGCCCCGACAAGGGCAAGGCCGCCGCCAAGGGCATGCTCGACAAGGGCATCGACGTCATCTTCGCCGCCGCGGGCGGCTCGGGCGCCGGCTCGATCGAGGCCGTCGCCGGCAAGAAGGGCGCCTGGTCCATCGGCGTCGACTCCGACCAGGCCAAGGACCCGGCCCTGGCGAAGTACGCCGACACCATCCTGACCTCGGTCGTCAAGAACGTCGACTCGGGCGTCTTCGACCTGGTCAAGTCGGTCAAGGACGGCAAGCCGATCACGGGCACCCAGACGTACTCGCTGGCCAAGGGCGGCGTCAGCCTGACCCCCACGGGTGACCACCTCAAGGACATCCAGACCCAGCTCGACGAGGCCAAGAAGAAGATCGTCGACGGCACCATCAAGGTCAAGACCACGACCTGATCCACCGTCGATCGGGGCCCAGGCGGACGGCCGAAGCCGCCCGCCTGGGCCCCGATTCACGTACTCCCCGGCGGGACGCGGGCCACCTGTGGTCGGGTGGCCGACGATTCGGCGACGCTACGCGCGTAGCGTGAGGACCGGGGCCGGTCGGGCGCGATACGTTTTCCGGCGCGCCCCGTACGCCCTCCCACGCCCCACGAGCCGTACACCGCCCCGTCCGCCGTCCACCGCCTTCCCGTCCTCACCGCCCCCGCCCTCCGCTCCTGCCAAGGAGAGTGCGCCATCAACGCGTCCAGCAGTCCCAACGCCGTGGAGCTCCGCGGTATCACCAAGCGGTTCCCCGGGGTCGTGGCCAACCACGACATCGACATCACCGTGCGCCGCGGCACCGTCCACGCCCTCGTCGGTGAGAACGGCGCCGGCAAGTCCACTCTGATGAAGATCCTTTACGGCATGCAGAAGCCGGACGAGGGCACCATCGCGGTGGACGGCGAACAGGCCGTGTTCTCCAACCCGGGCGACGCCATCGCCCGCGGCATCGGCATGGTGCACCAGCACTTCATGCTCGCCGACTACCTCACCGTCCTGGAGAACGTCGTCCTCGGCTCCGAGAAGCTGTACGGCATCGGCGACCGGGCCCGCGCCAAGATCAGGGAGATCTCCGACGCGTACGGCCTCGGCGTCCGCCCGGACGCCATGGTCGAGGACCTCGGGGTCGCCGACCGCCAGCGCGTGGAGATCCTCAAGGTCCTCTACCGGGGCGCCCGCACCCTGATCCTCGACGAGCCGACCGCCGTCCTCGTGCCCCAGGAGGTCGACGCGCTCTTCGACAACCTGCGCGAGCTCAAGGCCGAGGGCCTGACCGTCATCTTCATCTCGCACAAGCTGGGCGAGGTCCTGTCGGTCGCCGACGAGATCACGGTCATCCGGCGCGGCACCACCGTGGGCACCGCCGACCCCCGGAACACCACGACCAAGCAGCTCGCCGAGCTGATGGTCGGCAGCGAGCTGCCGTCCCCGGAGACCCGCGAGTCCACGGTCACCGACACGCCCATGCTCACCGTGGACGGCCTGCGGCTCACCGCGACCGACCCGGACGGCGCCGTGCGCGCCGTGCTCGACGGCATCACCTTCACCATCCACAAGGGCGAGGTCCTCGGCATCGCCGGCGTGGAGGGCAACGGCCAGTCCGAACTGGTCGACGCGATCATGGGCATGCGCACCCCGGACGAGGGCACCCTCACGCTGGACGGCGCGGACATCTCCCGTACGCCGACCCGCAAGCGCCGCGAGGGCGGCATGGCCGTCATCCCCGAGGACCGCCACCGGCACGGCCTCCTCCTGGAGGCCCCGCTCTGGGAGAACCGCATCCTCGGCCACGTCACCGAGCGGCCCAACAGCCGGGGCGCCTTCCTCGACATCAAGGCCGCCCGCACCGACACCGAGCGCATCGTGCGCGAGTACGACGTCCGCACCCCCGGGATCGACGTCACCGCGGCCTCCCTCTCCGGCGGCAACCAGCAGAAGCTGATCGTCGGCCGCGAGATGAGCCACGCGCCCAAGCTGCTGATCGCCGCGCACCCCACCCGGGGCGTGGACGTCGGCGCCCAGGCCCAGATCTGGGACCAGATCCGCGAGGCGCGGAGCGAGGGCCTGGCGGTCCTGCTGATCTCCGCCGACCTGGACGAGCTGATCGGGCTCTCCGACACCCTGCGCGTCATGTACCGCGGCCGCCTGGTCGCGGACGCCGACCCGGCCGACATCACCCCCGAGGAGCTGGGCTCGGCGATGACCGGCGCGGCCAGCGGCCACCTGGAAGCGCCGGAGGAGGGCGAGGCGCCCGCCGCGCCCGCCACGGACGACGACACCGACCCCCGCGAAGGGGGAGAGGACCGATGAAGAAGATCGACAAGGAGCGGCTGCTCCTGGGGATCGCGGCCCCCGTACTCGCGATCGTGGTCGCCTTCCTGGTGACGGCACTCGTGCTCGCCGCCACCGGCAAGGAGCCGTTCAACGCCTTCGGCATCATGTTCGACTACGGTCTGAAGTCGGACAGCCAGGTCTACATCCTCAACAAGGCCACGACGTACTACCTCGCGGGTCTCGCGGTGGCCGTCGGCTTCCGGATGAACCTCTTCAACATCGGCGTCGACGGTCAGTACCGCCTCGCCGCCTTCTTCGCCGCCGCGCTCGGCGGCGCCCTGACCCTGCCCGGCGCGCTCCAGATCCCGCTGATCATCCTCACCGCGATGATCGTCGGCGCCATGTGGGCCGGCATCGCCGGTCTGCTCAAGGTCACCCGGGGCGTCAGCGAGGTCGTCTCGACGATCATGCTGAACTCCATCGCGACCGCGGTCATCGGCTACCTGCTCCAGCAGAACCGCCTCGGCCACCTCGACGAGGCCGGCACCAAGATCTCCACCAAGCCGCTCCCGGAGTCCTCGCACTTCTTCGAGTTCCCGACGACGCCGACCCCCGTCTGGGGCTTCATCGTCGTCGCCGTCGCCGCCGGCGTCGCGTACTGGTTCACGCTCTCCCGTACCCGCTTCGGCTTCGACCTGCGCACCGTCGGCCAGTCCGGCTCCGCCGCCGAGGCGAGCGGCGTCAACGTCCGCCGCATGGTCATCACCTCGATGCTCATCTCGGGCGCCGTCGCCGGCCTCGTCGGCATGCCGACGCTGCTCAACGACAGCCACGAGTTCAGCGGCGACTTCCCCGTCGGCATCGGCTTCACCGGCATCGCCATCGCCCTCCTCGGCCGCAACCACCCCATCGGCATCGCGCTCGGCGCGCTGCTCTGGGGCTTCCTGGAGCGCGGCACCGGAAAGCTGGAGTTCGAGGGGTACGACAAGGAGATCGTCGGCGTGATCCAGGGCGTCATCGTCCTGTGCGTCGTCATCGCGTACGAAGTCGTCCGCCGCTACGGACTCAAGCGCCAGCAGAGCAAGGTCGGCGCGGAACTCGCCGCACAGGCCGCCCGTAACTCCGACCAGCAGGAGGTGTCGGCGTGACCGCCACGGCGACTTCCACCCCGCCCCCGGCGGCCCCCAAGGTCTCCGGCGGCAAGAGCGGGCGTTCCCGCCTCTCCTTCCCCGTCGTCCTGCTGATCGTCGCGGGCGCCCTGCTCGCGCTGTCCGCCGTGCGCGCCATCACCGGCGCCCAGGACGTCACCTCGGCGGGCCAGATCAGCGCCGCGCTCGCCATGGCCGTGCCGATCGGCCTCGCCGGTCTCGGCGGCCTGTGGTCCGAACGCGCCGGCGTGGTCAACATCGGCCTCGAAGGCATGATGATCCTCGGCACCTTCTTCGGTGCCTGGGCCGGCTGGCAGACCAGTTCCTGGCTGGGTGTCCTCGCCGGCGTCGTCGGCGGCATGCTCGGAGGTCTCCTCCACGCGGTCGCGACCATCACCTTCGGCGTCGACCACATCATCTCCGGCATCGCGATCAACATCCTGGCGCTCGGCTTCACCACCTACTTCGCCAAGCTGTGGTTCAACACGGGCGACGCGGCTGCCGCGGGCGGCTCCCCGAAGCAGTCCCCGCCGGCCGACAAGATCACCTCGGTGACGATCCCCGGCCTCTCGGACTGGCTGCACTCCGTCGAGAAGCACCACTGGTTCTTCGTCTCCGACCTGGCGGGCATCCTCGGCGGACTCGTCACCAACCTGTCGCTGCTGACGATCCTGGCCGTCGTCCTGTTCATCGGGACCTTCTTCGTCCTGTGGAAGACCGCGTTCGGCCTGCGGCTGCGCTCCTGCGGCGAGAACCCGGTCGCCGCCGAATCGCTGGGCGTCAACGTCTACACGTACAAGTACGCCGCGGTGATCGTCTCCGGCGGGCTCGCCGGACTCGGCGGCGCGTTCCTCTCCCTGGTCACCTCGCACATCTACAACGAGGGCCAGACCGGCGGACGCGGTTACATCGGTCTCGCCGCGATGATCTTCGGCAACTGGCGCCCCGGCGGACTCGCCATGGGCGCGGGCCTGTTCGGCTTCGCCGACGCGCTCCAGCTGCGCAACGGCGGCGAGTCCGTGCACGCGCTGCTCCTGCTGCTGTTCGTGGTGCTCGTCGGCCTCGCCGTGTGGAAGCTCTACCGCAAGAGCTACGTGCAGGGCGTCGTCAGCGCGGTCATCGCGGCCGCCGTCCTGGTCTGGTACCTCGGTACGGACAGCGTGCCCACGGAGTTCGTCAGCGCCACGCCGTACATCGTCACGCTGCTCGTCCTCTCGCTCTCCGCGCAGCGGCTGCGGATGCCGAAGGCGGACGGCATGCGCTACCGCAAGGGCCAGGGCAAGTGACGCCCCCGCCCTTCACCGAGGCCGACTGGGAGGCCCTGCGGGCCGCGGCCCGGGACGCCATGTCCCGGGCGTACGCCCCCTACTCCGGCTACCCGGTCGGCGTCGCGGCCCGGGTGGACGACGGCCGTACGATCACCGGCTGCAACGTCGAGAACGCCTCGTACGGGATCGGGCTGTGCGCCGAGTGCGGCCTGGTCTCCGAGCTGCACGCCACGGGCGGCGGCCGGCTGACCCACTTCACCTGCGTGGACGGGGCCGGCGAGAGCCTGGTCCCGTGCGGCCGGTGCCGGCAGCTGCTGTACGAGTTCGGCGGCCCGGAGCTGATCCTGGAGACCCCGGACGGCTTCCGCACCCTGGACGAGATGCTGCCCCAGGCGTTCGGCCCGGCGCACCTCGGCTGACGTCTCCCGCCGGGCGGGCCCCTTGCGCGGGCCCGCCCGGCGCCTCTTTTTCCTCTCTATGCGCGTAGAGTCAACAGGGCCCACGCGCACCGTACGTACCGGCCGGAAGGACGCCAGACCATGGACGCCATCTCCGTCATCCGCACCAAGCGGGACCGAGGCGAGCTGACCCCCGAGCAGATCGACTGGGTCATCGACGCGTACACCCGCGGCGAGGTCGCCGACGAGCAGATGTCCGCGCTGGCCATGGCGATCCTGCTGAACGGCATGAACCGTACGGAGATCGCCCGCTGGACCGCCGCGATGATCGCCTCCGGCGAGCGGATGAACTTCGACAGCCTCTCCCGCCCGACCACGGACAAGCACTCCACCGGCGGCGTCGGCGACAAGATCACCCTGCCGCTCGCCCCCCTCGTCGCCGCCTGCGGCGCGGCCGTCCCCCAGCTCAGCGGCCGGGGCCTCGGCCACACCGGCGGCACCCTCGACAAGCTGGAGTCCATCCCCGGCTGGCGCGCCCACCTCTCCAACGCCGAGATGCTGGACGTCCTCGACACCACCGGCGCGGTCATCTGCGCGGCGGGCGACGGCCTCGCCCCCGCCGACAAGAAGCTGTACGCGCTGCGCGACGTCACCGGCACGGTCGAGGCGATCCCGCTCATCGCCAGCTCGATCATGTCCAAGAAGATCGCCGAGGGCACCGGCGCCCTGGTCCTCGACGTCAAGGTCGGCTCCGGCGCCTTCATGAAGACCCTGGACGACGCCCGCGAACTGGCCTCCACCATGGTCGCCCTCGGCACCGACAGCGGCGTCCGCACGGTCGCCCTGCTCACCGACATGTCCACCCCGCTCGGCCTCACCGCCGGCAACGCCCTGGAGGTCCGCGAGTCCGTCGAGGTCCTGGCCGGCGGCGGTCCGAAGGACGTCGTCGACCTCACCCTGGCCCTCGCCCGCGAGATGCTGGACGCGGCGGGCCTCAAGGACGCCGACCCGGAGAGGGCCCTCCAGGACGGCTCCGCGATGGACGTCTGGCGCCGCATGATCTCCGCCCAGGGCGGCGACCCCGACGCCGCGCTCCCGGTCGCCTGCGAGCAGCACGTCATCAAGGCGTCGTCCTCCGGCATCCTGACCCGCCTGGACGCCTACGACATCGGTGTCGCCGCCTGGCGCCTCGGCGCGGGCCGCGCCCGCAAGGAGGACCCGGTCCAGGCCGGCGCGGGCATCGAGCTCCACGCCAAGCCCGGCGACGAGATCACCGCCGGCCAGCCGCTGCTGACGCTGCACACGGACACCCCGGAGAAGTTCGACTACGCCCTCAAGGCGCTCCCGGACGCGTACGACATCGAGCCCGCGGGCACGGCGTTCGCGGCGACCCCGGTGGTGCGGGAACGTATCGCCTGACCTGCGGCTTCCTCGTACGGGTGAACGGGACCGGTGGACTGCCGCCGGTCCCGTTCGGCATGCTGGACTCGGCGACGCACCGATAAGAGGAGACCGCCATGAGCGCACTCACCGTCGATCCCGCGCCGGGCCCGGGACAGGGCCAGGAGTGGGACGACCTCGTCCGGATCTGGGAGGAGACGGACGCGCCCGAGGGCTGCAAGGTGGAGATCATCGAGGGGATCGTCACTGTGTCGCCGCCACCGTCCAAGGACCACAACACCACTGCCGAGCTGCTCCAGCGCAGGCTCTATTCCGTGATTCCTGAGGACTGGGGCATCTATCAGACCCTGAGGGTCTCGGTCCTGGGCCGGGCGGGGCTCTACATCCCCGACCTCGCGGTCGTCCCGAGAGCCGTGGCGAGCGGACCGGGCAACAACGTCCCCGCCGAGGAGGCGCTGCTGGTCGTGGAGATCACCTCGCAATACAACGCCAACCACGACCGCATCGGCAAGACGCACGGCTACGCGAAGGCGGGCGTCGCGCTCTTCCTCCTGCTGGACCCCTGGCACTCCGGCCGCCCCACCGCCACGCTCTACGGGGAGCCGCAGGACGGCACGTACCGCCAGCTGGCCACCGTCGAGTACGGCGACAAGCTGGCCCTGCCCGACCCGTTCGGGCTCGACCTGGACACGGGAATCTTCCCGGTCAGCTGAGAAGGGCCTCTCCGACGCGGTGCACTGCGACCTGAGCGGCATCGTCCGCCCGCACGTGACGGTCGGAGCTGGTGAAGCCGGGGGAGCCGGGGGAGCCGGGGGAGCCGGGGGAGCCGGGGGTCTCCTCACACAGGGTGACGGGTAGTCGGCTCGGAGCAGTCCGGTTTCGGACGACGGTTGCCGCGGGAAATACGTCGGTCTCGTGGAGTACCGCAAGCATTTCCGACTACAACCATGCTGCGTTATTCCACGATTCAAGCTCCTCGGCCTCGCCGTTGCTGGTTTCTTAGCGCCCGGCTATGGCGTCAGTGGCCTGTTCCAGCCAGTGGCAGTCTGGTCGTACACGTACGACCAGCGCGGCCGTAAGCACACCGCGACCGACCCGGACACGGGGTCCTCGACCTACCGGTACGACGACCTCGACCGGCTGGTCTCCACCACCGACTCCCGCTCCAACACCACCACGACGGTGTACGACAAGATCGGCCGCACCACCGAAACGTGGCAGGGAGCGGCCGGCACCGGTACGAAGCTGTCCGTCTCCAAGTACGACACGGTGGCCAAGGGTGAGCTGTACGGCACGTACACCTACAAGGACGGTGCCGTCCTCTCGTCGGTGACCTACCCGGCCCTGGACGACGACCTCGAACCGACCACCACCAAGTACTACCTGTCCAAGACCGCCGAACCCGAGCTGGGCGGCACCTACCAGTTCGACACCCAGTACAACAAGGACGGCACGGTCGCCGGGCAGAACTTCCCGGCTGCGGGCGGCCTGCCCGCCGAAGCCCTGTCCTACCAGTACGACGACCTCCAGCGTCCGGTGGCGATGGACACCTCGCTCGGAGGGATGAGCTACGTCTCCGAGGTGGCGTACTCGCCCACCAACAAGCTGGAGCAGTTGGAGCTGACCACCGGCGAGACGGGAGCCAAGAAGACCTGGCTGTCCTACTCCTACGAGCAGGGCACCTCACGCCTCATCAACGCCCGGGTCGATGTAAAGGGCGCCGCCTCGGTGGCGTACGACGCTCATTACACCTACGACGACGGCGGCAACGTCCGGTCCATCACGGACGCACCCGACGGCGGCACCCGGGACGTGCAGTGCTTCCGGTACGACGGCCTGCGGCAGATGACGGACGCCTGGACGTCGAATGTCACCCCGAACAAGGCGGTGGGCACCGGAGCGACAGAGGCGGCCTGCGCGTCGGCGCCTTCGACCGCGACCGTGGGCGGAACCGCGCCCTACTGGTCGAAGTACGGATTCGACACACTGGGCAACCGGACGTCGGCGACCGACTACGGCCTGAACGGCGCGGCCACGTCCACGAAGTCCTACACGTACGGCGAGAACGGAGAGGGCCCCCACCAGCTCACCACCGAGGTCGTGGACACCACGGCCACGTCGACCACTCCCGCGGTCAAGCTGGCCAACACGTACTCCTACGACGCGACCGGAAACACCGAGCAGCGCGTCCTCAACGGCGACACACAGAAGCTGAGCTGGGACAAGCAGGGTGAGCTGACCAAGGTCACCAACGCGGACGGCGCCACTACGGACTACGTCTACGACGCGTCGGGCGACCGCCTGCTCAGTAAGACGGCCGAGGAGACGACGTTCTACCTGCCCGGCATGGAACTGCACCTGAAGAAGTCCACGGGTGCGGTGACGGCCGCGCGCTACTACAGCCTGGCCGGCCAGACCGTGGCGGTCAGGGACAACGGCGGCGTCACCTTCCTCGCCTCCGACCACCACGGAACGGCGCAGCTCGCCGTGAACGCGGCCACCGGCGCCACCCAGCGCCGCCGCATGGACCCCTTCGGAGCGGAACGCGAAGGGTCCGCGACGGACTGGGTCGACGACAAGGGCTTCGTCGGCGGCACGGTCCAGAAGGTCACGGGCCTCACGACCCTCGGAGCGCGGGAGTACGACGACTCGACGGGCCGGTTCATCTCCGCCGACCCGATCATCGACTACACCGACCCGCAACAGATCAACGGCTACGCGTACAGCCTCAACAACCCGGTCACGTTCTCGGACCCGGGCGGCCTGGCGCCGGACGACTGCATTATGGTCGGCATCTCCTGCAAGCCGACCGGCAACGGCGGCTGGAGCGTCCAGCCCACCGAGCAGTACTACACCTACTACGGGGTGCAGGCGCCCACCGAGACCCCGGCGCAGTACAAGGCCCGCCGGGCCCAGACGGACGCGGACATCGCAAGCAGCGCGCGATAGCCGCGGCCAAGGAACTGGCCAAGATCGCAGCCGACGAACTCGGCATCACAGACGCCCTGGACTGCTTCACGACCGGAGCACTCGGAGCGTGCGGTGCGACCGCGGGTAAGTCACTTCGCTACTTCGGGCCTGTAAGTAAGTCCCAGGCAGTGAAGGGGAAGCGCTGCGGAAAAATGTCAAGACAGAGAGCCCTGCCGAATGCAGTCCGGCAGGGCTCTCTGGACGTTTGACGGCAACGCTGACGGCAACGTCAGCGGACGGCTGCTGCGTCGGATGGGTCGTCAGGTTCGTCGTTGTCCAGGTCGAGTGCGGTGCCCAGGGTGTCGGTGGCTTGGCGCTGGAGTCGGACGGGTGCGTAGACGCGGCAGTGTTGCCGATGTGGGCGTGGCCGAGGAGGTCTTTGATCACGACGAGGTCGACGCCTCTTTCCAGCAGCAGGGCGGCGGTTGAGTGGCGGAGTTCGTGGAAGCGGATGCGGCGGAGCCCGGCCCGGTTGAGGAAGCGGCGGGTGAGGTTGGCCGGGTCGAGAGGCCGTCCTGTGAGCGTGGTGAAGACGAGGCCGATGTTGACCCTGCCGTCTCGCGCTCCGTGGCCTGCTGCTTGTGCTCCTTGAGGGAGCGGAGGCATTCGGTGGGGAGGGCGATACGGCGTTCGGACGTTCGGGTCTTGATGGGTAGATGGGTTAGGCCGCCGGTGCGGGTGCGCTGGAGCGAGTGGCGGATGCTGGCTGTTCCGGCGTTGACGTCGAGGTCATCCCAGTGAAGGCCGAGGAGTTCACTTTTACGGAGTCCGGTGCGCAGGGCAAGTTCGTACAGCACGTGGAGCCGGTCGGCGCGAGCCCCACCGACATCCGGAACAGGACCCACACGCCACAGACCATCCCACCAGGCCTACAGTCCAACCGAACGCTTCATCCGACAACCAGGGCGTACCGCCGAAGTGGGTTGCGTCCAAACTTTCTCTACGTCTTCAAGGCGACCCGCTGACGCGGGTCGCGCGGCACGGCCACCCACCCGCCCGCTCTCGACTCTGCCACCACGGGCCGGCCAGCGACCAGGCCGCACAAAGACAGCACAGCGAACGACCGGAAGCGCGGAGAAGCCGGACACGCCAGCACGGCGAGCGCCAGGCCCGGAGGTGGGGCCGGTCGGCTTCGTGGGCTTTACCCTGGCCCAGGGCGTAAGGGTTTACTTGCTTGAGGTCGAGTCGGCACGGGTATGGGGCGACGGCAGCGATGGGGTGTGGGTGGGTGGTGGTCTCGGCTGCGTTCACGGTCCGGGTCGAAGCAGGGTGCATGCGGGCGGGGTGAAGATGTCTGAGCGTGAAACGGCTCATGACCGTGTTCGAGTGGTTTTCGAGCTTGAGCAGGACGAGAGGTGGCCCCCTGTGGCCGTCGAACGCGTATGGGCGACTCCGTTGAGTGCGGAGCTGGTGCGCATCGACAATATCCCGTGGTTCGTTCCCAATCTTGCTCTGGGCGATCTCGTGAGCACGCGCGAAAATTCCGGCTCGGGCGATGTGGAACCGGTCGAAAGGATTCGCTGGTCGGGAAACTGCACCATTCGCGTCATTCCCTATGCGTCGGGTGCCCTCCGCGGGGATCTGGCGCGCGTTGTCGCCCTGTTTGAGCCTCTGGGTGTGGCGGCAGAGGTGGTGGGGCAATTCCGTATGGTCGGGCTGAATGTGCCTCCGGCGGTCGATATCGCAGCCGTGAAGCGACTTCTGGCGCAAGGCGGCAAGGAAGGCTGGTGGGATTACGAGGAGTCATGCGTCGGAGACGCCTGGGAAAATGAAGTAATCCGCTGAGGCTGATCCCGGGCGGTGGGGGTTTCACGAATCGCCGCCGGGGACCGCTCAGGCCGCCTCCAGCCGCTCCGGCAGCCCGAACAGCGGGAACCAGCGCGGCACGTCCAGGAAGCAGTGCAGGCCCGTGATCGCGCCGTCCCGGATGTCGATGACCTGGACCGCCCACGGGACGAAGCCCGGGCCCTCCGGGTCCGGCTTGTAGTGGGCGAAGGCCGGGGAGCCGTTGGCGGAGGTCGCGAGCAGGCGGGAGCCGGCGCAGCCCGCGCCCAGGGACGTCATGAAGCCGGTGATGTCGTCGTGGCCCCGGAGCCACAGGTCGAACGGCGGCATCGTCATCACCGCGTCCTCGTGGAGGAGGGCGGTCAGCGCCTTCATGTCGTAGCCCTCGAACGCCGCCACGTACCGTTCGAGCAGGGCCGTCTGCTCCTCGTCCAGCGGGTCCGCCGCGTCGGCGGCCACGGACTCGTGGTCGGTCAGGGTCGCCCGGGCCCGCTGGAGGGCGCTGTTGACCGAGGCGACGGAGGTGCCGAGCAGCTCCGCGACCTCCGCGGCCTTCCACGCCAGCACCTCGCGCAGGATGAGCACGGCGCGCTGCTTCGGCGGCAGGTGCTGGAGCGCCGCGACGAACGCGAGGCGCACCGACTCGCGCGCCACCGCCGCCTCCGCCGGATCGTCGGTCGTCGGAATGATCCGGCCGTCCGGCATGGGCTCCAGCCAGGTGTGCTCCGGCAGTGGATTGAGCGCGGCCTGCGCGAGCGGCGTCGGCCCGGTCAGATCGACCGGCCGGGCCCGCCGCTTGCCCGCGTTCAGCATGTCCAGGCAGACGTTGGTGGCGATGCGGTACAGCCAGGACCGTATCGAGGACCGGCCCTCGAACTTGTCGAAGCCGCGCCAGGCCCGTACGAGCGTGTCCTGGACCGCGTCCTCCGCCTCGAACGCCGAGCCAAGCATCCGGTAGCAGTAACCGGTCAGCTCGACCCGGTGCCCCTCCAAGCGACGGTCGATGTCGCCTGGAGCACCGGTCCCGGCGCCGGGACCCGCTGCCGCCGCTGTCAGTCCACTCATCGCCGATCCACCCTGTCGTGCCGTGACACCGCTCACTTCATCCAGCACTTCGGAAGCTACAGCGGGGCACTGACAACGGGGCGGGCGAGCGGCAGCCGTCAGGTCCCCGGCTTGCGGCCGTACACGTAGACGTCGTCGCCGTTCTTCAACAGGTTCCAGTATGACTTCGCGTCCGAGGTGCGCATGTTGATACAGCCGTGCGACCCCGGCGGATTCCACATCTTCACGCCGACCGCGTGGAACGCCTGGCCGCCGTCGAAGAACTGCGAGTACGGCATGGCCACGTGGTAGAGGGACGACACGTGGTTCTTGTGGCGCCAGTAGACCTTCTTGGCGCCCGTCCGCGTCTCGTACTTGTCCCTCCCCGTCCGCACCGGCACCGGCCCGAACTTCAGCTTCTTGCCGTCCTGAATCCAGCTGATCTGGCGCGTCAGGTCGACGCAGGCGATGCGCCCCTTGTTCGTCGGGCACTTCCCGGCCTTGTTCGGGTTCTTGCCGGCCGCCTTCTGCGCGGTGAGCGTCTGCATCGTGCGCCAGGTGACCGGTCCCGCGTAACCGATGGTCGGGGTGACCCCGTACGTGCTCTGGAACGACCGGATCTTCTTGCAGTCGGCCGCCGACTGCCTGCCGTCGACCTTCAGGTGCAGGTACTTCTCGACCTGCTTCTGGTACGGGCCCGTGGACGTCGTGCAGGACGCCGCCTGCGCGGCGGTGCCCGTACCGAGGACGAACGCCGGTATCGCGGTCAGACCCGCGACGGACAGGACGAGCCCCCTTCGCGCCCGTGTGCCCGTGATGTCCCGTAGGTTCCGCATGTTCTTCCTGACTCCCATGTACGCCAACTCCCCTTCGCGCGCACTGCGGTGATTCCGCCTGCTAGATGCGCGAAGGGGGGCGACGGGTTGTGCGCCGAATGTCTCAGTTCTGTACGGGCGCCACGGCCGCGGGCCGCAGCCGTTCGGCGCGGGCGGCCCGCGTCCCGTAGAGCGTGATGGATACGACTCCGAGGACCGCGAGCAGCCCCAGCGCGACCGTGCCCGCCCAGCCGCCGGCGTGGAAGGCCACCGCGCCGAGCGTGCCGCCCGCGCTGGAGCCGAGGTAGTACGCCGACTGGTACAGCGCCGACGCCTGGGCGCGGCCCGTCGTCGCCGTACGGCTCACCGACGAGGAGGCGACCGCGTGCCCGGCGAAGAAGCCGGCCGTGATCAGCACCAGGCCGAGGAGCACGGCGGCCAGCCGGTCGCCCAGCGACAGCAGCAGCCCGGCGGCCGTGGTGGAGACGGCGAGGTACAGCGCGCCCCGCCGCCCCAGCCGCGCGACCAGCCGTCCGGCCGCGGCGGAGGAGACCGTACCGACCAGGTACACCAGGAAGATCGAGCCCACGATGCCCTGCGGCAGGTTGAACGGGGCCTCCACGAGCCGGTATCCGATGACCGTGTACACGGCGCCGAACACCGTCATGAACAGCGCGCCGATCGCGTACAGCCGCCGCAGCAGCGGATTGGCGAGGTGCGAGCCGACGGTCTTCGCGAGCGCCTTCGGGTTCAGCGTGCCCGGGGTGAAGTGCCGGGCGCGCGGGATCATGAAGTGGAAGACGATCGCGCACGCCACGGCCAGCAGCCCGACCGCGCCGACCGCCGCACGCCAGCCCCACAGCTGCGCGATCCAGCCGGTGAGGATGCGGCCGGTCATCCCGCCGATGCTGTTCCCGGCCACGAACAGCCCGATCGCGGCGACGAGCGCCTTGGGCCGCACCTCCTCCGCCAGGTACGCCATCGCGGAGGCGGGCAGTCCGGCGAGCGCGGCGCCCTGGACGGCGCGCAGCGCGATCAGCGTGCCCAGCGAGGGCGCGAACGGGACGAACAGCCCGACCGTCACCGCGATCGCCAGCGAGGCGGTCATCATCTGCCGCCGCCCGAACCGCTCGGACAGCGCGCTCAGCGGCAGCACGCACAGCGCCAGCGCGCCGGTCGCCGCGGACACCGTCCAGCTCGCCTGCCCGGCCGTCGCGCCGAACGACGCGGAGACGGCGGGCAGCAGCGCCTGCGTGGAGTAGAGGAGCGCGAACGTCGCGACACCGGCGGCGAAGAGGGCGAAGCTCATCCGGCGGTAGCCGGGGCGCCCGGGTTCGAGCCGGCCGGTGGTGTCGGCGACGGGGGACGACTGGGTCGAGGCGGCCACGGTGAGGGTGGACGCCCCGGTACTGGCAGGAGGCATGCGACGACGGTAGGACGCGCGGGATTCATGCGTCCAATGCACAAACAGCGAATAATCAATCCCATGGCGCATCAGCACAGCTCACGGCCTCGGCTGTCACCGAGTAGTTACGAAGAAGACATCCGCGCGGTCCTCGCACCGCGCCTCGCGTACTTCGAGGCGGTCGCCCGCCACGAGCACGTCACGCGCGCCGCCCAGGAACTGGGCGTCCCGCAGTCCACCCTCTCCCGCGCGATGGTGCGCCTGGAGGACGACCTGGGCGTCGCCCTGTTCGCGCGCAAGGGCCGCACGGTCTCCCTGACCCCGGCCGGCCGCACCTTCCTCGGCTCGGCCGAGCGCGCCCTCGCGGAGGTGGAGAAAGCAGCCGACTCGGTACGCGCCGACGCCGACCCCACCGCGGGCAAGGTGGCCTTCGGCTTCCTCCACACGATGGGCTCCGAAACGGTCCCCGCCCTCATCCGCGCCTTCCGGGCCGACCACCCCCGGGTCCGGTTCCAGCTCGTCCAGAACTACGGCGAGGCCATGATCGAACGCCTCCGCGCCGGCGGCCTCGACCTCTGCCTCACCTCCCCGGTCCCGGACGCCCCCGACCTGGTCACCCGCCGCCTCGACGAGCAACGCCTGCGCCTGGTCGTCCCCGACGACCACCGCCTCGCCACCCGCCGCCGCATCCGCCTCGCCGAAGCCGCCGACGAAACCTTCGTCACCCTGGAACCCGGCTACGGCCTCCGCCGCATCACGGACGACCTCTGCGCGGCGGCCGGCTTCGTCCCCCGCGTCGCCTTCGAGGGCGAGGAGGCGGAGACCCTGCGGGGCCTGGTGGCGGCGGGCCTGGGCGTGGCCCTCCTCCCACCGCCCGCGGTGGCCCGCCCGGGCGTGGTGGAGCTGACGGTGACGGCGCCGAGGGCGGTGCGCGAGATCGGGGTGGCCTGGCTGGACGGGCACCCGGACACGGCCCCGGTGGCGGCGTTCAAGAAGTTCCTGCTGGGGCGGAGGGGGAGCTTGCTGCCGGGGTGAGGGGGAAAAGCCCGCCGCATACCTGCCGTATGGCGAACTGGACAGATTCGTACGGAAGCGCGAATCATCCCGCCATGATCACCTCACGTCTGAGACCCCACCGGGCGGCGGCGAGCCTGGCCGCTGCCATGGTCCTGGCCTCCCTGCTCATTCCGTCCGCCCGCGCGTCGGAGGTCGTGGCGGCGGCCGCCGTTCCGGACTATCCCCCCGTCGGCTCCGTCTTCCCGCTCGGAGACGGCTCGGCACCGAGGAGCGGGATCACGCAGCTGGGCTCCGGTGTCACCTACCGGGTGTACTCACAGGGGACGGCGGCGAGCGACGGATGGGCCGTGTGGGTGCGGTACCCCGACGGGCAGGAAATGATTACCGTCGCCGCCACGGCGACGGCGTACGCGCAGAAGTTGCGGGACGCCGGATTTCCCGCCGAGGCGGTACCCCTGACCTCGCCCGCCACCACGGACACGTACGCCATGACGTTCTACGGCGTGCACGTCGGCCCGTACGGTACCGCTGCCGCCGCGGCGGACACCCGGACCCGGCTGAAGGCGGCGGGCTACCCCAGCACCCGCACGTTCTTCACGGCCGAGACGAACCCTGAGTCCCGGGGCCCCTGGCAGATCCGCGTGATCACCGTGGCGCCCGGCGCCGAGGTCGACGTGCGCACCGAGCACGGTACGGACGTCTCCACCTCCCAGACGGTGAAGCAGATGGCGAACGCCTCCGGTGCGCTGGCGGCCGTCAACGGTACCGAGTTCGACATCGCGTCGCCGAACAACCCGTCCTTCATGGGCTACGAGGGAGTTCCCCAGGGGCTGTACGTACGGAACAACGTCCTGCTGGGCGCTCCCAACAACGGCCGCACCGCGCTCCTGCTCAACGCCGCCGGGGGTGGCCACCGCATCACCGAAACCACCTCCCGGACCTGGGTGTCCGTCCCGGGCAAGGGGGAGCGGGACGTGGACGGGGTGAACCGGGTGGCGGGCCAGATACTCGGTTGCGGTGGGGTCGGCGGTGACTTCAGGGAGTTCCCCGACGGCCCGAAGCCCTGGACGGACCCGGTGCGCAACGGCACCTGCTACGACCCGGACGAGATCGTGGTGTTCCGCCCGGAATGGGGAGCCACCACCCCTGGGCCGGCCAAGAAGTGGGCTGATGCCGCAGTCACCGAAGTGGTGATGAACGGTAACTGGGAGGTGCTGTCCGTACGGCACGCCCCGGGCCCCATCCCGGCGGGCGGCCGGGTGTTGCAGGGCATCGGCCGAGGCGGCACGTGGCTCGCCTCCCTCACTCCCGGCGAGAAGGTCACGCCGCGGACCACGATCACCGATCCGGACGGTGTCTCGGTGACCTCGCCGGCCTTCTCCGCCGTCGGGGGCGGGACCCCCGCCCTGCTGCGGGACGGCGAGATCATGCTCAACCCGGCTGTCAACGGGATGGCCCACGCCTCCTGCGTCCTGCCCGCCCCCGCGAGCGGCTGCCGGCCGAGCGGGGTGCTGACCTCACGGCACGCCCGTACCCTGGCGGGCATCTCGGCGGACGGTCACCTGATGCTCGTCACCATCGACGGCCGCAACCCGGCGTACAGCGTGGGCGTGACGCTGCCGGAAGCCGCAGAGGTGATGCGCTGGCTCGGTGCCCGGGACGCCGTGGGCCTCGGCAGCGGAGGAGACACCACGATGGTCGTGGGCGGCAGCCTCTACAACCGGCCCTGGGACGAGTGGGAGGACACCGCTCTCCGCGAGCGCAGGATGAGCAACGTCGTGGTCGTGGTGCCGCGTTCGTAGGGCCCCTCACCCCACCCCCAGCGACTCCCCGAACCCCACCGCCAGCGGCATCCGCAACCCCAACGGCGGCGGGGCCGCCAGCGCGTCCGTCACCGGGCGGGCGTACGCGTGGCCGAACAGTGTGCCGCGTACGAAGTCGGCGGCCAGGGCGGCGACTTCGGAGCGGTGCTGCCGAAAGCCGTGGCCGTCCGAGTGGACCTCGAAGCGGCAGGTGTCGCGGTTGGTCTTCTTGGCGCGTTCGGCCAGGCGGAAGGAGAGCTCCGGGGCGCAGCGGGTGTCGTTGGTGCCGTGGACCAGCAGGACCGGGCGGCCGACCAGGTGCTTGACCGGTTCGGGGTCGGCGGACGGGTCGCCGGGGAGCCAGGGGGCCAGGGCCATGACCGCGCCGACCGCCGGGTGGCCGCCCGCGCGGAGGGCCGCCCGGGCGCCCATGCCGTGGCCGGCCAGGCAGAGGGGGACGTCGCCGTAGCGGCGTACGGCCTCGTCCACCGCCCACTCGGCGTCCGCCGCGAGGTGGGCGTCGTCCTCGTTCCAGCCGCGGCAGCGGTAGCGCACCACATGGGCGGTGAGGCCGTCGGTGCGGCCCGCGTGGGCCAGGGCGCGGGCCAGCGGGAGCAGGCGGGCGTGGGAGAGGGAGGAGGGGCGGCGGTGCGAGTGGGGCTCGCCGTCCGGGAGCAGCAGGACCACGCCGCCGACCGTTGATGTTCCGGCCGCCGCTCCGACGGCCCGTCCCAGCCGTGCCGCCGGCTGGGGGAGTGCGCGCTGTGCCATGGCGTACACAGTGTCAGACGGGCGCGGGTCCGCCACCCCCGTTCGCGGGGTCTGTTACGCAGCGGGGCGCGCGAAGGCTCGACCGTACCGTTATGCAACGACTAGCCCGCTCTACGCGCGTAGGCGCTACAGTGCCTGGATGATGAGCCCGACCCTCCATGTGCCCGGCCCGGACCAGATCCGGCGTGCCCCCAAGGTCCTTCTGCACGACCACCTCGACGGCGGTCTGCGCCCCGGAACGATCGTCGATCTCGCGGCGGCGATCGGATACGACGCGCTTCCCGAGAACGAGCCCGACAAACTCGGCATCTGGTTCCGGGAGGCCGCGGACTCCGGTTCGCTGGAGCGGTATCTGGAGACCTTCGCCCACACCTGTGCGGTCATGCAGACGCGTGACGCGCTGGTCCGGGTCGCCGCCGAGTGCGCCGAGGACCTGGCGGCCGACGGTGTCGTCTACGCCGAGGTGCGGTACGCCCCCGAGCAGCACCTGGAGGCCGGGCTGACCCTCGAAGAGGTGGTCGAGGCCGTCAACGAGGGGTTCCGGGAGGGCGAGCGGCGGGCCCGGCAGGACGGCAACCGCATCCGCGTCGGCGCCCTGCTCACCGCCATGCGGCACGCCGCGCGCTCCCTGGAGATCGCCGAACTCGCCAACCGGTACCGGGACCAGGGCGTCGTCGGCTTCGACATCGCGGGCGCCGAGGCCGGGTTCCCGCCCACCCGGCACCTGGACGCGTTCGAGTACCTCAAGCGCGAGAACAACCACTTCACGATCCACGCGGGCGAGGCGTTCGGGCTGCCGTCGATCTGGCAGGCCATCCAGTGGTGCGGCGCCGACCGGCTCGGGCACGGGGTCCGCATCATCGACGACATCGAGGTCGCGGAGGACGGCTCGGTGAAGCTGGGCCGGCTCGCCTCCTACGTACGGGACAAGCGCATCCCGCTGGAGATGTGCCCGACGTCCAACCTCCAGACCGGGGCCGCGTCCTCGTACGCGGAGCACCCCATCGGGCTGCTCCGCAAGCTGCACTTCCGGGCCACCGTCAACACGGACAACCGGCTGATGAGCGGCACCAGCATGAGTCAGGAATTCGAGAAGCTGACCGAGGCTTTCGGATACACGCTCGACGACATGCAATGGTTCACCGTCAATGGAATGAAGTCCGCATTCATTCCTTTCGATGAACGTCTGGCGATGATCAATGACGTCATCAAGCCCGGGTACGCCGAGCTGAAATCCGAATGGCTTTTCGAGCAGACCGCTGCGACCAGCGTGTCTTCCTCGTTGGCCGGCTGACGGAGTCGTGCGGGGAACGGCCGGGAAGAGGTTTTCCCGGCCGTTTTTCCGTGGTGGCGGATGTTTGCGGAGCGGGGCTGCGGCTGACTACGTTGCATAGCCGCTCACATCCCCTTCCCCAAGGATGAATGTCATATGAAGCAGTCTGCCGCCAGGACGCTCGGTGTCGCCGCTCTCGGTGCCGCTTTCGCCGCTGCCGCCGCCGGTACCGCCTCCGCCTCCGCGCTGCCGCTGGAGACCGTGACCGGCGTCCTGCCCGTCGCCGGTGCCGTGGCCGACGCCACCTCGACGCTGCCGGTCCAGGACACCGCCGACCAGCTCCTCGGCACCAGCCAGACCAAGGTCCTCGGCGACGCCACCACCCCTGTCAAGAGCCTCCTCGGCGGCATGCCGGCCGGCGGTCTGACCACCAGCGGCCTGTCCGCCAACGGTCTGCCGCTCGGTCGCTGAGCCCGAGCCGGAACACGTCTGTGGGCGGGCACCCCGGCCGGGGTGCCCGCCCACAGGCATGGGCGCGGGAACGGCTACCAGGCCGCCGAGGACGACGGCCGCTCCTGGGGCAGCAGCAGCCACAGCGCCAGGTAGAGCAGGAACTGCGGTCCCGGCAGCAGGCACGAGACCAGGAAGATGATGCGCATGGTCCTCGCCGACGTGCCGAAACGCCGCGCCAGCGCTGCGCACACTCCGCCGATCATGCGTCCGTCGCGGGGGCGGGCAAGTGCGGCCATGGTGGGCTCCTTCGCGAACCGTTGCGGGGAGCAGTCCGTTGTGCTCCCGATGCATCCATCGTCGCGCGACGAACCGGACGAAGCCTCGCTCTACGGGGCCATTCCGACCCCGGAAATCGTCGGGGTCGAACCCTGAGGGGCCTCGTGCCCGCTCCGCGACGCCACCCGCGGCTCCGGTCCGCCCCGCCGGCGCAGGCGCGCCCGGCACGCGGGGACCACCAGGGCGTGGGCGAGGGCCACGCCCGCCGTGTTCAGGAACAGCGAGTCCACGTCCACCACCTGGCCGGGCACCCCGGTCTGCCCCAGCTCGATGGCCAGCGAGATCAGCGAACCGGCCGCGACCGTACGGGCCAGCGAGAGCCACGGGGACACGTACAGCCGGCCCCCGGCCATCGGCAGCAGCACGCCCAGCGGCGCCAGCAGGAGGAGCCCGCCCCCGATCCGGCGGAACGCGGCGGCGGGACCGAGTGACAGATCGGCCTTGATACCGGCGAACGGTGAGAGGTTGGCGGCGTCCATCCACGGCACGTCCAGCGGACGCAGGGTGAGCCACCCGACGAGCAGCAGATGCGCGAGGAGCAGCGACACCCCGACCGCGCGGAAGCGGATGACGGCCCGGCCGTCCGTACCTTGACGCACGAAGCCCTAGACGCGGGCGGCGGCAGGATCGGTTCCGCAGGACCCGGGGAGACCTGGCTCACCACGGCCCCCTACGGCACCCCCACCGTGCTCGGAACCGCCTTCGGGCTGGCCTTCGTCTCCGCCGTGCAGAGGTAGCCGCGGGCCGGGTAGTCGCCCGGGCCGCCCAGCGTCACCGTGTCGCCGGGGGTCAGGGAATCGCTGTCCGCGAAGGTGCAGACGACCTGGGCCAGGGCCTCGGCCGGCAGGTCCTCCGGCTGCTCGTTGAGCCGCAGCGCGTCCTTCGCGTCGCCCGGGCGGGGGCCGAGGACGCGGAGCGACGCGGGCACATCGGTGGAGAAACCCGCCTGCCGTTCGCCCGCCGAGGGCTGCCTGCGCAACTCGTCCAGCAGCTCCGTGGCGATCGCCGGCCGGTCCGACCCGGCCCCTTGCACCTGCACCGCCCGGTCCACCGTCACCAGCTGCGAGGCGCAGACCAGGTACACCTGCACGGGGATGCCCCGCCGGGCCTGGGCCGCGGCGTCCTCGGCGGGCATCGCGCACGGCACCCTGGACGGGGCGGCGCCGGCGTCCACCGGCACCGATGTCGTACGGATTCCGCAGCCCGCCGCCAGCACGGCACAGAGTGCGGCACCTGCCAGGGCGGCGGCGGTTCGGTGTCCCCGGCGTTCGCTGCGCCTCACGTCGCGTCGTCCTCCTGGTGGTCCGGTATCGGTGCGTCGTGATCCCCGGCGGTGCCGCTCGGCGCCCCGGGGTCGCGCGGCAGGCGCAGCACGAAGACCGCGCCGTCGCCGTCGGGGGAGTTGCGGGCGGTGATGTCGCCGTTGTGGATGTGCGCGTTCTCCATGGCGATGGAGAGGCCGAGCCCGCTGCCGTCCGAACGCGGCCGGGAGGCGCTCGCCTTGTAGAACCGGTCGAAGACGTGCGGCAGGACGTCCTCGGGGATGCCGGGGCCGTGGTCCCGGACCTCGATCACCAGCTCCTCGCCCTCGATCCGCACCGCGACCCGTACCGGCGAACCGCCGTGCTTGAGCGCGTTGCCGATCAGGTTCGCCAGGATCACATCGAGCCGGCGCGGGTCGAGGCGGACCATCATGCCGCGCTCCGCGTCGAGTTCGACCGCGTCCAGCCAGGCGCGGGCGTCGATGCAGGCGGTCACCTGGTCGGCGACGTCCACGTCGTCCAGGACCAGGCGGGCGGTGCCCGCGTCGAAGCGGGTCACCTCCATCAGGTTCTCCACGAGGTCGTTCAGCCGGCGGGTCTCGCTGACCACCAGGTTCACCGCGGGGGCGATCATCGGGTCGAGGCTGTCGACCTCGTCCTCCAGCACCTCCGTGACCGCGGTGAGCGCCGTCAGCGGCGTACGCAGCTCGTGCGACATGTCGGCGACGAACCGGCGGCTGGCCTCCTCGCGGGCGCTCATGTCCGCGACCTTCTTCTCCAGCGAGCAGGCGGTCCGGTTGAACGTCCGCGAAAGATCGGCCAGTTCATCGGTGCCGGACACCGCGAGCCGGGTGTCGAGCTTGCCCTCGCCGAGCTTGCGGGCCGCGTCCCCGAGCCGCTGCACCGGCCGCAGCACGGTCGTCGCCGCCGCCTGCGCGAGCAGCGCCGATCCGACCAGGGCGAGCGCCGTGGCGATCCCCAGCGACCAGGCGAGCGAGCTGAGGTCCTGCCGCTCCTGGTCCAGCGACTTCAGCATGTAGCCGGTCGGCCCGCCGCCGATGATCTTCGTACCGGCGACGAGGTACGGCGTACCGCGTATCGAGGTGCGCTGCCAGAACAGGTGGTACTCGTACTTGTTGCCCGCCTTGACCGGCTGCTTGCGGTCCACCTGCTCCTGCAACGACAGCGGCACGTTGTCGCGGGTGAAGGTGTCCAGGTCGCTGTTGCCGACGATGGGCTTGCCCGGATCGCGCTCGTCGATCAGCAGCACGCTGTAGCCGGGGCTGCTGCTCGCCATCTGCACGGCGGCCGTCTGCAGGTCCTCCTTGGTGGGGCGCAGCGGCAGCGAGGCCGCCCGGGACTGCATCTCCTGGCGGAAGTCGCCGAGCGCCGCGTCCTGGGTACGCGTCAGCACCGCCTCGCGGTTGAGCCAGTACGCGATGCCGGAGGCCGACACGGCGGCGGTCAGCGCGACGAGGCCGAAGACGATGACGAGCCGCAGTCGCAGGCTGGTCCAGCGGAGCCCGGCGCGCAGGCCCCGCCGCACAGCCGTGCTCACTGCGGCGAGTCCAGCCGGTAACCCACGCCGCGCACCGTACGGATCAGGGTCGGCGACGACGGTACGTCCTCCACCTTGGCGCGCAGCCGCTGGACACAGGCGTCGACCAGCCGGGAGTCGCCCAGGTAGTCGTGCTCCCAGACCAAGCGCAGGAGCTGCTGGCGGGACAGGGCCTGGCCGGGGCGGCGGCTCAGTTCGAGCAGGAGGCGCAGCTCGGTCGGCGTGAGCTGAAGGTCCTCGCCGTTCTTGGTGACGGTCATGGCGGAGCGGTCGATCACCACGTTCCCGAACGTCGCGGAGTCGGTCGACTCCCGTTCGCCGCGGCGCAGCACCGCGCGGATACGGGCGTCGAGCACCCGGCCCTGCACCGGCTTGACGACGTAGTCGTCGGCGCCGGACTCCAGACCCACCACGACGTCGATGTCGTCGCTCCGGGCGGTCAGCAGGATGATCGGCAGCTGGTCGGTGCGGCGGATGCGCCGGCACACCTCGAAACCGTCGATCCCGGGCAGCATCACATCCAGCACGACCAGGTCGGGGCGCTGCTCGCGCAGCAGGTTGAGGCCGTCCTCTCCCGTCGCCGCGGTGGCCACACGGTGGCCCTGGCGTGACAGCGAGAGTTCGAGGGCCGTGCGGATGGCGTCGTCGTCCTCGATCAGCAACAGGAAAGGCACTTGGTCATTCTGACCCATGGGACGTCCCAGTTCGACAGTTGGTCCCCCCTGATGCGTGCCCCATACGTCCCTCATGCATCCGGAAGCACGGATTCGTGCCGTCGCCAGGCCCTGTGACAGCCCTGTGACAGTCGGCGGACAGCGCCATGAAACTGCCCCGGCAAGCTCGTTGGCACAAGGAACGGACGGACTCCACCGATGGGGGGCGCGAGATGAACGCAACTCACAGCATCAACGCAAGCGCAGTTGTCACGCGTCTCCACGATGTCGGGCGGAGCACCGAGAAGTCCGGCGCCGCGGTGAACGGACGGGGGTGCGTTCGAGGCGCCGGGCGTCAGCACACGTCATTCATGACGGTGGTTGACGCGGGGGGCAACAGGGGAAGCGCGTACGGGGAGGACTCGGGGGAGCGGAAGGCACCGGAGCG
Organism: Streptomyces sp. NPDC057249; assembly: GCF_042669245.1. Taxonomy (NCBI): domain Bacteria; kingdom Bacillati; phylum Actinomycetota; class Actinomycetes; order Kitasatosporales; family Streptomycetaceae; genus Streptomyces; species Streptomyces sp. NPDC057249. The sequence goes on along the minus strand of NZ_JBHUXS010000003.1, from coordinate 696 downwards.
GTCCGGGGACGCCGAAGCGGCGTTCACGGCCTACGTCCGGGAGCGCCGCGCCTCCCTGTACGCCACCGCCTACCACCTGACCGGTGACCGGTTCGAGGCGGAGGACCTGCTCCAGAGCGCCCTCTTCTCGACGTACCGGGCCTGGGACCGCATCAGCGACAAGGCCGCTGTCGGCGGTTATCTGCGCCGCACGATGACCAATCTGCACATCAGCGCCTGGCGCAGGCGCAAGCTGAACGAATACCCGACCGAGGAGCTGCCGGAGACGGCGGGCGACACGGACGCGATGCGCGGTACGGAGCTGCGCGCCGTGCTCTGGCAGGCGCTGGCGCGCCTCCCCGAGCTGCAGCGCACGATGCTCGTCCTGCGGTACTACGAGGGCCGTACGGACCCCGAGATCGCGTCCATCCTCGACATCAGTGTCGGCACGGTGAAGTCGAGCATCTGGCGGTCGCTCCGCCGGCTGCGCGAGGACGAGGTCCTGAGCTTCGGCCGTGACGAGGAGGAGTCCTTCGGCGAGCTGGTGGCCTGAAGGCTGGGGGGAACGGGGGCGCGCTGCCGCGTTGGGGGACGCGGTGGTGTTGTTACGGGGGGCAACGGGGATACGGGGAAGTCGCGGGGTCGGACGGGCCGGGGGGTCCCGTCCGACCCCGCGGCGCGTTTCGGGGGCTCTGCCCCCGGACCCCCGCTCCTCAA
>NZ_JBHUXS010000002.1:598928-668324 GCF_042669245.1 Streptomyces sp. NPDC057249 | reverse complement strand
AACCCGGAAGCTAAGCCTTTCAGCGCCGATGGTACTGCAGGGGGGACCCTGTGGGAGAGTAGGACGCCGCCGAACAATCATTGTGGGAAAGCCCCCGTGCCGTTGGCACGGGGCTTTTCTGCGTTCTCGGTACGCGGATGCCGGAACCGGCCCGTGTCCGCCGGCCGCCAGCTGCCCGAGTGGGCTCGGGCGGTTTTGCATAACCCCTGGATCAGGGTATGCTTTAGCTCGTTGCCGCAGGGCAGCAAGGCCCCAATAGCTCAGTCGGTAGAGCGTCTCCATGGTAAGGAGAAGGTCTGCGGTTCGATTCCGCATTGGGGCTCAGCAGAAAGAAAGGCCCCGCCGTCAGGCGGGGCCTTTCTTCATGTCCGGGAGCTAGTGAGGTTCCGGGACCCTCATCGTCAGGATGGCCATGTCGTCCGAGGGCGGCTCGGCGGCGAAGCGCTCGACGGCCCGCAGGATGCGTGCGGCCACCGCGCCCGCCGTAAGCCCCGTGCAGTGGGCGAGTACGTCCGCCAGGCCGTCGTCGCCGAGCATCCGCGTACCCTCACGGCGTTCCGTCACACCGTCCGTCACGCACAGCAGGACATCACCGGGCTCCAGCGTGAACGTCTGCTCGTACAGCTCCAGGTCCTCCATGACGCCCAGCAGCGGCTGCGGGTCCGCCGCCGGCTCCACCGAGCCGTCCTGGCGCAGACGCAGCGGCAGCGGGTGTCCCGCGCACACGACCTTCAGGAGGGCACTGCCGTCCTCCTGCGGCCACAGCTCGCCGTAGAGGAGGGTGAGGAAGCGGCTGCGGGTCCCCTCGTCGAGGATCGCGGCGTTGAGCCGCTCCAGGACCGCGGGGCCGCCGAAGCCCTCCCGGGCCAGCAGGCGCAGCGCGTGGCGGGCGAGGCCCGTGACGGCCGCCGCCTCCGGCCCCGTACCGCAGACGTCGCCGATGGCGAACCCGTACGCGCCGTCGCGGATCGGGAACACGTCGTAGAAGTCGCCGCCGACCTCGTTGCCCTCGCCGGCCGCGCGGTAGATGACGTCCACCTCGACGTTGGGCACGGCCGGCAGGCCCGGCGGGAGGAGGCTGCGCTGAAGGGACTGGCTGATCGCCGTGCGCTCCGAGTAGAGGCGGGCGTTGTCCAGGGCCAGCGCGGCCCGGCGGGACAGGTCCTCGGCCAGCTCCAGGATCTCCTGGCGGAAGTGGTCGTCGGACGGCTTGCCGAGCGTCAGCATGCCGATGACGCGGTTGCGGGCGACCAGGGGCAGGACGACGGTCTCGCCGCCCACCGCCGCCGCGGTCGCCAGTGTCGTACGCGTGGTCGAGCCGAGGCCGCCCGGGCCGCCGATGCCGATACTCCGCATCGAGGTCCGCAGCGCCGCCTCGTGGGCGGCCTGGGACGGAGCGGCCCACACCCGCGCCCCGGGGGTCCGCACGGGCTCCGGCGGGGAGATCCTGGTGAGCAGGCTCTTGAGCCCGTCGATGCGCTCCTCGTCCTCGTGCAGCACGTAGGAGAGCTCCGGGTCCGACGCCGGGTCGGCGATCGTGTAGACGGCGCACCACGTCGCCAGCGTCGGGACCGTCATCTGGGCCATCAGGGCCAGGGTCTGGTCCCGGTCCAGAGTGCCCGCCAGCAGGTCCGACGCCTCGACGAGGAAGGACAGCGAGCCGCGGCGCAGCCGCTCCAGCTCGCCCAGGCGCGCCGACTCGACCGCGAGCGCGATCCGGTCCGCCGCGAACTGCAGACGCAGCGCCTCCTCGTTGGAATAGCGGCCGGCGCCCTCGGCAGCGACGCCCAGCGAGCCGGTGAGGCGCCCCTCGACCTTCAGCGGGACCGTGACCACCGAGCGCATGCCGGTGTTGCCGAGCAGCGGGACCGCGCCGGGGACGGCGTCCAGGTCCTCGTGGACGGCGGGCATCCGGGCGGAGCCGTAACGGCCGGTTCCGGCCTCGACGGGGACGCGGGCGAAGCGCTGACGGGCGGAGGGCAGGCCGGTCGTGGCGCGCACCTCCAGCTCGGTCTCGTCGTCCGTGGCGAGGAGGAGGAAGGCGGCGTCGGCGTCGAGCATGTCGCGGGCCCGCTCGACCGTGCGCTGGAGCAGCCCGTCGAGGTCGTCGGGGGCCGGGGAGCCGATGAAGACCTCGAAGGGGTCCGTCTTGCGGCTCTCGGCGGCGTCCGAGACCGGGGTGCGGGCGGGGGTCTGGAGGACCGCGCGCTCGTAGTCGCGCACCAGCAGGCAGACCGTGGACGGCTCGCCCTGAGGGTCCCGTACGCGCAGGTGGGAGCCGTAGACCGGGATGGTGCGGCCGTCGGCGCCCCGGATGCCGTAGCTGCCCTCCCAGCGGGACAGGCGCAGGGCGTCCGCGATGCCGGTGCTGGTGCCCGGGGTCTGCGGCCAGGCGGTGAAGTCGGTGAGCCGCTTGCCGATGACCTGGTCCGCCGTGTAGCCGAAGAGGTACGCGGCGTCGTCGTTCCACGCGGCGACGGCGCCCTCGCCGTCGATCTGGACGACGGCGACCCGTACGTGGTCGTCGGTGACGGGGAGCAGGCCCACGGGCAGCAGCGGACCGGCCGAGCGGACGCCCACCGGGCGGTCCGGGAGATCGAGCTGGAACCAGACATGTTTGCGCGTGGGGGAGTATTCGACGCCCCAGCGGGAAGCGAGAGCCGCGCACAGCAGCAGACCGCGGCCGTTCTCGCTGTCGAGGCTGTCGAGGTCGACGCCCGTCGGGCGGAGCGGGATCTCCCGTTCCGGGTAGTGGTCGGCGATCTCCACCCGGACGCCGTCCTCCGTGCGCAGGCACAGCACGTCCGCGGCGGTGCCGGCGTGGATCACGGCATTGGTGACGAGCTCACTGGTCAGGACGACGGCGTCGTCGACGACGTCGGTGTATCCCCAGCCCTGGAGCGTGTCGCGGACAAAGGCACGGGCCGTCGCGACGGAGCGCGCCACCGGCTCGAAGGTGGCAGCCGCACGCGCCGTGATCACAGCACTCCCCATATGGTGTCTCGTCGCTTCCCCGAGTCCGTGCCCGTTTCTCGCCGCTTCGATTCGCCTGCCAGGCTAGACGCTCCCCGCGCGCACCGGATACACGAGGGCGGACTTCGGACAGGCCCGGGCGGGAACGGACGGACGGCCGGACAGGATGGGCTTCCCCTCGGAGGGATGTGGGACAACCATGGGAGGTTCCACCCCGACCGGTTCCCGCCTGGTACGTTTCAACGATTTGACGTCCGCATGGTCACCCGTCGACGGTGGGCTGTGGCGGTGAGCCATGGAAGTTCTGGGCAAGCTCTCGGACGAGGTCCTAGCTAGATGGTCAACCCCTGCGGGAGGGACACGGTGGAGTCTGACGTGGCGGCGCGGGGTTCGGGTACGCGCAGTAAGGGCGGTCAGTCCGTGAAGAAGCAGCGCAATGGAACCGTCGAGGTGGACGCGGCGGCACTGCACAGACTGCTCGCCGGTCTGGTCGCCATGCGCGACGGCAACTTCCGCAGGCGCGTCACGGTCTCCGGTGAAGGCGTGATGGCGGAGCTCGCCGCGGTCTTCAACGAGGTCGCCGACCGCAACGTGCACCTCACCGGCGAGCTGGCCCGGGTGCGGCGCGTGGTCGGACGGGAGGGCAAGCTCACCGAACGCCTGGAGACGGGTGCCTGCGAGGGCTCCTGGGCCGCCGCGATCGACGCCTCGAACGAGCTGGTGGACGATCTCGCCCGCCCGGTCTCCGAGGTCGGCCGGGTGCTGTCGGCGGTGGCCGACGGTGACCTCGAACAGCGGATGGAGCTGCGCTCCCATACGGCGGACGACACGGTACGGCCACTGCGCGGCGAGTTCCTGAAGGTCGCGCGCACCGTCAACAACCTGGTCGACCAGCTGTCGGCGTTCACCGAGCAGGTGACGCGGGTCGCGGTCGAGGTGGGGACCGAGGGCAAGCTCGGCGGCCAGGCGCAGGTGCGCGGGATGTCCGGGTCGTGGAAGGACCTCACGGACTCGGTCAACACCATGGCGTACCGGCTGACCGCACAGGTGCGTGACATCGCGCTGGTGACGACGGCGGTGGCCAAGGGCGACCTGTCGCGGAAGGTCACCGTCCATGTGGCCGGTGAGATGCTCCAGCTGAAGAACACCGTCAACACGATGGTCGACCAGCTGTCCTCGTTCTCCTCCGAGGTGACCCGGGTCGCCCGCGAGGTCGGCACGGAGGGCGAGCTGGGCGGCCAGGCCGTGGTGCCCGGGGTCGCCGGGGTGTGGAAGGACCTGACGGACTCCGTCAACACGATGGCCGGCAACCTCACCTCCCAGGTACGCGGCATCGCGGAGGTGACGACGGCGGTCGCCAACGGTGACCTGTCGCAGAAGGTGCAGGTCAGCGCGCGCGGCGAGGTCGCCCAGCTCGCCGAGACGATCAACCAGATGACCGAGACGCTGCGCACCTTCGCGGACGAGGTCACCCGCGTGGCCAGCGAGGTCGGCGGGCAGGGCGTGCTCGGCGGCCAAGCGCAGGTGCCGGGCGCCGCCGGCACCTGGAAGGACCTCACCGACTCGGTGAACACGGTCTTCCGGAACCTGACGACCCAGGTGCGCGACATCGCCCAGGTGACGACGGCGGTGGCCAGCGGTGACATGACGCAGAAGGTCACCGTCGACGTGGCCGGCGAGATGCTGGAGCTGAAGAACACCGTCAACACGATGGTCGACCAGCTCCAGTCCTTCGGTTCGGAAGTGACCCGGGTGGCCCGGGAGGTCGGCGTCGAGGGCCGGCTCGGCGGGCAGGCCGAGGTGCCGGGCGCCGCCGGCACCTGGAAGGACCTCACGGACTCCGTGAACACGGCCTTCCGCAACCTGACCGGTCAGGTGCGTGACATCGCGCAGGTGACGACGGCGGTCGCCAACGGCGACCTGTCGCAGAAGGTCACCGTCGACGTCGCGGGGGAGATGCTGGAGCTGAAGAACACCGTCAACACGATGGTGGCGCAGCTCTCGTCCTTCGCCGACCAGGTCACGCGGATGGCCCGGGACGTGGGCACCGAGGGCCGCCTCGGCGGTCAGGCGCGGGTCGACGGCGTCTCCGGTACGTGGAAGGAGCTCACCGACTCCGTCAACTTCATGGCGGGGAACCTCACCTCCCAGGTGCGCCAGATCGCGCAGGTCACGACCGCGGTGGCGCGGGGCGACCTGTCGCAGAAGATCGACGTGGACGCGCGCGGCGAGATCCTGGAGCTGAAGAACACCATCAACACGATGGTCGACCAGCTCTCCGCCTTCGCCGAGCAGGTGACCAGGGTCGCCCGCGAGGTGGGTACGGACGGGCGCCTCGGCGGCCAGGCGCAGGTGCCCGGCGTGGCCGGTGTGTGGCGTGACCTCACCGACTCGGTGAACGGAATGGCGGGGAACCTGACCGCTCAGGTCCGGAACATCGCGCAGGTGGCCACGGCGGTGGCACGGGGTGACCTGTCGCAGAAGATCGACGTGGACGCGCGCGGCGAGATCCTGGAGCTGAAGAACACCCTCAACACCATGGTCGACCAGCTCTCGAACTTCGCGGAGCAGGTGACGCGGGTGGCCCGCGAGGTGGGTACCGAGGGGATGCTGGGCGGCCAGGCCGAGGTGCAGGGGGTCTCCGGTACGTGGAAGGACCTCACGCAGTCCGTCAACGGCATGGCCAACAACCTCACCATTCAGGTGCGCAACATCGCCGAGGTGACGACGGCGGTCGCCAACGGTGATCTCTCCAAGAAGATCACCGTCGATGCCAAGGGCGAGATCCTCGAACTGGTGACGACGGTCAACACGATGGTCGACCAGCTGTCGTCGTTCTCCTCCGAGGTGACCCGGGTGGCCCGCGAGGTGGGCACCGAGGGCATCCTCGGCGGCCAGGCGCGGGTGCGCGGGGCGACGGGCATCTGGAAGGACCTCAGCGACAACGTCAACCTGATGGCCAACAACCTCACCAGCCAGGTGCGCAACATCTCCCGCGTCTCGTCCGCCGTCGCCAACGGCGACCTGACGAAGAAGGTCACCGTCGAGGCGCGCGGCGAGGTCGCCGAACTGGCCGACACGGTCAACACGATGGTGACGACGCTGTCCTCGTTCGCGGACGAGGTGACCCGGGTCGCCCGCGAGGTGGGTACCGAGGGTGAGCTGGGCGGCCAGGCGCGCGTCCCGGGCGTCTCGGGTACGTGGAAGGACCTCACCGAGTCCGTGAACTCGATGGCGTCCAACCTGACGGGCCAGGTGCGTCAGATCGCCGCCGTCACGACGGCCATCGCCAAGGGCGACCTGACCAAGAAGATCGACATCGATGCGCGCGGCGAGATCCAGCAGCTGAAGAACACCATCAACACGATGGTCGACCAGCTGTCCTCGTTCGCCGAGCAGGTGACCCGGGTCGCCCGCGAGGTGGGCACCGAGGGCCAGCTCGGCGGTCAGGCGCGGGTGCGCGACGTGGACGGCACCTGGCGCGACCTCACCGAATCGGTGAACGAGATGGCCGGGAACCTGACCCGTCAGGTGCGGGCCATCGCGGCCGTCGCCACGGCGGTGACGCGCGGCGACCTCAACCTGAAGATCGACGTGGACGCGGCGGGCGAGATCCAGGCCCTCCAGGACAACATCAACACGATGATCGCGAACCTGCGCGACACCACCGCCACCAACAAGGAGCAGGACTGGCTGAAGGGCAACCTCGCCCGCATCTCCGGTCTGATGCAGGGGCGCCGCGACCTGGACGACGTCGCCTCGCTGATCATGAGCGAGCTGACCCCCGTGGTCTCCGCACAGCACGGCGCGTTCTTCCTGGCCACCCCCACCGGTGAGACCGACGCGCTGGGCGCCGAGGCCGAGGGGGCGTACGAGCTGCGCATGCGGGGAAGCTACGGCTACTCCGCCGGCTCCATGCCGACGTCCTTCCGGCCGGGCGAGACGCTCATCGGCACGGCCGCCGAGGAGAAGCGGACGATCCAGGTGGACAACGTGCCGCCGGGATACCTGAAGATCTCCTCCGGGCTCGGTGAGGCGCCGCCCGCGCATGTGATCGTGCTTCCGGTGCTGTTCGAGGGCAAGGTCCTCGGGGTCATCGAACTGGCCTCGTTCCAGCCGTTCACGCACATCCAGCGGGACTTCCTGAACCAGCTCGCGGAAATGATCGCCACGAGCGTCAACACGATCAGCGTCAACACCACGACGGAGAAGCTGCTCGAACAGTCGCAGGAGCTCACCGAGCAATTGCGCGACCGCTCGCAGGAACTGGAGAACCGGCAGAAGGCCCTCCAGGCGTCCAACGCCGAACTGGAGGAGAAGGCCGAGCTCCTGGCCAGGCAGAACCGCGACATCGAGGTCAAGAACACCGAGATCGAGGAGGCGCGGCAGGTCCTGGAGGAGCGCGCCGAACAGCTCGCCGTCTCGATGCGCTACAAGTCCGAGTTCCTGGCGAACATGTCGCACGAGCTGCGCACGCCGCTCAACTCGCTGCTCATTCTGGCGAAGCTGCTCGCGGACAACGCCGAGGGCAATCTCTCGCCGAAGCAGGTGGAATTCGCCGAGACGATCCACGGAGCCGGTTCCGACCTGCTCCAGCTGATCAACGACATCCTCGACCTGTCGAAGGTCGAGGCGGGCAAGATGGACGTCAGCCCGACGCGGATCGCCCTGGTGCAGCTGGTCGACTACGTGGAGGCGACCTTCCGGCCGCTCACCGCGGAAAAGGGGCTGGATTTCTCCGTACGGGTGTCGCCGGAGCTGCCGGCCACACTGCACACGGACGAGCAGCGGCTCCTCCAGGTGCTGCGCAACCTGCTGTCCAACGCGGTGAAGTTCACCGACAGCGGGGCCGTCGAGCTGGTGATCCGGCACGCCGGCCAGGAGGTGCCGGACGCCATCCGCGAGCAGCTGCTGGAGGCCGGTTCGCTGCGCGACGCGGACGGCGAGCTGATCGCCTTCTCGGTGACCGACACCGGCATCGGGATCGCGGCCAGCAAGATGCGGGTCATCTTCGAGGCGTTCAAGCAGGCGGACGGGACGACCAGCCGCAAGTACGGGGGCACGGGCCTCGGCCTGTCCATCAGCCGTGAGATCGCGCGGCTGCTGGGCGGCGAGATCCACGCGGCGAGCGAGCCGGGCCGCGGCTCCACGTTCACCCTGTACCTGCCGCTGCACCCGAGCGAACTCCCGCCCCAGGGTTACCCGCAACTCGCTCCGGGCCAGGCCGACGGCCACACCGGCGTGATCGAGGGCGGCCGGGAGCCGGAGGCCGGACAGGTGTACGTGCCGGACCCCGCGCAGACGGCCCCGCGCCGCCGGCGCAAGGCGCTCGGAGGTGCCCGGCAGCAGCCCGCGCTGCCGCCGCGGCCGGTGCCCGCCCCCGCCGCGCAGCCGGCCCCGGACGCCGAGCCGGAGTCATGGGCCGTGGGCGGTCAGGAGGAGCCGGAGACCCGCAGGACGTTCCGGTTCGGCGGTGAGAAGGTGCTGATCGTCGACGACGACATCCGTAACGTCTTCGCGCTGACCAGCGTGCTGGAGCAGCACGGACTGACGGTCCTGTACGCCGAGAACGGGCGCGAGGGCATCGAAGTCCTGGAGCAGCACGACGATGTGACGGTCGTACTGATGGACATCATGATGCCGGAGATGGACGGTTACGCGACGACCTCGGCGATCCGCCGGATGCCGCAGTTCGCCGCGCTGCCGATCGTGGCGCTGACCGCCAAGGCGATGAAGGGCGACAAGGAGAAGGCGCTCGAATCGGGTGCGTCCGACTATGTCACCAAGCCGGTCGATCCCGACCATCTTCTTTCGGTCATGGAAGGGTGGATGCGCGAAGAGTGAGCACGCACTGAGAGAATCCATGAAGATTTGTTGATCGGTGGTGTCCGAAGGAGTGTGGGAACGCGGATTGCGGGGAACCTTCTGGTCTCCCGCCACGTTTCCGGTACGTGCACAGTGACATCACGGTGACAGGGTGTGGTGACCGCCGGGGTGCGGCTACCATGACCGGCACAAGGACGGGCGGCGTAAGGGAGTCGTCCCCCGGGGCGGCGCCCGGTGCAATTCCGGGGCGAGGAGGGCGGGCCATGGTGCAGAAGGCCAAGATCCTCCTGGTCGATGACCGGCCGGAGAATCTGCTGGCGCTGGAGGCCATCCTCTCTGCGCTCGATCAGACACTGGTACGGGCATCGTCAGGGGAGGAGGCGCTCAAAGCGCTGCTCACGGACGACTTCGCGGTCATTCTGCTGGACGTCCAGATGCCGGGCATGGACGGTTTCGAAACCGCCGCGCACATCAAGCGGCGGGAACGGACCCGGGACATCCCGATCATCTTCCTCACCGCGATCAACCACGGCCCGCACCACACCTTCCGGGGTTACGCGGCCGGCGCGGTGGACTACATCTCGAAGCCGTTCGACCCATGGGTGCTGCGCGCCAAGGTCTCGGTCTTCGTGGAGCTGTACATGAAGAACTGCCAGCTGCGCGAGCAGGCGGCGCTGCTGCGGCTCCAGCTGGAGGGCGGCGGCCGGACGAGCGCCGAGCAGGACCGGGAGCCCGCCGGTCTGCTGGCCGAGCTCTCCGCGCGGCTCGCGGCCGTCGAAGAGCAGGCGGAGGCGCTGTCGAAGCAGCTCGACGACGAGTCCGCGGACGCCGGCGCGGTGGCGACGGCCGCCCATCTCGAACGGAAGCTGACCGGATTGCGTCGCGCCCTCGACGCGCTGGAGCCGGGCACCGGCGGGGCGTCGGCGACTCTTCCCTCGTAACGGCGCACCCGTCGTGCGTACGCGGCGCCTTCGGGGCGTCCGGGCAACTGCGCGGCGGCCGAGGGGTTTCGGGGCGCGTCCGCCGGTGAGGACGCGTCAGTTTCCGGCTCGCGCGCGGCGACACGGACGGGTGAACGGGTACGCCCACCTGTTCACGGGCGTAGACACCGGTAACCTCGGCACCATGGCCTCACGTACGTCCGGCAAGGGTTCCCAGGGCACTGCGGGCACCGCGAAGCGCGTCGGCGGTGGCCCGGGTCCGGCCAAGAAAGCCGCGCCCGCCAAGAAGACCGCAGTCAAGAAGGCGCCCGCGAAGAAGGCGCCGGCCAAGAAGACCGCGGCGAAGAAGGCCGCTCCGCCGCGTCCGGCGCCTTCGCCCACGAATGGCGTGTACCGGCTGGCGCGGGCGGTCTGGCTCGGCGCGGCCCACGCCGTCGGCGCGATGTTCCGCGGCATAGGGCGCGGCGCCAAGGGCCTCGACCCCGCCCACCGCAAGGACGGCGTCGCGCTGCTGCTGCTCGGCCTCGCGCTGATCGTCGCCGCGGGCACCTGGTCGAACCTGCGCGGTCCCGTGGGCGATCTCGTGGAGATGCTCGTCACCGGGGCGTTCGGCCGGCTCGACCTGCTCGTGCCGATACTGCTGGGCGTCATCGCGGTGCGGCTGATCCTTTACCCCCAGCGGCCCGAGGCCAACGGCCGCATCGTCATCGGCCTCTCCGCCCTGGTCATCGGCGTGCTCGGGCAGGTCCACATCGCGTGCGGTTCGCCGGGCCGCGACGAGGGAACCGAGGCCATGCAGGACGCGGGCGGCCTGATCGGCTGGGCCGCCTCCAAGCCGCTGATCTTCGCCATGGGCGAGGTGCTGGCGGTGCCGCTGCTGCTGCTCCTCACCGTCTTCGGGCTGCTGGTCGTCACGGCGACCCCGGTCAACGCCATCCCCCAGCGGCTGCGGCTGCTCGGCGTCAAGCTGGGCATCGTGGAGCCGGCGCCCGACCCCGGGGAGCCGGGCGACGACGAGCGGTACGACGAGCAGTGGCGCGAGGCGCTGCCGGCCCGCTCCCGGCGCTCCCAGGCGCCCGACGCCTACGACCCGGACCTCGCGGAGTCCGAGGCGCTGACCAAGCGCCGCAGGCCGCGCAGGCCCTCCGTGCAGCCCGCGATGAACCGCACGATGGACGCCGTGGACGTCGCGGCCGCCGCTGCCGCCGCGCTCGACGGTGCCGTGCTCAACGGGATGCCGCCCTCGCCGGTCGTCGCCGACCTGACCCAGGGCGTCTCGGTGGAGCGTGACCGGGCGGGCACGCCGGTGCCCGGTGCCAGGGAGGCGGAGCCGGCCGGGAAGCGGGCGGAGGCCACGCCCGGGGCCGGTGTACCCGATCTGACCAAGCCGGCCCCCGAGCCCCCCGAGCCCCAGTCGCTGCCCGCCCGCGCCGAACAGCTCCAGCTCTCCGGCGACATCACGTACGCGCTGCCCTCGCTCGACCTGCTGGAGCGCGGCGGTCCCGGCAAGACCCGGAGCGCCGCCAACGACGCGATCGTCGCCTCGCTGACCAACGTGTTCACCGAGTTCAAGGTGGACGCCGCCGTCACCGGCTTTACCCGCGGTCCGACGGTGACGCGGTACGAGGTGGAGCTCGGCCCGGCCGTGAAGGTCGAGCGGATCACGGCGCTCACCAAGAACATCGCGTACGCCGTCGCCAGCCCCGACGTCCGCATCATCTCGCCGATTCCGGGCAAGTCCGCGGTCGGCATCGAGATCCCCAACTCCGACCGGGAGATGGTCAACCTCGGCGACGTACTGCGGCTGGCGGACGCGGCCGAGGACGACCACCCCATGCTCGTCGCGCTCGGCAAGAACGTGGAGGGCGGCTACGAGATGGCCAACCTCGCGAAGATGCCGCACGTCCTGGTGGCCGGTGCGACCGGCTCCGGCAAGTCGTCCTGCATCAACTGCCTGATCACCTCGATCATGGTGCGGGCCACGCCGGAGGACGTCCGGATGGTCCTCGTCGACCCGAAGCGGGTCGAGCTCACCGCGTACGAGGGCATCCCGCACCTGATCACGCCGATCATCACCAACCCCAAGAAGGCCGCCGAGGCACTCCAGTGGGTCGTACGCGAGATGGATCTGCGCTACGACGACCTTGCGGCCTTCGGCTACCGGCACATCGACGACTTCAACCACGCCGTGCGCACCGGCAAGCTCAAGACGCCGGAGGGCAGCGAACGGGAGCTCGCGCCCTACCCGTATCTGCTGGTGATCGTCGACGAGCTGGCCGACCTGATGATGGTCGCCCCGCGCGACGTCGAGGACTCGATCGTCCGCATCACCCAGCTGGCCCGCGCCGCCGGCATCCACCTGGTGCTCGCCACCCAGCGCCCCTCGGTGGACGTCGTCACCGGTCTGATCAAGGCGAACGTCCCCTCGCGGCTCGCCTTCGCCACCTCCTCGCTCGCCGACAGCCGCGTCATCCTGGACCAGCCCGGCGCCGAGAAACTCATCGGAAAGGGTGACGGCCTGTTCCTGCCGATGGGCGCGAACAAGCCGACCCGTATGCAGGGCGCCTTCGTCACCGAGGACGAGGTCGCGGCCGTCGTCCGGCACTGCAAGGAGCAGATGACCCCGGTCTTCCGCGACGACGTGGTGGTCGGCACCAAGCAGAAGAAGGAGATCGACGAGGACATCGGCGACGACCTCGACCTGCTGTGCCAGGCCGCCGAGCTGGTCGTCTCCACCCAGTTCGGATCGACCTCGATGCTCCAGCGCAAGCTGAGGGTCGGCTTCGCCAAGGCCGGGCGGCTGATGGACCTGATGGAGTCGCGCAACATCGTCGGACCGAGCGAGGGCTCCAAGGCGCGCGACGTCCTGGTGAAACCCGACGAGCTCGACGGGGTGTTGGCGCAGATTCGTGGGGAAACCGCTTCGTAAGAGTTTTGCGGGCAACCGTTTCGCCGGGCCGTACGTCAAGTTGAAGGGAAGGACGGAACGCCTTCCCCGGGGCGTCCCGGCGAAACCGGCTCTGTTCGAATCTGATGGCGTACAAAGTCCACCCGCCCGGTTGCCCCACCCTTTCGTACCCCCCCTAGACTGAACACCCAGCAGGTGGCTCACGCTCGAAAGGCGCCCCCGTGTCCATCGGCAACTCCCCCGAAGACGACCAGCCTTCGATCGGTCGAGTGCTCCAGCAGGCTCGTCTCGCCGCAGGCCTCACGGTCGAAGAGGTCAGCACGTCCACCCGGGTGCGCATCCCCATCGTGCACGCGATCGAGCAGGACGACTTCTCCCGCTGCGGCGGCGACGTGTACGCCCGCGGCCACATCCGTACGCTCGCCCGTGCCGTCGGCACCGATCCGGAACCGCTGATCGCGCAGTACGACGCCGAGCACGGCGGCCGTCCCGCGCCCACGTTGGCGGCGCCGCTGTTCGAGGCCGAACGCATCCGTTCCGAACCCCGCAGGCCCAACTGGACGGCGGCCATGGTCGCGGCGATCGTCGCCGTGATCGGCTTCGTCGGCTTCACCTTCTTCAAGGGCGGCGACGACGGGCCCTCGACCGCGGGCCGCGTCGCCGAGGGCCCGACCTCCGACAAGATCGCCCCGAAGCCCTCCGCCAGCAAGCCCGCCGACCCCAAGCCGGCCCCGTCCGAGAGCGCCATCGCCGCGGCGCCCCAGGACAAGGTCACCGTCAAGCTCAGCGCCACCCAGGGCAAGAGCTGGATCTCCGCCAAGGACCACAACGGCCGGTCCCTCTTCGACGGCACCCTCCAGCAGGGCCAGTCGAAGACCTTCCAGGACAAGGAGCGCGTCGACCTCATCCTCGGCAACGCGGGCTCGATCGAGCTCTTCGTGAACGGGAAGAAGGTCGAGGACCAGTTCAAGCCCGGACAGGTCGAACGCCTCTCGTACACCAAGGGCGACCCCGAGGTCGGCTGACCGGTCACCCGGAGACATCGCGGCGCGGCGAGCGCCCGGCCACCGTGCCGGGCGCTCGCCGTCTTTGTCACCGTGGGTGACGGCGCAGCCTCCGCGGCGGGGCCGGTGCCGGGACAAAGTAGTCTTGAGTCCATGCCCGAACGCCGTACCGTCGCCCTTGTCACTCTTGGCTGCGCCCGTAACGAGGTGGACTCGGAGGAGCTCGCAGGCCGCCTGGCAGCGGACGGCTGGGAGCTCGTCGAGGATGCCTCCGATGCCGATGTCGCCGTCGTCAACACCTGTGGGTTCGTCGAGGCCGCCAAGAAGGACTCCGTCGACGCCCTCCTCGAAGCCAATGATCTGAAGGACCACGGCCGCACCCAGGCCGTCGTCGCCGTCGGCTGCATGGCCGAGCGCTACGGAAAGGACCTCGCCGAGGCCCTGCCGGAAGCGGACGGCGTCCTCGGTTTCGACGATTACGCCGACATCTCCGACCGCCTCCAGACCATCCTCAGCGGCGGCATCCACGCCGCCCACACCCCCCGCGACCGCCGCAAGCTGCTGCCGATCAGCCCCGCCGAGCGGCAGGACGCCGCCGTCTCCCTGCCCGGCCACGCGCAGGAGGTCGCCCCCGCCCCCGCCGACCTGCCGGAGGGCGTCGCCCCGGTCTCCGGGCCGCGCGCGCCGCTGCGCCGCCGGCTGGGCACCAGCCCCGTCGCCTCGGTCAAGCTGGCCTCCGGCTGCGACCGCCGCTGCTCCTTCTGCGCCATCCCGTCCTTCCGCGGCTCCTTCATCTCCCGCCGCCCCTCGGACGTGCTGGGCGAGACCCGCTGGCTCGCCGAACAGGGCGTGAAGGAGGTCATGCTGGTCTCCGAGAACAACACCTCGTACGGCAAGGACCTCGGTGACATCCGTCTCCTGGAGACCCTGCTGCCCGAGCTCGCGGAGGTCGACGGGATCGAGCGCATCCGCGTCAGCTACCTGCAGCCCGCCGAGATGCGGCCCGGCCTGATCGACGTCCTCACCTCGACGCCGAAGGTCGCGCCCTACTTCGACCTGTCCTTCCAGCACTCCGCGCCCGGCGTGCTGCGGGCGATGCGCCGCTTCGGCGACACCGACCGCTTCCTGGAGCTGCTGGACACGATCCGGGGCAAGGCACCGCAGGCCGGCGCGCGGTCCAACTTCATCGTGGGCTTCCCGGGCGAGAGCGAGGACGACCTCGCGGAGCTGGAACGGTTCCTCACGGGCGCCCGTCTCGACGCCATCGGCGTCTTCGGCTACTCCGACGAGGAGGGCACCGAGGCGGTCGGCTACGACGACAAGCTCGACGCCGACGTCATCGCGGAGCGCCTCGCGCACATCTCGCAGCTCGCCGAGGAACTGACCTCGCAGCGCGCCGAGGAGCGCATGGGCGAGACGCTCCAGGTGCTGGTCGAGTCCGTCGAGCCCACCGAGGAGGAGCCGCGCGCCTACGGCCGTGCCGCGCACCAGGCGCCCGAAACCGATGGCCAGGTGCTCTTCACCACACGCGAGGGCCTGGTTCCGGGCCGTATGGTCGAGGCAAAGGTCGTGGGCACCGAAGGGGTGGACCTGATCGCCGAGTGCAGTGAGCTTGTGGAGGTAGCCAGATGACCGGAGTCCCGGCGTCCGCGGCAGGCGGTTCCGGCGCGACGCCGGTCCGCGGCGGAAAGCTGGGCGCCGCTGCGGTCAATCAGGCCAGTCTGTGGAACATCGCCAACCTTCTGACGATGGCCCGGCTCGTGCTCGTCCCCGGCTTCGTGGTGCTGCTGCTCCACAACGGCGGTTACGACCCGGCCTGGCGCTCGTTCGCCTGGGCCGCCTTCGCCGTCGCCATGATCACCGACCTGTTCGACGGGCACCTGGCGCGCACGTACAACCTGGTCACCGACTTCGGGAAGATCGCCGACCCGATCGCCGACAAGGCGATCATGGGTGCGGCGCTGATCTGTCTGTCGTACCTGGGCGACCTGCCCTGGTGGGTCACGGGCGTGATCCTCTTCCGCGAGCTGGGCATCACGCTGATGCGGTTCTGGGTGATCCGGCACGGGGTCATTCCGGCCAGCCGCGGCGGCAAGATGAAGACGCTGGCGCAGGGGACGGCCGTCGGGATGTACGTCCTGGCGCTGACCGGTCCGCTGGCCACCCTGCGCTTCTGGGTGATGGCGGTGGCCGTCGTGTTGACGGTCGTCACCGGTCTGGACTACGTCCGCCAGGCCGTCGTGCTGCGGCGCCAGGGCCTCGCGGCGGAACGGGCGGCCTCGGAGGCGCCCCGGCCCGCCGCCGCGGAGAGCGGCACGGCCGCCGAGGCGGCGGGGGCCCGGGGCCCGGCGGAGGCCGAGCGGTGACTGCGGCGGGCCGGGTGCTGTGGCTGCTCGTCGAGCGCGGGCAGACCCTCGCCGTCGCGGAGTCGCTGACCGGCGGCCTGGTCGCGGCCGAACTCACGTCCGTACCGGGTGCCTCCCAAGCCTTCAGGGGCTCGGTGACGGCTTACGCGACCCCCCTCAAGAGTGAAGTCCTGGGAGTGGACGCCGGTCTCCTGGCGGAGCGCGGGGCGGTCGACGCGGACGTCGCGCGGCAGATGGCGACAGGCGTACGGCGGGCTCTGGGCGCAGACTGGGGAGTGGCGACCACCGGCGTCGCCGGCCCCGAACCGCAGGACGGCCAACCCGTCGGGACGGTCTTCGTAGCGGTCAGCGGCCCGTGCGGCACCGAGAAAGTGGCCGCGCTGCGGTTGAACGGCGATCGGGCGGACATCCGTAAGAAGAGCGTACGAAGCGCGCTCGACCTGCTCTCAGGCGAACTCCACGAGAATGCGAGCGCACAGGATACGGAAGAGAACGGGGGGAATTGATGTTTGCAGCCCTGAGTGAACACGACATCGCTCCCCGCACGGCCGCAGCGCTAGGCGGTACGGTGGGGCGTGAAGGATGCGGCTACGCGGTCCGAGGAGGGAGCCACCGATGATTCTGCTCCGTCGCCTGCTGGGTGACGTGCTGCGTCGGCAGCGCCAGCGCCAAGGCCGTACTCTGCGCGAAGTCTCCTCGTCCGCCCGAGTTTCGCTCGGCTATCTCTCCGAGGTGGAGCGGGGGCAGAAGGAGGCATCCTCCGAACTGCTCTCCGCCATTTGCGACGCGCTTGACGTACGGATGTCCGAGCTCATGCGTGAAGTGAGCGATGAGCTGTCCCTGGCCGAACTGGCCGAGTCGGCAGCGGCCAGCGATCCGGTACCTGTACCGGTGCGCCCCATGCTCAACTCCGTCTCCGTTACCTCGGTGGCGGGTGTACCGACGGGGCGGGTGACCATCAAGGCACCCGCGGAAGCGGTGGACGTAGTCGCCGCCTGACCGTTCGGTTCGGTGTGAAGCCGAAGCCCCGGTTCTTCCCCTGCTGTGGGGGAGAACCGGGGCTTTCGCGTGTCTACGGGTGGATTTCGTGGGCCTTCTCGTGTGTCAGCGGGGCGATGGGGGGCAGGTGCGTGGATGAGAGACCGAGGAAGCCCTCCGACCGAACGCGACGGATTCGTCGAGCGCTTCTCAAATGACCGTTTTGCTTCGTTTGTGCCATCGTGGGTGGTGCTGAACGGAACGGATTCCAGATCGGAGACGTGCATGTCTGTGGTGAAGAGCCCACTGTCCGAGACCGACCTCAAGACCGTCGGAGACGCCCTGCAGGGCGCCCTGGTGGATCTCCTCGACCTTTCTCTGGTGGCCAAGCAGGTCCACTGGAACGTGGTCGGGCCGCGGTTCAGGTCCGTGCACCTCCAGCTCGACGACGTCGTGGACACCGCGCGCCAGCACTCCGACACCGTCGCGGAGCGGGCGTCCGCGCTCGGCGTCAACCCGGACGGCCGAGCCGCGACGATCGCCAAGAGCACGGCCATCGCGTCGGTGTCCGAAGGCTGGATCAAGGACGTGGACGCGGTGAAGACCCTGGTAGACGCCCTCGGGGTGGTGATCGGGCGGATGCGCGAGCGCATCGAGGCGACCGAGACCCCGGACCCGGTCAGCCAGGACATCCTGATCGCGCTGACCGCCGATCTCGAGAAGCACGCGTGGATGTTCCAGGCCGAGAGCGCCTGAGCGCACACGCCATCACCCAGCAGATTTTCTTCACGGAGGTAGCGGCATGAGGAACGAAGGCGCGAAGGACAAGGTCACCGGCAAGGCGAAGGAAGCCATGGGCAAGATGACCGGCGACCGTCGCAAGGAGGCCGAGGGCAAGGCGGACCAGGCCAAGGGCAAGGCCAAGGACGCCATGGACGGAGCCCGTGACCGGGCGGACGGCGTCAAGGACTCCCTGAACGACGACAAGGGCTGACCCCTCGGTCCGCGGCGAGCCCCCACCCGTGCGGTGGGGGCTCCGCGCTGAGAGGGGGCGGGGCGGGGTGGTGCGACCCGCACCGTGCGCGCCGGGGGTGCAACGGTGCGCTCTCGTCCCGGAAGAACGGGCGCGACTAGGGTCCTTCGTTTGGATCAACCCGGAGGAGGCAGCCATGGTACGGCGATGGGTGCCGGCGCTCGTTCTCTGCGGCGTGTGGTGGTGGGCCGTGCTGCGGCTGATGCTGGCCCCGGCGCACGCCGGGGTGGTCGAGGGAGCGGTGGCGGCGGGCGGATGGGGCCTCAGCCTCCTGCCCGTGCACGTGGCCGCCACGGCCAGACCTCTCGGCATCTTCGACGCGGGTACCGGTCTGCTGCGGCGCGGTACGGCGTGGGCCCGGAGGCGGGCGGGGGCGTGGCGGCGGTGGGTGGTCAGGTAGGGGACGTGGGCGGCACGATCCGCTGCCGCTGGCCGGTACGGCTGCCTGACCCGGCAGTCGCGGTACGTCAGGCCGGCCCCGGGCCGGTCTGGCAGCTGGGGCACCAGTAGGCGGGGCGGTCGTCCTGCTCGGCCGCGCGGATCGGGGTTCCGCAGCGCAGGCAGGGGCGGTGTGCCCGGCCGTAGACCCAGAGACTTTCACTCGGCCTCCGCGTGCGGGCGGCAGCGCTCGCGACGGTACGCGAACGGCCTCCGGCCGTCGTGACGCGGTTCGGGCGGTCGCGGTTGGCGTCGAGGAGCTGGTGCGCCGTGCTGACCAGCAGGGCGGCCGTCCGGGCGGGCAGCTCGCCGATGGGAAGCCAGGGTGTGGCGCGGGCCAGGAAGCAGAGCTCGGCCTTGTAGATGTTCCCGATGCCGGCCAGGTTGCGCTGGTCGAGCAGGGCCTCGCCGAGCGGGCGGGCGGGGTCGCTCAGCAGATTCCGCAGCGCCGTGTCGGCGTCCCAGTCCGGCCCGAGCAGATCCGGGCCGAGGTGGCCGACCGCCTGCTCCTCGTCCTGGGTGCGCAGGAGCTCCAGGACCGGGAGGCGGTACCCGACGGCGGTGTGCGCCGCGTTGCCCAGGACGGCGCGGATCTGGTGGGCGGGGCCGCCGCGCCAGCGCTCGCCCGGGGCGTAGATCCGCCAGGCGCCGTCCATCCGGAGGTGGCTGTGCAGGGTGAGACCGCCCTCGACACGGGTCAGCAGGTGTTTGCCCCGGGCGGTGACGTCGAGGACGGCCCGGCCCGTGAGGTCGGCGGTGGCGAACCGGGGGACGCGGAGGTCGGACGTGGTGAGGACCTGTCCGGCCAGCGCGTGGTGCAGCCGCGCGGCGGTCTGCAGGACGGTATCTCCTTCGGGCATGCCTCCATGATGCGTGGGGCGGGGGATGCGTGGGACGGGTCGGGGTGCCCGTCCCCGTCCGCCGGGTCCGGGGCTACGTCGCGCGCAGGCGCAGGCCCCTCGGCGTGGCGAGGAAGCCGGCCGCCTCCAGCGTGCGCCCCAGGGGTGAGGTCAGGGAGGAGGCGCCGTTGGTGCGCTCGACGGTCACGGTGCCGAGGGCCCCGGCGCGGGCGGCCGAGGCCAGTGCGCCCGCCGCCGCCCGGAGCGCGGGATCGCCCGGATCGGTCGGCCAGGCCAGCAGCGTCTTGCCGCCGCGCTCCATGTACAGCGTCAGCTCACCGTCGACCAGGACCACCAGCGAGCCCGCCTTGCGGCCCGGCTTGTGCCCGGCCCCGTCCGGCGGCTCCGGCCACGGAAGGGCGGCGCCGTACGCATTGGCCGGGTCGGCCGCCGCGAGGACGAGGGCACGGGGGTCCGCGCCCGGCTCCGTACGGTCCCGGGCCGTGGACACCGCGCGGAGCCGGTCGACCGCGCCGTCCATCGCGAACTGGGCGGCCCCCAGCCCCTCCACCACGTACCCCCGGCGCGCCTGCCCGTTGTCCTCGAAGGCCGACAGCACCCGGTACGCCGCCGAGAAGCCGCCCTCGACGCCCTCGGCCTGCACCGCGCCCCGGGTCACCACCCCGTGGCGGTCGAGCAGCGTGCGTGCCAGGGCATGGGCGCGGTGCGTGGGCTCGGGCTCGATGGCCGGCAGCAGGGACCAGCGGCCCGAGACCGTGGGGGGTCCGGTGCGTGAGGCCGGTCGGGCGGCGGCGGTGAGGGTGCCGTAACGGCCGCGCGGCACATTCCGGCGGGCGCGGTGCGCGGTCGAGCCGGCCGTGCGGCCCGAGCCCAGGAGTGAGCGCAGCGGCGCGAGCGTGTCGTTGGTCAGACGGCCGGACCAGGCGAGGTCCCACACCGCGTCCGCCAGTTGCGTATCGGTGCAGTCGGGGTGGGTGGTGGCGCGGACCTGGTCGGCGATCTGCCGGAAGAACAGGCCGTAGCCGCCGCCGAGCGCGGTCAGCACGGACTCGTGCAGGGCGGTGAGCTCCAGAGGGCGCGGCGGGGGCAGGAGCAACGGCGCGCTGTCGGCGAGGTAGAGCGAGATCCAGCCGTCCTTGCCGGCGAGGGCGCCCGCACCGGCCCAGACGACTTCGCCGGTCGTGGTCAGCTCGTCCAGGAGCGCGGGGGTGTATCCGGTGACCCGGCCGGGCAGGACGAGCCGTTCCAGCGCGGAGGCGGGGACGGGCGCCCCCTGAAGCTGCTCGACGGCGCGGGCCAGCCCGTCGATGCCGCGCAGGCTGTTGCCGCCGAGATGCTGCCACTGCGGCAGGAACCCGGCCAGGGCGGCGGGCGGGACCGGCTCCAGCTCGTGCCGGAGGGCGGCCAGCGAACGGCGTCGCAGCCGCCGCAGCACCGTGGCGTCGCACCACTCCTGGCCGATGCCGGCGGGGTGGAACTCGCCCTGGACGATGCGGCCCGACGCCGCGAGCCGTTGCAGCGCCCCGTCGGTGACGGCCGTGCCGAGGCCGAACCGGGCCGCCGCCGTGGTGGAGGTGAACGGGCCGTGCGTACGGGCGTACCGGGCGAGGAGGTCGCCGAGGGGGTCCTTCACCGGCTCGGTGAACGCTTCGGGGACGCCTACCGGGAGCGCCGTGCCCAGCGCGTCGCGCAGCCGGCCCGCGTCCTCGATGGCCGCCCAGTGGGGCGCCCCGGCGATGCGGACGCGGATGGCGCGGCGGGCGGACTCCAGCTCCTCCGCCCAGGCCGCTCCGGCCCCGCGCTCGGCCAGCTCCTCGTCGGTGAGCGGGCCGAGGACCCGCAGCAGGTCCGCGACTCCCTCGGCGTCCTTGACCCGGCGGTCGTCCGCCAGCCACTGGAGCTCCCGTTCCAGCTCGGTCAGCACGTCGGCGTCGAGCAGTTCGCGCAGCTCCGCCCTGCCCAGCAGTTCGGCGAGGAGCCGGGCGTCCAGGGAGAGCGCGGCGGCGCGCCGTTCGGCGAGCGGCGAGTCGCCCTCGTACAGGAACTGGGCGACGTATCCGAAGAGGAGGGAGCGGGCGAAGGGGGAGGGCTCCGAGGTGGTGACCTCGACCAGGCGGATGCGCCGGGCCTCCAGGTCGCCCATCACCTCGGTGAGCCCCGGGACGTCGAAGACGTCCTGAAGGCACTCGCGGACCGCTTCGAGAACGATGGGGAAGGAGCCGAACTCGGAGGCGACCTGGAGGAGCTGGGCGGCCCGCTGGCGCTGCTGCCAGAGCGGGGTGCGTTTGCCGGGGCTGCGGCGGGGAAGCAGCAGCGCCCTGGCGGCGCACTCGCGGAACCGTGAGGCGAACAGGGCGGAGCCGCCGACCTGGTCGGTGACGATCTGCTCGATCTCGCCCTTGTCGAAGGCCACGTCGGCGGCGCCGACCGGGGGCTGGTCGCTGTCGAAGGCGGCGTTCGCCGGGGCAAGCGGTGCCGGGGCGCCCCGGCCCGGCTCCTGGGCCGGGTCTTGCGCCGGGTCGAAGTCCAGGAGGTCGAGGCCCATCATGTCGGCGTCGGGCAGCCGCAGCACGATGCCGTCGTCGGCGTGCATCACCTGCGCGTCCATCCCGTACCGCTCGGCGAGGCGGGCGCTCAGCGCCAGCGCCCACGGGGCGTGGACCTGCGCGCCGAACGGGGAGTGCACCACGACCCGCCAGTCGCCCAGCTCGTCCCGGAAGCGCTCGACCAGGATCGTCCGGTCGTCCGGGACATGACCGCAGGCGCGGCGCTGCTCGTCCAGATACGCCAGGACGTTGTCGACGGCCCAGGTGTCCAGGCCGGCGGAGAGCAGGCGGTCCCGGGCGTCCTCGGGGGAGAGCCCGCCGAGCTCGCGCAGGAAGGCACCCAGGGCACGGCCCAGCTCCAGCGGGCGGCCCAGCTGGTCGCCCTTCCAGAACGGCAGCCGCCCCGGCACACCGGGCGCGGGGGAGACGAGGACCCGGTCCCGGGTGATGTCCTCGATCCGCCAGGAGGTCGTGCCCAGCGTGAAGACGTCGCCGACCCGGGACTCGTAGACCATCTCCTCGTCCAGCTCACCGACCCGGCCGCCGCCCTTCTTGGGGTCCGCACCGGCGAGGAAGACCCCGAAGAGGCCCCGGTCGGGGATGGTCCCGCCCGAGGTGACGGCGAGGCGCTGCGCACCGGGGCGGCCCGTGACCGTACCGGCGACACGGTCCCAGACGACTCGGGGCCGCAGCTCCGCGAAGGCGTCCGACGGATAGCGGCCCGCGAGCATGTCGAGGACGGCCGTGAACGCCGACTCCGGCAGCGAGGCGAAGGGGGCGGCCCTGCGGACCACCGCGAGCAGATCGTCCACCTGCCAGCTGTCCAGCGCGACCATTGCGACCAGCTGCTGGGCCAGCACGTCCAGCGGATTGGCCGGGACGCGCAGCGCCTCGATCGAGCCCGTCCGCATCCGCTCGGTGACCACGGCCGCCTGCACCAGGTCGCCGCGGTACTTCGGGAAGACGACACCGGTGGAGACCGCGCCCACCTGGTGGCCGGCCCGGCCGACCCGCTGGAGGCCGGAGGCGACCGAGGGCGGGGACTCGACCTGGATCACCAGGTCGACCGCCCCCATGTCGATGCCCAGCTCCAGGCTGGAGGTGGCGACCACCGCGGGCAGCCTTCCCGCCTTCAGGTCCTCCTCGACCTGCGCGCGCTGCTCCTTGGAGACCGACCCGTGGTGCGCCCGGGCGAGCAGGGCGGGAGCGCCCTTGGCCGCGCCGGACTCCGCCATGATCTCGGCGGGGGAGTGGGCCTCGGGCATGGCCTCGCCGGTGGCTCTCTCGTACGCGATCTCGTTGAGCCGGTTGCACAGGCGCTCCGCGAGGCGGCGGGAGTTGGCGAAGACGATCGTGGAGCGGTGCGCCTGGACGAGATCGGCGATCCGCTCCTCCACATGCGGCCAGATCGACGGCTTCTCGGCCTGCCCCGAGGTGTCGTCGGTGGCGGGGGAGCCGCCCAGCTCCCCCAGATCCTCGACCGGCACGACCACCGACAGGTCGAACCGCTTGCTGGACGGTGGCTGGACGATCTCCACCTTGCGCCGGGGCGACAGGAAGCGCGCCACCTCGTCGACCGGCCGGACCGTGGCCGACAGACCGATGCGCCGGGCCGGCCGGGGCAGCAGCTCGTCCAGGCGCTCCAGCGATACGGCGAGATGGGCGCCGCGCTTGGTGCCCGCGACGGCGTGCACCTCGTCCAGGATCACCGTCTCGATGCCGGACAGGGCTTCGCGGGCCGATGAGGTCAGCATCAGGAACAGCGACTCGGGCGTCGTGATCAGGATGTCCGGCGGACGGGTCGCCATCGAGCGGCGCTCGGCGGCCGGGGTGTCGCCCGACCGGATGCCCACCCTGACCTCGGGCTCGGGCAGGCCCTGGCGCACCGACTCCTGGCGGATGCCGGTCAGCGGTGAACGCAGATTGCGCTCCACGTCGACCGCGAGCGCCTTGAGCGGCGACACGTACAGCACGCGGCAGCGCTTCTTCGCCTCCGCCGGCGGGGGGACGGCCGCCAGCCGGTCCAGGGCGGCGAGGAAGGCCGCCAGCGTCTTGCCCGAGCCGGTCGGCGCGACGACCAGCACGTCCGACCCCTCGCCGATCGCCCGCCAGGCGCCTTCCTGCGCGGCGGTCGGCGCGCTGAAGGCCCCCGTGAACCAGCTGCGGGTCGCGGGGGAGAAGGCATCGAGTGCGGAGCCGGTCATGTCCCCCATCGTGCACCCCGCCACCGACAACGGCCCCGACGACAGCCGGGCGGGCCGCGGGGCCGACGGACGGACCGCCCGCGAGCTGGGACAATCACACCATGGCAGGAGCACAGCAACCGGCGGAGTGGGCGCGGCACTGGAGCTACGCGGAACTGCCCGACCTCGACCTGCTGCGCGCCCGCTACATCCGGCACACCTTCCCGCGCCACAGCCACGAGGGCTACGTCGTCGCCACGGTGAACCACGGTGTCGAGGACATCGGTACGCCCGCCGGGACCCTGCACGCGGGCCCCGGGACCGTCGTCATGATCAACCCGGAAGTACCGCACACCGCCCGCGCGGGCGTCCCCGAAGGCTGGGTGTACGACACGCTCTACCCGTCCGCGCAGGTGATCAACGACATCGCCGCCGATACGACGCGCCTGCGCGGCACCGTCGGCTTCGCCGAGACCGGGGTGGCCGATCCGTACGCCGCCCGGCTGATAGCCGAGGTCCACCGGGCGGCCGAGGAGGGCAACGCCCTGGCCGCCGACAGCGTGCTGCGGGTCGTCGTCACCCGCCTGCTCACCCGGCACGGCACCTCGTTCCCCGTCTCGGCCCCCCGCGCCGCCGGTGCCCGCGACGCGGCGCGGGCCCGGGCCCTCCTTGAAGCCCGGATGGCCGACCCGCCGACCCTGGAGGCACTGGCCGCCGAACTGGGCACGAGCCCCTTCGCACTGCTGCGCGCCTTCAAGAAGCAGTACGGCATGCCCCCGCACACCTGGCTCACCGACGCCCGGGTGCGGCGTGCGCGCCGGATGCTCGACGCCGGCACGGCCCCCTCGGCCGCGGCGACGGAAGTCGGCTTCACCGACCAGCCGCATCTCAACCGCCACTTCACCCGGATCGTGGGAGTGACCCCCGGCGCCTACCAGCGCGAACGTGCAAGAACGTACAAGACCGGCCCGGAACGGCCCCGGTAGCGTGCTGAACGTGGCAAAACAGACAGCACCCCTCCGCACCACCGCCGACCCGGCAGACGGCAGCACACGTGCCGCCGGGACCAAGCCGGACTCGGCCGTCGTACGCGACGCACTCGGCGTCGGCATAGCCGTCGGCCTCTCCGGCTTCGCCTTCGGCGTCACCTCGGCGGGCTCCGGCCTGAGCCTCCTCCAGACGTGCGCGCTCAGCCTGCTGGTGTTCACCGGCGCCTCCCAGTTCGCCCTGGTCGGCGCGCTCGCCGCCGGAGGCAACCCGTACACCGCGGCTGCCGGAGCCTTCTTCCTCGGCGTGCGCAACGCCTTCTACGGTCTGCGGCTCTCCCAGCTCCTCGCCCTGCCGCGCGCCCTGCGCCCGCTCGCCGCCCAGTGGGTCATCGACGAGACCACCGCCGTGACGCTGCCCCAGCCCACCCGTCGGGCCGCGCGGATCGGCTTCACCGTCACCGGGCTCACCCTCTACGTGCTGTGGAACCTGACCACTCTGGCGGGTGCGCTGGGCGCCGAGGCGCTCGGCGACACCGACGCCTGGGGGCTCGACGCGGCCGGCCCCGCGGTCTTCCTCGCGCTGCTCGCCCCGATGCTGAAGTCCACGACGGAACGCGTGACGGCGGCGCTCGCCGTCCTGCTCGCCCTCGGGCTCCTGCCGGTGCTGCCGGCCGGGGTGCCCGTGCTGCTGGCCGCGTCGGCCGCGCCCGTCGTCCTGTTCCTCACGGGGCGGGCCAAGGGCCACGGCCGGGGCGGGACCGAGGCCGGGGACGCCGGCGCGATCCGGGCGGAGGGAGGCCGGTGAACGTTTGGATCGCCATCGCGCTGACCTTCGTCGGCTGCTACCTGGCCAAGCTCCTCGGCCTTCTGGTGCCCGCCGGCGCACTCGAACGCCCGCTGGTCCAACGCCTGGCCGCCTTGCTGCCGGTCGCCCTGCTGGCCGCGCTCACCGCCCAGCAGACCTTCGGCGACGGGCAGCACCTGGCCCTGGACGCCCGGAGTGCGGGCCTGGCGGCCGCAGCGCTCGCCCTGGTCCTGCGCGCCCCCTTCCTGGTGGTCGTGGGTGTTGCCGTGGCCGTCACCGCGGGGGTGCGCGCGCTGGGCTAGGTGGTGTCCGGTAAGGGGCGTGCCTCCCGGAGGGTGCCCCTTACCGGTGTAAGGGGCACGCCCCTGAGAGGGTGTCCCTTACCGGCTCGCCCCTTACGGCCCCGCCGCCCCTCACGCCAGGACGCGGCCGTGCGCCCTCAGCGTTTCCAGCGCCCTGAGGGTCACCAGGGGGCGTCCCTCCAGCGCCGTCCCGGGTGCCCACTGCCGCCAGGTGACCGGCCAGCCGCCGTCCGCCTCCTGCGCGGCGGCCAGATGGTCGAGCGAGCGCTCCATCTCGGTGTCGGAGAACCACCGCCGGGCGAGCGACGCGGGTGACCGGGCGTAGTCGTACGGGAAGTGCTGCTCTCCCGGTGCGTACCCGGGGGCCACCGGGTACTCCGCGCGCCGGTCCGGATCGAGCACGGCGAGCCGCTGGTCGCGTACCAGCCGCCCCAGCCGTTCGGCGGCGGCCTCCGCGCGGGGCCGGTCCGGCACCCCGTCGAGAAAGGCGACCGCCGCCTCGATCTCGTACGGATGCGACACCTCCAGGGCGTCCACGGCCGACCAGCAGAAGTCGGTCGCGCGGAAGAGCCAGGCGTGCCACACCGCGTTGCGGTGCAGCAGCCCGACGACGGGGCCGGTGGCCAGCAGCTCGGCCGGCGGATCGTCCACGATCGGGATGAAGGGGGCCGCCGGATAGTCGCGCTGGGAGGGCAGCAGCGCGGGCAGGGCGCCCTCCTTGGTGGACACCTCCGTCAGATACCGGCAGATCCGCTCCACCCGCAGACCGCCGCACCGGCCGATGGAGTCGAGGACGCTGAGCGCGTGGGCGGTGTGCAGGGGCTGACTGACGGGGCCCCGCAGATCGGGTTCGAGCGCGTGGCCGTAACCGCCGTCCTCATTGGCATACGCGGTGAGGGCCGTCTCCACCGCGTCCGCGCCTCCCTCCAGGTATTGATGGGCGAACCGCCGCTGTTCGAGGACACGGGCCGTGAGCCAGATGAACTGCTCGGCCCGGTCGAGGGGACTTGTTCCAGTTGCAGCCATGGACCCGACCGTAGGGCTTGGGGTCCCCGAGCAGGGCGGATGCGGCCCGGCTGCACTCTCAGGAGCGGGATACTGAAGGCATGCGGTTGACGATTTTCTGGGAACGGATGGCGGACCACTTCGGCGCGGCCTACGCGGAATCCTTCGCACGCGACCATGTGATGGCGGAGCTGGGGGGACGTACGGTCCACGAGGCGCTGGCGGCCGGCTGGGAGGCGAAGGACGTCTGGCGCGGGGTCTGCGCCGCCATGGACATCCCCGCCGACAGGCGCTGACGGCGGCGGGAGGGGAAGCCCACCTTCCGGGGTGCGCGAGGCACCGTCACCCACATAGGCGAGACTTGCTCCGTGGCACCCACAGACGAGACCGCTCAGATCCAGCCGCCGCGCACGCCGCCCGTACCACCGGCCGTGCCACCGGCTCCGCCGTCCGGCGCCGGGCCCGCCCGCATGCCCGCCTGGCTGCCGCGTGCCATGGTCCTCGCCCTCGCCCTCTACGCCTGCTTCCGGCTCGGCAGCTGGGCGTTCGACCAGCTCATCGGCCTGCTGATCAATGTGCTGATCGCCTTCTTCGTGGCGCTCGCCATCGAACCCGCGGTGAGCCGGATGTCCGCCCGCGGCATGCGCCGGGGCTTCGCGACCTTCCTCGTCTTCCTCGTCGTGCTGATCGCCGGGGCCGGTTTCGTCGTGCTGCTCGGCTCGATGCTCGCGGGCCAGATCGTCGACATGGTGGAGGACTTCCCGAAGTACCTCGACTCGGTGATCAACTGGGTCAACCAGACCTTCCACACGGAGCTCTCCCGCGTCGAGGTCCAGGACAGCCTGTTGCACTCCGACTGGCTGCAGAAGTACGTCCAGAACAGCGCGACCGGCGTGCTCGACGTCTCCGCGACCGTCCTCGGCGGTCTCTTCCGCCTGCTGACGATCTTCCTGTTCTCCTTCTACTTCGCGGCGGACGGCCCCCGGCTGCGCCGCGGGCTGTGCTCCGTGCTGCCCCCCGCCCGGCAGACGGAGGTGCTGCGGGCCTGGGAGATCGCCGTCGACAAGACCGGCGGCTACCTCTACTCGCGCGGCCTGATGGCGCTCATCTCCGGTGTCGCGCACTACATCCTGCTGGCCGCCCTCGGCGTGCCGTACGCGCCGGCGCTCGCGGTCTGGGTCGGACTCGTCTCCCAGTTCATCCCCACGATCGGCACCTATCTCGCGGGTGCCCTGCCGATGCTGATCGCCTTCACCGTCGATCCCTGGTACGCGCTGTGGGTCCTCGGCTTCGTCGTGGTGTACCAGCAGTTCGAGAACTACATGCTCCAGCCCAAGCTCACCGCGAAGACGGTGGACATCCACCCCGCCGTGGCGTTCGGCTCGGTCATCGCGGGCACGGCGCTCATGGGCGCCGTCGGCGCGCTGATCGCCATCCCGGCGGTGGCCACGCTCCAGGCGTTCCTCGGCGCGTACGTGAAGCGCTACGACGTCACCGACGACCCGCGTGTCCACGGCAGCCGTCCCGGCGTGCGGGGCGAGCCCCTGTGGACGCGCCTGAGGCGGATGCGTACCGCTTTCGCGGGCGAGGACGGCCGGGGTACGGACGGGCGGCCGGACGGCGGCGAGCCGGAGGGGCCGGAGGGACCTTCCGGGCCGAGCGGTACCTGAGGCGCTCGTTCCGCCGGAGCGGGTTGGGCGGGCCCGTAGGCTGAGGCGCGGGATGTCGTGCCGACCCTGGGGGGAACATGGAGTGGCTGTCCCTGGCATCAGCGGCCGTGGCGATCTGCGGTGCGGCGGCGGCCGCGCTCTTCAGCTACTGGCAGCAGCGCCGCCTGAGGTCCCGGGAGCAGCGCGACTACATGGAGCGGTACGGGGCCTCCCTGGCCTGGGCCGCGTTCGACCTGCAGAGCAGGCTGTACAACATCCTGTATGGCCATGACAACGATCGGGACCCCGCGCGCGGCGACGGTTTCCTGACGAGTTTCCTCACTCGGGGCACCCCGCGCGAGGCGGACTTCGTCCGGCGCAGCACGGTCTTCGTGCTGGCCGAGTACCTGGGCTGGGTGGAGATCCTGCGCCGCGACATCCAGTTCCTCGACCTGGGCAGGAGCCGCGTCAACGCACAGGTCATGAAGCAGATCTCGCAGATCGGCGGCAGCCTGGCCAGGATCGACGCGGTGAGCAACGAGCTTCGGCTGTTCGGCGCCCAGCAGCGGGCCATCGGCGAACTGATGGTCCATCCCGACGGTGAACCGGGCCGGCGCCGCTGCCTGGGGTACGCGGAGTTCTGCTCGAAGCTGGAACACGACCAGGACTTCGCCGCCTGGTTCTCCGATCCGCTGGCGGACGTGGACAGGCTCGCCGCAGACACGGCCCAGGCCGTCGGCCGCCTGAAGGAGCTCCAGGTCCAGCTGGTCGCGCTGATCGATCTGCTGGACCCCCGGCGGGAGCGGTTCCCCCGGTCCAGGCTTGCCTACAGCCCCCGCGACCGCTCCCGGAGCTGACCGGACCGCCCCCCGGGCACGGCCGCGGAGGGGCGGCGTGGTGCGCTTGACACTAAAATCGAACATCCATTCTCATGGGATTCCGGCCGGGTTTTCCCGGGCCCGACCGCGGAGTTTTCCACAGGCCGGGAGGACGTCGAGGCCCATTGTCAGTGGCAGGGGTTAGCGTCTTTGACGTGAAGCGATCGACTCAAGCAAATCGGGTGGAACCCATGGCAGGAACCGACCGCGAGAAGGCGCTGGACGCCGCACTCGCACAGATTGAACGGCAATTCGGCAAGGGCGCGGTGATGCGCCTCGGCGAGCGGCCGAACGAGCCCATCGAGGTGATTCCCACCGGGTCCACCGCGCTCGACGTCGCGCTCGGCGTCGGCGGTCTGCCGCGCGGCCGTGTGGTGGAGGTGTACGGACCGGAGTCCTCCGGTAAGACGACGCTGACGCTGCACGCCGTGGCGAACGCGCAGAAGCTCGGTGGCTCGGTGGCCTTCATCGACGCGGAGCACGCCCTCGACCCGGAGTACGCGAAGAAGCTCGGCGTCGACATCGACAGCCTCATCCTGTCCCAGCCGGACAACGGTGAGCAGGCCCTCGAAATCGTGGACATGCTGGTCCGCTCGGGCGCCCTCGACCTCATCGTCATCGACTCCGTCGCGGCCCTGGTTCCGCGCGCGGAGATCGAGGGCGAGATGGGCGACTCGCACGTGGGTCTCCAGGCCCGCCTGATGAGCCAGGCGCTCCGGAAGATCACGAGCGCGCTCAACCAGTCCAAGACCACCGCGATCTTCATCAACCAGCTCCGCGAGAAGATCGGTGTGATGTTCGGCTCGCCGGAGACCACCACCGGTGGCCGGGCGCTCAAGTTCTACGCCTCGGTGCGCCTCGACATCCGCCGGATCGAGACGCTCAAGGACGGCACCGACGCGGTCGGCAACCGCACCCGCGTCAAGATCGTCAAGAACAAGGTCGCGCCGCCCTTCAAGCAGGCCGAGTTCGACATCCTCTACGGCCAGGGCATCAGCCGCGAGGGCGGTCTGATCGACATGGGCGTGGAGCACGGCTTCGTCCGCAAGGCCGGCGCCTGGTACACCTACGAGGGCGACCAGCTCGGCCAGGGCAAGGAGAACGCGCGCAACTTCCTCAAGGACAACCCCGACCTCGCCAACGAGATCGAGAAGAAGATCCTGGTGAAGCTGGGCGTCGGGGTCCGGCCCGAGGACGCCGCCGAAGCCGGGACGGACCCGGCGGGCGCCGCGGCTCCGGCCGAGGCCGCGGCGAAGCCGGCGACGGCGGCGGCCGGCAAGACCAAGCCGGCCAAGGCGGCCGCGGCCAAGAGCTGATCCGTGACGCGTCGCACAGAGTGGCCGGCCGGCGCCGCCGACCCCGGCGCGGCCCCCGTATCCGGTGAAGGGACGGGGCGCCGTTCCCGCTCCCGGTCCAGTGACAGCGGTTCCCCCTCCTCGTCGAGGGCCGAGAAGGGGGAACCGCGCGACCCGGCCGAGGAGGCCCGCAACATCTGCCTGCGCCTGCTCACCGGCACACCGCGCACCCGCAAGCAACTCGCGGACGCCCTCCGCAAGCGGGAGATCCCGGACGAGGCGGCCGAAGAGGTGCTGTCCCGCTTCGAGGACGTTGGGCTGATCGATGACGCCGCGTTCGCCGACGCCTGGGTGGAGTCCCGGCACCACGGCCGCGGGCTCGCCCGCCGGGCGCTGGTCCGTGAGCTGCGGACCAAGGGCGTGGACGCCGCCGTGATCGATGAAGCCGTCGGGCAGCTCGACTCCGAACAGGAGGAGGAGACCGCGCGGGAGCTCGTCGCCCGCAAGCTCCGGTCCACCCGGGGACTGGACCGCGACAAGCGGCTGCGCCGCCTCGCGGGCATGCTCGCCCGCAAGGGGTACGGCGAGGGAATGGCCCTGCGCGTGGTGCGCCGGGCGCTGGAGGAAGAGGGGGAGGACACGGAAGGGCTGGACGAGCCCTTCTGAGCCGGGGCCGCTACTGGCCGGCGCGGGCCGCCCGGCTGATGGTGGCGTCGACCAGCGCGAGGGCGTCCTCGGCGGTGCGCCCCGGGAAGCGGTTCCAGGGACCGATCAGCCCGGTCCAGCCCTGGGAACGGAGCTCCGCGATCAGCCAGGCCCCGGCCCGGTCGACCGTCTCCGCGGAGCCGTAGCCCAGGCGGTGCGCGGTGAGCATGGCGCCGCAGACGCAGCGGGCGCCCCGGATGTTGCGGAGCCGGTACGGGGTGTTCTGCCAGCCCCACTCGGTCAGGATGCGCCGCGCATGGGCGAGATGGACGGACGGCGGTACATCGGGTCGTCCGACGCGTCGCCACGCGTGGAGCCGGTCGGGCAGGATGGCGCCGATGCGCCCGGGGAGCGGGCGTTCGCGCGGCGCGGCGGGGGGCAGCGCCCGGACGGTATCGGCGATCAGCCGGTCCACCGGCACGGAGAGCAGGGCGCGCCAGTCGGCGGCGGGGGCCGGCGCGGGCGGGGCGGTGCTCACGGGACCCGGGGAGGGCGGCGGGGCGGTCCGGCCCCAGCCGGTGACGATCTGCTGCCAGGCGTCCGTGTCATGGAGGCGCGCGGCTTGGGCGTCGAGTTCGTCGGGGGTGAGGGCGGCGGCGGTGGTGGTCGGCATCGGTGCGTGCTCCCCGTCGTAGCGGCGTACCGGCGCCCTGATGGCGTTCCGGCGGGCAGGCGGGACGGACCGGTCGCCCGCCGTGAGGCGAATGTCCGCCCGCCGTCCGGGTCGCTCCACCCGAGCGACGCCATACGGGTGTGTCACGGGGCATTCCGGTGGCAGCCACGACTGAGCGGCCATGGTTGAGCAGCCCCGGTTGAGCAGTCACGACTGAGAAGTCACAGCTGAGCAACCGCGCCCCCGCCTCCCCACGCAGCCGCGCCCCCGCCCCGTGCTCCCACGCCTCCGGAGCACGCCCCCGCCCCCTCCGGGGCGCGTACGCCTCGCGACCTCCGGGGGACAACCCCCCTACGGAGACGCCGGGTTGCTCCAGTGCACAGACATCTGTGCACAGAGCAGTGTGTGACGCATGCCAGAGAAGCCCGGTGGGACCGAGATCACGGAGCTGGCCGCCCTCAAAGCGCTCGCCCAGCCGCGACGCCGGCAGATCCTCCAGCACCTCACCCTGCACGGCCCCGCGACCTCCGCGATCGTCGCCCGCGCGCTGGGGCTGAACACCGGGGCGACCAGCTACCACCTGCGTGAACTGGCCCGGTACGGCTTCGTGACGGACACCGTGCCGAAGGAGCCGGCCGGGCGCCGGGGCAGGTGGTGGCGGGCCGTCCCCGGGGACCGGCGCTTTCCGCCGCCGTCCCGGCGGACGCCCGAACTGAGCCTCGTCATCGACGAGCTGAACCGTCACGCGTACGCCGCCGACCTCGCCCTCTTCGAACGGCTCCAACGCGAGAGCTCCGACGCGGCGCCGGACGAGTGGGCCGACGCCTTCGCGTACTCGCGGGGCGCGCTGAGCCTCACCCTCCCGGAACTCCGCGCGTTCTTCGAGGAGTACATCGCCCTGATGAACCGCTACCGGCGCCCCGGAGCCGACCCCGCACCGGGTGCCAGGACGGTGCACACCCGGCTGCTCGCCTTCCCGGACCCCGGTCCGGACCGCACGACCCCGCCCACCCGCACCGGCCGACCAGAGACGGACGCCTCATGATGCTGCGCTACGCCCTGCGGACGATCCGGCACCGCAAGGCGGGATTCCTCGGGGCGTTCCTCGCCCTCATGTGTGCCGCCGCACTCGTCACCGCTTGCGGGACCCTGCTGGAGACGGGCCTGCGCGGCCGGATCGCCACCGAGCGGTACGCGGCCGCCCCGGTGATCGTCTCGGCCGACCAGAACGTCCACCGCACGACCGTGAAGCACAAGGGCAACGGCAAGACGAAGATCAAACACAAGGCGAAGCCCGTCGCCGAACGGGCCTGGCTGCCCGCCGCCACCGCCGACCGGCTGCGCCGCCTGCCGGGTGTCCGCGCGGTCGTCCCCGAGCTCACCTTCCTCGCCCAGCCGCTCGGGCCGCCCGCCCGAGCAGCGGCCGACGACGTCCCCGTCCACGGGCACGCCTGGTCGTCCGCCTCGCTCACCCCCTTCGCGCTGACCGCCGGCCGGGCCCCGGCGTCCTCCGGCGATGTGGTGCTCGACCGGACCCTCGCCGTGCGGGCGGGCCTCACGCCCGGCGACCGGATCACCGTGCAGTCGACCCGCGCCCCTCGCACGTACCGGATCAGCGGCATCGCGGCGCCCCGAGGGCGGGGCGCACTCCGGCAGCAGCGCTCGCTGTTCTTCTCCGACACCGAGGCCCGGCGGCTGGCGGACCGTGCCGGACAGGTCAGCGCGATCGGCGTCCTGCCCGAGCCCGGTACCGACACCGGCACGCTGAAGGAGCGGGTCACCGCGGCCCTCAAGGGCACCACCGCCCAGGTGGCGACCGGCGACGGACGCGGACCGGTCGAATTCCTCGACGCGGCGGGGGCCCGCGTCAAGCTGGTCTCGATGGGCGGAGCCATGGGCGGCACCTCACTGCTGGTCGCGGTGCTCGTCGTCGTCGGGACGTTCGCCCTCTCCATCCAGCAGCGCCACCGCGAATTGGCCCTGCTCCGTACCATCGCCGCCACCTCGCGGCAGGTCCGCCGGCTGCTCGGCCGGGAGGCCCTGGTCGTCGGGGCCTTCGCCGGGGTCCTGGGCGCGCTCGCCGGACTGCCGCTGGCCGCCTGGCTGCACAGCCGGTTCACCGGTATGGGCGTGATCCCGCCGACGCTGGAACGGACGGCCGGAGCCCTCCCCGCCTGCGCCGCCGTCGCCGTCACCCTGCTGGGCGCCTGGGCCGCCGCCCGGATCTCCGGCCGCCGGATCGCCGGTCTGCGTCCGGCCGAGGCCATGGCCGAGTCCGCGGTCGAGCGCCGCGGCCCGGCCCGGGGACGGGCCCTCGCGGGGCTGCTCCTGCTCGCCGGCGGCGGTGCGCTGGTCGGTGTCCTGAGCGTGCTGCGCACCGAGGCCGCCTCGACCCCGGTGACCTTCCTGGCCGTGGTGGTCCTGGCCACGGCGGTCTCGCTGCTGGGGCCCCTCCTGGTACGGGTCGCCGCCTTCCTGATGGCGGGTGTGCTCCGGCGGACGGGTCCGATGAGCACCCTGGCCACCGCGAACGTCCGGGGCAACTCCACCCGGATGGCCTCCGTCGTCACCCCGCTCACCCTGCTCATCGGCATGACCTGCACGGTCCTCTTCCTCCAGCCGACCGTCGGCGACGCCGCGCGCGCCCAGGCCAGGGAGGGCATCCGCGCCACCTGGGTGCTCGGCGCGCAGGGGCCGGGCGTTCCGTCGGAGGCGGCGAAGGCGGTCCGCGCGACGCCCGGTGTCACCGCCGCCACGGAGGTCGTACGCACCACCGTGCGGGTGGGCCTGGAGAAGTACGCCGCACAGGGCGTCACCGGTCCGGGTCTCCTCCGTACCTGGGACCCGGGCGTGACGAGCGGTTCCCTCGCCGCGTTCGCCGCGAACGGGCGGGCCGCCGCGATCAGTGAGCTCGCCGCCGACCGGCTCGGGCTGCACGTCGGCAGCGAACTCGCCCTGCACCTCGGGGACGGCACCCCCGCCACCCTCACCGTCGCCGCCGTCTACCACCGGGGCCTCGGCTTCGGGGACCTCACCCTGCCGCACGACCTGCTCGCACGGCACATGGACAACCCGCTCGCCGCGACGGTCCTGGTGGCCGGGGACGTGTCCGGGGCCGAACTGTCGGCCGCCGTGGAGAGGTTCCCCGGTGTCGAGGTCGCCACCCCGGCCGTCGCCGACCGGCTCCAGGCCGACCGAGGCCAGGAGAACGCCGAGGTCAACCTCCTCGCCATGGGACTGGTTCTCGCCTTCACCGCCATCGCCGTCGTCAACACGCTGGCCATGTCGGTGTCGGAACGCTTCAGGGAGTTCGCGCTGCTGCGCCTCGCCGGCGCCACGCGCCGCCAGGTGCTGCGGATGCTTCGTACCGAGACCCTGTCGGTACTGGTGATCTCCGCGGCCCTCGGTACCGGTATCGCGCTCGCCGTACTGACGGCGTTCAGCATCGGCATGACGGGGAGCGCGGCGCCCGGTGTGCTGCCCCTGGTGTACGGGACCGTGGTGGGCGTCGCCGCGCTGCTCGCGCTGGTCGCGACGGCACTGCCCGGCCGGTTCGCGCTGCGGGCCCGCCCGGTGGAGGTGGCCGCGGGCCGGTGACGAGGACGGCAGGAGGGGGCGGTCCGGGCCGGCCGCCCCCTCGTCTCACGTCTCGACCGGAAAGCCCGCCGCGCGCCACGCCTGGAAGCCGCCCACCAGGTCCGTCGCCCGGTGGAGCCCGAGCCGGTGCAGCGACTCGGCCGCCAGGCTCGACGCGTAACCCTCGTTGCAGATCACCACCACGCGCAAGCCGTGGTCCACCGCCTGCGGGACCCGGTGGCTTCCCCGCGGGTCCAGCCGCCATTCCAGCTCGTTGCGCTCGATGACCAGCGCCCCCGGGATCAGCCCGTCCCGCTCGCGCAGCTCCGCGTAGCGGATGTCCACGAGCAGGGCGCCTTCGGAGGCAGCCGCCCACGCCTCCTGCGGGCCGAGCCGTTCGTAACCGGCCCTGACCCGCTCCAGCAACTCGTCGATACCGAGGGCCTCGTCGCTCACCTTGATTCTCCCGGGGTGCCTCGTTCTTGGGGGTGGGGAAGGAGGGGTTCTCGGGGTGGAGCCGCGAAGCGGCGGAGTTCGCTGCGCATTGGTTCTGACCTGTGCTTTCTTTCGTTGTCAGTGAGGGCTGTTACGTTGCAGATCATGGCGACGAAGGCAGTGGCAGGGCAGGGCAGGGCCGGCATGCCCGGTACACCTAGCGGCTGCGCGTGTCGTCGTCCGCGCTCGCCCGGCTGGAAGCTGAGTGGGCGCGGTGTCGGTGGGTGTGGAACGAGTGCGTGGCCATGTCCCGCAAGGTCCATGTCGCGAACCGGAGCGCTGTCGAGAAGGCGACGTGTGGTCCGGCGCAGCTGGACGGGTTGCTGACTGAGGCGCGGCAGCCGATGGCGTGGCTGCGTGCGGGTGCTTCGGTGCCGCCGCAGGTCCCCGGCCAACGTGAACCAGGAATCCCCGCCCTTCTTCAGGGCGGGGAGGATGTCAATGCCAGTCCTCCGGTCCCTCGGTCTGCTCCAGGCGGAGCACCGCGCCGGTGCGGCTGTAGCGGCGGATACGCGGCAGCGGCGGGTAGTACGCGTGCACGGAGACGGCGTGCTCCGTGGGGGATTCGTTCAGCACCTCGTGGACGTGGTGGCGGCCGAAGGCCCTGCCCCGGCCGGGGCGCAGTTCCCGGGTGCGGTCGATGTCCTCGGTCAGTTCGAGGGTCTTCCAGCCGTCGGTGGGCAGCCGGGCCGCGAGGGAGTGCTCCCGGAGCGTGCCGGCCGCGGTGAGGAAGGCGCCGACCGACTCGGCGTGGTCGTGCCAGCCGGTGCCGGTGCCCGGTGGCCAGCCGATCAGCCAGGCCTCGCTGCCACCGGGACCGTCGAGCCTGATCCAGGTCCGGCCTTCGGGGTCGAGGGGCAGTGAGGCGACGAGTGCGGTGTCCTCGGCGGTGCGACGGACGAAGTCGAGCAGTTCCGCGGCGGTCGGAGCCGGACCGGATGTGCGTGTGGGCACGGGGACAGCGGGGAACGGAGAGGCAGACACGGAGACCGTCCTGAGAGTTCGCGCGGACGCCCCGCCGTACGGCACAGCGCACGGCGAAGGCAGGGGAAGGCGATTCAGCAGGACGGGCGACACACGCAGCCCGCGTAGCGGAGCAGGTCCATATGGACCCTCCGCCACAGGCGCACATCGGTGTCGGTCATGACCGGGAGTAGACCACGCGCGCCCGTGAGGGTCAATTGACGTCCGCGGTGCTGTCGGCACGCACCGACGTCCGGGCCGCGCCGCCGCGCGCCGCGTCCGCCGCCGCGAACAGCTCGGCCGGACGCACCCCGCCGAACGTCTCCACGAGATGTCCGTCCGGCCTGACCAGCAGGACCGTGTGCGCGGAGGCCCCCGGATAGCTCTCGGTCACCAGCAGCTCGGCCTTCACCGGCAGCCCCGCGACGGCCTCCGCCAGCCGGGGCATCACGCCGGCGCGCATCCAGTGGCGCCGGTCCCACACCCCGGTGCCGGGCGCCACCAGCACCACGAGCAACTGCCCCTGCCCCAGCCGCTCGCGCAGCCGGACCGGCGTGCCGTCGGGCGCCGTGACCCGCACATCGGCCACCGGCGCACCGGGGGGCGTGCCCACCGACGTGTGCGCCTCGGTGCGCGCGGGCGCAAGGGGGGACAGCGCGTAGGAAGGGGGCGCACCGAGGGGGCCGCAGCCCAGATGTCCGTCCATCAGCAGCGTGTCGTGCCCCCGTGCGCTCCCCGGTACGAGCGTCCGCAGACCTCCGCCGCCCCGCAGTATCGGCAGCGACTGGTCGGCGGCGCGCAGCCGTGCGGCGACGGCGGCCCGGCGTTCGGCCTGGTAGCTGTCGAGAAGCGCGTCGGACGCCCCGTGGTGCCAGGCCAGAGACAGCTTCCAGGCCAGGTTCTCGGCGTCCCGCAGCCCTTCGTCGAGCCCCTGGGTCCCCAGCGCACCCAGCAGATGGGCGGCGTCCCCGGCCAGGAAGGACCGCTTCACCCGCCACCGGCGGGCCAGGCGGTGGTGCAGCGTGTAGACCCCGGTGTCCAGCAGCTCGTACGGGGGAGTGTCGCCGCACCAGCCGGCCAGGGTGTCGCGGACCCGGGTGACGAGAGCGTCCGGCGTGACCAGTTCGCCGCGCGCGGGCAGCAGCCAGTCCAGCCGCCACACGTCGTCGGGCAGCGGGCGCGCCGTCACCTCGGCGCCGCCGGTGCGCCAGGGCGGCGACCGGTGCAGCACGGCCTCACCGGGCCGGGGCAGCTCGGCGCGCAGCGCGGCCACGGCGTGCCGTTCCACCGCCGTACGCCCGGGAAACCGGATGTCGAGAAGTTTGCGCACGGTGGACCGGGCCCCGTCGCAGCCGACCAGGTAACTCCCGCGCCACCAGGTCGATCCGGGCTCCCTGGTGTGCACGGTGACCCCGGCCGGGTCCTGCTCCAGCGTGTCGATCCGGCTGGGCCCGGCCGTCCGCACCAGCTCCTGCGCGGCCACCGCGTCCCGCAGACCCCGGACGAGCGCGTGCTGCGGTACGTGCACGGGGGCGGCGGGCACACCGCTGCCCGGGACCGGGTCCTCGCCGAGCGGCAGTTCGCGCACCAGCTGCCTGCGTCGCACCGAACGCCAGCCGGACCAGCGCAGCCCCTCGTCCCGTAGCGCCTTGCAGCCCAGCCGCTCCAGGAAGGCCGCGGTCTCCTCGCGCAGCACGACCGTGCGGGCGGGGCGGGTCTCGTTGCTTTCGGGGTCCTCGTCGAGCAGCACGGACGGCACGCCCTGCGCGGCGAGGGCCAGCGAGAGCGCCAGGCCGACCGGCCCGGCCCCGACGACGATCACCGGGTCCACGGCGCGTCCCCCGTCGGAAGCGCGGCGGAACGAACGGGTCCGGTGAAACGGAACGGAAGGTGCGCGGGCGTCGGAGGGGGTGCTGCGGCGTCGGGGACTCGGTGCGCGATCACAGAACGTATGCAACCTACTGCCGGTGCTTGCGTCAAGCGACGCCGGAACGCGGCGAGGGGCGGTGGCAGGTGTGCCACCGCCCCTCGCGGGCGTCGTGCGACGAGCCGTCAGACGGCGCTTCCGTCGTCCGTCTTGAGCGACGGCGCACCGATCGTCTCCAGTTCGCCCCCCGGGCCGGTGCCCACGACCGCGCCCGTGCTCTTCTTCCCGCGCCGGAGCCACCGCTCCAGCCAGCTCGCGAAGGACGTCAGGGCGAAGTTCAGCGCCAGGTAGACCAACGCGACGATCGTGAAGCAGGCGATGGTGTTGGAACCGTAGTTCGCGGACATCGGCCGTACCGAGGCCAGCAGCTCCGGGTAGCTCAGCACGGCGCCACCGAGAGCGGTGTCCTTCACGATCACCACGAGCTGGCTGACGATGGCCGGCAGCATCGCGGTGACCGCCTGCGGCAGCAGCACGAAGATCATCGTCTGACCCTTGCGCATACCGATCGCCTTGGCCGCGTCCGTCTGCCCGCGTGGCAGCGTCAGGATGCCGGCCCGTACGATCTCGGCGAGTACCGAGGCGTTGTAGAGCACCAGGCCCGTCACGACGGCGTACAGCAGACGCGTGTCCGGTTCGAGGTCGGTGTACTCGGAGTACATGGCGTTGGCGATGATCATCAGGAGCAGCACGGGAATGGCGCGGAAGAACTCCACGACCGCCCCACCCGGAACGCGCACCCAGCGGTGGTCCGAGAGCCGTCCGATACCGAAGAGCGCGCCCAGCGGCAGCGCGATGAGCAGCGCGTAGAACGCTGCCTTGATCGTGTTCTGGAAGCCCGGCCAGATGTACGTCTCCCAGGCCTGGGTGTCGACGAAGAACGGCTTCCACTTGGCCCAGTCGAGCTGGTGCTTCTCGGCGAGGCCGTCGTACACCCACCACACCACCGCCGCGGCGGCCAGCACGAAGAGAACGGTGTACAGGATGTTGCGCCGCTTGGCGCGGGGCCCCTGGGCGTCGTACAGGACGGAGCTCATCGCTTCACCGCCACCTTCTTGGCGACCCAGCCGAGGATGAGGCCGGTCGGGAGGGTCAGGATGATGAAGCCGAGGACGAACACGCCGGAGATCAGCAGCAACTGGGCTTCGTTCTCGACCATTTTCTTCATCAGGTACGAGGCTTCCGCGACCCCGATCGCCGCCGCGACGGTGGTGTTCTTCGTCAGCGCGATGAGCACGTTGGACAGCGGATTGACCACCGAACGGAACGCCTGCGGGAGCACGATCAGCCGCAGCACCTGAGTGAAGCTGAGCCCGAGCGCCCGGGCCGCCTCCGCCTGGCCGACCGGCACCGTGTTGATGCCCGAACGGAGGGCCTCGCACACGAACGACGCGGTGTAGGCGGTGAAGGCGAGCACCGCGAGCCGGAAGTTGATGGTCGTGAAGTCGCCACCGCCTCCGAGGGTGATCTGAAGGGTCTGGAAGAGGCCCAGCGAGGCGAAGACGATGATCACGGTCAGCGGAATGTTCCGGATCACGTTCACATAGACGGTCGCGAAGCCGCGCATCAGGGGGACCGGGCTGACCCTCATGCCGGCCAGCAGCGTTCCCCATATGAGGGAG
Source organism: Streptomyces sp. NPDC057249 (assembly GCF_042669245.1). Lineage (NCBI taxonomy): Bacteria > Bacillati > Actinomycetota > Actinomycetes > Kitasatosporales > Streptomycetaceae > Streptomyces > Streptomyces sp. NPDC057249. The sequence goes on along the minus strand of NZ_JBHUXS010000002.1, from coordinate 627,444 downwards.
CCGAGGGCGGAGAACACGGTGAGCTTCACCGTGACCCAGAAGGCCCCGAACAGGTCATAACCATCAAGAAAGTCGAACACGATCTCCCGTGCTTCCACGTGTAGGAGGGCGCGGCGCGCCGCCGGTCAGCGGCGGCGCGCCCGGTCAGCCCTGCTTCACTTGACGACGTTGCCGATCTTCGGGGCGGGCTCGTTCTTGTAGCCGGCCGGACCGAAATTGGTCTCGACCGCCTTGTCCCACGAACCGTCCTTGACCATCTTGGTCAGCGCGTCGTTGATCTTCTTCTTGAGGTCGGCGTCGCCCTTCTTCAGGCCGATGCCGTAGTTCTCGTTGGTCATCTTGAAGCCGGCCAGCTTGAACTTGCCCTTGTTGGCGTCCTGCGAGGCGTAGCCGGCCAGGATGCTGTCGTCCGTGGTCAGCGCGTCGACGGCCTTGTTCTCGAGGCCGGTCAGGCACTCGGAGTAGCCGCCGTACTCCAGCAGCTGCGCCTTCGGGGCCAGCTTGTCATGGACGTTCTGCGCGGAGGTCGAACCGGCGACCGAGCAGAGCTTCTTGTTGTTCAGGTCCTCGGGCTTCTTGAACGAGTCGTCGTCCGCGCGGACCAGGATGTCCTGGTGGGCCAGCAGGTACGGACCGGCGAAGTCGACCTTCTGCAGGCGCTCGTCGGTGATCGAGTAGGAGGCGACGATGAACTTCACGTCACCGCGCGAGATCGCCGTCTCGCGGTCGGCGCTCTTCGTCTCCTTGAACTCGATGTTCTCGGCGTCGTAGCCGAGTTCCTTGGCGACGTACGTGGCGACGTCGACGTCGAAGCCGGTGAACTTGCCGTCCGGGGTCTTCAGACCGATACCCGGCTGGTCGATCTTGATGCCGATGGTGATCTTCTTGCCGCCGCCCGAACCGGCCGAGTCGTCCTTGTCGTCGGAACCACAGGCGGTAGCGGTGAGGGCGAGCGCGAGCACGGCGGCCGAGGCGGCGGTGACCTTACGAAGCTGCATGGTGAGATTCCCTATGATTGACGTGATGTGAGTGATCAGCAGATACGGATGCCGGTGCTGAAGGCTCCATCAGTGGTGAAGGATCTTCGACAGGAAGTCCTTGGCCCGGTCACTGCGCGGGTTGCTGAAGAACTGGTCGGGCGTGGCCTCTTCGACGATCTTCCCGTCCGCCATGAAGACGACCCGGTTCGCCGCCGAGCGCGCGAAGCCCATCTCGTGGGTGACGACGACCATCGTCATGCCCTCGCGGGCGAGCTGCTGCATGACCTCCAGCACCTCGTTGATCATCTCCGGGTCGAGCGCGGAGGTCGGCTCGTCGAAGAGCATGACCTTCGGATCCATGGCCAGGGCCCGGGCGATCGCCACGCGCTGCTGCTGGCCGCCGGAGAGCTGGGAGGGGTACTTGTCGGCCTGGGTCCCGACGCCCACCCGGTCGAGCAGCGCACGCGCCTTGTCCTCGGCCGCCTTCTTGTCCGTCTTGCGGACCTTCAGCTGGCCGAGCATCACGTTTTCCAGGACCGTCTTGTGCGCGAAGAGGTTGAACGACTGGAAGACCATGCCGACGTCGGCACGCAGCCGCGCCAGCTCCTTGCCCTCCGCGGGCAGCGGCTTCCCGTCGATCGTGATCGCGCCCGAGTCGATCGTCTCCAAGCGGTTGATCGTGCGGCACAGCGTGGACTTACCGGACCCGGACGGCCCGATGACGACCACGACCTCGCCGCGGGCGATCGTCAGGTCGATGTCCTGGAGCACATGCAGCGCGCCGAAGTGCTTGTTGACGTTGCTCAGCACAACCAGATCGCCGGCGGGCGCGGGTGCAGCGTCCTCGGCGCCCTTGGTCACTGAAACTCCGCTCATCGGCTTCTTGCTCCGTCCTCCTCGGTTGGGAAGGACCCTAGTGACGCAGTGCTACGAACGTCATTACATCTGAGCGGAAATTGAGCATAACGATCCGGCGGCAACCGGACACTCCGCGTGAACGGGACGTCACGCCGGTCGTACCGGCCGTACCGGGTGCATAACGGAAACCCGGATACAACGGGCAGGCCCTTGACTGTCCCCCGCGCATCGGCGTGGATTCCCTGGTACACCCCTATGTGGAACGCCCCGGAACGGGGAAGTTGCCGGGGGCGCACATGATCGTCCGGACCCGATCACCGACCACACGCCGCTGCCAGAGGGGGGCCATGAGACTGCTGCTCGTCGAGGACGACAACCACGTCGCCGCCGCCCTGTCCGCGATCCTCGCCCGGCACGGCTTCCAGGTGGTCCACGCCCGCAGCGGCGACGAGGCCCTCCAGGCGCTCCTGCCCACCGACACCGAGCCCTTCGGCGTCGTGCTCCTGGACCTCGGCCTTCCCGACCAGGACGGCTACGAGGTGTGCGGCAAGATCCGCAAGCGCAGTTCCGTGCCGGTGATCATGGTCACCGCCCGTGCCGACGTCCGCTCCCGCATCCACGGACTCAACCTCGGCGCCGACGACTACGTGACCAAGCCGTACGACACCGGAGAGCTGCTGGCCCGCATCCACGCGGTCAGCCGGCGCAACGCGGGCAACGAGGACACCGTGTCCACCCCGGTCGGGGCGCTGCGCCTGGGGCACGTCAGCATCGAGCTGCCCACCCGCCGGGTCAGCGTGGACGGGACGGAAGTGCAGCTCACCCGCAAGGAGTTCGACCTGCTCGCGCTGCTCGCCCAGCGGCCCGGTGTGGTCTTCCGCCGCGAACAGATCATCAGCGAGGTGTGGCGCACCAGCTGGGAGGGAACGGGCCGCACGCTGGAGGTGCACGTCGCCTCGCTCCGTTCCAAGCTGCGGCTGCCCGCCCTCATCGAGACGGTGCGCGGGGTCGGCTACCGCCTCGTCTCCCCGTCCGCGTAAAGGCGTACGTCCCCGGTGCGCACCCGGCTGCTCCCGCTGCTCATCGTCCTGATGGCGAGTGTCCTGCTCGCCCTCGGCTTCCCGCTCGCCGTCAGTGTGGCCGCCGCCGAACAGCAGCGCGTCGTGATCGACCGCATCGACGACACGGCACGCTTCGCCGCCCTCGCCCAGTTCATCACCGAGCGCACCCGCGGCTACGACGAACGGCGCCGCACCCTCCAGACCGAGCTGGAGACGTACGACTCGGTGTACGGAATCCGCGCCGGTGTCTTCTACCGCGACGACTCCGCCATGGCGAAGGCCCCGGACGACTGGCGGCTGCCCGCCGAAGGGGAGGGGCGCGCCGCGTTCAGCGAGGCGCTGCTCGGCCGCCGCAGCCACGATCCGCCCCAGGTCTGGCCCTGGCAGAACGGCCGTGTGGTCGTCGCCTCGCCCGTCGTACGCGACGGCGACGTCATCGCCGTCGTCGTCATCGACTCGCCCACCGGCCAGATGCGCGGCGACACGATCCGCGGCTGGCTGCTCATCGCGGCGGGCGAGGCGGTCGCGATGCTGGTCGCCGTCGGCGCCGCGATCCGGCTCACCGGCTGGGTCCTGCTGCCCGTCAAGACCCTGGACGCCGCCGCCCACGACATCGCCAGCGGCCGGATGCGCTCCCGGGTCGCCGCATCGGGCGGGCCCCCGGAACTCAGGCGGCTGGCCCGCTCGTTCAACGAGATGGCCGACAACGTCGAGGACGTGCTGGAGCAGCAGCGCGCCTTCGTCGCCGACGCCTCCCACCAGCTGCGCAACCCGCTGGCCGCCCTGCTGCTGCGCATCGAACTGCTCGCCCTCGAACTGCCCGAGGGCAACGAGGAGATCGCCTCCGTGCGCACCGAGGGCCGCCGCCTCGGCCAGGTCCTGGACGACCTCCTCGACCTCGCGCTCGCCGAGCACGCCGAGAGCGACCTCCGGCTCACCGACATCGGGGCCCTCACCGCGGAACGGGTCGCGTCCTGGCGGCCGGTGGCCGAGGAGAGGGGCGTGCGGCTCCGGGCCGACGGGCCGCCCGCGGTCACGGCCTGGGCGGACCCCATCGCCCTGTCCAGCGCGCTCGACGCCATCATCGACAACGCCCTCAAATTCACGCCCGCCGGCGAGGAGGTCCGCGTCACCGTCGCCTCCGGCGGCCAGGACGTCACGGTCGTCGTCGCGGACGGCGGCCCCGGCCTCACCGACCAGGAGCTGGAACGGGTCGGCGACCGCTTCTGGCGCAGCTCGCAGCACCAGAACGTGCAGGGCTCGGGCCTCGGCCTCTCCATCTCCCAGGCCCTCCTGGCGGCGGGCGGCGGCTCGCTGTCGTACGCGCGCAAGGACCCGTACGGGCTGAGCGTGACGGTCTCCGTGCCGCGCCACGACCCCAAGGGCTGAGGAGCGGGTGCGCTACGGCTTGACCGAGCGGTAGTAGCGCTTCGCCCCTTCGTGCAGCGGGAGCGGATCGGTGTAGATGGCCGTACGCAGGTCCACCAGTTGCGCCGCGTGTACCTCGCGCCCGATGCGGTCGCGGCTGTCGATCACGGTCCTCGTGAACGCCTCGGTCATCGCGGCGTCCGTGCGGTCCGTGGTGACCAGCACGTTGGCGACCGCCACCGTGGGCACGGCCTGGCCCTGCTGAGCGTTGCGATAGGCATCGGCGGGCATCACGGCCGACCGGTAATAGCGGGTGGAACCGCCCGCCGCCTGGAGCTGCTTGATCAGCGGTTCCTCCAGCGGGATCAGCCGGACCGGGAACCGGTCCGACAGATCCGCCACCGCCGTCGTGGGCAGTCCGCCCGACCAGAAAAACGCGTCGATCCTGCCCTCCTCCAGCAGCTCCGGCATGGTGTCGATGCCGACCGGCAACGGCGTCACATCGTGGACCGGATCGAGGCCGGCCGCCGTCATCAGCCGGTCCGCGACCAGCTTCACCCCGGACCCCGACTGCCCCACCGCGACCGTACGGCCGCGCAGGTCGGCCACGCTGTCGATGTCCGAGCCCCTCCTCACGACCAGCTGTATGTAGTCGTCGTACAGCCGGACACAGCCCCGCAGCCGCTCGTAGCCGGGCTTGCGGGCGCGCAGATAGGTGGCGACGGCGTCGGTGGTGGCGATGGTGAAGTCCGCCTCGCCCGCCGCGACCCTGGCCAGGTTCTGCTGCGAGCCCTCGCTCGTCTGAAGGTTTATCGACACATCGGGCAGATCCTTGGCCAGGGCCCCCTTCAGCCGCTCCCCGTAGCGCTGGTAGACGCCGCTGCGCACCCCCGTGCTGAACGACAGGCTGCCGGTGGGCGCCGGGTCGCCGAGCGGGAGCAGCCACCAGAGCAGCAGCCCGAGCACGACGGCGAGGGCGGCGCCCGCCCGCAGCGAGCGACGCCGGCCGATTCGGGACAGGGCCGGAAGCATGGCGGCGATCCTGCCAGGTCGTTCCCGGCCGTGGCCAGGGGCGTCGTCGGATCGCCCGCCCGAGACGGAGCGAGCCCGGGCACCACCTACCCTTGTCCCATGAGCAGCGGCAACCGGAGCGAAGCAGTGGACGTCAGAAAAAGCTATGAGGTGCGCACCTACGGGTGCCAGATGAACGTCCACGACTCCGAGCGCTTGTCGGGGCTCCTGGAGGACGCCGGTTACGTGCGCGCGCCCGAGGGCTCCGACGGCGACGCCGACGTCGTCGTCTTCAACACCTGCGCGGTCCGCGAGAACGCCGACAACAAGCTGTACGGCAACCTCGGCCGGCTCGCCCCCATGAAGACCAAGCGCCCCGGCATGCAGATCGCCGTCGGCGGCTGCCTCGCCCAGAAGGACCGGGACACCATCGTCCGGCGGGCGCCCTGGGTCGACGTGGTCTTCGGCACGCACAACATCGGCAAGCTGCCCGTGCTGCTGGAGCGTGCCCGCGTCCAGGAGGAGGCGCAGGTCGAGATCGCCGAGTCCCTGGAGGCCTTCCCCTCCACGCTGCCCACCCGTCGCGAGTCCGCGTACGCGGCGTGGGTCTCCATCTCCGTGGGCTGCAACAACACCTGCACCTTCTGCATCGTCCCGGCCCTGCGCGGGAAGGAGAAGGACCGGCGCACCGGCGACATCCTCGCCGAGATCGAGGCCCTGGTCGCCGAGGGCGTCTCCGAGATCACCCTGCTCGGCCAGAACGTCAACGCGTACGGCTCCGACATCGGCGACCGCGAGGCGTTCTCCAAGCTGCTGCGCGCCTGCGGGAAGATCGAGGGCCTGGAGCGCGTCCGCTTCACCTCGCCGCACCCGCGCGACTTCACCGACGACGTCATCGCCGCCATGGCGGAGACGCCGAACGTGATGCCGCAGCTCCACATGCCGATGCAGTCCGGTTCGGACCGCGTCCTCAAGGCGATGCGCCGCTCGTACCGGCAGGAACGCTTCCTCGGGATCATCGAGAAGGTGCGGGCCGCGATGCCCGACGCCGCGATCTCCACCGACATCATCGTCGGCTTCCCCGGCGAGACCGAGGAGGACTTCGAGCAGACGATGCACGCGGTCCGCGAGGCGCGCTTCGCGAACGCCTTCACCTTCCAGTACTCCAAGCGGCCCGGCACCCCCGCCGCCGACATGGACGGCCAGGTCCCCAAGGAGGTCGTCCAGGAGCGCTACATGCGCCTGTCCGCCCTCCAGGAGGACATCTCCTGGGAGGAGAACAAGAAGCAGGTCGGCCGCACCCTGGAGGTCATGGTCGCCGAGGGCGAGGGCCGCAAGGACGGCGCCACCCACCGGCTGTCCGGCCGCGCCCCCGACAACCGCCTGGTCCACTTCACCAAGCCGGACCAGGACGTCCGCCCCGGTGACGTGGTGACCGTCGAGATCACCTACGCCGCCCCGCACCACCTGCTCGCCGAGGGCACCCCGGTCGCCGTGCGCAGGACCCGCTCCGGCGACGCCTGGGAGAAGCGGAACGCTGCCCCGGCCGCCGCGCCGGCCGGCGTCATGCTCGGCCTGCCGGGCATCGGTGCCCCGGCACCCCTGCCCGCGACGGCGGCCCCGGGCTGCGGCTGCGACTGAGGCACGGAGCGCGACTGAGGCACGGGGCGCGACTGAGGCACGGGGGAGGCGGCGGCCCGGCGCGGCCGCCCCGGGCCGCGGCACCGGTGTGACGGCCCGGCCCGGGCGGCCGGGGGAGTGGCCGCAGTACGCTGCCGACCATGCTTGTCGCCGCCGCTGTCTGCCCCTGTCCGCCGCTGCTCGTCCCCGACGTGGCCGCCGGTGCCGCACCCGAGCTGGACGACGCCAGGAGGGCGTGCACCGACGCCCTGGGCGTCCTCGCCGCCTCCCGGCCCGACCTGCTCGTGGTGATCGGCCCGGCCGGGCTCGCCGGGCGGGGCACCCACCCCGAGGGGGCCGTCGGCGGCTTCCGGGAATTCGGCGTCGATCTGGAGGTCCGGCTCGGCCGGGACCGGGGAGAGCGCGACGGCCGCCCCCTCCCGCCCTCGCTCGCGGTGGGCGCCTGGCTCCTCGCCCGTACGGGGTGGGCCGGCGCCCCCGTGGAGGCCCTGGGCGTGGGCGAGCCGCTGGAGACCGCGCGCTGCACGGAGACCGGGCGGGAGCTCGCCCGCCGGGCGGACCGGGTCGCCCTGCTGGTGATGGGCGACGGCAGCGCCTGCCGCACGCTGAAGGCCCCGGGCTACCTGGACGAGCGCGCGGCGGCGTTCGACGCGGAGGCCGCGCGGGCCCTGGGCGCCGCCGACCCGGAGGCACTGGCCGCGCTGGACGAGGCACTCGCGTACGAGCTCAAGGCCGCGGGGCGTGCGCCCTGGCAGGTGCTGGCGGGCGCGGCGGAGGGGGCCGGTCTGGACGGCCGGCTGCTGTACGAGGACGCGCCGTACGGGGTGGGCTACCTGGTCGCCGCCTGGTCCTGACGTCGCGGGGACACACGGAGGGCCCCGGAGCGGTCGCCGCTCCGAGGCCCTCACGCGTTCCGCCGTCAGGCTGCGGGCGGGGGCGGCGGCGTGCCGCCGTCCTTGTTCGCCAGCTTGTCCACCGCGTCCTTGGCCTTCTGCCGGCCCGTCACGATCTTGTCGCTGTACTTGCCCTTGGTCTTCTCGTCCACCGTCCGGGCGGCCTTCTCGAGCCCTTGGTCGATCTTGTCCCCGTGCTGCTGCGCGAGGTCGCTGACCTTCTCCTTCGCCGGAGCCAGCTTCGCCTTCACTTGGTCCATGAAGCCCATCGGGCACCTTCTCCGCTCGGAAACTGTGAGAAATAACCCATATGTACAACCACTGTACGGGGAAGACCGCACTGTCGCGTCACCTTCCCCGCCCGGGCTTCCCTCATTCGGGATACGCGGCGCAGGTTTGAGGGAGACTGAGCCGGTGACAAGCTCAGCTCCCACACCCCGGGTCATCACCGTCGTCGGTCCCACCGCAGCAGGTAAGTCCGACCTGGGGGTGTACCTCGCCCAGCAGCTCGGCGGCGAAGTGATCAACGCCGACTCCATGCAGCTCTACCGGGGCATGGACATCGGCACCGCCAAGCTGACGCACGCCGAGCGCGCCGCCGTCCCCCACCGGCTGCTGGACATCTGGGACGTCACCGAGACCGCCAGCGTCGCCGAGTACCAGCGCCTCGCCCGCGCCGAGATCGACCGGCTCCTCGCCGACGGCCGCACCCCGGTCCTGGTCGGCGGCTCCGGCCTGTACGTGAAGGGCGCGATCGACGCCCTGGAGTTCCCCGGCACGGACCCCGGCATCCGGGCCGCGCTGGAGGCGGAACTGGACGAGCACGGCTCCGGAGCGCTGCACGCCCGGCTCGCCGCCGCCGACCCCGAGGCCGGCCGCGCGATCCTGCCGAGCAACGGCCGGCGCATCGTCCGCGCCCTGGAGGTCATCGAGATCACCGGCAAGCCGTTCACCGCGAACCTTCCCGGCGACGACGCGGTCTACGACGCCGTCCAGATCGGCGTCGACGTGGAGCGCCCCGAACTCGACGAGCGCATCGCCCTGCGCGTCGACCGCATGTGGGAGGCGGGACTCGTGGACGAGGTGCGCGGCCTGGAGGCGCAGGGGCTGCGCGAAGGGCGTACCGCCTCGCGGGCCCTCGGCTACCAGCAGGTGCTCTCCGCGCTGGCCGGCGAGTGCACCGAGGACCAGGCGCGCGCCGAGACCGTGCGCGCCACCAAACGCTTCGCGCGCCGTCAGGACTCATGGTTCCGGCGCGACCCGCGCGTCCGATGGCTCAGTGGTGCCGTGCAGCACCGCGGGGAACTCCCCAGCCAGGCGCTGGCGTTGATCGAACGAGCGGTTACAGCCTGATCGCATGAGGGGAGAACGACGTGCAGCAGGCACAGGCAGTGCGGCGTCGACGCGGGTCAGGAGGAGTCCCGGGTTGCGCGTTTTCGTCGAATTCCGACGCGAGGAAGAAGTCCTTGCGGATGGGTGCTGACCTCTCACTGACTTTGGTGATGGGTAGTTAGTCAATTGGGGGCGGGGTCTGGGACCTTGCTGCACGACCCCTCCCTGCGGTTCTTAGCTCTGGGGGATTAACCATGATGCGTGGGATCGCCGGTTTGGCTGACCGGCGATCCCGGGCTATATTGCCTGACCCTGAGTGAGTGTGTGGTTGGCTTGTCTGTTTCGTTTGGACAGCTGTCGCGCCAGTCGGCACCAACCCGGTGATCGTTTCCGGTCAGAGCACTAGCTTGGCTGAGCTCCACGGCTTGGGTCTTGTAGCCGTTGCCGGCCCGAGATTTAGAGGTCGCGCAGATGGGCGCGCGGCGCCCTTGTCAGCGAAGCCGGCACAGATCTTGGTGATCCTGGAGTTGCAACGCTGTGTGATCAACGGGGAGACCTGCGCCTGTTCCGCCATCATGGGTGACCGAACCGCTCTGGGACCGACTTGCCACGCTGTTGCCTGAGCGGTCGGCTTACGTCCCGGCCCATCCGCTGGGCGCCATCGCCCACGTATCAGCGACCGGATCATTACCAGATGGCCGGGCCGGTCTTGTCGAAGAAGCCGCCGGTCGGGCCGTCGGCGTCGATCGAGGCCATGCGGACGATGATCTCCGCGCCCTCCTCGATGGTTTGGGTGCCGTGGTGGCCGTTGAGGTCGGTGGCGGTGTAGCCGGGGTCGACGGCGTTGAACCGGATGGCGGGGAACGCCTTGGCGTACTGTGAGGTGACCATGACCAGCGCGGTCTTGGAGGAGTTGTAGTCCAGCATTGTCACCTGGAACTCCAACCGGCTGGGGTCGGCGCACGCCGCCAGCGAGCCCAGACCGCTGCTGACGTTGACGACGACCGGGGCGTCGCTTGCTTCCAGCAGGGGCAGGAAGGCGTGCGTGACGCGCACGACGCCGAAGACGTTCGTGTCGTACGTGGCCATCATGTCGGCCCCGGTGACCTCGCCGACTGGCTTGCGCGCGCCCACGATCCCGGCGTTGTTGATCAAGATGTCGAGGCGGCCGGCGTCCGCGCGGACGAATTCGGCGGCGGCTTTGGCGGAGTCCTCGTCGGTGACGTCGAGCTGAACGAAGCGGGCGCCGAGCCTCTCGGCCGCCGTTCGGCCGCGGTGTGCATCGCGTGCCCCGACATAGACGGTGTGCCCGGCCTCGATCAAGCGGCGAGCCGTCTCGAAACCGAGGCCCTTGTTCGCTCCGGTGATCAATGTGGTGGTCATGTGCTCACTCCGATGGTGATCGGTGGGTCGGTGATATCTCCACCGTCGGCGCACCGCAGACGAACAGGTAGTGCCCGCCTCAGCCAGCGGACCAGCAGTACCAGGCTGTCCGGGCACAGCGGCGCGATACTGGGAGGGTGAGCGAATCCAGGGAACTAGGCAGAGCCCTGCACGGCTGGCGGGACCGGATCGCCCCTGCCACGGTCGGACTGCCCGCGGGCGGGGTACGTCGGGCCGCCGGACTTTGCCGCGAGGAACTGGCCCAGCTTGCCGGCCTGTCGGTGGACTACATCACCCGCCTGGAACAGGGCCGGGCTACGTCCCCGTCGGCACAGGTCCCGTCCGCGCTGGCCCGTGCCCTGCGGCTGTCGGTAGCCGAGCGTGAATACCTGTTTCTCCTCGCGGGCCAGCCGGCGCCGGTCCCGGGCAGCTGCCGGCCCACATTCCACCTGGGGTCCGAAGGCTGCTCGACCAGCTGGAGGGCTCACCGCTGAGCGTGCATGACGCCGCCTGGAACCTGATTCTGTGGAACCCGTTGTGGGCGGCCCTGTTCGGAGACCCGTCCGCGTTGCGCGGACGCGAGCGCAACATCGTCTGGCGGCACTTCGCCGGTCTGCCCAGCCGGGTCAGCCACACCCCTGAGCAGGAGGCCCGGTTCGAGGCGGCCGTGGTCGCCGATCTCCGGGCGGCGACCGCCCGCTACCCGGCCGATGCCGGCCTACGCTCCCTGGTCAAGGACCTGCGGGGTGCCAGCACCGACTTCGCACGCCTGTGGGACACGGGCATCGTGGGGGTCCATGAGTCGGACACCAAGACCGTCCAGCACCCCGATGCTGGCGCAATCACATTCGACTGTGACGTGCTAACGGCTCCCAGCAGCGATCTGCGCATCGTCGCCTATACCGCCGCTCCTGGCAGCGATGCCGCCGACCGGCTCCGGCTCCTGAACGTCATCGGCACCCAGACCATGACCGAAGACAGCACCCCGGGATAGCAGTCGGCGGGCGCACTCGACCCCCGTGGCCCGCAGCCGGCGCACCGACCACCGACGACAGACAGCTCGCTGTCAACGCCAACGAGGGGCTGCCAGGCAGGCGTGCTCTCATGGGCGGCAGATCGGGCGTTCGTCGCAGCGGTGGGTCGTCCATGCCCGTCGAATCAGACTACGAAAGGTGATGACGGAGTCGGCCAGGTCGAAGAAAGCGTCGATGGCAGTCCCCCCGGCGCTTATAGCGGCGGGCGAGGCGGTAGAAGGCGTTCTGCCAGGCGTGGGTCCTATCGCATGCCGCCTCTGACTTGCCTGGATCGGTGCTTTGTACGTCGAGCCCATCTCTCCCGTTGCCCGCTGCCCCTGTCGACCTTCATGGTGAACGGAATCTCGGTCGTCACTCAGTGTTACGCACCTGTTCGCCCAGCAGCCGTATGGGAACGGGCTGTGCCGCCGTGCCGGTCGGCCCTGCGCTGCCGGTCGGCGGGGCCGCCGTGGTGTCGAGAAAATATGAAGCCCAAGTTTGCAAGCCTGGGCTGTGAAGGCTAGCCTTAAGGTATGAGTGAAGCTGAGAACCAACCGGCCGAGGTGCCAGGTGTCCGTGAGACGGCCAATCGGCTGCGGATGGCCATCGGTGCGTTCAAGCGCCGTATCCAGGAGGTGACGACCGTTGATGAGCTCACCAACCCGCAGCTCACCGCTCTGTCACGGCTCGACCGGCTCGGCCCGATGACGATCTCCGACCTAGCCAGGCGCGAGCAGATCACCCCGCAGGCGATGGGGGCGACCATCGCGAGCCTGGAGGAACTCGGCTTGGTCTCGCGCAGCCCGGACGCGACGGACAGACGCCGTTCGACTCTGAGCCTGACCGTGGACGGTGAGGTGGCTGTCCACTCCGGACGCAACGCCGTGGTCGACAAGGTCACAGCGGTCCTCCAGGAGTCCTTCGCCGACGCGGACATCGAAACCCTCTCCGCTGCTGCGCCCCTGATCGAGCGGCTCGCGGAACGTCTCTAGCATCAATTTCCCCGCACCACCGGGAGCCTTCATGTCCGCACCATCCGGGGCCCGCCTCTCCGTCGCGAACCGCGAAACCGCGATCCCGCAGGAGCGCGCGTTCTCGTGGCGGTTCACCACACCCCTGTTCATCGGCTCGGCCCTCAACCCCATCAACAGCTCCCTGATCGCCACCGCCCTACTGCCGATCGCGCACGGAATCGGCGTGCCGATCGGCCAGACCGCGGCGTTGGTCACCGCCCTCTACCTGGCCAGCGCGATTGCTCAGCCCACCGCAGGCAAAGCCGCCGAGGTCCTCGGACCGCGCCGGGTATTTCTGGCCGGGACCATCCTGGTCGCCGCCGGTGGACTGCTCGGCGCATTCGCCCAGAACCTGATCACCCTTCTGATCAGCCGCGTCTTGATCGGACTGGGCACCTCCTGCGCCTATCCCACCGCCATGCTCCTCATCCGGCGTCGGGCTCACGATGCCGGACTGGACAAGCCACCGGGCGGCGTACTCGGCGGTCTGCAGATCGCCGGCATCGCCACCGCGTCCCTCGGCCTCCCGCTCGGCGGCGTCCTGGTTGGTGGGCTTGGCTGGCGCTCGGTCTTCCTCATCAATGTGCCGGTCGGGCTGATAGCCGTCGCTGCGACCCTCGTCTGGGTCAGGCCGGATGGGCCGCTCAAGCACCCGCTCCGACCGCGCGAGGTGGCCGTCCGCCTGGACATCGCCGGCATCACCGGGTTCGCCGCCGCGATGATCGCCCTGCTGCTGTTCCTGTTCTTCCTCCCCATCGCGCACTGGTACCTGCTGGGCATTTCCGTCGTGCTGTGGACCGCCCTTGTGCTGTGGGAACTGCGCGCTTCAGCCCCCTTCCTCGACGTGCGGATGCTCAGCTCCAACAAACCGCTCTCCCGCACCTACCTGCGCTTCGGCCTGGCCCTGCTCTGCCAGTACGTGGTGCTGTACGGCATCACCCAGTGGGTCGAGAGCGTGCGGGGCCTCAGCGAAACGCAGGCTGGCCTGCTGCTGCTTCCGATGACGCTGGTCTCCGGCCTGATCATCTCGCCGGTCGCGCGACGCAACCTGGTCCGCGGACCCGTCATCGCCGCCGCGATCGCCTGCGTGATCGGCTCGGCCGGGGTGCTCGTGCTCAGTGCATCCGCCTGGATCGGCTGGGTAGTGATCATCACCCTCTTCTTCGGCCTCGTGGTGGGTTTCGCCGCTGCGGGCAACCAGACCGCCCTGTACGCCCAGGCGCCGCCGGACCAACTCGGCACCGCCTCTGGACTGCTGCGCACCTTCGGCTACGTCGGCTCCATCGCCTCCTCAGCCATCACCGGACTCGTCTTTCACACCAGCGTCAGTGACCCTGGCATTCATCTGATCGCCTGGATCATGATCGGCGTCAGCCTGGTCCTGCTCCTGGTCTCCGTCCTCGACCGCACCCTCCCGGGCAGGACCGCCAGGTAGAACCCACCGGGACCTGCATAGCGAATCGCCCGGTTGGCCAAGCCCAATCAACAATCAGCTCAGCAGAGAGAGAACGCACCCATGATTGCCCCCCTCGCCCCAATCGACACGGCCCGTACCGCTCTGGTGCTGATGGACTTCCAGCCCGGCGGCCTGGGGATGTTCCCTAACTCCGAGACGCTGCTGGCCCGCGTCGGCGACGCGCTCGCCTGGGCTCGCAAGACGCAGGTCCAGGTCTGCTTCGTGCGCGTCGCCTTCACCGAGCAGGACCACCAGGCAATCCCCCCGCACAACAAGACCTTCGCCCCCGTGGGACAGCACAAGCTCTTCGGCGCCGACACCCCCGAGACGCAGGTCCACCCCTGGCTGGACATCCGAGAGGAGGACCTGGTGGTACGCAAGACGCGCGTCGGCGCCTTCAGCACCACTGACCTTCACACCCGCCTGCACGCCCGGGGCATCGACACGCTGATCCTCGCCGGTATCGCCACCTCCGGCGCCGTGCTCTCCACACTGCGGCACGCCGCCGACGCGGACTACCGCACCTTCGTGCTCGCAGACGCCACCGCCGACCCCGACGCCGAGACACACCGGGTCCTGACCGAGAAGATCTTCCCGACCCAGGCCGACGTCATCACTACCTCAGACCTGCCCGCCCTGGCGGTCTAGCCAGGAGGTGCCACCCACCTCCCTCGGCTGGTGGATCACAGGATGCGTCAACTCACCATGAGCTTGTCCGACTTGTGCGGAGGTGCGATCAACGCTGTGCTCCGAGGTGTCCTGGTCTCGCCCTGGCCCTCGACCTCACGGTTGCCGCCAGGCGCTACATCGCTCCCACCCGCACTCGTCAGCGCACCACGAGAAGCGGCGCCCGAAGCCATAGGAGGTGGCTCCGGGCGCCGCTTCGACTGTATGGCCCGTGCTCGCGGGGGAAAATCAAGCGGCAAACCAACGCGGTCCGGCACAGCGGCGCCCGGCACATGGTCGTCGACCTCCATACGCCACGACCCGCGGCATCGGAGTCACTCTGGCCAACCCCGGCATGATCGACCCACCGTTCTGGACAGGCACCAGCATCCCCTCCTTCGCCCTGCCGCCCCGGCCCATCGCCGAGGCCATCTACTACGCCCTCGACCAGCCCACAGGCGTCGATCTCAACACCCCGACCGTCCGGCCGATGGGCGAGCCCGTCTGACCGGGACTGTCGCATATCAGGGCCCTTGTCCTCAGCCTGATCATGGGTGTCGGTCCGGATCGCCAACCCACCCGTGATACAGAAATGAGGCGTCGTCCGGTGGCGCCCGCCGCCGCTGAGTCACCGGTCTGCGTGAACCGCGCGAACGGGTCGGAAGACTGTTTCGTTGCGGGGGACGGCGTTGTGCCAGGCAAATGAGCGTTGACGACGTCCTGGGATCCGTTCTCGTGACGGAAAGCCGGGAGGGTGCTGCCGGAAGGCGTCCTCATGCTCAAGGATCTACCGTCTTTCGTATGCACAGCACACACACCGTGGGTCTCAGGGGATGCCCGCTGGATCATCGATGCGGGCATCACCGAGGCGGAGCGTATCGGTCCCCTCAGCAACATCGCCGTCGCGGACACAGGCGGCAGCCTGGTCGCTCACGCACGGATGGACGGATCCCAGCTCGGCAGCATCGAGCACTCCATCGACAAGCCGCACACCAGCGCTCTGGTGCGGTCCTCCACCGGCGATCTGGCCCGGACTCCGAGCCGGGCGGGCAGTTCTGGGGCATGGCGCTGTCAGGGCTGGACCGAGAGCTGCTCCTCCCGGGCGGGGTACCGCTCAGGGGCGATGGAGAGGTGGTGAGTGCGGTCGGCGTCCACGGCGCCTCACCGGATCAGGACAGCGCTGTGGCCAAGGCCGCGGCCTTTTAGGCAAGCCGGTCGCGAATCCGGCGGCTGGGCGGGGGCATCCAGGGACCGGTGCCGGGAACAGGCCCGGCACCAGCACAGGAAGGCTCATCCACCATGGCGGGACCGATTCTCATCACCGGAGCGGGCAGCGGCTTCGGCAAGGAGGTTGCGCTGCGGCTCGCAGCGGCCGGGCACCAGGTGATCGCAGGAGTGGAGATCATCGCCCAGGTCAGCGCGGTGCGCGCCGACGCGCGGGAGCAGGGTGTCGAACTGCGCGTGGAGAAACTCGACGTCATCGATCCCGGCGACCGCGAGAGGGCCTGGTCCTGGGACGTCGAGGTCCTCCTCAACAACGCCGGTGTCTCCGAGGGTGGTGCCACCGCTGATATCCCTGAGGAGCGGCTGCGCCGCCAGTTCGAGGTGAACGTCTTCGGGCCTGTCCTGCTCACTCAGGGCATCGCCCGTCGGATGGCGGCGCGTCGCAGGGGGCGGATCGTCTTCATGTCCTCGGTCGCCGGACTCACCGTCGACCCGTTCACCGGTGCGTACGCCGGATCGAAGCACGCGGTGGAGGCGTTCGCCGACGCGCTGGACCAGGAGCTGGCCGAGTTCGGCGTCACGGTCGCCACAATCAACCCCGGCCCGTTCTTGACCGGCTTCAACGACACCATGTTCGAAACGTGGAAGGAATGGCGCGACGACCCCGCCGACCGCCTCTACGACTACGCCGAATTGTCCTTCCCGCACGAGCAGTACGACCCGGAGCCGGTCATCGAGCGCACGGTACGCGTCCTGCTCGGCGAGGAGAGCCGCTACCGCAACCTGCTCCCCGAAGAGATGGAGCCACAGGCCCGCCGGCAAGTCGACGCCCTGTGGGACCGGAAGCTCAACGACGGCAGCCGCCCCGCCCTCGTGCAGAAGGCGTATGACATCAGTTCGGCCACACGGGTTCGGGACTGACTTCCTGCAGACCCGAGAAGGCCGTCAGCCGTCGTTCGGGACTGTTGCGCGCGTCCACGTCTGGCGGCTTGGCTGAATTTCGATCTGGATCACCTGACCGCCATCGACCACCTCCTCGATGACCACAGCGACGCTTATAGGGGGGTGATGTGGTCAACGAGCCCTCTCACTACCGCTACGACCGACTTCGGACCAAAGCCGATCGCTTCACGGTCTCGGTCCACGCCTCTCTGAGCTGCATGTTTGCACCGGATGGTGTCGAGTGGTTTGCGACACCATCCCATTCGGTGGCGATCTGGCTGCGCAGGAAGCGGTTTGGCTGAGCGTTTTTACTTTGTCGCGCCCTGGGCGAAGCCGTTGTAGATGTAGCGCTGGAGGAACAGGAAGATCACCAGCGTGGGGACGATGACGAGGACGGCGCCGGCCGAGATGTTCTCCCAGTGGGCTCCGAAGGGCCCCTTGAAGCGGAACAGGGCGGTGGAGACTGTGCCGAGTTCCTCCGACGGCATGTAGAGGAAGGGGATGTAGAAGTCGTTGTAGACGGTGATCCCCTTGATGATCACCACGGTCGCGATCGCCGGCTTGAGCAGCGGGAAGATGATCTTGCGGTAGATCGTGAACGAGTTCGCTCCGTCCAGCCGCGCGGCTTCGTCCAGCGAGACCGGGATGCCGCGGATGAACTGCAGGAAGATGTAGATCGAGACGATGTCCGTGCCCATGTACAGCAGGATCGGTGCCCAGCGGGTGTCGAACAGGCCGAAGCTGTTGACGACCTGGAAGGTGGCGACCTGTGTGGTGACCCCGGGTACGAGGGTGGCGATGAGGAAGAGGGCCATGACGAGCTTCTTGGCCCGGAAGTCGAAGCGGTCGATGGCGTAGGCGGTCATCGAGCCGATGAGCACGGTGCCGGTGATGGAGAACAGCAGGATGAACGCGGTGTTGCCGAAGGCCGTCAGCATGTGGCCGTCGGAGAACGCGGTCGCGTAGTTGTCGAAGTTCAGCCAGTTGCCCGGGAGCGAGAGGGCGCCGCCGTCGGTGGCTTCCGAGGAGGTCTTCAGTGAGGTGAGGAAGACGACCGCGAGCGGGAGGACCACCACCAGGGAGGCCACGACGAGCGATACGTAGACGAGTGTCTGCCCGATCCGGCCGCGCAGGCGGACGCGTCGCCGGCTGGGTGCGGTGCGGGTGCGGCCCGCGGTTTTCGGGGCCGAGGTCTGCGGGGCCGTGGTCATACGAGGTCCACCTTTTCGTCGGGCACGAGCCGGCGCTGGATCCAGGTGATCAGCAGAATGATCAGCAGCAGCACCACGGCGGCCGCCGATGCCAGCCCGGTCTTGTTGAACTGGAACGCGAGTTTCACGGTCTGGATGACGAAGGTCGAGGTGCCGGTCGCACCGCCGGTCATGATCCAGGGAATCTCGAATACGGCGAGCGAGCCGGAGATCGCGAGGATGACGCTCAGGCTCAGTACGGGCCGGATGCTCGGGGCGATGATGTGCCGGAACTGCTCCCACTTGTTCGCGCCGTCCAGTTGCGCGGCCTCGTACAGCTCGCCGGGAATGGACTGGATGGCGCCGAGGAAGAGCACGAAGTTGAGGCCCGTGTAGCGCCACACCGAGACGCCGGCGAGTGAGGTGTTGGCGGAGGTGGGGTCGCCCAGCCAGGCGTGGTCGGGGTTCTGGCCGAACCAGGACAGCACGGTGTCCAGGGTGCCGCCGTCCTGGAAGAAGTACAGGAAGACGAAGCCGATGGCGACGCCGTTGATGAGGTAGGGGAAGAAGAGCAGCCCTTTGAACAGGTTGCGGAACCGCAGGTCGAAGCTGAGCACCGTGGCGAAATACAGCGCGATCACGATCTGGACCGCGGATGCCGCCAGGTAGTAGAAGCTCACGAAGAACACCCGGAAGATTTCCGGCCGGGTGAAGATCTGGACGTAGTTGTCCGCTCCGGTGAAGTTCCGGTCGGGGCTGACCCCGTCCCAGTCCGTGAAGCTGTAATAGATCATGTTTCCTACGGGCACGTAGGTGAACGTGATCAGGAGGGCCAGGGGCGCCACCAGAAACAGCCAGGGCGTGGCACGGCGGAGCGACCAGCCCCGGGTGCCGCGTGTCCGTGGGCCGAAGCCTTTGGGGGAGGTGCCGCGCCGGTGGGGCGTCGCACGGTGCGTTTTCACGCTCACCGCCTCGGTCGTCTCGGTCATGTCGGGCCTTTCGTCGTCCGCGTCGGTCATGCGGGTGTGCGCGGGACGGCCCCGGCCGGTCTCCCCCCGGCCGGGGCCCGTGCCGGGTCAGGAACCGGCGGTCTTCGCGGCGTCGTTCCACTTCTTGTTCAGCTCGCCGAAGTAGCTCTCGGCGTTGCCCTTCTGCGCCCCGCGG
Source organism: Streptomyces sp. NPDC057249 (assembly GCF_042669245.1). Classification (NCBI taxonomy): domain Bacteria; kingdom Bacillati; phylum Actinomycetota; class Actinomycetes; order Kitasatosporales; family Streptomycetaceae; genus Streptomyces; species Streptomyces sp. NPDC057249. The sequence goes on along the minus strand of NZ_JBHUXS010000002.1, from coordinate 608,249 downwards.
GCGATGTCGATCAGCTTCTGCCGGTAGTCGGGCTTGTTGAGGCCGATCTCGGCGGCGTTGTCGATGTCGTTCACCGCGCCCGTCTTGCGCTCGGAGCGCTCGACGAAGGTGACATCGTTGTCAACGAATTCCTTGAGGGTTTCGGGCATGGGGGCCGTCTTCAGGGTGGGGACGGCTCCCTCCTTGGCGGAGTAGCCGGACTTCTCCGTGAACCAGTCGATCCAGGCCCGGGCGGCTTCCTTGTGGTCCGAGTGGATGTTGACGGCCTGCTGGTAGTCCGAGACGAGCGTCGCGCACTGCTGCCCCTCGTCCTGCTGGACGGGGACGGGCATGTAGCCGATGTCGTCGGGGTTCTTCCCGGCCTTCTCGGCCGCGTCGCGCATCTGGCTGATGGCCCAGGAGCCGACCATCATGGAGCCGATCTCGCCCTTGGCGAGCTTGCTCTTGGACGCCTCCCAGTTGGTGGTGCTGGGGTCCTTCTCCGAGAGGCCGTCCTTGACGATGTCGAAGAGCAGGTGGTCGATCACTCCCAGTTCGCTGCCCGACTTCCAGGGCGAGACGGCGCCTGCCAGCTTATTGTTGGCCTCCTTGTCGCACGTGACGGAGCCGATGTTGGCGGACCACTGGACCAGGGGCCAGCCGTCCTTGAAGTTGGTGTAGTAAGGGGTCGACCCGGTCTTCGCCTTGACCGTCTTCAGGTCCGCGATGAACTCCTCCGGGGAGTTCGGCCAGGCGGTGATGCCGGCCTTCTTCCAGAGGGCCTTGTTGTAGACGAAGCCGTTGGCCGTACCGAACTGGGCGATGCCGTAGGTCTTGCCGTTGACCTCCGACTTGTCGCTGAAGCGGTACTTGCTCGCCATTTCGATGGACGAACCCAGCGGCGCGAAGAACTTGGGGTAGTCGTTCTTGGCGACCGCCGCCGGGATCATCAGGACATCACCGTACTTGTCCGTGTTCATCCGGATCTTGACTTCGCCCTCGTAGTCGGTGAGGCCCTCGAACTTCACCTTGATCTTGGGGTAGACCTTGTTGAACTCCGCCGCGTAGGCCTTCATGGCCCCGCTCTTGATCAGGTCCGTCCGCTGAGTGAGGACCGTGATGGTGCCGCTCGCCTTGCTCGCGTCAGCGGGGGCGGATGCCGTCTCCGTGGACGGTGAACCGCTGCCGCTGCAGCCGGTAACCGTCATGGTCGCGATGGCCAAAAACGTACCTGCGAGTGTCCTGGTCTTCCCCATGTGCCCTGCTCCTTTGGACGGCGGCTCGGGTCTGCGCCGGATGTCGGCACTATGACAGGGAAGGAGTGAACCGGTAAAGCACTTGTTTCCCCGGCGATGCCGAATCGTTACTGACAGGCGTTGGCGTGCAGGTCACGCGTACTCGAAGAATCCTGCGTGTTACCGATGCGTGACTAGACCGGTTTATAGACAGTGATCGATCTGCGGGCTAAGTTGTGCCGCGTCGTACATCTGTCAGCGTGCGTACTGGGCCGATTGGAGCCGCACATGAAGGACATCACCCCACTCACCGAAGGCTGGACCCTGCGTCACGGTCAGGATCAGCTCCCGGCTCGGGTCCCCGGCTGTGTCCACACCGATCTGCTCGCAGCCGGAGTCATTCCGGACCCGTTCCTCGACCGCAACGAGACCGAGGTCTCCTGGGTCGGCCGGCGTTCCTGGACCTACACCACCGACGTGTCCCACGAGAGTGAACACGAGCGCACCGACCTCGTCTTCGAGGGCCTGGACACCGCAGCCCGGATCGCATTCGACGGCCGGGAACTAGGGACCACCCGGAACATGCACCGCACCTACCGGTTCGACGCCACCGGGCTGACAGGCCGTCTGGAGGTGCACTTCACCTCCGCGTACGAGGAGGCCGAGGCGGTCCGCGCGATCACTGGGGACCGCCCCAACGTGTATCCCGAGCCCTTCCAGTACATCCGCAAGATGGCGTGCGGGTTCGGCTGGGACTGGGGCCCGACGCTCGTCACCGCCGGCATCTGGCGCCCCGTACGACTTGAGCACTGGTCCACCGCCCGCCTCGCCTCCGTCCGCCCCCTCGTCACCGTGGACGAGGACCGCGGCAGCGTCGAGGTACGCCTCCGGGTCGAGCGCACGGAGGCCGGGACCGCAACCGTCCTGCGAGCGCGGGCCACGGTGGCCGGCGAGGAGGCGGAGGTCCGATTCGAGGGCGACGAGGCCGTGCTTCGACTGACCGTGGACGGCCCGCAATTGTGGTGGCCGCGCGGGTACGGGGACCAGCCCCTGTACGACCTCGACGTCACCCTGCTCGACGACGCCGGTCCGCTCGACACCTGGCACCGGCGCATCGGCTTCCGCACCGTCGAACTGGACCGCACCCCCGACGAGCACGGCACGGGCTTCACCCTCGTCGTGAACGGCGAGCGGGTCTTCGCCCGGGGCGTCAACTGGATCCCCGACGACGTCTTCCCCTCACGCATCACCCCCGAGCGCTACCGCACCCGGCTGCGCCAGGCGGCCGACGCCAACGTCGACCTGGTACGCATATGGGGCGGCGGCATCTACGAGGACGAGGCGTTCTACGACGCCTGCGACGAACTGGGCCTCATGGTCTGGCAGGACTTCCTCTTCGCCTGCGCCGCCTACCCGGAGGAGCAGCCCCTGCGGGGCGAGGTCGAGGCCGAGGCGCGTGACAACGTTGTCCGCCTCATGCCGCACGCCAGTCTGGTCCTGTGGAACGGGAACAACGAGAACCTCTGGGGCTTCCGCGACTGGGACTGGGAGCCCGGCCTGGCCGGTGACTCCTGGGGCGAGGGCTACTACCTCGGCCTGCTGCCCCGTATCGTCGCCGAACTCGACCCCACCCGCGTCTACAGCGCGGGCAGCCCCTGGTCCGGATCGTGGGACCACCACCCCAACGACCCCGACCACGGCACCTACCACTCCTGGGAGGTGTGGAACCGCCAGGACTACGCCGAGTACCGCGCGAACGTCCCCCGGTTCGTCTCCGAGTTCGGCTGGCAGGCCCCGCCCGCCCTGGCCACGCTCCGGCGCGCACTGCCCGGCGAGGACCTGGCCCCCGACTCGCCCGGCATGCTCCACCACCAGAAGGCCGAGGACGGCAACGGCAAGCTCGACCGCGGGGTCGCCCGCCACTTCGCCCTGCCCGAGGGCGACTTCGACCGCTGGCACTACCTGACCCAGGTCGTCCAGGCCCGCGCCGTGGCCGCCGGCATCGAGCACTGGCGCTCCCACTGGCCGGTCTGCGCGGGCACCGTCGTCTGGCAGCTCAACGACTGCTGGCCGGTCAGCTCCTGGGCCGCCGTCGACGGGGACGGCCGCCTCAAGCCGCTCCACCACGAGCTGCGGCGGGTGTACGCGGACCGGCTGCTGACCCTGCAACCCGCGGGCGCGGGCGACGAGGGACCCGTGCTCGCGGTGATCAACCAGTCCGCCGCGCCCTGGCGCACCGAGGTGACCCTGCGCCGCGTCGAGGCCGGCGGGGCGGTCACCGCTCACGGCGCCCAGGAGGTGACGGTCGCGCCGCGCTCCGTCGTACGGCTTCCCGTGCCCGCCGGGCTCCTGCCGGCCGGTCGCAGCACCACGGAGTTCCTCGTCGCCGACGCGGACGGCCTGCGGGCCACCTGGTTCCCGGTCCCCGACAAGGAGTTCAGCTACGTACAGCCCGCATTCGATGTAGTGGTGGAACCCGTCCCGGGCAGCGGCAGTAAGCTTGACGTCGTGGTCAACGCGCACACCCTCGTCAGGGACCTTCTCCTTCAGGCGGACCGGCTGAGCCCCAGCGCGTTCGCCGACTGCGGTCTTACCACCTTGCTGCCAGGTGAGCAGGTTCGGATCCGAGTCGACGGCTGTGGCGACGTGACCGCCGACGACGTGCGGGCCGCCCTGTTCTGCGCGGATACGAAGTGAACAGTCCGGCACGCGTCACCATCAAGGACGTAGCGGCCCGGGCCGGAGTCTCCAAGGGGGCCGTGTCCCTGGCCTTCAACAAGAAGCGGGGCGTTTCGGAGGCCACCCGCGAGCGGATCTTCGAGGCTGCGAAGGAGCTGGGGTGGGCGCCGAACCTCACCGCGCGCAGCCTCTCCAGCCAGCGGGTGGACATCGTCGGCCTTGCTCTGTGCCGTCCGGCCAGACTGTTGGGCCTTGAACCGTTCTACATGGACTTCATCTCAGGTATCGAGAGCGTCCTGGCCGAACGGTCGTACTCGCTGCTTCTGCGGCTGGTGCGGGATCTCGACGAGGAGATCGACCTCTACAAGTCCTGGTGGCGCAGCCAGACGATCGCCGGGGCCATTTTGGTCGACTTCCACGAAGACGATCCGAGGGTCCCAGCGCTGGAAGCCATCGGGTTGCCGGCGGTGGCCGTCGGGCATCCGTCTCTCACCGGTTCCTTTCCCGCGGTGTGGACCGACGACGCCACGGCCGCAGCTGAGGCCGTCCGGTACCTGGCGGCACTCGGCCACCGGCGCATCGCCCGCGTGGGAGGTCCGGTCAGTCTCGGCCATAGCGCCATCCGATCCAGCGCCTTCACGGCCACGATCCGGGAACTGGGGCTGGAAGAGGGCCGGCAGCTTACGACAAATTTTGACGGGAGCGAGGGAGCGCGGGCCACTCGCTCACTGCTGATGTCTGCTGACCGTCCGACGGCCATCGTGTACGACAACGACATCATGGCCGTGGCGGGAGCAGGGGTCGCCGCGGAGATGGGCTTCGTAGTCCCTGACGACGTCTCGCTGCTCGCCTGGGACGACTCTCAGTTGTGTCGGATCACGCATCCCACGCTGTCGGCCATGAGCCATGATGTGCACGGCTTCGGGGCCCAGGTGGCGCGCACTCTGTTCGCCTTCATAGAGGGTGCGCACACCGGCCCCATACAGGTGCCGACCCCGTCCCTCACTCCGCGCAGTTCCACCGCACAGGCACCCTCCCGGAGCTGAGGAGGACATCTGCGAACACTGCGGCCTCCCCGCCGGGACCGGGCGGGGAGGCCGCAGTGCTGTCCGGTGCGGGGAGGCCGCGGATCGGGGGCGCGGAAAGAGAGAGCTCCTCGCCGTGCGAAGCCTTTCCGCTTGCTGTGACGACGAGGAGGGGATCAGCCCGTGGTGCAGGTGACACCGTTGAGGGTGAAGGAGCTGGGAACTTCGTTGGCGGAGGCCGAGGAGGATCCGGTGATGCCGAAGTTCACCGAGCTGCCGGCCGGGATGCTCTCGGTCCAGGACGTGTTCGTAACCTGGACTGACGAGCCCTCCTGGCTCAGCTCGGCGTTCCATACGGCGTCGACGCTCGACACACTCGGGAAGAGGAACCGGAGCTGCCAACCCTTGATCGCGGTGGTGCCCGTGTTGTGGACGGTGACGTCTGCGTTGAAACCGCTGCCCCAGTCACTCAGCTTGTAGGACACGTGGCAGGACCCGTCTTTGTACACGCTGGCCTCACGCGCGGTTTCCTTGACACCGTTGGGGCCGTTGAAGAAGCGGTTGCCCCACGTAGTCAGCCGACTCGCGTCGAAGTCGGTCGCCATGTCCAGGTACTCGACCCCGCCGCCGTTCCCGCTCCAGGACCAGCCCATGTAGCCGATGCCCAGTTGCTGAGAGGTTGCCATGATCGCGTCCTCGTCGGGGTCGCCGTCCGAATGCGCGTCGCCGAATTCACCGACGACGATCGGCAGCTTTCGTGAAACGAACTGGTTCAGGTAGTCCTGTACCTCGGCGGCGGTGTCGTACACGCCGTACATGTGGATCGAGAATACTGTGTTCTTGTCGGGATCGGAGGCGAATACCGAGGCGGCGTTATCGCGCATGGTGCCGGACCAGTCCTGGCCCCAGTTCGGGGCGTCCACCATGATGGTGTGCTTGAATCCCGCGATCCGCATGCTTTTGACGGCAGCGGCGGTTCCGGAAGTCCAGTTCTCGTATCCGGTGTTTCCGTAGGGCTCGTTGCCGAGGTTGAGGATGATGTACTTCTCCTGTCCCTCGACCGCGCTCTTGATTCCCTTCCAGTAGTCCACCGCGCGGGACAGCGGGGCTGCTGCGCCGGCTTCGCCGTATCCCGTTGTGTCGTGGGCCTCAAGGACGCAGACAAGACGGCTGGCCTTGCACTGTGCAACAACGGCTGCGACGTCTGCGGTGTCGTTCTTGGTCCATTGGTCGCCCGTACTCAGGACCACACGGGCCGAATTGGCGCCGAGGGCCTTGATGTCCTTGAGCGCCTGCGGAGTCCTGGCTGTGTACCAGGTGTGCGCGTGGCTGACCCCGCGCAGGACGAAGTCCTTGTTGTTGGCGTCGAGCAGACGGCCGTCGCTGACGTGGAACCCGGTAGAGACCTCTGTCGCCTGAGCCGTGGAGGGCACGGTCAGCGTGACAGCCGTGATCGCCAGCAATGCTCCCGCTGCGGTGGCCAGCGTCCTTTTCATGTCTTACTCCCGATGTGGTGGCGTGCTCACGAAAGGGGACGGATTCCCGTCGGCGCGACACGCTCTGCCGAGTGGCGAGCTCTTCTGGCCCCGGACTTTCTCCGCATGAGCGGCAGATAGTCGTCTTCCGAAATCTGTTCCATTTAAAAGGAAGGATGTCGCCGGGGTGTGAGAATCCTCGTTGGCCGGGAACATAGGCGGCTCTCACCGGCCAACGAGGAGATTGGCTGCCCGTAAACGCTCGGGTGGAGAGCGTTCCAGTGTCCCCTGAGTGTGGGAAGTTCGGGCAACTGGAAGAGAGATTAGAGGCGCGGGAGCGGGGTAGCAACCTTTTTGGGAAAGCCGGTTGAGTTTAGCTTTGTTTTAATTGGTGGTTGTGCCGCGCCAGTGACTCACGGGAAGCTCACGTCGACGGTGGCGCGGTAGACGGTCCCCCTCCCTGTGACCGTCACCTGTTCGCCGGCCGGTGCGTAGACCGAACTGCCGACGGGCAGCGGCAGTTCGCCTTCCGGGCCAGTGACGGAGACTGCGCCCGCTGTGCACAGGAGGATCTGTGGGGCGAAGGCGTCGAGCTTCACGGCGCCCCCATGCCGACCAGGCCGGAGGACCGACAAGCGGAAATCGTCCACGGGGGTGGCAAATACCTCTTCGCCTGTTGCCGTGGCCGTGGGCCGCAAAGCGTGTACGGGAGCTGCGGAGAAGGCGATCACGCGGAGGAGTTCCTGGGAGTCCACGTGCTTCGAAGTCAGCCCGCAACGCAGGACGTTGTCGGAAGCCGCCATGACCTCCACTCCCAGGCCCCGTATGTAGGCATGCGGGATTCCGGCTCCGAGGAACAGCCCCTCGCCCGGCGCGAGACGGAAGTGGTTCAGCATCAACGCTGGCAGCAGCCCGGGGTCTCCCGGGTGCGCCTTCGCGATGGAGTAGTAGCTGTCGAAGGCAGCTTGGTAGGGGCCGGACCTTCGTGCTTCGCGCGCCACAGCACGTGTGATGGCATCCACGAGCGAGGGCCCTTCGGCCAGGAATGCCGAGAAGACCTGTCGCAGCGCGGTCTCCTCCGGCGCCGACCGCAGCGTCGCGCAGTGCTGATCCAACAGGTCAACGTTCAGCGCACTCAGCAGTCCGGCACAGTCCGAGGGGGTGCGGAAACCGCAGAGACCCTCGAACGGGCCGAGCGCGACGATCATTTCAGGCTTGTGGTTGCTGTCGGGGTAGTTGCGGTGCGGGGCGTCGAGGGGGACCCCTTGAGCGTTCTCCCGCTTGTGGCCGGCGGCGGCCCCGGCCAGATCCGGGTGCACTTGGAGGGAGAGCGGAGCCTCCGCTGCCAGCAGCTTGAGCAGGAAGGGGAGGCGCGGACCGAAGCGCCGCAGGACGTGCTCACCCAGTTCGGCAGCCGGTTCCTCTTCGATGACCTGGTCAAGAGGCCGACTCGCCCCGCGTCGACGGACTATGGACGGGGCCGTCGGATGGGCTCCCATCCACTGTTCGGCCTGTGGTGCACCGTCCGGTTCGACTCCGGTCAGCTCCGCGATGGCTGTGGTGGATCCCCAGCTGTAGTTGCGAATGGTGTTGATCATGCGGTCCATACGGTGGTCCCCTCACGGGGCTCCGCCGACCGGACCCCATGGTCGCGGCGCAGCCCCCATGACTCTCTTCGTGAGCTCTACGGATGAAGCAATGCGGAAAGGGCTACGGACGCGTCCCCGCCGCCAAGACGGAGGCGCCCGGCTGCGAAGATGCGACAGCCGCCGCCCCTATGAGACCGGCGTCAAGGGCCAGGAGTGCCGGCACGACGGCCAATCCTCGGGTGAAGTCGAGAACCGCATAGTCGGCCATGTGCCGGCGCAGGGGGGCGAAAAGCGTGTCGCCTGCCTGCGCTACACCACCGCCGACGACTACGATGTCCAGTTCGACGATGGCCGCTGTCGCCGCAATGGCCGCCGCCAGTGCCTGGGCCGCCCGCTCGTATGCTGCCAGCGCCTGGGGGTTCCCCGCCCGGGCCGCTTCAGCGACCGCAGCCGCAGTCGGGGCCACCCCCTCCGGCGCGGACCACCCAGCCGCTTGCGCCTGTGCGGCTATTGCCGTACCGCTGGCAAAGCCCTCGACGCAGCCGGGAGCGCCGCAAGGGCACAGCGAACCGTCCAGGTCAACCGTGATGTGTCCGATGTGGCCGGCGTTCCCCGTGCGGCCGGTGTGGGGCCGACCGTTGAGGATCAGGCCGCCCCCCACCCCGGTGGACACCACCATGCACAGCGCGTTCTCGAACCCTCGCACCGCCCCCAGCCAGTGCTCCGCCGCGGCCATTGCCACCGCATCCCCGGTCAATACCGGCCTCAGCCCCACCGGCAGCCGTGGGTGGGCGGCCACCTCGTCGACCAGTGGAAAGCGCCGCCAGGCAGGGATGTTGACCGGGCTGACCGTGCCTGCGGCCGTGTCGACCGGACCCGCACTTGCGATACCGAAGCAGGCCATCTCGTCCCACATCGGGTGGGCCGCCAGCTCGTCGACCACACAGGTCACCGCCGCCATGAGCTCACCGGCGGACTCCCGTGCCGGAGTCGGCCGCTGCGCACGCACCACCACCGTGCCTGCGCCGTCCACGAGCGCTCCGGCGATCTTCGTGCCGCCGATGTCCAGTGCTGCGTACACAGTCACGTCACACACCTTTCTTAGCAATGGGATTCGTCATTCCGGAGGACACTCTGACCCGTCATGACAACGTTGTCTAGTAAACGGTTTAGTTAAGGTCAAGGTTTAGTAATTCAGGCGTATGGAGTGGAGCCCGCGCGAGGTGCGGCCGAGCCGGGGGGGGGGGGGCGGGGGGTGCCCCACCCCCCAGCGCGGGCGCCGCCCGCGGTACCCCGGCGGGGGGGTGTGGTGGGGGGGGCGCCGCCCCAGCCCGCGAGG
>NZ_JBHUXS010000002.1:281957-598918 GCF_042669245.1 Streptomyces sp. NPDC057249 | reverse complement strand
CTCCAAACGTTTGTCTACACCCGGGTTTTGTTTAGCTCCTGTTTTCGCATCTCGCGCGTTTGGAGGGCCGCCCGCGGGCGGGGGGGCCGCGCGGTGGGCCGCGGGGCTCGGGCCCCCCACGGCTCATGAAGGGCCTCCTCGGTTCAACCGGGTCCTGGTGTTGAACGCGAGGAGCGCCCGGATGTCAGGCCGAGGTGCACGCACTGCCGTTGAGGGCAAACCCCGTCGGGACGCCGTTGGTTCCGGTCTGTGAGGTGCCGCTGAAGCCGAAGTTCACAGTGGAACCCGGCGCGATGGACGTGTTGTAGCCCGTGGGGTGGGTCGCCGTGACATTCCGGCCCACCTGGGCGCGGGTCGCGTTCCAGATCTGGGTGATGGACTGATCACCGGGGAAGGTGAACGAGAGTTCCCAGTCATCGACCGCGGTGGTGCCGCTGTTGCGGATCGTGACGTCCGCGTTGAACGTGGTCCCCCAATCGGAGAGCTTGTAGCTCACCTTGCACGGCGCAGCGGCTGTGGGCGTCGGGGTGGGGGTCGGTTCGGGGGTAGGCGTAGGTTCCGCGGAGTCGGTCGGCGTGGGGGAGGGAGTGGTGGCCGGGGTGCGTCCGCTCTTGGTGGCCATGTTGGCGGAGTGGGCGCGGAAGACTTCGAGCTCGGGGTCGCCCTGGGTGACGCCGAACTTTCCGTCGATCTCCCGGTCCTGGTACCACCAGAAGGCGCTCCCGTCGCCGCCGGCTGCCTCGAAGTCGGTGTAGATCTCGCTCCACCAGGCGGCGCGATCCACGTTGTGCACATTGAACTCGCCCATGAAGAAGGGCTTGCCGACCTTCTCATGGGAGTCGCTGATCCAGGCCCGGATCAGCTTTTTCGTCTCGTCCAGAGTCAGGTCGGCCCAGGACTCTGTCGGGTACGGGTGGGCCGAGGTGAAGTCCAGATACGGTGACTGCTGGAGGTGCACGAAGGGGTTGCCCTCGTCGCCGCCGAAGGCGTACCCGGTGCCGTGCCCCTCAATGCCGGCGCCGAGCAGATGGTTCGGGTCGATCTTCTTGACGAAGGCGCCCATCTCGTCGACCCAGGCCCGCAGCGTGGTGCCCTCGACGTTCTCCTCCGGGCTCTGGGCCTCGTACCTCGGCTCGTTCATCAGGTCCCAGGCGAAGATGGTGGGATCGTCCTTGTACTTGACGCCGGAGTAGTGGTTCGTCCGGTTCAGTGCGTAACTCACGTAGTTCTTGTACGAGGTGAAGCACCCGGGGCAGCGGTCCTTGTCGAAGAAGGCAGCGCGGGCCGGCTGCCCGCCGGACAGGCCCTCCCACCTGAGCCGGGTGTCGATCCCGCCGTACGCCTCCCAGTAGTTCTCCAGCACGGGCATGAGGCGCATGCCGTGGGTCCGGGCGGACTCGATGATGTAGTCGAACTGGGCGAACTGCTGCTCGTTGTAGACGCCTTCGGCCTTCTCGAAGCCGTGCCAGTCCTCGTGGTTGAACATCCAGAGCCGGACGACATCGACACCGTCGTTGCGCATGCGGGCGAAGTGGGCGTCGATACGGGCCTTGTCCATGTACTCCGTCTCGGTGTCGCCGGAGCCCGAACCGAAGGTGAACAGGTCGTACGCGTTGGCCCCGGCGACGTAGTACTCCTTGCCGTCCAGGCAGAAGCGGATCCCGCACCGTGTCGCGAAGGATTCGGTGGCGGCGGAGGCCGGGGCGGGGCGCACGAGCGACAGGCAGGTGCCCGCCAACGCGGCCAGAAGCAGGAACACCAGGGGCCAGTAACGCCTGGTCCGAGTGGGGGGATGACTGTGCATGGCGTCTCTTTCGTCCGAAGGGAGCGGTCCGCAGCCTCGAGGGCGCGGTGGGAGGACGGGGCCGGCTTCGGCGGCTCGACGAAGGGAACTCCAGCCCTGTACCGGTTTATCGAGCAGGAACGTAGGGCGATGACGTGTGACTGTCAATCAATCTGACTGACCCTGTTTTTGCAGGTCCATGACTTACTTTTGGGTCGTAGCAGGTCTGGCCAGCGTGTTTAGCGGTTTAGTTCAACGAGGGGTTACGCACATGGTGGACGGATCGCGAACTCGCTATTGACAGGGACGTAACACCCGGTGCCTCATGGTGTGGCGACGGCCCGTTCGAGCCATATCTGGCCGAAGTCGCACCTGGACGACGTCTGTTGCCCGGCGCTGCCCCCACCATCACGACGCCTGCGAAGCCTGTCCTCCGGTGACATCCCCGCCGGAGGGCGGGCGGCGCTCACCCAGCGTGCCCGCATGGGCATGCCGTCGTCGGACATCGTTGTCACGGGGTGACGTCCGCCCCGTGACCTCGTCCCGTTTCGTACCTGCCTCCGCACCCGCATGCGTATCCGAGGAGAGAAATGCGAAAGCCGAGAAGCACCCTGATCACCACGGCGGGCATGGCGTTCGCCGCCGCCCTGGGCCTGCTGGGCTCGATAACCGGCCCTCTGGCCGGCGAGGCTGAGGCCGCCCCCACCGGCATCCGCGTCAGCAACGGACGCGTGGTCGAGGCGAACGGAAACGAGTTCGTCATGCGCGGCGTCAACCACGCCTACGCCTGGTACCCCGAGCAGACGACCGCCATCGCCGACATAGCGGCCACGGGCGCCAACACCGTCCGCGTCGTCCTCGGCAGCGGCGACCGCTGGACGAAGACGACCACATCGCAGGTCTCCACCCTCATCGGCCAGTGCAAGGCCGCCAAGGTCATCTGCGTGTTGGAGGTGCATGACACCACCGGCTACGGCGAGGACGGCGCCGCCACCACCCTGGACAAGGCCGCCGACTACTGGATCGGCGTGAAGAGCGCGCTGGAGGGACAGGAGGACTACGTCGTCGTCAACATCGGCAACGAGCCGTACGGCAACACGAACGCCGCAGCCTGGACCGGTGCCACCAAGAACGCGATCAGCAAGCTGCGAAACGCCGGCATCAACCACGCACTGATGGTGGACGCCCCCAACTGGGGCCAGGACTGGTCGGGGACCATGAGGGACAACGCGGCCTCGGTCTTCGCGTCCGACCCCGATCGCAACACCATCTTCTCGATTCACATGTACGGCGTATACGACACCGCCGCCGAGGTGCAGGACTACCTGCACCACTTCACCGACAACAAACTCCCCGTCGTAGTCGGCGAGTTCGGCGACCAGCACAGCGACGGCAACCCGGACGAGGACGCCATCATGGCGACAGCTCAGTCACTGGGCGTCGGCTACATCGGCTGGTCCTGGAGCGGCAACGGCAGCGGCGTCGAGTACCTCGACATGGTCAACGGCTTCGACGCGGGCTCTCTGACCACGTGGGGCAACCGCTTCATCAATGGCGCCAACGGCATCGCCGCCACCTCCAAGACTGCCACCGTCTACGGCGACGGTGGTGAGCCGGGCGACGGCGACACAGGCAGCGGCACCGCACCCAACGGGTACCCGTACTGCGTCAACGGCAGCTCGTCCGATCCCGACGGTGACGGCTGGGGCTGGGAGAACAGCCAGTCCTGCGTCGTGGCCGGCAGCGGCGCGGACAGCTGACACATCCTGTGCGTGGGGCCGTGCTCGCGCTGTCCTGCACGCAGGTCGGCAAACGGCCTCACGCACATACCAGCCTTCCTTGCCATCGCCCGGCGTAATCGCCTCGCGGCCGAACATCCCCAAGCTAGGGCGGCAGGAGAAGTGAGTGCGCCGTCTCCTTCTCCAGAGGGTGGGCGAGATGGGCCAGCAGCGCTACGTGGATACGCCTATGGCCTTGATCCGCGGGCTTGTCTCCTCGATCTGGTGGGCAGTGACTTCCAGGGCATCGGCGAGCTCTCCCGTGCCCGGGGCGCGCAGGTCGGCGTGGCGGGGGCGAGACTATCGCGGGGGTGGTGCTCCGGACGACGTACCGCCGCTTCGGGGCGGGCTCGGCTCCCCACCCCGTCCCGCGTGAGGCCCTGGCCGCGTTCCGTGAGCCTGACGAGCTCGACGGCGCTCAGGTCCACGGTGATCCCGATCCTGCTTGCCGTCTGTAAGGCGGCGCAGAAGAACGGTGCCACCCACCAGACAACAAAGCGGCGCGCTGGCACTGCCGTACGATGCGACGGCCGCGCGCCACGGGCGCCACCTCCTGCTATGTGGCGGGCACAGCCCATTCCAGCGGCTCGTCCATCGCATCGGGAGCGTAGACGATGTACTGGGGCCTCGCGCTGCTCTGTACGGGGAACGGGATCTTTCCGCGCACGCATCGGTCCGGCTTGACCGAGACATCATTCGTGGGGAACTCGGGCTTGGGCAGGTCGCCACCTTTGAGGCCGGTGACCTCTACGCGGGTGCCGTCTTCGTAGGCGAGGGACCAGGGGAACTGGCTGACGGTGAAGGTTGTCGGGCCGGTGTTGCAGACCTTGATCTCTGCGGTGGCCCAGGCGTCGCCGCCCAGCTCGTCGCCAGGAGGCTGTGGCCCCTTCACCGGCTGGGTGTAGGCGATGACGGCGGCGCTGAAGGTGATGTTGTTGGCGTTGTCCTTGATGTCTGCGGTCTAGCCAACGATGAAGGTGGTCTGCTGCTTAGGTTCCGGCGCTGCGTTGCTTGTGGTGGCGGCGGGTTTGGGCTTGGCGTCGCTCTTCGTGACGGTGGCGTCGTTGTCGCTGCTGCAAGCCGTGAGGCTGAGCAGGAATGCCGCGGCGATGGTGGCCGGCCTGATGGCGCGGGTGCGCATGGTCCCCCCAGGGATGTGCTGTGGAAGGGGCAGTGTGACATGTATGTGCGCACGAAGTGGAATTAACGTGAAGGGGCGACATCGAGGGGGAGTCGAGGTATGCCCGGGTTCTGCGGTCGTGGCGGTGTCCCAGGAAGGTGGTGGTGATGGCGGCTCGGCGGTTGGCCATCTGGTTGGGGTTGTCAGCGCCGGGCCAGTAGCTCTTGGAGGCGTCTATGCAAATGGAGGCGGCGCGGTGTTCGCGGCTGACGGCGTTGACATCCCCTTGCCAGCGCCGCCGCCCTGGGGGCGCCGCTCGACGTACACCGCGCCGTTGTTCTCGCCCAGGTCTGTGGTACGCAGCTCGATCAGCTCCCCGCTGCGCGCCGCGGTGTCCAACTCGACAGCGAGTAGGGCCGTCAGCCGCGTCTGCCCCGGGGACATCGCGCCGCCGAGGTGCCGGTCGAGCTGACGGGCCAGCGCGGACAGTGTTGCCGCCTCCGGCGCGGGCTGCAGTGGGATCTCCCCGCCGCCCAGGCGGAGCGGAGGCAGCCCAAGCGCCTTGCGCAGCAGGTCGATGCGCTTACGGCGGATCTCAGTGGTCGCCTCCGATGCGTGCAGGCGTACGCGTGGATGCCACCGGGCTGAGTCGGCCGTGGGAGAGACAGGACCGCCCGGCGGTGCGCCCTGCGTCCGGCCGATGCTGCCGCCGTCGGGCGCCAAGCCTCAACGCCGAACACCACCCTGGACTTGGGCCTAACTTCGCGCTTTCACGAGTTGGGGCGGCGACGCATGACCGCATAAGCAGAGAGCGCCCCTGAACTGCAGCGATTGGACCTTCCTAGGGTCCTGTTGGCTGCACGGAAAGAGGCGCTCTCCAGGTGAAGCAGCCAATCGGGTTGTACACACGTGGTCCTTGTGAAGGAGGGGGTTCCGTCACCGGGTTGGTGCTGTTCGCGAGTGGCTGCGCTCGGAACCGGTGCCTGGCTCAGACGGTTGGAACAGTGCCGCCGTCGATGACGTACTCCGCGCCCACAATGGATGAGGCTCGGTCCGACACGAGGAAGCCGACCAGGTCCGCGACCTCTTCCGTCGTTGCGAACCTTCCGATGGGAACCCCTCCGAGGGAATCCATCAGGCTCTGCTCCGCCTCTTCGCGGGTCAATCCGTTGCCCTTGGCGAGCTGGTCGATGAAGCCGGCATACGCTCCGGTCTGAATCCCTCCGGGGCTGACGGCGTTTACTCGCACGCCTCGTGGGGCCAGTTCGTTCGCGAGGGCCTTGCTGTACGTACGCAGGGCGCCCTTCGCTGACGCGTACGGCAACGTCGCGTCGTGTAGCGGCATCTGACGCTGGATCGACGTGACGTGGACAACGACTCCTGTTCCCGTCTCCACCATGGCCGGCAGCAGTGCTCGATCCAGTCGGACAGCCCCCAGGAAGTTCAGGTTGAGCTCCGCCAGCCAGTGCTCCTCGGTCGCGGCAGCGAATCCGCCAGGCGGGGTCGAGGATCCTCCGACAACGTGCACCAGGATGTCCAGCGCACCTCCCTCAGAGATCTTCGACACCACAGCCTCTACACCGCCCACCGTGGAGGTGTCCGCCTCGATGAACCGGTCGGGGCGCTCGTAGCAGTCGGGCATCGTGCGTGCCGTGGTCCACACGTCGGCACCCATCTCTCGCAGTCTCTCCACGACGGCCTTGCCCGAGCCTTTCGAACCGCCGGTGACCAGCGCCCGGCGTCCGTTGAGACGATCGCGGTCTGAATTAGACATTTTTCTCTCCATTGAAGATTGAGGTGGTGCGGGTTGGGTCAGGCCGGGTGGTTGGCGATGACGAGTTCGGCGATGAGGTCGTCCCGCAGTGCGAACCGGTAGTCGAGCTCGGCGACGCCTCCCGGGAAGGTGCCTTCGAGCCGCACGGTCACCACCCAGTGGGTGTCATCGACGCGGTGAGCGCCGACCTGCTCAGTCGTGTACTCGAACTCGGACCCGGCGTCCCGCAGGAACGCGTGGGTCTCCTCCCGGCCGCGGAAGGTCTCGTCCTGGTCGACAATCACCGCATCCTCGGTGAGAAACGACGAGGCGGTGCCGGCATCGTGGACGACGTGGGCGGCCAAGAACTGGCCCACGGGGGTCGGGAGCAGATCGGACGGAAGATCGGTGTGCTGTGTCATGAGCCCACCGTGTGACCTCGCGGCGCGGGAGAGTCAAGCCATGGACTCTCCCCCAGGGGGAGAATCCAGAATGAGGGGATGCTGACCATTGGCGAGTTCTCGCGGCTGACCCACCTGAGCGTGCGGACCCTGCGCCGGTATCACGAGGCCGCCCTGCTGGAACCCGCCGTGGTGGACGAGACCACCGGTTACCGCTACTACAGCGTCGACCAAATTCCGACCGCACAGGTCATCCACCGGCTTCGCGAGCTCGACGTCCCCCTGAACGATGTGCAGCAGATCCTCCGCACCCCCGACCCCGGTGTCCGGGCGGCACTGGTCGCAGACCACCTCCAACGCCTCGAGGACGCACTCGACCGCACCCGGGCCGCAGTCGTCTCGCTACGCCGCCCGCTGCGACCCGACCCCGCGCCCATCGACGTCGAGTTGCGTGCAGAGCCGGCACGGACGGTCGCGGCGGTGGAAGCCGTAGTCGGCCACCGCGACATCGAGACCTGGTACGCAGGCGCGATGGCCGAACTCGAGGCGGCCGTCGGCACCGCCATGTCCGGACCGCCGGGCGGCATGTACGACAACGCCCTCTCCGAGCACGAGCGCGGGCACGCGCTCGTCTACCTGCCCTCCGCTGCGCCACCTCGCACCGGACGCGTGCACCCCGTGAGTCTGCCGGCCGCGGAACTTGCGGTCACCACCCATGTCGGCGAGCACGACGGCATCGAGGTCACGTACGGCGAACTCGGGACCTGGGTGGTGGAGAACGCGATGTCGGTGGCCGGGCCGGTGCGGGAGGTCTACGTCGTCGGCCCCCGTGAAACGAGCGATCCCGCCGCGTGGCGCACCGAGATCGGCTGGCCGGTCTTCCGTGTCACCTGACGCGGTCAGTACGGTGCGCAGTCTTGGAACAACGGGGCGCACACGTAGAGCCTCGTGCTCTCACGAGGTGGAGCACCCAGGCTTGATCAAATAAGAGGAGAGCACTCCTGAACTGCAACGATTGGACTCTTCTAGGGTCCTGTTGGTTGCACGGAATGAGGTACTACCGGTGGAGAAGCCTATCGCGTCGTACCCGCGTGTCCGCGTCGAGAGCGGCGCTCGGACGGTGGTCTCGCAGGCCGGGGGCGTGCTGCTGGTCGAGACCTTACGCAAGGCCGGCTTGGACACCGCGATATCAGCGGCGCTGATGCCGTGGCGGAAGCCGAGGGCCGTCCCCGATCCGGGAAAGGGCCTCCTGGACGTGGCCCTGGCGGTCGCGTTGGGCGGTGACTGCCTCGCGGATGCCGGCATGCTGCGGGCGGAGCCGGCTGTGTTCGGGCCCGTGGCCTCCGACCCGACGGTCTCCCGTCTCATCGACACTCTTGCCGCCTCCGAGGAGAAGGCTCTGGCGGCGGTCCGTGCTGCCCGGGCCGTAGCGTGCGCCCGCGTCTGGACGGTGTGGCCGGCGAGCGGGCGCCGAATGCGGAGAGGGCGGTGACCGTGGGCCTCGACGGGGTGCTGGTGATCGCACACTCGGGCAAAACGGACTGCGGCTGACGTGCTTCGCCACCAACACCACCAATCTCCCGATTGCCGAGCTCGAACTGCGTCACCGGCTGCGGGCTCGCGCCGAGGACCGTATCCGAAACGCCCGCGCCACCGGCCTGCGCAACCTGCCCCTGCACCGCACCGCCCAAAACCGCATCTGGCTGGAGATGGTGCAGATCGCCCTCGACCTGCTGGCCTGGATGCCGATGCTCGCCCTCACCGGCACCGCCCGGCTCTGGGAACCCCGCCGCCTGCGACTCCGCCTGTTCACCGCAGCCGGATAGCTCGTCACCACCGGCCGCAGGCGGATCCTCCGGCTCGCCCGGCACTGGCCCTGGACCGACGTGATCACCGGCGCCCTCAACCAGCTCGCATTCCTGCCGAACCCCGACTGACCAGCAACCTTCACACCCCTATGACAGCAACCCGCCACCGGAGCAGTGGAACCCGGCGTCACCCCGAGACGAGACTCGGGCCTCCCACCTGCCCACCCGCAAATCCACGGCACGAAACGGCCCACCGACCACGTCGGCGGACCGTCATGAAACTTCGAGGCTAATGACAGACGTCAGCTTTCTTCTAGTGCGGTCGTCTGATGACGTGTACCGCCTCTAGCAGCTGATGTCAGAATCTCTTCAATCACCATGCCACACTGAGCCCAACCGACGCCGATCGTGGCACTAACCGAGAGGCGATGGCCCTTGGCGTCAATCGGCATGCCAATCGCATCGCACAGACGTACCGCGTACGCATGAGCCTCGACCGCGCCAAGTCCCTGGGCGAGGATTACGAATTCATCGCTGCCGAACCGGGCCACTGTGTCTCTTTCCTGGACGGTGGCCGAAAGGCGCCGCGCGACCTCGATGAGGACCGCGTCGCCCGCCTCATACCCCAACGTTTCATTGATCACTGCGAAGCCGATGAGGTCGCAGAAGAGGACCGCGATTCCTGTGGCTCCATCGTCACGGCGGGGAGCGACAACGTGCACGTGAGGCACAGCGGCAGTGTGCGATTTCAGACCCGGGGATGCGGCTGCGGTGTGGTAGTCCGGGTCTGAGCACAAGTGGGCCGATAGGCGCGAGCGAAGCTCAGCTGCATTCGGAAGACCGGTCAGCGCATCATGCGAAGCACGGTGAACTAGGTCCGATTCGCGTCGTTTCCGCTCCTCGATATCTTCAATGTGCGTGAGCAGGAAGCGCGGCCCGTCGGCTGTGTCGGCGACGACGGAGTTGCGCATGGATACCCAGACGTACGTGCCATCGCGACGGCCGAGGCGCAGTTCGGCGTGGCCGCCCTCGGCAGAGGTTCGCAGTAGCGTGCCGATGTCCTCTGGGTGCACAAGGTCGGCGAAGGAGTAGCGGCGCAGCACGGAGGCAGGGCGGCTGAGCAGCCGGCACAGCGCGTCGTTGCTGCGCAGGATGCGCCCGTGCTGGGCGCCGCCCAGTTCCGCGATGGCCAGGCCGGAGGGGGCGTACTCGAAGGCTTGCCGGAAGCTTTCCTCACTGGCCCGAAGCGCCTGCTGTTCGCGCTCGAGACGAATGAGAGCGCGCTGCATATTGGAGCGCAAACGCGAGTGGCTGATTGCAATAGCTGCCTGGAGGGCGTAAGCCTGCAAGGCATCGCGTTGGGCTGGACCGGGGTGTCGGCCAGTGTGAGGCTCACCTACGGCTATAACCCCGACGAAGACTTGTTCGTGCGTGCCAGGCATGTATATAGGTGCGAGTAGACGGTCTGCGGGGTGCCACTCGTGGTCAGAGACAGGTACAGGGCCGTCCGTGTACCAATCTGGCAGGCCGTCGTCGCCGAAGCTTGGGCTCTCGGTATGGGGAATGAATCGCAATGTGCCCCAAGCCTCGCCCATAGACAGACGCCGCTCCCACGAAGCGCGACTACCGACACGCCCAAGGATGGTGCCCTCCGTCTCTTCGTCTCCGGAGAAGGAAGCCACGACCAGGTCGCCGTCTGGTCGCACGAGGTTCACGCTGGCGCGCCCGAACCCCAGGCTGGATACGATGCCGTCTGAGGCGGCCTGCAATGTGTCGGCCAGACTCCGCGCGGTATGAAGAGCTTCGAATATGGTCTGGAGGTCATACGGAACGTCGTGCACTTGATCCGGCAAATAGGCAGGGTTTTTCACGAAGGCTGTCCGACCCACCTGGTTGCGGCCGAGACATTGCGGATCAGGCCGCGCCTGACGCCGCAAAATGGCTTGAACTCCTTGGAAAACCGTATCCAAGTCGAGAGATTCAGGTGCATCGGCGATACCGTCAGTCAGCACCCGGACCAAAGCGCCGGTGAAAGCTGTGAAGACCTCCCCAGGAGGAGCCAGAGCAATAGCGCGTTCATCGGCAGCCGCCAATACGTATGTGCCTTCCGCCTCCGCGAGGGCCGCGATGCTTGAGGCAGGTGACTGTGCGCCCATGGCGCGTGCGCTGAAACAGCAGTCAAGAATGACGATGCAACGTGCAGCACCGCTCTCAGCCAGCCGCATGCGCACCCACTCATAGGGGAACGCCGTCGAGTGGACAGCGCTCTTGTCGCTGTCAGGCATGGCGAGGTGAAGACGCCCCTGGCGATCGAGTAGTCCGTGCCCCGCATAGTAGAGGAGCAACGTATCAGTTGCCGCCACTGCCGCATGGGCAATCGCTTGGTCGACTTCCCGCGTTGAGTTTGGATTAAGTAACTGCACACAGTGTGACGATCCCAGCTGCCACACTCCGTCAGCGAAGAGGTCGGCAAGTGTCGACAGGTTCTGACGGACGGCCGGCAGCGACTCAAGATTTGCGAAGCTGTCCACGCCGATGAACAGCGCCCGCGATCTTCCAAAGTCGGCGAGTCTGCTCACGCTGCGGAGCCTACTGCTGTTCGCCGAGCAACTGCTCAAGGAGCCGCTGAGCCTCATCGCGTGATGAGCCGGAGATCGTTACCTTGCTGCCATCGGCCCGCTCGACAGTAATGGTCGGCTCTTGGGGCCGGGTGGCCCGCCACGATGCGACAGAAACTCCCAAGGAAGTGGCACTGATTCCGTTGCTCAGCACAACCGACACCAAGTCCAGGACTGCACCCTGCTGTCCAGGGACCGGCACGGACGACGAGGCGAGCTCCACTTGCGCGTCCCGCCGAAACGACCGGTCCAGAAGCAGCCAGTCATGCAGTGATCGAACCTCGTCCTCAGCCGACTCACCAGTGATCTGAAGAGTCACTCGCAATTCCCCCACCCCCACGCACGTCATCTGCAAAGGCCAGCATAGGCAGCCTCACGTGACCATGCTGACAAACCAGTAACCTCGATCCGTCAGCGGCGTTCGGTCGCTGATCGGCCCGACGGCCCGCCCGTCACATCCTCTGCCGGTTGAGGGCGGACCATCGCCCAGTTCGCGGTGTCCAGGTCGGTCGTGTCCCACAACAGCACGCCGTCACGGCCCGTGCGGCCCATGGCACCAGGCGGTCCGGCTCCGGGACCTACCTGTTAGCGGGGCGACCTGGAAGCGACGGCTGGCAACACAGATGCTACGCCGCGCGGTCCGGGAGCGTCGCCCGCGCGGGACTTGCCGCAGGCTTCCCCGCCGAGAGCACCACAGTCTGCCGCCATATATGCGAAGCCGGATAGCCGAAGGTGTCCGAAATCCACGATCAGGATCATGCAGGGGGTCGAGGGCTGGAATGTCAGGCGGCGGCGACCTGGGTCGGCTCCGCCGTTGTGCTGGTGAAGTTGAGGCCGTTGTTGAGGAGTTTGGCGGCTTTGGAGACGGAGCCGGGGAGGAGGTGGCGGTAGGTGCGGAAGGTGATGTTGATGTCGGAGTGTCCCATCCATTCCGCGACGTCGGTGATGGGGATGCCTTGGCCGAGGGCGTTGGAGGCGAAGTAGTGGCGGAAGCTGTACATCGTCATCCCTTTGGGGATGAGGTGGGGCTTTTGCTTCTGGAGTTGGGTCCACCACCTTCGGAGGGTGGTGGGGGAGAGGAAGGCGTTTCCTGTGCTGG
This sequence comes from Streptomyces sp. NPDC057249, assembly GCF_042669245.1. NCBI lineage: Bacteria > Bacillati > Actinomycetota > Actinomycetes > Kitasatosporales > Streptomycetaceae > Streptomyces > Streptomyces sp. NPDC057249. Next base: position 586,558 of record NZ_JBHUXS010000002.1, on the reverse strand, counting down.
GGCGCATGGTTGCGAGGAGGTGGCCGCCTTGGAAGGTTCCGTGCTTGGCGGCGTAGTGTTCGATGCTTTCGCGGACGAAGGAGGGCAGGGGCACCTCGCGGAACTCGCCGGGTTTCCGGTGCTTGAGGGGTTCCAGGGTGACGGTCCGGTCGTGGACCTGCTGGTGTACGCGGTAGACGTCCTTGGCGACCATGTTGTTCACGTTGACGGCGAGTGCTTCGCCGTTGCGCAGGCCCATGCCGGCCATGAGGTCGACGATGAGGCGGAAGGCGTCGTCTTCGCGGGCCGCGCGCAGGAGGCCGACCTGTTGCTGGGTGGGGATGACGGTCGGGCCGGGGCGGTACTCCGGCGGGCTGACGTCGAGAAGTGGGTCGAGGCTGATGATCCCGCGGCGGTGTGCGTCCTTGAGTATTCCCTTCACTCGCAGGAAGACCTGGGCCTGGGTGGCGGCGCCGACGTTGCTGCGTTCCATGGCGGTGATGAAGCGTTCGACGACGAAGCTGTCGAAGGTGTGGATCTTCCGCGAGCCGATCTCGGGGTAGGCGTGGGTGCGCATTCGGGACTCGGTCGCGGCCTTCGTGCTGCCGGTGAGGCCGCGCTTGCGGGCGAACCATGCCTTGGCGTACTCCTCGAAGGTCATTTCACCGAGGGTTGCCTGCTGTTCGGCGATGCTTCGGGGGGTGGTTTTGCGGGCTGTGTAGATTTCGGTGAGGCGTTCGATGGCGGCGTCCTGGGTGGGGAAGCCGGACTCCTCGGACTGCTTGCCTCGGGTGTTGCGGAAGCGGATCGTGTAGAGGTGCGGGCAGCCGGACGGCCGGCGACACGCGCAGGGCTTGAAGAAGCTCCCCATACCCCGCGCAAGCTTGTTCGACATGATGGTGACGGTTCCTTCTCCGGGTGCGGCGCGAACGTGTAATCGTGCGCTGACCTGGGGTTATTGCTGACCTTTTGCTGACTCGCTGACCAGTAGCAGGTGTCTGACCTGCGTAAACCCCGAAGTGGGGCCATAACAGCCTGATCACGTGATGGCATCGGGACGCTCCGCCCGTCATTTCGGCGACCGCGGCCGTGCCATCATCGAGCATCGATCGACTGGAGTCCGAGTTGGGAGGGCGCGTGGCGATGGAGGCCGGCCCTCGCGACACGGAACAAGACGCAGCGGAACACGGCGCACCGGGCGCCGGGCATGAGGCGGACAGCCTCAGCCCGGACGGGCCCGACGAGCTCGACGTGACCCCCGAGGTCGAGGTCGAGCTGCGGCCCGCCCGCCGGCTGCGCATCTGGCAGCTCGCGCCCATCGTCACGCTCGCCGCGGTGGGCTCGCTGATGTTCGCCTTCCCGCTGGCCTTCGAGTTCGGCGACGGCGGCGCGGTCGTCGCCATGCTGGGCCTCCTGATCAGCTGCTGCGCCGCCGGGTGGTCCATGATGGCCGCCCGCCGCGTCGGCTACGCCTGGCCCGGACTGCCCTCCAGGGGCTCGTCGCAGCGCCCGGACTGGCGCGTGGTCGCGCTCTACGCCGGGGTCTGCGCCGTGCTCGTCGCGCTCGCCGTCTGGCGCGTGGCCCGGCTGCGCTGACCGGCCGGGAGCCACGGACCGGGAAGCCCCCGGGCGGCTGTCCGCGCGGCGGACCGTTTCCCGGCTGTCGGCGCCGCCTCGTACAGTTGTCCCGTGACCACCTCGCAGATCGCCTTCCTCAAGGGCCACGGCACCGAGAACGACTTCGTGATCGTTCCCGACCCGGAGAACGCCCTCGACCTGCCCGCCTCCGTCGTCGCCCGGCTCTGCGACCGCCGCGCGGGCATCGGCGGCGACGGACTGCTGCACGTGGTGCGCTCCGGCGCACACCCCGAGGCGAAGGCCATGGCCGACGACGCCGAGTGGTTCATGGACTACCGCAACGCCGACGGCTCCGTCGCCGAGATGTGCGGCAACGGCGTGCGGGTCTTCGCCCGGTACCTCCAGCGCGCCGGCCTGGTCGAGGCGGGCGACCTCGCGGTCGCGACCCGGGGCGGCATCAAGAAGGTCCACCTCGCCAAGAACGGCGACGTCACCGTCTCCATGGGGCGCGCCCTGCTCCCCGCCGACGGCGTCACCGTCACCGTCGGCGGCCGGACCTGGGACACCCGCAACGTCAACATGGGCAACCCGCACGCGGTCGCGTTCGTGGACGACCTGGCCCACGCCGGTGACCTGCTCACCGAGCCGTCGTTCGCCCCGGCCGCCGTCTACCCCGAGGGCGTCAACATCGAGTTCGTCGTGGACCGGGGCCCCCGCCACGTCGCCATGCGCGTCCACGAGCGCGGCTCCGGCGAGACCCGCTCCTGCGGCACCGGCGCCTGCGCGGTGGCCGTCGCCGCCGCCCGCCGGGACCGGACCGACCCCGCGCGGACCGGCGAGCCCGTCACGTACACCGTCGACCTCCCCGGCGGCACCCTCGCCATCACGGAGCACCCGGACGGCGGGATCGACATGACCGGACCGGCCGTCATCGTCGCCGAGGGCATGATCGAACCGGCCTGGCTCGAAACGCCGGACGCGTAACGCTTCGCTCGAATGGGTGATCCGTTTCACGCTCGGCGAGAGCGGGACTCCGCCACGTGGTGGGCTCGGTAGCATCAAGCACCGGCCCGGAGGCGCGCCCCGCCTCCCCACCGCCGGTCGACGTCGCCGGAGGTGCCCCCATGAGTGCAGAGGCCACCAGCCCAGGTGCTCCCATCCGCAGGCGGGGCCGTCCCCGGATCGACCTCCGCAGGCTCGGCAGAGCCGCGCTCTTCGGCCCCGTCTCCCGCGACCGGCTCCCCGACGCCATCGCGCACGTCGCCGAGGCGCACCGGGCCCACCATCCCGACGCCGACCTCTCGGTCCTGCAACGCGCCTACCTGCTCGCCGAGAGCTCGCACCGGGGGCAGATGCGCAAGAGCGGCGAGCCCTACATCACCCATCCGCTCGCCGTCACCCTCATCCTCGCCGAACTGGGCGCCGAGACGACCACGCTGACCGCCTCCCTGCTCCACGACACCGTCGAGGACACCGAGGTGACCCTCGACCAGGTGCGCGAACAGTTCGGCGAGGAGGTCTGCTACCTCGTGGACGGCGTCACCAAACTCGAAAAGGTCGACTACGGGGCCGCCGCCGAACCCGAGACCTTCCGCAAGATGCTGGTCGCCACCGGGGACGACGTCCGCGTCATGTCCATCAAGCTCGCCGACCGGCTGCACAACATGCGCACCCTCGGCGTGATGCGCCCCGAGAAGCAGGCCAGGATCGCCAAGGTCACCCGCGACGTGCTGATCCCCCTCGCCGAGCGGCTCGGCGTCCAGGCGCTCAAGACCGAACTGGAGGACCTGGTCTTCGCGATCCTCCACCCCGACGAGTACGCCCGCACCGACGCGCTGATCACCGAGGCGGCCGACGGCCCCGACCCGCTCGGCGCCATGGCGGGGAACGTGGCCTCGGTGCTCCGCGAGGCCGGCATCTCCGCGGAGGTCATGGTCAGGCCCCGCCACTTCGTCTCCGTCCACCGCGTCCGCATCAAACGCGGCGAACTGCGCGGCAGCGACTTCGGACGGGTCCTGGTGCTCGTCGGCGAGGACGCCGACTGTTACGCCGTCCTCGGCGAACTCCACACTTGCTTCACCCCGGTGATCTCCGAGTTCAAGGACTTCATCGCCGCCCCCAAGTTCAACCTGTACCAGTCGCTGCACACCGCGGTGGTGGGCCCGGACGGCGAGGTGGCCGAGGTCCTCATCCGGACGCACCGCATGCACAAGGTCGCCGAGGCCGGCGTCGTCGCCCTCGGCAGTCCGTACGCCTCCGAGGGCGCCCCCCAGACCGCCGAACCGGCCGACGGCGAACGCGCCGACCCCACCCGCCCCGGCTGGCTCTCCCGCCTCCTCCAGTGGCAGCGGTCCGCGCCCGACCCCGACACCTTCTGGACCACCCTGCGCGCCGACCTCGCCCAGGACCGCGAGATCACCGTCTTCCGCACGGACGGCGGCATGCTCGGCCTGCCCGCCGGCGCCAGCTGCGTCGACGCGGCCTACGCCCAGCACGGCGACGCCGCCCACGCCTGCATCGGCGCCCGGGTGAACGGCCGGCTGGCCACGCTGAGCACCGTGCTGAAGGACGGCGACACCGTGCAGCCGCTGCTGGCCGAAGACGCCGCGTCCGGCCCCTCGCCGGACTGGCTCGACCACGTGCGCACCCCCGCCGCCCGCATCGCCATCACCGGCTGGCTCGCAGCCCACCCGCAGGCGGCGGAGACCGGGCAGCCCGGCGTACCGGCCGGGCCCGACCCGCAGCCGGTCCCGCCCGCGGTGCCCCGGACCGCGCGCGCCCGCACCGCTACCGCCGTGGCGGAGCGCCCGGACGCCGCGGTACGGCTCGCCGGCTGCTGCACGCCCGTGCCCCCCGACGAGGTCACCGGCTTCCCCGTACGCGGCGGCGCCGCCGTCACCGTGCACCGGCTGGAGTGCCCCGCGGTGGCCCGCATGGTGGCGGGCGGGCGGACACCGGTCCCGGTGAGCTGGGGCGACGAGCAGGCGTGCCGGGTGACACTGGTCGCCGAATCGTTCGGTCGCCCCGGACTGCTCGCGGACCTCACCGAGGCCATCGCCGGTGCCGACGCCGCGGTGATCTCCGCCACCGTGGAACCCCCGAGCGAACAGCGCGTACGGCACACCTACACGCTGCGGCTCCCGGACGCGGCCGGTCTGCCCGCGCTGATGCGCGCGATGCGCGAGGTGCCCGGGGTGTACGACGTGAGCCGCGCCCAGCATCCGGCCGGGGCGCTCTGAGGGACCGGGCCGTCAACCGCGTTCTCATTCGGGTGGCGCGGCGCGCGCCGCGCCCGTCCGGCGGGGCGGCGCTGATAGCCGTAGTCCATGCCGTTCCTCTCCCGCCGTTCGCGGGCCGCCCTGCTGGCCGCCGCGTCGGCCGCCCTCGTCGCCGCCACCCTGCCCGCCGACCCGGTGCCCCTCGGCATCGGCGACCCGCTCTTCCCGCACCTCGGCAACCCCGGGTACGACGTGCTCGCGTACGACATCGGCCTCGTCTACCGGGGCCGCAACGACGAGCCGCTGGACGCCGTCACCACGATCGACGCGCGGACGACCGAGCCGCTGGACCGGATCAACCTCGACTTCACCCGCGGCACCGTGAGCTCCGTCGCCGTCAACGGGCTGCGCGCCGGCTTCGACACCGCGGGTGAGGACCTCGTCGTACGGCCGGCGGGCCGCATCCCGGCCGGGATGCCCCTGCGGATCACCGTCCGGCACACCAGCGACCCCACCGGCGAACAGGACAGCGGCGGCTGGGTGCGCACCGCCGACGGGCTCGCCATGGCCAACCAGGCGGACGCCGGGCACCGGGTCTTCCCGAGCAACGACCACCCTGCCGACAAGGCGTACTTCACCTTCCACGTCACCGCGCCGAACGCTCTGACCGTGGTCGCCAACGGTCTGCCCGCCGGCCGCAGCCGCGACGGTGGCAGCACCACCTGGACCTACCGCACCGAGCACCCCATGGCGACCGAACTGGCCCAGGTCAGCATCGGCGGCTCGACCGTCGTGCGGCGCACCGGACCGCACGGACTGCCCGTGCGCGACGTGGTGCCGACCGCGGACCGGGACCGCCTGGAACCCTGGCTGAAGAGGACCCCCGCCCAGCTGGAGTGGATGGAGGAGCAGGTCGGCCGCTACCCGTTCGAGAACTACGGAATCCTGGTCGCCGACACCGAGACCGGCTTCGAGCTGGAGACCCAGACCCTGTCCCTCTTCGAGAAGCGCCTGTTCACCGATACGCGCTTCCCCGAGTGGTACGTCGAGTCGGTCATGGTCCACGAACTGGCCCACCAGTGGTTCGGCGACAGCGTCTCCCCGCGCTCCTGGTCCGATCTCTGGCTGAACGAGGGGCACGCCTCCTGGTACGAGGCGCGGTACACCGAGGACCACATGGACGCACCACTTGAGGCGCGCATGCGGAACGCCTACATCCGCTCGGACGCCTGGCGCGCCGCCGGAGGCCCGCCCGCCCGGCCCGCGGCCCCGGAGCCCGGCGAGAAGATCAGCCTGTTCCGGCCCGTCGTCTACGACGGCAGCGCCCTCGTCCTGTACGCGCTGCGGCAGGAGATCGGCCGCGACGCCTTCGACCGGCTGGAACGGCTCTGGGTCCGCAAGCACCGCGACTCCAACGCGGCCACGGCCGACTTCGTCCGGCTCGCCTCACAGGTGTCGGGGCGCGATCTGACCACCTTCTTCGACGGCTGGCTGTACGGGACGAAGACCCCGCCGATGCCGGGGCACCCGGACTGGCGGAGCACGGCGCCTGCCGCCTCGTAAACCCGGGTGACGCCCCGCGCGCGGCCGTGCCACTATCGACGGGTCGCCGAGGCGGCCGGAGCGGAGGATCTCCCCCTCGGGAATCTTCCGCACAGATCACGCGTTGTGACTGATGCAACCACTTCTATCGACGTAAGGATCCAATGACCTCCTCTTCTTCCCTTCCCCAGGACGCGCACAACGCGCAGAGTGCCACGGAGAACCCGACCGAGAGCCTCACCGAGGGCCTGCGGGCCGACGCCCTGATGGAAGAGGACGTCGCCTGGAGCTTCGAGATCGACGGAGAGCGGGACGGCGACCAGCTGGACCGCTCGGAGCGTGCCGCGCTGCGACGCGTGGCCGGCCTCTCCACCGAGCTCGAGGACGTCACCGAGGTCGAGTACCGGCAGCTGCGCCTGGAGCGCGTGGTGCTCGTCGGTGTCTGGACCTCGGGCACCGTGCAGGACGCGGAGAATTCGCTCGCCGAGTTGGCGGCCCTCGCCGAGACGGCGGGCGCCCAGGTGCTCGACGCCGTCTTCCAGCGCCGTGACAAGCCCGACCCGGCCACGTACATCGGTTCCGGCAAGGCGCTCGAACTGCGTGACCTCGTCGTCGAGACCGGAGCCGACACCGTCGTCTGCGACGGTGAGCTGTCCCCGGGCCAGCTGATCCACCTCGAGGACGTCGTCAAGGTCAAGGTGGTCGACCGGACCGCCCTGATCCTCGACATCTTCGCCCAGCACGCCAAGTCCCGAGAGGGCAAGGCGCAGGTCTCGCTGGCGCAGATGCAGTACATGCTGCCCAGGCTGCGCGGCTGGGGTCAGTCGCTGTCCCGTCAGATGGGCGGTGGCGGTACCAGCGGCGGTGGCGGCATGGCGACCCGTGGTCCCGGTGAGACGAAGATCGAGACCGACCGGCGCCGTATCCGCGAGAAGATGGCGAAGATGCGCCGGGCGATCGCGGAGATGAAGACCGGCCGCGACCTCAAGCGCCAGGAACGCCGGCGCAACAAGGTCCCCTCGGTCGCCATCGCCGGTTACACCAACGCGGGCAAGTCCTCGCTGCTCAACCGCCTGACCGGGGCGGGAGCGCTGGTGGAGAACGCCCTGTTCGCCACCCTCGACCCGACCGTGCGCCGGGCCGAGACGCCGAGCGGCCGGGTCTACACCCTCGCCGACACCGTCGGGTTCGTACGGCACCTGCCGCACCACCTGGTCGAGGCGTTCCGCTCCACCATGGAGGAGGTCGGCGACTCCGATCTCATCCTGCACGTGGTGGACGGCGCGCACCCGGTGCCGGAGGAGCAGCTCGCCGCGGTGCGCGAGGTCATCCGCGAGGTCGGCGCGACGGACGTGCCCGAGATCGTCGTGATCAACAAGGCCGACGCGGCGGACCCGCTGGTCCTCCAGCGCCTGCTGCGCAACGAGAAGCACGCCATCGCGGTCTCCGCCCGCACCGGAGCGGGCATCGACGAGCTGCTCGCGCTGATCGACAGCGAGCTGCCCCGCCCGTCGGTCGCGATCGAGGCACTCGTGCCGTACACCCAGGGCGGACTCGTCTCCCGGGTGCACGCCGAGGGCGAAGTGGTCTCCGAGGAGCACACCTCGGAGGGCACGCTGATCAAGGCGCGGGTCAACGAGGAGCTGGCCGCGGAGCTCGCCGCGTTCATCCCCGCCGTGCACTGAGCCGCACCGCGCCCGTAGGAACCGGAAGGCCCGTCCCCTCGCGAGGGGACGGGCCTTCCGGCCGTGGTTCGGGCTTCGCCGCTACCGGGCGCCGTACTTCTCGCTCATCATCGTGAAGATCTGCTCGGCACCCTCGCCGAGGTGCGGTCCGGCCAGCCAGCCCGATGTGACCGGGCCGATCGACGTGTTGGAGACCAGCGCGAGCTTCCCGTCACTGCCCTCGCTGAACCATCCGCCGCCGGACGAACCGCCGGTCATCGAGCAGCCGATGCGGTACATCGTGGGCGTGGCCGGGCTGATCGAGAGCCGCCCGGGGCGGTCGACGCACTTGTGCATGATCAGACCGTCGTACGGCGGGGCCGCCGGGTAGCCCCAGGCGCCCATCATGCCGATCCGCGAGACCTCCGGCGCGTCGAAGTTCACCGGAAGGGCGTTGCCGACGGTCTCTTCGAGGGACTTGGTACCCCGCTCCGGCTTCACGTGCAGCACGGCGTAGTCGTACGGGGCGCCCTCGCCGCCGGTGGGCCCGCCGTCCTTGATCCACTCCCCGGAGGTGCTGGCCCAGTCGGCCCAGTACGCGCCGTACGGGGCGATCTCCTGGGACTGCGCGTTCTCCAGCGCCGCGGCGCTCTTGCCCTGGTCGTTGTACGCGGGCACGAAGACGATGTTGCGGTACCAGCCGCCGGCGGAGCCGGCGTGCACGCAGTGGCCGGCGGTCCACACCAGGTTGGACTTCCCCGGGTGCGCGGGGTCCTTGACGACCGTGCCCGAGCAGACCATGTGGCCCTTGGGGGAGTCGAAGAACACCTTCCCGACCGGGGCCGCGTAGTCGTGGTACGGCGTCTTCTCGCGCTGGGCGGTGACCGGCCTGGGCTCGGGGTCGGTGACGCCCCGGTCACCGGAGAGGTCACCGGCGGACATCGTCTTGGCCGGGTCCTTCGCCGACTTCATCCGGTCCGGCTTCCACAGCCCCTCGATGACCGGGTTGACGAAGTCCTTGGCCTCACGCAGCCACTTGTCCTTGTCCCAGTCCTTCCACTCGCCGTCGCGCCACTTGTCCGGGTCGATCCCGTGCTTCTTGAGTTCGTCGGCCAGCCCGGCGGGGAGGCCGCCGCCCTTCCCGGTACCGCCGGAGGCCGACGCGGAGGCGGTGGCGGCCGGCTCGGCGGCGCCCTCGTCCTCGGTGGGGCCGCAGGCCGTGGCGGTCAGCGCGAGCGCGGCGACCAGACCGGTCGCGGCGAGCAGCGGGCGTATGGATCGCATGAAAAGGAATCCCCCTGAAATCTGCACACTTGCTGTCTGCGTGCCAGGGGCCTCCGGAGCGGCCGACGCCGCTCCGGAGGCCCCTGGGCTCCCGTCGTACGCGCCCGGGCGGGCGCGGTCCTGCCTGTTACTTGTCCGCGTACTTGTCGCTGACCGCGTCGTAGACGCCCTTGGCCTCCTCGCCGAGGCGCGGCCCGGCCAGCCAGCCGGCCGTCACCGGGCCGATGGAGGTGTTCGAGACCAGCGCGGGCTTGCCGTCCTGGCCGGTGGCGACCCAGCCGCCGCCGGAGGAACCACCGGTCATCGAGCAGCCGATGCGGTACATCGTCGGGTCGTCCTGGGCGAGCGACAGCCGGCCCGGCTTGTCCTCGCACTGGAACATCTTCTGGCCGTCGTACGGCGCCGCGGCCGGGAAGCCGGTGGCCGTCATGCCCTTGATCTCGGGCACCGCCGGGGCGTTGAACTCGACCGGCAGGGCGGAACCGACCGTCTCCTCCAGGGACTTGCCGCCCGCACCCTCCTCGGGTGTGACGTGCAGCACGGCGAAGTCGTACGGAGCGCCGAGGCCGCCGACCGCGGCACCCTGGTCGATCCACTGCTGGGACGTCTGCGCCCAGGTGCCCCACCAGATGCCGAAGGGGGCGACCTTCTCCTTCGGCGGGTTGCTCCGCAGCTCGGCCGTCGACAGACCGCTGTTGTTGTACGAGGGGACGAAGGCGATGTTGCGGTACCAGCCGCCCTTCTTGCCCGCGTGGACGCAGTGGCCGGCGGTCCACACCATGTTGGACTTGCCGGGGTGCGCCGGGTCCTTCACCACGGTCGCCGAGCAGACCATCGAGCCCTCGGGGCCGTCGAAGAACAGCTTGCCCGACTCCGGCGCGTTGTCGTGGTACTGCGTCTTCACGCCCACGGCCCGGACCGGCGCGGGCGTCGGGTCCGTCACGCCCTCGTCGCCCGAGATGTCGTTGTCGACCGGCTTCTCCGGAGGCTTGTCGGCGTCCTGCATGCGGTCGGGGTCCCAGAGGCCCGCGATGATCGGGTTGATGTAGTCCTTGGCCTCACGCAGCCATTTGTCCTTGTCCCAGTTCTTCCACTCGCCGTTCTTCCACTTGTCGATGTCGATCCCGTGCGCCTTGAGCCGGTCCTTCAGATCGTCCGGGATGGCGATCTTGCCGTCCGACGTCGCATCGGCCGAGGTGCTCCTGCTCGGCTCGGAGTTCGCGTCGTCCTCGGTCGGCCCGCAGGCGGTCGCCGTGAGCGCGAGGACCGCGGTGAAGGCGGCGGTGACGAGCACGGGGGAAGAGGCGCGGCGCGCACTCCTGCCACGGCGTGCGGTGCTTCCTGGTCGAACGAGACGCATCTGCTGATCCCCCTGGGACTTCGTAACTCAACGCTTCTGTACTGCACTTGTGTCCGGCGCGCCGCATGGTCCGCCGAACGGGCAGGAGGCAGCGCGGTCTTCGGGATGTACCCGAGCCCGGCGCGGCCCCCCACTATGCCGGTGCCGCTGTCGGCGGTGCGCGGCAGGGTTGCGCTCCGCAAGGATCTTCGGATTTACCCGTGATCCTTTGCCCCCTCGGTCGTTGGTACGCGTGGGGGGCACGGAGACAGCGTTCACCCTCGCAGGCCGTCCTTGCGAAATCGTACTGACGTGCAACGCAACTGTTACAGCGGGAGGATCAAGAGCCGTGGCCGTGACCGAACCAGCTCCGGCGCCACCCCTGGCGGCCCACGAAGGCATCCTGCGCCGCCAGTCGCTGCGTGAATCGGCCGCCCGCACCTACGCCCGATCACTGCCGATCGTGCCGGTGCGCGCCCGGGGGCTGACCATCGAAGGCGCGGACGGGCGACGCTATCTCGACTGCCTCTCCGGGGCGGGGACGCTGGCCCTCGGCCACAACCACCCGGTCGTCCTGGAAGCGATCAAGAAGGTTCTCGACTCGGGCGCCCCGCTGCACGTGCTGGATCTGGCCACCCCGGTCAAGGACGCGTTCGTCACGGAGCTGTTCAGCACCCTGCCGCGCGAATTCGCCGACAACGCCCGGGTCCAGTTCTGCGGCCCGGCCGGCACGGACGCGGTCGAGGCGGCGTTCAAGCTGGTCCGCGCCGCCACCGGCCGCAGCGGCCTGCTGGCCTTCACCGGCGCCTACCACGGCATGACGGAGGGCGCCCTCGCGGCATCCGGCGGCGCCGAGGACGTACGGGTGACCAGGCTGCCCTTCCCGCAGGACTACCGCTGCCCCTTCGGCATCGGCGGCGAGGCAGGTGCGCGGACCGCCGCCCGCTGGACCGAGCACCTGCTGGACGACCCCAAGAGCGGGACGCGGGCCCCGGCCGGCATGATCCTCGAACCGGTCCAGGGCGAGGGCGGGGTCAACCCCGCGCCGGACGGTTGGATGCGCCGGATGCGCGAGATCACCGAGACCAGGTCCATCCCGCTGATCGCCGACGAGGTCCAGACCGGCGTAGGCCGCACCGGCGCCTTCTGGGCCGTCGAGCACAGCGGGATCGTGCCCGACGTCATGGTGCTGTCCAAGGCCATCGGCGGCTCCCTCCCGCTCGCCGTGATCGTCTACCGCGCGGAGCTCGACACCTGGCAGCCCGGCGCCCACGCCGGCACCTTCCGCGGCAACCAGCTCGCCATGGCGGCCGGCACCGCCACCCTCGCGTACGTCCGCGAGAACGGCCTCGCCGAACGGGCCGGGGCCCTCGGCGGTCGCATGCTGGCGAGCCTCGGATCGCTCGCCGCCGACCACCCGTGCGTCGGCGACGTCCGGGGGAGGGGCCTGATGATCGGCGTCGAGATCGTGGACCCCGAAGCACGCCCGCAGGGCACCGGCACCGAACCGCCGCCGGACCCGGTCCTCGCCGCCACCGTCCAGCAGGAGTGCCTGAGCCGTGGGCTCATCGTCGAACTCGGTGGCCGGTACTCCACCGTCGTACGCCTGCTGCCGCCCCTCACGCTCACCGACGAACAGGCGACAGCGGTGGTCGACCGCCTCGCCGACGCCCTGGCAGCGGCGGAACGCTCACCGCACCGCCGCCTGCCGACCGGATCGCTCCGCTGACCACGGACACCAGCACAGGAAGACCGCCGTGAACCCCACCCCCGCGCCCGAGGCCGACGGCCCTCCCCCCAGCCACCTCCCCGAGTCCGAGGCCCCCGGCGGGCTCGCCGTCGAGGCGACGACCGTGCCGCGCCAGAAGGAGACCCCGCACGAACTGTGGCACGCGTCGCGGCCCGCCACCCCGCCGCAGACCACCGGACACCCGGAGGCCCCGGCCGCAGCCGCCCCGGACCACCCGGCCGCCGACCCCCTCGACCATCCCGACCCGCTCCGCGCGGCCGACGCCGCCGGCGTCGAGAACCTGCTGCGCTGCTGGGTCCGCGAGAACGACCTGCCCCGCCCGGCCGGACAGACCCTGCGCGTCCCGCTCCCCGCGAGCGGCACCGCCCTGCTCGTTCCCGTCCGCCACTGGTCCGCCACCGGCTGGCACCGCTTCGGACCCCCCGCCCTGGAACGGGCGCCCGCCGACGCGCCCACCGCCGACGCGGTCACCGTGGCCGCCCTGCTCGGCCGCGAGGCCGGCCACCACGACGGCGCCGACATGGCCGGCCGGGTCGCCGACTCGGTACGGCGTACCGCCTCGTTCATCGAGGAACGACGCCGCCGGCCCGCCGCCCCCGAGGAGGCGGACCTCTTCCTCACCGCGGAGCAGTCCCTCCTGCTCGGCCACCCCCTGCATCCTTCGCCCAAGAGCAGGGAAGGGCTCACCGACGCCGAAGCGCGCGTCTACTCACCCGAGCTGCACGGCTCCTTCCCGCTCCACTGGGTGGCCGCCGACCGCTCCGTGCTGGCCACCGACTCCGCGTGGACCGACCAGGGCCGCCCCGTGCCCGCCGCCGACCTCGTCGCCCGGCACGCCCCGAGCCTGGCCCTCCCCGAGCACACCGCGCCCCTCCCCCTCCACCCCTGGCAGGCCCGCGAGCTGCGGAGCAGGCCCGAAACCGCCGCCCTGCTCGACGCCGGCCTCCTGCACGACCTCGGTCCCCACGGCGCGCCCTGGCACCCCACCTCCTCGGTGCGCACCGTGCACCGGCCGGGGACCGACCTGATGCTGAAGCTCTCCCTCGGCGTCCGGATCACCAACTCCCGCCGGGAGAACCTCCGCAAGGAGCTTCACCGGGGCGTCGAGGTCCACCGGCTGCTCCGCACCGGACTCGCCCGCGAGTGGCACGCGGCGCACCCCGGCTTCGACATCGTCCGCGACCCCGCCTGGCTCGCCGTCGACACCCCGGACGGCGCGCCCGTGCACGGCCTCGACGTCATGCTGCGCCACAACCCCTTCAGCCGGTACGACGACGCCGTGTGCATCGCCGGGCTCACCGCTCCTCGGCCCTGGCCGGGCCGGACGGGACTGCACTCGCGTCTCGCCGACGTGGTCCACCGCCTCGCCGCGGCCACCGGGCGGACGACGACCGCGGTGGCCGCCGAGTGGTTCCTGCGCTACCTGGAGCGCGTCGTCCACCCGGTGCTCTGGCTCGACGCCCACGCCGGGGTCGCCCTCGAAGCCCACCAGCAGAACACCCTCGTCCTGCTGGACCCGGACGGCTGGCCCGTCGGCGGCCGTTACCGTGACAATCAGGGCTACTACTTCCGGGAATCGCACCGCACCGCGCTCGATCACAGGCTCCCCGGCATCGGATCGGTCAGCGACACCTTCGTCTCCGACACCGTCACCGACGAACGCTTCGCCTACTACCTCGGCATCAACAACGTATTCGGACTGATCGGGGCGTTCGGCTCCCAGCGGCTCGCCGACGAGCAGATGCTCATCGACGCGTTCCGGCGCTTCCTGAAGTCGGCGTGCGCCCTGGGCTCACCGTTCCCCGCCCACCTGCTCGACAACCCGCGCCTGCGCTGCAAGGCCAACATGCTGACCCGCCTGCACGGACTCGACGAACTGGTCGGGCCCGTCGACACCCAGTCCGTCTACGTCACCATCACCAACCCCCTGCACGGCTGACAGCAGGGCCGCGACCGGGGCCGAAGGGCCGATGGCCGCAAGCGGACCGCCGCAAGCCGCCGCTCGCCGAGAGCCGAGAGAGGAGCCCCGCCCGTGTCTCCCCCCGATGCGCCCGCCGGCCCCGCCCTCCGGGGGGACTGGGCCCCCGTGCCCACACCGGCCGGGGAGTTCCGGCTCGTCCCCGTCCGCCCGGAACGCGATCTGCCGACCCTCACGCGCTGGATGAACGACCCCGTCGTGGCCGCCTTCTGGGAGCTGGCCGGCGACGAGGGCGTCACCGCGCGGCACCTCGCCCCCCAGCTCGCCGACGGCAGCCACAGCACCCCGTGCGTCGGGGTGCTGTCGGGCGCGCCCATGAGCTACTGGGAGCTGTACCGCGCCGACCTCGACCCGCTCGCCCGCCACTACCCGGCCCGGCCGCACGACATGGGCGTCCACCTCCTCATCGGGGAGGGCCGCCACCGGGGCCGCGGCACCGGCACGGCGCTGCTGCGTGCCGTGGCCGGCCTGGTGCTCGACCACGTCCCCCTCTGCACACGAGTGGTGGCCGAGCCCGACGTCCGTAACGTCCGGTCCGTCTCCGCGTTCCTGAGCGCCGGATTCCGCCTCTCCACTGAGGTCGAACTCCCGGACAAGCGGGCCGCGCTGATGGTCCGCGACCGAACCCACCGCACCCTGCCATGAACGCATCCCCGACCCGTCCGCACCGCTCGAACCCCATCGGTTCCCACCCGAGGAGTCCCCGTGCCGAAATACCCTGCGCACCACGACGCAACGGAGCCGCCCGCACTGCTCGACACCCCGGAGCTCAACCGGGTGGCCTGGGACCGGGCCGCCTCCCGGATGCTCGCGAAGATGCTCGGTGAATTCGCCTACGAGGAAGTCATCGAGCCGGCTCCGCGAACCGCCGGCGGCAGCACGTACACCCTCCCGCTGGACGACGGCGGCAGCCTCTCCTTCACCGCCACGCGCGGTGTGTACGGGAGCTGGCGCGTGGACCCGGGATCGATCGGCGAAGAGGGCCCCGACCCCGCCGGGGGCAGCGTCCCGTTCCGCGATCCGCTGCTCTTCGTCACCCGGGCCCGCCGCCTCCTCGGCCTGGACGGCGCCACGCTCGGCCACCTCCTCCGCGAGCTGACCACCACGCTCGCCGCGGACGCCCGCCTCGCCCACACCGCGCTCACCGCCGCCGAGCTGGCCGGCCTCGGCTATGCGGAACTGGAGGGCCACCAGACCGGCCACCCCTGGATCGTCGCCAACAAGGGCCGGCTCGGCTTCTCCGCCACCGACGCCGCCCGCTACACCCCCGAGGCCCGCGAGCCCGTCCGGCTGCCCTGGCTCGCCGTCTCCCACCGGATCGCCGCGTACCGGGGCGTGCCCGCCCTGTCCACCCCGGACAAGCTCTACACCCAGGAGCTCGACGCGGCCGTCCGTGCGTCCTTCGCCGACCGCCTGCGCGCACGCGGCCTGGACCCGGACGGCTACCACTTCCTGCCGGTCCATCCCTGGCAGTGGGACGAGTGGATCGTGCCCCTGTTCGCACCGGCCATCGCCGCCGGGGACATCGTGCCGCTCCCCGCCGACCCGGACGTACGGCTGCCACAGCAGTCCATCCGTACCTTCGCCAACCTCGCCCGGCCCGACCGGCACACCGTCAAGCTGCCGCTGTCGATCCTCAACACCCTGGTCTGGCGCGGACTGCCCACCGAGCGCACCATCGCCGCGCCGGCCGTCACCGGCTGGGTCCAGGGGCTGCGCGACAACGACTCGTTCCTGCGCGACTCCTGCGGCGTGATCCTCCTCGGTGAGGTCGCCTCGGTGACCGTCGAGCACCCGCTGTACGACCACCTCCCCGAGGCGCCGTACCAGTACAAGGAGATCCTCGGGGCGATCTGGCGTGAACCGCTGCCGCCCCGCCTGGCACCGGGGGAGCGGGCCCGCACCCTCGCCTCCCTGCTCCACACCGACCCCGAGGGACGCGCCTTCACCGCCGAGCTGGTGGCCCGCTCCGGACTGGCGCCCACCGTCTGGCTGACCCGGCTCTTCGCCGCACTGCTGCCGCCGCTGCTGCACTTCCTCTACCGCTACGGCACCGTCTTCTCCCCGCACGGCGAGAACGCGATCGTGGTCTTCGACGAGCAGGACGTGCCCGTGCGCCTGGCGATCAAGGACTTCGTGGACGACGTCAACGTGAGCGCGCAGCCACTGCCCGAGCACGACACGATGCCGGCGGACGTGCGCCGCGTCCTGCTCACCGAGGAACCGGCCTTCCTGACCCAGTTCATCCACTCCGGGCTCTTCACCGGGGTCTTCAGGTTCCTCTCCCCGCTCTGCGAGGAACAGCTCGGCGTCCCCGAGGGCGCATTCTGGTCACTCGTCCGGGCGGAGATCCTGCGCCACCACGCCCGCTTCCCCGAGCTGAAGGAGCGGTTCGAGATGTTCGACATGCTCACCCCGCGCATCGACCGCCTCTGTCTGAACCGGAACCGGCTGCATCTGGACGGCTACCGCGACCGGCCCGTACGCCCGCACGCGGCGGTCCACGGCAGTGTGGCCAACCCGCTCCACCCCTCCGAGTGAGGCCGGGAGTGCCCGTCGATGTCAGTGGCGCCCCGTAGGCTGGCCGGGCTATGACGAAGCCATCCCTCCCCGAGCTCCTGCACGCCGCCGTGACCGCCGTCGGCGGTACGGAGAGGCCCGGCCAGGCCGCCATGGCCGCCGCCGTCGCCGAGGCCGTAGACGACCAATCCCACCTGCTCGTCCAGGCCGGCACCGGGACGGGCAAGTCGCTCGGCTACCTGGTGCCGGCCCTGGCGCACGGCGAGCGCGTCGTCGTGGCCACGGCGACGCTGGCCCTTCAGCGCCAGCTCGTGGAGCGCGATCTGCCGCGTACGGTCGACGCGCTGCATCCGCTGCTGCGCCGCCGGCCGCAATTCGCCATGCTCAAGGGCCGGTCGAACTACCTCTGTCTGCACCGGCTCCACGAGGGCGTGCCGCAGGACGAGGAGGAGGGGCTGTTCGACCAGTTCGAGGCGGCGGCCCCGTCCAGCAAGCTCGGCCAGGACCTGCTGCGCATGCGCGACTGGGCCGACGAGACCGAGACGGGCGACCGGGACGACCTCACCCCCGGTGTCTCGGACCGGGCCTGGGCGCAGATCTCGGTCTCCTCGCGGGAGTGCCTGGGCGCGAGCAAGTGCGCGTACGGGGCGGAGTGCTTCGCCGAGCAGGCCAGGGAGCGGGCCAAGCTCGCCGATGTGGTGGTCACCAACCACGCGCTCCTGGCGATCGACGCCATCGAGGGCGCCCCGGTGCTCCCGCAGCACGAGGTGCTGATCGTGGACGAGGCCCACGAGCTGGTCTCCCGGGTCACCGGTGTGGCCACCGGCGAGCTCACCCCCGGCCAGGTCAACCGCGCGGTGCGCCGCGCCGCGAAGCTGGTCAACGAGAAGGCGGCCGACGCGCTGCAGACCGCCTCCGAGGGCTTCGAGCGGGTCATGGAGCTGGCGCTGCCCGGCCGCCTGGAGGAGGTGCCGGAGGACCTGGGGTACGCGCTGATGGCCCTGCGGGACGCCGCGCGCACGGTGATCTCCGCGATCGGCGCCACGCGGGACAAGTCCGTCCAGGACGAGGACGCGGTCCGCAAGCAGGCGCTGGCCTCGGTGGAGTCCGTCCACGCGGTCGCCGAGCGCATCACGCAGGGCTCCGAGTACGACGTCGTCTGGTACGAGCGCCACGACCGGTTCGGCGCCTCGGTGCGCGTCGCCCCGCTCTCCGTCTCCGGGCTGCTGCGCGAGAAGCTGTTCGCGGAGCGCTCCGTCGTGCTCACCTCCGCCACGCTCAAGCTGGGCGGCGACTTCAACGGTGTCGGGGCCTCCCTGGGGCTCGCCACCGAGGGCACGGCGGGCGAGGACGTCCCGCAGTGGAAGGGCCTGGACGTCGGCTCCCCGTTCGACTATCCGAAGCAGGGCATCCTGTACGTCGCGCGTCATCTGGCGACGCCCGGGCGCGAGGGCTCCCGCACGGACATGCTGGACGAGCTGTCCGAGCTCATCGAGGCGGCCGGCGGGCGCACGCTGGGCCTGTTCTCCTCCATGCGGGCGGCCAAGGCGGCGGCCGAGGAGCTGCGCGGCCGGCTGGACAAGCCGGTCCTGCTCCAGGGCGAGGAGACCCTGGGCGAGCTGATCAAGAATTTCGCCGCCGATCCGGAGACCTGCCTTTTCGGCACGCTGTCGCTGTGGCAGGGCGTGGACGTGCCGGGAGCCAGCTGTCAGCTGGTGGTCATGGACCGGATTCCGTTCCCGCGCCCCGACGATCCGCTGATGAGCGCGCGCCAGAAGGCGGTCGAGGAGGCCGGGGGCAACGGCTTCATGGCGGTGGCGGCCACGCATGCCGCGCTGCTGATGGCGCAGGGCGCCGGCCGTCTCGTACGGGCCACGGGCGACAAGGGGGTCGTCGCGGTGCTCGATCCGCGCCTGGCCACCGCACGCTACGGCAGCTATCTGCGGGCCTCGCTCCCCGATTTCTGGTACACCACCGACCGTAACCAGGCCCGGCGTTCGCTCGCCGCCATCGACGCGGCGGCCAAGGCGGACGGCCGGTAGCCCTCGGCGGCGTACACGAGAAGGGGCCCTTGGACCGGCGTGAATGCCGGAACGGGGCCCCTTCTCCCAGAGAGCGTGAGGTGCGGGTCTCAGACCCTGCGCAGCACGGCGACGACCTTGCCGAGGATCGTCGCCTCGTCGCCGGGGATCGGCTGGTACGCGGCGTTGTGCGGGAGCAGCCAGACGTGGCCGTCCTCGCGCTTGAAGCGCTTCACCGTGGCCTCTCCGTCCAGCATGGCCGCCACGATGTCGCCGTTCTCCGCGACGGGCTGACGGCGCACGGTGACCCAGTCGCCGTCACAGATCGCCGCCTCGATCATCGAGTCACCGACGACCTTGAGCACGAAGAGCTCGCCGTCACCCACCAGCTGGCGGGGGAGCGGGAAGACGTCCTCGACGGACTCCTCGGCGAGGATCGGCCCACCGGCTGCGATCCGGCCGACCAGCGGCACGTACGAGGCGGCGGGCTTGCCCGTGGTGTCCGTCGGCTGCGTGCTCGGCTGGTCCGAGCCGCGCACCTCGTACGCCCGCGGGCGGTGCGGGTCGCGACGCAGGAAGCCCTTGCGCTCCAGCGCCATCAGCTGATGGGCGACGGAGGAGGTGCTGGAGAGGCCCACCGCCTGACCGATCTCCCGCATCGACGGCGGATAGCCGCGTCGCTGTACGGAATCCCGGATGACCTCGATCACCCGCCGCTGCCGGTCCGTGAGCCCCGAGCTGTCCGCCCGGATTCCGGGAGGTCGTCCGGGAAGCGAGCGCGCTGGGCGCCCGGGCTCCGGGCCCTCCGTGTTCGTGACTGAGTCATTCATGGCATGCACCGGCTCGAGTCGGCTCTGGGAGCGGTCCTGGGCAGTGATGATGGCACTGTCTGCGGTGGTGGTCACGTCGGCGGCCCCTCTCGAATGGTCTCCCTGGCTGCACAACGGTAGTAGCTTTCGAAAGGTTGCGCCAAACACACGTTCGAGTGAAAAACGAATAAAAGACTGTCGGGACTCCACTGTCAGGTGTATGCAGCCGCCTACGGTGCGCGACGGCGGCGCGCCGCCGGGGGGCGTCGCCTCGGTTTTCGGCGGTGGTCCCGGCCACCCCAGGACCGTAGCGCGGCGTCCTGTGGGGCCGTCGCCCGGTGGCCTCCCGGTCGTCCGTCGTCCGGGTGCTTCCCGTACCCTCGTGGTCGGCCTTACGCTGCCTTCCGGCCGCCCTCCGGCGCGACACGCGCTTAGGGCCAAATGCGCGGCCGGACCCAAGATCTAGTGGTTGGATACTTCCGACCGCCCCGAATGTAGTGGTCCCCCGTCCGACGGGGGTGCGGTCATCGCCTATGCTTGAGACCGCTTCGAAGGCCCCTGACCGGGCCTGAAGAGGCTATTCAGTCGTGCTGTGAAGGAGGGTTGGGAGCCATGCACTGCCCCTTCTGCAGGCACCCCGACAGCCGGGTCGTCGACAGTCGCACCACCGACGACGGGACCTCGATCCGCCGGCGCCGCCAGTGCCCCGACTGCTCCCGCCGCTTCACCACGGTGGAGACCTGTTCACTCATGGTGGTCAAGCGGAGCGGGGTCACCGAGCCCTTCAGCCGCACCAAGGTCATCTCGGGTGTGCGCAAGGCGTGCCAGGGGCGGCCCGTCACCGAGGACGCCCTCGCCAAGCTGGGCCAGCGGGTCGAGGAGGCGGTGCGCGCGACCGGCAGCGCCGAGCTGACCACGCACGACGTGGGTCTGGCCATCCTCGGCCCCCTGCAGGAACTCGACCTCGTCGCCTACCTGCGCTTCGCGTCCGTGTACCGGGCGTTCGACAGCCTCGAAGACTTCGAGGCCGCCATCACGGAACTCCGTGAGCGGCGGCCCCGCGCGGAATCACGCGGGAGCGGCGAGACCCCCGAGGTCCCCGCCCCCGCCGTCGCCGCCGACTGATCGGCGGTCGCCGGCCGCGTCGATCCGGGGATCGCGCGGGCCGGCACCAGGACCTTGCTCCGGGCGGCGTATGACGAATACGGCGGCCGAAGCATCAGACACACATTGTGCCCGGGGAAGTTCTCGGCACTTCAGGGCGTTTTTGCCCACATATGGGAGGCGGCATGACAGAGACGGCGAGCGGCCCGGCACGGGGTTCCCGCACCAAGGGGACCAAGTCGACTGCGTCCAAGCAGGGCCTGCGAATCGAGCGCATCCACACCACCCCCGGCGTGCATCCGTACGACGAGGTGTCCTGGGAGCGCCGTGACGTCGTCATGACCAACTGGCGCGACGGCTCGATCAACTTCGAGCAGCGTGGCGTCGAGTTCCCCGACTTCTGGTCGGTGAACGCGGTCAACATCGTCACCAGCAAGTACTTCCGGGGCGCCGTGGGCACCCCGCAGCGCGAGACCGGTCTGCGGCAGCTGATCGACCGGATCGTCAAGACGTACCGGAAGGCCGGCGAGGACTACCAGTACTTCGCTTCCCCCGCCGACGCGGAGATCTTCGAGCACGAGCTGGCGTACGCCCTCCTGCACCAGATCTTCAGCTTCAACTCCCCGGTGTGGTTCAACGTCGGCACGCCCCAGCCGCAGCAGGTCTCCGCCTGCTTCATCCTGGCCGTCGACGACTCCATGGAGTCGATCCTCGACTGGTACAAGGAAGAGGGCATGATCTTCAAGGGCGGCTCCGGGGCCGGCCTGAACCTCTCCCGTATCCGTTCCTCCAAGGAACTCCTCTCCTCCGGCGGCAACGCCTCCGGTCCCGTCTCCTTCATGCGGGGTGCCGACGCCTCCGCCGGAACGATCAAGTCCGGTGGCGCCACCCGCCGTGCGGCCAAGATGGTCATCCTCGACGTCGACCACCCCGACATCGAGAACTTCATCGAGACCAAGGTGAAGGAGGAGGAGAAGATCCGCGCCCTGCGCGACGCGGGCTTCGACATGGACCTGGGCGGCGACGACATCACGTCCGTCCAGTACCAGAACGCCAACAACTCGGTCCGCGTGAACGACGAGTTCATGAAGGCCGTCGAGTCCGGCGGCAAGTTCGGGCTGCGCGCCCGGATGACCGGCGACGTCATCGAAGAGGTCGAGGCGAAGTCCCTCTTCCGCAAGATGGCCGAGGCCGCCTGGGCCTGCGCCGACCCGGGCATCCAGTACGACGACACGATCAACCACTGGCACACGTGCCCCGAGTCCGGCCGCATCAACGGCTCGAACCCGTGCAGCGAGTACATGCACCTGGACAACACCTCGTGCAACCTCGCCTCGCTGAACCTGATGAAGTTCCTCAAGGACGACGGCAAGGGCAACCAGTCCTTCGAGTCCGAGCGCTTCGCCAAGGTCGTCGAGCTGGTCATCACCGCGATGGACATCTCCATCTGCTTCGCCGACTTCCCGACCGAGAAGATCGGCGAGAACACCCGCGCCTTCCGTCAGCTCGGCATCGGTTACGCCAACCTCGGCGCCCTGCTGATGGCGACCGGCCACGCGTACGACAGCGACGGCGGCCGCGCGCTCGCCGGCGCCATCACCTCGCTGATGACCGGCACCTCGTACAAGCGCTCCGCCGAGCTCGCCGCCGTGGTCGGCCCGTACGACGGCTACGCCCGCAACGCCAAGCCGCACCAGCGCGTCATGAAGCAGCACGCCGACGCCAACGCCGTGGCCGTGCACGCCGACGACCTGGACAACCCGATCTGGGCCGCCGCGACCGAGGCGTGGCAGGACGTGCTCCGGCTCGGCGCGAAGAACGGTTTCCGTAACGCGCAGGCGTCGGTCATCGCGCCCACCGGCACCATTGGTCTCGCCATGTCCTGCGACACCACCGGTCTCGAGCCCGACCTCGCCCTGGTCAAGTTCAAGAAGCTGGTCGGCGGCGGCTCGATGCAGATCGTGAACGGCACCGTCCCGCAGGCCCTCCGCCGCCTGGGTTACCAGGAGGAGCAGATCGAGGCGATCGTCGCCCACATCGCCGAGCACGGCAATGTGATCGACGCCCCCGGCCTGAAGACCGAGCACTACGAGGTCTTCGACTGCGCGATGGGCGAGCGGTCCATCTCGGCCATGGGCCACGTCCGCATGATGGCGGCCATCCAGCCGTGGATCTCCGGCGCCCTCTCCAAGACGGTGAACCTGCCGGAGACGGCCACCGTCGAGGACGTCGAGGAGGTCTACTTCGAGGCGTGGAAGATGGGCGTCAAGGCGCTCGCGATCTACCGCGACAACTGCAAGGTCGGCCAGCCCCTCTCCGCCAAGACCAAGGAGAAGGAGAAGGAGGCCGTCACGGCCAAGGCCGAGGACACCATCCGTACCGCGGTCGAGAAGGTCGTCGAGTACCGCCCGGTCCGCAAGCGCCTGCCCAAGGGCCGGCCCGGCATCACCACCTCGTTCACGGTGGGCGGCGCCGAGGGGTACATGACGGCCAACTCCTACCCGGACGACGGCCTGGGTGAGGTCTTCCTGAAGATGTCCAAGCAGGGCTCGACCCTCGCCGGCATGATGGACGCCTTCTCCATCGCGGTCTCGGTGGGCCTGCAGTACGGCGTCCCGCTGGAGACGTACGTCTCGAAGTTCACCAACATGCGCTTCGAGCCGGCCGGCATGACGGACGACCCGGACGTGCGGATGGCGCAGTCGATCGTCGACTACATCTTCCGCCGCCTGGCGCTCGACTTCCTGCCCTTCGAGACCCGCTCGGCCCTCGGCATCCACTCCGCCGAGGAGCGTCAGCGCCACCTCGACACCGGCTCCTACGAGCCCACGTTCGAGGAGGAGCAGCTGGAGGCCGAGACCCTGGCCCAGACCGCCCCGGTGCGGACGGAGACGCTCAAGGCGGTCGCCCCGGTCCGGGAGACCGAGAAGGCCGAGCCGAGGACGGCGCACACCTCGGCCGAGCTGGTCGAGATGCAGCTCGGCATCAGCGCGGACGCCCCGCTCTGCTTCTCCTGCGGTACGAAGATGCAGCGCGCCGGCTCCTGCTACATCTGCGAGGGCTGCGGCTCCACCAGCGGCTGCAGCTGACCGCTGAACGACGAGTGCGGGCAGGCCTTCCCCGGAAGGCCTGCCCGCACCGCTCGTACGCGGCGCCTAGGCGCCGAACGCACGGCCGCCCATCGCCGCGGCGAACTCCTCGGGATCGCCGTCGAAGCCCCGGACGGTGCCGTGGAAGTGCCAGCCGCCCGACTCGTCCCGTACGAACTCGGCCACGACGGCCGCGGTGGCGCCCCCCAGGGAGGAGAAGTCGTCCTCCGCGAGCGTCGTGTAACCCTCGCGGACCTGGACCCGGGTGTTCTCTATGGCACCGAACGTCTTCCGGCCGTCGCGCTGCTGGATGGCGACGCCGACGACGACCCGCGCATAGGCGTCGGACAGCCGGTCCAGTTCCAGCGTCATCACCTCGTCGTAGCCGAGGCCCTGGCCCGTCCTGCTGTCCCGGTCGAGCGTGATCGTGCCATCGGGCGCCCGGCTGTCGAAGTGGACGAGGTACGCCGGACCGCCGTACGGCTCTTCCGCCGGGTAGGTCGCCGCGATGATGTCGAGGTCGTTGGGAGCCTCGCCCCGGTCGCTGGGATCCCACTTGATCCGCACCTCGACCTTGTCGAGGTCCTTGTTGGGAGTGCTCATCGGACTTCCCTCCTGCGCGCGAGGACGGCGCTCCGGTTCCGTCCCCCGATCATGTCCGCAACGTGCCCCGGAACCAACCGGATTGGGGACGAGCGGCTGAAACGGGCCAGGATAGGGCGGGAGACGGCCGGTTCCGGTGGACTCCGTGGGAGCGTGACCCACGCCACCTCCGACGGCCGTACGATGGCGCCGTGCTGGTCAAGTGGATTCGCTGCAGTGTGTCGGACCGTCGGGGTTTCGAACAGGGGCAGCGGAAGTGGGCGGGGCTGCGGGGTGAGCCGGGGTTCCGAGGGCAGGGCGGCGGCTGGAGCCGCGTCCGGCCGGAGGTGGCGCACGTCTTCGCCTTCTGGGAGAACCGGGTCTTCTACGACTCCTTCATGGCGCGCGGCCACGACGCCCTGGCCGCGGCGCAGTCCGGCACGTACCAGGACCTCCAGGTCAAGCTCTTCGAGTACCGCTTCGACGTGAAGACCGGATTCGAACCCCGCTTCACCGACGCGGATGTGCTCCGGGTCGCCCACAGCCGGGTCCACGAGGACCGGGTCGAACACTTCGCGCTGATGCAGCAGCGGGTGTGGAACCCGGCGATGGCGGGATCGCCGGGGATGCTGCGAGGGGTCTTCGGCGAGGCGCCCGGGCACGAGTTCCTGGTCCTGTCGATGTGGCAGTCCAGCGCGGAACGCGGCAAGTACCGGCCGGGCAGCGTCGACCGGCTCTCGCAGCGCGCGGGCACGGAGGACGACGTGGCGGCCCTCGCCGGCGACGTGGTGCGGCTCGAACCGTCCTGGACGGTGTGACATCCCGAGCGGCGGGTACGGCGGCGACATGCACCGACGAATTCCGGACAGGTGCTCGAACGGCGATGACTCGATCTAGTGTCGTTGTATGGCACGACCGCAACGAATCGTTCTTGTCCGGCACGGTGAGTCCGAGGGCAACGCCGACGACACCGTGTACGAGCGCGAACCCGACCACGCGCTGAGGCTCACCCCCGCCGGGTTGCGCCAGGCCCGCGAGGCGGGGGAGCGGTTGCGCGGGCTCTTCGGGGAGGAGCGGGTCAGCGTGTACGTCTCTCCCTACCGACGGACCCACGAGACCTTCGCCGCCCTCGGCCTGGACCCCGGGCGGGTTCGGGTCCGCGAGGAGCCCCGGCTGCGCGAGCAGGACTGGGGGAACTGGCAGGACCGCGACGACGTCAGGCTGCAGAAGGCCTACCGCGACGCCTACGGGCACTTCTTCTACCGTTTCGCACAGGGCGAGTCCGGGGCGGATGTGTACGACCGGGTCGGCGCCTTCCTGGAGAGCCTGCACCGCAGCTTCGAGGCCGCCGACCACCCGCCGAACGTCCTGCTGGTCACCCACGGACTGACCATGCGGCTCTTCTGCATGCGCTGGTTCCACTGGTCCGTGGCCGAATTCGAGTCGCTTTCCAACCCCGGGAACGGGGAATCCCGGACGCTCGTGCTCGGCGAGGACGGGCGGTACACGCTCGACCGGCCCTTCGCGCGCTGGCGTACTCCTGAGCCCTACGGCATCTCCGGATAGAGTGGAAGCGATGACCGAATCCGCTTCCGACCAGCGCCTCGAACGCGCCCTGGCCAGCCTGCGCGGCCTGTCCGTGGGAGACGCCCTGGGCTCCCAGTTCTTCGTGCCCGCCAACTATCCGCTCCTGAAGGACCGCGCCCTGCCGGCCGGGCCCTGGCAGTGGACCGACGACACGGAGATGGCCTGCTCCGTCGTGGCCGTACTCCGGGAGCACGGCCGCATCGACCAGGACGCCCTGGCCCGGTCCTTCGCGCACCACCACGACTTCGACCGGGGATACGGCCCGGCCGTGAACCGCATGCTGCGCCTGGTCCGCGAGGGCGGCGACTGGCGGGAGCTCGCCTCCTCGCTGTTCAACGGCCAGGGCTCCTGGGGCAACGGCTCCTCGATGCGTATCGCGCCGCTCGGCGCCTGGTACGCGGACGACCCCGAGCAGGCCACCCACCAGGCGGAGATCTCCTCGTACACCACGCACCAGCACCGCGAGGCCGTAGTGGGCGCGATGGCCGTCGCGGCGGCAGCGGCGCTCGTCGCCTCGCCGGCCGGGCCGCCCGCTCCGGAGGACCTGCTGGACGGCGTCGTGGCGCTCGTCCCGCGCAGCGCCGTCGGTGCCGGGCTTCGACGAGCCCGGGACATGCTCGACTACAAGGACGCGGGCACCGTCGCGGCGGTCCTCGGCAACGGGCGCCGTACCAGCGCGCACGACACCGTCCCCTTCGCCCTGTGGTCGGCGGCGCGGAGCCTCGGCGACTTCGAAGAGGCGTTCTGGGTGACGGCCCAGGCGGGCGGCGACGTGGACACGACCTGCGCCATCGTCGGCGGCGTGCTCGCGGCCAGCACCGCCGGCGCCCCTCCGGCGCACTGGACGGCACAGACGGAGCCCCTTCCCGGCTGGACGCCCCGCTAGGGGGTTCCGGGCCCGGGCCGCCGCCGCGACTGTCACGGTCCTGCCACAGCCTTCCCCCTCACGGCCGGCTGCCGTGACACGGGGATACTCTTTCGGCCACGCCGCCCTCGGTGATCATGACGACGGGTGCGCACCGAATGAGACGCCGGGGGGCGGCGCGCTGCCCAGGGCTCGCGTGAGCGGACCCCGGTGGGGAGGGGTCCCGTGTCCGAAACACCGCCAGATTCACCCCGGCCCGAGCCTGCGCCGGACCAGCCCGCCTCACCCCGGCCCACGCCGGACGAGGCCACGCCCGAGCAGGCAGGCCCCGGCCGGGCCGAGCGGGTCCAGGGCTTTCCCGACCCGGCCACGCCCGCGCAGGCCACGCCGCAGCAGAGCGTGCCCGGTGGTGGCGTGCCAGAAGGTCCCGGCCGGGAAAGGCCCGGGACAGCGGCCGTCGGGGCGCAGGGGGAGCGGATACCCGCGACGGCCGGCGTCCCCCGAGCCGCAGGCGGAGGCGGGGCGGGAGGAGGCGGCGCGCCGTGGACGCCCGAACCGCCCAAGATCCCCGCCTACGCGGCGCAGCGCCCCGGCGGGCAGGGGCAGCCGAGCCCGTGGGGCAAGCCACCGCCTTCGGTGACGACGCGGCTCCGGACCGCGAAGCCCGGTCCGGTCCACACCGGCACGCTCTGGGCCACCATCGCGACGGCCCTGCTCAGCATGGTTCTGCTGGGCGACGGCATCGGGCTGAACCTGCTCCTCGTGGCACTCCCCGCCTCGGCCGGCGCCTACGTCTCCGCCCGGGCGGCGGGGCGCAGACTTCGTCCGTGGACCGCCGTGTGGGGGATCGGTGGCCTGGCGCTGCTGGCCGTTCCCGCGCTCCGGGACGCCGGCTGGCCCACCTTCCTGGCGATGGTGTCCGCGCTGGCACTCGGTTCGCTGGCGCTCCACGGCAGCCGGAGCTGGCTCGGCGTGTTCCTGGGGTCCCTCGGTGTGTTCACCTCCGTCTTCGCGTCTCTGGGCTGGGGCGTCCGCGGTGCGCGCGAGCGCATGTCCGGGTCCCGGGGCCGGTTCGGCGTCGTGTTCCGGTCCGCGGCCGTGGCCGTCGTCCTGCTCATCGTGTTCGGCGCGCTCTTCGCGAGTGCCGACGCCGCCTTCGCGGACCTGCTGGGCAGCCTGACCCCGGACGTGTCGGTCGGTGACGGTCCCTGGCGGATCTTCCTGGGCCTCCTCGGCCTGGTGGGCGCCCTCGCAGCCGCCTACACCGCCGCCGCCCCGGTCCGCTGGGACGGGTTGACGGTACGGCCGGGCAAGGCGCGCGGGCGGCTGGAATGGGCTCTCCCGCTGATCGTTCTGAACCTCCTCTTCGCGGC
The DNA here is from genome assembly GCF_042669245.1 of Streptomyces sp. NPDC057249. Classification (NCBI taxonomy): domain Bacteria; kingdom Bacillati; phylum Actinomycetota; class Actinomycetes; order Kitasatosporales; family Streptomycetaceae; genus Streptomyces; species Streptomyces sp. NPDC057249. The sequence goes on along the minus strand of NZ_JBHUXS010000002.1, from coordinate 558,276 downwards.
GTTCCTCACCATCCAGCTCACGGTGCTGCTCGGCGGATACGACAAGGTGATGGCCGAGACGGATCTGAGCTACTCGGAATACGCCCGCCAGGGCTTCTGGCAACTGCTCTGGGCCACGGTGCTCACGCTCGGAGTCATCGCGCTCGCCCTCCGCTGGGCCCCGCGCGGAGGCACCCGCGACCGCACCCTCGTCCGCTCCGTGCTCGGCACCCTGTGCTTCCTGACCCTTGTCGTCGTCGCCTCGGCCCTGCGGCGCATGGACCTCTACGTCGACGCGTACGGCCTGACCAGGCTCAGGATTTCGGTGGCCGCCGTGGAGCTCTGGCTCGGCGTCATCCTCGTACTGATCATGGCGGCCGGTGTGTTCGGCCCTCGTCTCCTGCCGCGAGCGGTCGCGGCGAGCGCGGCCGTCGGCGTGCTCGCCTTCGGTCTCGTCTCGCCCGACGGGCTCATCGCCGAGCAGAACGTCCAGCGATACCGCAACGACCACTCGATCGACATCGAATACCTCAAGGGCCTGTCGGCCGACGCGGTCCCCGCTCTCAACACCTTGCCCGAACCGCTTCGCTCCTGTGCGTTGCAGGACATCCAGCGCGGGCTCCGGAACTCCGACGAGCCCTGGTACGCGACGAGTTGGGGCGAGTCGCGAGCCCGGGACATCCTCGGCGACTGGGACCCCGGCTTCCGCGCACTCGACTGCCGGGGACTGAGCACGGGCGACAACGGCGAGGAGCGCGGCGGCGGGACGGACGACGTCTACGACCCGTACGACCCGTACTGATCAACCCGTGAGCGGTCCCGTCGCGTTGTCCTGCCACGCTCCCACCTGTGCCGATCGCGGCGGGCCGCACCTCGGGGAAGGGCGGCCCGCAGCCGGAATCTCGCGCCGCCCCTGCGCCTCGATACCGGAAAATTCGCAGGAGCGAACCAGATCTGTGTGATGGAGAGAAGCGCAAGGTCGCTTCGCGAGCGGCCGCCGCCCCTCGGCAGCCGGTGGCACCCCCTGGCCGGCGGTGATCCGTGCGGGACCGCGCGACGGCCGAAGCGGCGCTGGAAGGGCTGGGCGCGGTGCGCTGCAATGTGACTGGCGCTGGGAGGCGTGGCCACCGGTGCCCAGGCGGGAAGGGTGGCGGCGTGGCGGCCCACTGCGGCGCGGGCCCTCCAAGGAGAAGCTGGTGGCCGAGGTGCTGCGCGGTGCGACGCCGGTCCCGGGTCGAGCCCCGGACTCGGGCCACGTCCACGACGGCTCTCCCGGCTGTGCCGGACATGCGTGACGCCGTGCTGTCCGCCTCCGGCCCGGCCCCGCGTGCGATATTCGCGAATGCGACGCTGACGCGGGAGAACGCTTCCAGTCGGTGATCCTCGACGGCGTCATCCGGCCGACCACCGACCTCATCAGCGAAGCGGTGAGCGGCGGCGTCGAGCGAGGCGGGGTCGGGTCGCCGTCGCGCAGGTCGCCGTCCCGTTCTTCTGCTCCGGCCGCCGAGGGCCCTGCCCGGACCCGTGCGGCGCGGGCCGTCCGGTGCGCGACAAACGGGGCGGGCCCGCGAGGGGCGCCCCGGGGTGTTCCTGGCGTGCCCTTCGGCGTACGCTGACAAACGCCATGCCGTACGAACCACCCACGCACACCGTCGAGCGCTCACTTCGCGCTACCACCGGTGCCAAGATCGTCGCCGGTGTCGACGAGGTCGGACGCGGAGCGTGGGCGGGGCCTGTCACGGTGTGTGCCGCGGTCACCGGTCTCCGCAGGCCCCCCGCCGGACTCACCGACTCCAAGCTGATCAGCCCCAAGCGCCGTGCGGAGCTCGCGCCGGTGTTGGAGAGCTGGGTCACCGCGTACGGCGTCGGTGACGCCTCCCCCCAGGAGATCGACGACCTGGGCATGACCGCCGCACTCCGGCTCGCGGCCGTACGCGCCCTGGAGGCGCTGCCGGTCCGTCCCGACGCGGTGATCCTGGATGGCAAGCACGACTACCTGGGCAGCCCTTGGCAGGTCCGTACCGTCATCAAGGGGGACCAGTCCTGCGTCGCGGTGGCCGCGGCATCGGTGATCGCCAAGGTCCGGCGGGACGCCATGATGGCCGAACTCGGCGGACAGAGCGGGGAGTACGCGGACTTCGCGTTCGACGCCAACGCGGGCTATCCGTCGCCCGTGCACAGGGCCGCACTGGAGGAGCGTGGGCCTACCGTCCACCACCGCCTCTCGTGGTCCTACCTCGACGCGCTGCCCAGGTGGCAGCACCTCAAGAAGGTCCGTTTCTCCGCCGAGGCGGCCGCACTGGAAAGCGGGGGCCAGCTCGGCTTCGACTTCTGAATCGCGCATATGTGCCCACCCGCCGATGCCCGTGGTATCGGCGTTTGATAGACAACCACCCATGCCTCTCATCCCCGAGGAGCCTCAGATTCACGAGAGCGCCCAGGGTCCCCGCGCCACCCCGGCCACCGGCCGCGCCGCGTCGACCCCTCGTCCCGTACCCGGTCCGCGTTCAGCGGCCACGCCGCGTCCCGGTCGCCCGGGCCCCGGCCCCCGGCCTGCGCCCCCGGCGCAGCGTCAACACTCCAGCTCCGGCCGGCCCCGGACGGCGCCGCCGGAGAATCGTTCCGCGCCGCAGCTCCAGGTCATCCCCGCATCGGCCGACGGGGCGCTCGACGCCGCCGACGAGGCGGTGGACCTGCTGCTCGACTCGGGCCGCGCACCCGGTGACATCCTGGTGCTGACCACGGGCGGGCAGCACCCGTGGGCGACCCACGAGCTCTCCTTCGGCGAGGCCGCGTACTGGGCCCAGCTCGAAGCGGGCGACGACGTCTTCTTCGCCGCGGCCACGGCCGACCGGATCAAGCCCCGGCCCGTGGTGGTCGTCGCGGTCAACGGTCCGGCGGACGATGCGGCCGCACGGGCGCTGGTCAAGGCCCGCGAGTGCGCCGGTGTGCTGCTGATCGTCTGCGGCGACCCGCAGCGGATCAACGCCGCACTCGGCGCCGGCGTCTGAGCTTCAGCGCCGACGGGTCCGCGGCCGGCTCCGTCCGGCACGGCCCGGCGGCTCCGGTGGCCCGGCTGTCCGAAAGGGCGGCCGGGCCACCGAAGCGCGCCCGGTCAGCGTGCGGCGGAACGGTGCAGTGCCTGCGCTGCTCCGCCGCCGGTGCGCGAGGGGAGCTGCTCGGCGGGCAGGGCGGTGTCGGCGAGGGCTGACGGCTGCGACATGGAGTTCGGGCGGCGGCCGCCTCGACCCTCGCCCAGCACCTGCCAGCCGCCTCGGGTCAGCGTGATGTACGCGCCGCACCGCAGTCCGTGCAGTGTGCAGGCGTTGCGCAGCCCCCACATCCACGCTCCGTCCTCCTCCGTCCAACGCTCGTCCCCTTCGCGGCAGTAGAGCAGTACCGCGGTGCGGACGGGGGTACGGCGGCGCAGATCATGGGGGATGACGCGGCGCAGATGTGCCAGCAGTGAGTTCCGGAACTCCCAGCCGTCGGCCGTCACCGAACGGCGGGCGAATGAGGCGCTTGCCGTCAGACGCTCCTCGTGGTCCAAGACGGCGACCACAGCGGTGGCCGGCGTCGGCCGGTGCCTGGAGTGCAGGCCGCTGACCACCTCACGCGGGCTGCGCAGCAGGGGTATTCCGGCCGCTGCCCACTCAGCCGGTTCGAGCATTCTGGCAAGGCGGTTGGCGGAGTCGGCGGCTGCCGACATCGAAGTGGCTGCGGACGGAGCGAATCCGAAGGTCACGGTCCTCCCTTCGCATACGCGCCCACGATGCGGGCAGGGTCGGGTGAGGGCGCGCCGCGGCACAGCCCTTTCGGGCCCGCGAAAGGACCGTGCGGGGAGCGAGTCCAATTCTTCCTGGCGTATCGGCAGGCGGCAACGAGCAATTGGTGAGGCTGACGGTATTCAGCCGGAATGACACGGATATCCCTGCCCAGTCCGGCCCCACCTGACGCCTCCCGTCACGCCTGGACGGCGAGGACCAGCGGAAACACCGCCTCCGCCCCGGCCCGGCGCAGCAGACGGGCTGCCACGGCGAGGGTCCAGCCGGTGTCCGACAGGTCGTCCACCAGCAATATGGGTCCGTCCACGGCCGCCAGGGCGTCCGCGAGCTCGGGCGCGACGACCAGTCGCTCGTGCAGGGCGCGGACCCGCTGCGCGCTGTTGGTCTGCGAGGTCCGGACGGCATCGGCGTCCGGTGCCAGGCCCACACGCCCCAGCAGGGGCATCCGGCCCACTTCGGCGATGTGCCTGCCGAGGGATTCGATGAGCTGGGGTCTGCGGTCCGAGGTGATGGTGACGACGCCGACCGGGCGGGAAACGGCGTCGACGGCCCCGGGCGCCCAGCCTCCGGGACCCCTGGCCCAGTCGGCCAGCACGGTCACCACGGCGTCGGCCACGTCACCCGGCACCGGAGCGTCGGGTGCCTGCGCCGCCAGGATCGGGCGCAGCCTGTTGCCCCAGCCGATGTCGGTGAGTCGGCCCAGCGCCCGGCCGGTGCCGGAGAGCTCCGACGCCGGAATCCTGCCCTTGAGATCGACACCCACCGACGCGAGCCCGGTCGGCCACATCTTGCGGGGCTCCACCTCGATCCCGGCCCTGCGCAGCTCCCCCTTCGCGGTGTCCAGAGCGGCGTCGGAGACCCCGATGTCGAACCGGCCGCCGGCGCAGTTGTCGCACCGCCCGCACGCGGTCGCCTCCTCGTCGTCGAGCTGACGGCGCAGGAACTCCATCCGGCAGCCGTCCGTCGTGGCGTAGTCGCGCATGGCCTGCTGTTCGGCGGCGCGTTGACGGGCCACCCACGCGTAGCGTTCGGCGTCGTAGACCCAGGGCTCGCCCGTCGCGGTCCAGCCGCCCTTCACCCGCTTGACCGCCCCGTCGACGTCGAGCACCTTGAGCATGCTTTCCAGCCGTGCGCGCCGTAGATCGACCAGCGGCTCCAGGGCGGGCAGCGAAAGCGGCCTCCCGGCCTGGCCCAGCGCGTCGATCGTGCGCCGGACCTGCTCCTCCGGCGGAAAGCCGACCGACGCGAAGTACCGCCAGATCGCTTCGTCCTCCTTGCCTGGCAGGAGCAGCACCTCGGCGTGCTCGACACCGCGTCCGGCCCGGCCCACCTGCTGGTAGTAGGCGATGGGGGAGGACGGCGACCCGAGGTGCACGACGAAGCCCAGGTCGGGCTTGTCGAAGCCCATGCCGAGCGCGGAAGTCGCCACCAGCGCCTTGAGCCGGTTGGCCAGCAGGTCGTCCTCCGCCTGCTGTCGTTCCGCGTTCTCGGTGCGGCCGGTGTAGGAGGCGACCGTGTGCCCGCACTGACGCAGGTACGCGGTGACCTCCTCGGCGGCCGCGACCGTCAGCGTGTAGATGATGCCCGAGCCCGGAAGCTCCTTGAGATGGTCCCCCAGCCATGCCAGGCGGTGGGCCGCGTTGGGTAGTTGGAGCACGCCGAGGCTCAGGCTCTCCCGGTCCAGCGAGCCCCTCAGCACAAGCGCGTCCGCGCCGGAACCGGTACCCAACTGCTCCGCCACGTCAGCGGTGACCCGGGCGTTCGCGGTGGCGGTGGTGGCGAGCACCGGCACACCGGGAGGAAGTTCGGCGAGCATCGTCCGCAACCGGCGGTAGTCGGGCCGGAAGTCATGGCCCCAGTCGGAGATGCAGTGCGCCTCGTCCACGACGAGCAGCCCGGTGGTCGCGGCGAGCCGGGGCAGTACCTGGTCGCGGAAGTCGGGATTGTTGAGGCGCTCGGGGCTGACCAGCAGGACATCGACCTCACCGGCGGCCACCTCGGCCTGCACGGTGTCCCACTCCTCCGTGTTGGACGAATTGATCGTGCGCGCGGTGATGCCGGCCCTGGCCGCCGCGGCGACCTGGTTGCGCATCAGCGCCAGCAGCGGCGAGATGATCACCGTCGGCCCGGCGCCGAGGGTGCGTAGAAGGGAGGTGGCGACGAAGTACACCGCCGACTTTCCCCAGCCGGTGCGCTGGACCACCAGCGCTCGTCGCTTGTCCGCGACGAGTGCCTCGATGGCCCGCCACTGGTCTTCGCGCAGCCGCGCGGTGCCGGAGGCGTCTCCGACGAGTCGGGCCAGTATGGAATCGGCCGTAGCCCTGAGCTCTGCGCGGTCTGCGTTGGTCATGTCTCCCATGCAACCTGATGGCTCCGACAACCGCGAACAGTCAATCACTCGCTGTGGATAAGTTATCCACAGGGGGTAGCGGAAACATGAAGTCCGCGAGACGGTCTGATCATGAACAAGCACCCCGAATCAACCGGTCCCTCCGAGGAACAGCAGATCACCCTGCGCGGGCCGGCCGAACTGGCCGACGCTCTCCCGTATCTCATGGGCTTCCATCCGAGCGACAGCGTGGTCATGGTTGCCCTGCACGGTGGCCGAGGCCGGTTCGGAGCCAGGCTCAGGCTCGGCATCCCGCAGTCTCCACAGGAGTGGCCGTCTGTCGCCGAGCAGCTCGCCGAATGCCTGATCAAGGGAAGCGAGCGACGTGACGCGCGGCCCGACGCCATCGTCGTCTTCCTCTGCCAGGACCCGGTGGACGGTGAGACGGGAAACCGGACCATGGAGCGTCTGAGGCCGTTCGCCCAGCGGTTGCGTACGGCGTGCGGAGCGCTGGACGTGCCGGTCCTCGAAGCGCTGTGTATCTCGGGCAACCGCTTCTGGTCCTACGTCTGCCCGGATGCCCGCTGCTGCCCGGCCGAAGGAAATCTTCTGGCCATGCCGGGCACCTCGGTCATGGCGGCGGCGGCCACCTATGCCGGCATCCAGGTGCGGGGGTCGCTGCGTGAGATGGAGGCGAGGCTCACGCCGCTGACTCGCACATCGGGAGCCGCCCAGCAGAGTGCCCTGGACGCGGCGGGCAGCGCGATGGTGCCCTTGCTGCTCGACCAGGAGCGGCGCCGGGAGCTCGCGGGCGAGACGCTGAAACTCGCCGACCGCCTGATCCACCGCCTCGGGAAGGCGCCCGTGTCGGCGCCGTCCCTCGCGGATATCAACGACGACCGGCTGATCAGCGACGAAGAGGCGGCGTCGATGATTCTCGGTCTCCAGGACAGGGAGACCCGGGACCGGGCGGCTGAGTGGATGGAAGGCCCGAAGGCGCATGCCGCCCTGCGGCTCTGGCGAGCACTGGCCCGCCGCTGCGTCGCCCCGTACGAAGAGCACGCCGCAGCCCCTCTCACTCTGGCGGGATGGGTCTCCTGGTCGACCGGCGACGAACCGGCCGCACGCGTCGCGCTGGGGCTCGCTCTGCGCCTCGATCCGCATTACACCTTCGCGCAACTGCTGCACGAGGCATGCAATCAAGGGCTCGACCCGGAAACACTACGGCGCTGCCTGCGCGGCGAGCGCAGCATGAGGGCAGCCCGACAGGGCCGGCGTGCGGAACGGGTCGCGGGGGCCCGTTCCGCACGGGTGAGGCCGGCCGGGCGTGCCAGGACGCGGCCCGGTTCCACTCGTCCCGGCTCTGGCGCGGCGGACAGGCGGCGGCCCGCCCGGCCCGGGGCGCAGGGGCGTCGCGGGACCAGGACCGGCCGTTGAGACCACGTGCGGCGCCGGTCCGCGGCGCCGCACGTGAGACCGGTGAAGAGTCGCCGGGAAGGGAGTGTTTATCGTCAGGAAGACGACTATGATCGCGGCATGCCGCCCTACGACCCGTCGACTTTCCCGCCGTTCGCCGTCACCGTCGACCTGGTGGTGCTCACGGTGCGTCGGCACGCCCTCTGCGCCCTGGTGGTGCGTCGGGGTGAGACGCCGTTCCAGGGCAGGTGGGCCCTGCCGGGAGGGTTCGTCAAGGCCGACGAGGATCTCGGGGCCGCGGCGGCACGAGAGCTTGTGGAGGAGACCGGTCTGTGCGCGCAGGACCCGTCGGCCCCGGCCGTCGGCAACGGCGCCCACCTGGAACAGCTCGCCACGTACGGGGACCCCGCTCGGGATCCGAGGATGAGGGTCGTGAGCGTCGCCCATCTCGCGCTGGCCCCCGATCTGCCTGCTCCCAGGGCGGGCGGTGACGCGAACAGCGCGCGATGGGCTCCCGTCGAGGACCTGCTCGGGCCCGAGGGCGGCTACGCCCCGGACGGCGAGCATCAGGCGCCGTTGGCCTTTGACCACGCGAAAATCCTCGCCGACGGGGTCGAGCGGGCCCGGTCCAAGATCGAGTACTCCTCGCTGGCCACCGCCTTCTGTCCGCCCGCCTTCACGGTCGGCGAGCTGCGTCGCGTCTACGAGGCGGTGTGGGGCGTAGTGCTGGATCCCAGGAACTTCCATCGCAAGGTGACGGGTACGCCAGGGTTCCTGGTGCCCACCGGGGGGACCACCACCCGGCAGGGCGGCCGTCCGGCCCAGTTGTTCCGGACGGGCACGGCGACTGTGCTCAACCCGCCGATGCTGAGGCCCGAGGTCTGAGGCCCGAGGTCTGAGGCCCGAGGTCTGAGGCCCGGGGTCCGAGACCCGGGGCTTGAGGCCCCGTCCGTCCTGGACGGAGCTCTTCGAGCCGCCACGCCGTCAGCATTGCGCCATAAGTCCGATATATAGAGTTATCGTACTGCGGTACTCACTCGCCGTCGGACGGCTCCGTCCTCGCCGTCCCATTCCCTGCGAGAGAAGCGATGCTGCAGGCCATCGGACTCACCAGCGCCCCCTCCCGTGGACAGGCCCCCGCCGTGGACGACCTCACCTTCGACGCGGAGCCGGGGTGCGTCACCGCGCTGCTGGGGGCGCCGGGTTCCGGAAAGACCGCGGCCCTGCGGTTGATGCTCGAACTCGAACGGGGGCGGGGAGTCACCTACTACCGGGGCCGGCCGCTGCATCGCGTCGCGAACCCGGCCGGTGAGGTGGGAGCGGTGCTGGGGGACGTGCCGGGGCACCCCGCCCGCACGGTTCGAGGCCAGCTGCGCATGCTCTGCCCCGCGGCCGGAGTACCCGTCTCCAGGGCCGACGAACTGCTCGACGCGGTGGGCCTTGCCGGTCTGAGGGATCACCGCATCGCCACGCTCTCCCTCGGTATGGACCGCCGGCTGGCGCTGGCCTGCGCGTTGCTCGGGGACCCGCACACGCTCCTTCTGGACGATCCGACGGAGGGCCTGGCGCCGAGAGAGGCCGACTGGCTGCACGGATTGCTGCGTTCCCACGCCGAGCGGGGCGGAACCGTACTGTTCGCGACCAGGGACCCCAAGGAGGCGGCACGCTCGGCGGGTCATGTGGTCACCCTCGACGGCGGACGTGTGGTCGCCGACCAGGACGGGGCGGCCTTCTCCCGCACCCGCCTGCGGCCTCGTGTGGCGGTCCGTTCTCCGCAGGCCGCCCGCCTCGGCGCCATCGTCAGCAGGGAAGCGCGTGCTGCCCGACGGTACGTGGAGGTCGTCACCGAGGCGGCGGGCAACAGGCTCTCCGTCTACGGCAGCAGCTGCGCGGAAGTGGGCGACGCCGCGTTCCGGCACGGGCTCCCCGTTCACCAGCTCGCCGACGAAGTGGGGGACGCGCGTCCCGCGGTCGCCGCCGGCGCTCGGGCCACCGGCACGGTCGGCACCGGTGTCGTCCGCGAGGCTCAGGGCGAGGGCGCCCCGGCGCGGCCGGCCGGAGCCGGTGGCCGTGGCGCGCCATCGCGGAGAGCCGTCGGTGACAACTCCGGTGCCCCCTCCCGCTCCACGCGGCCCCCCGCGCGAGGCGAGCTCCCGCCCCCGATCAGGCGGCGCCCGCCCCGAGGGCCGTTGCGGCCCGTGCGGTACGAACTGCGCCGCCTGTTCGGTGTGCGGACGACGACCGTGATCGTGGCCGTCGTTCTGGCCGCTTCACTGGGTCTCTCCGTACTGCTGGCCCGTGACGGCCGTACCCCGCTTACGCACGTCATCGCGGCTTGGCCCTCGTTGCTGCCGCTTCCGCCCGCCGCACTCGGCGCAGGGCTTCTCGGAGCGCTCTCCTTCGGCGACGAGTTCCGCTATCCGGCACTGGCCGCCGGGCGGGGGAGTGTCCCCCGAAGACTCGGACTGCTCCTCGCCAAGCTGGCGGTGTCCGGGGCGGTCGCCCTGCTGCTGGCGTTGCTCGTCGTGCTGAGCTCGGCCGCGGCCCTGCGCGTCGTCTACGGCGGGAGCCTGCTCTCCGTCCCCTCCGGCGTGGTGTCGCTCGCGGTGAGCTGGTTCGCGCTGACGGTCGGCTGTGCCTGGGCCGGGCTGCTGGCCGCAGGCATCTTCCGGGTGACGGCCGCGGGCATCGCCGCTGTGCTCGCCGTACCCGTGGTGATGGTGCCGCTCGTCGAGCGGATGCCGAAGGCGACGGCCACGCGTTCGATGGCTGGGCTTCCCGGTCGGCTGCGGGATCTGGCCTGGCTCCGGTGGCCGGGGGAGGTGGACCGGTGGATGGTGGCCGGCGCGCGGATCGTGGCGCATCCCGTGGGTGCGGCCCTGGTGCTGTCCCTGTCCGCCCTGACCTGTGCGTTCCTGCTCACCAGCCTGCGTGGGAGGGTCCGTTGGTGAGTGCGCGGCATGACGGGAGGCGGCCGCCTTCGCGAGCCCTTCGGTGAAACGTCCCGTTTATACCAGTAAGGCGTCAATTGAGGGGTGGGTGCCGATCACCCTTTCGTGTGCTTTTCAGCAAAGACCTCAAGCGGCGCAGGGGACCCGCCGACAAAGGATGCGTGAGTACCCTTGCGCACACCATGATGACCACCGCCCGCTCCGCCGATTCCGGCCTCGCCGGCCCGGGTGAACTCGACCGCTACTCGTACGCGGAGGCGCCGGCCGGCGAGCGCGCCGCCGCGCGCTCCTGGGATGGCGCCGAAGCCGAACTCGGCCGGGTGGGCCGACGGGGGTCGGCCAGCCGCGGCCGCGGGCTCCATGGCCAACTTGTTCAGCAGCTGGGGCAGATGATCGTCTCCGGCGACCTCGGCGCGGACCGCCCCCTGGTGCCCGAGGAGATCGGCCAGCGTTTCGAGGTTTCCAGGACCGTCGTGCGGGAATCGCTGCGCGTACTGGAGGCGAAGGGGCTGGTCAGCGCCCGCCCCAACGTCGGTACCCGGGTGCGGCCGGTCAGCGACTGGAACCTGCTCGATCCCGACATCATCGAATGGCGTGCCTTCGGCCCGCAGCGTGACGACCAGCGCCGCGAGCTGGGCGATCTCAGGTGGACGATCGAGCCGCTTGCCGCCCGCCTTGCCGCAGGACACGGGCGCGAGGATCTTCAGCAGCGTCTCGTCGACATGGTCGAGATCATGGGGCACGCGCTCGGCCAGGGCGACATGATCACGTGCGCCCGTGCCGACGCGGAGTTCCACTCCCTGCTGATCCAGGCCGCGGGCAATCGCATGCTGGAGCATCTTTCCGGGATCGTTTCGGCGGCACTGCAGGTCTCCGGCGGCCCGGCCACCGCGTGCGACCGCCCCAGCGAGGCCTCCCTCGCGCTGCACGCGCGCATCGTGGACGCCCTCGCGTCCGGTGACTCGGCGGGCGCGGAGTCGGCCATGCGCCAGTTGCTGGTCGGGCACCACGAGGCGGAACGCGTGGTGCCGGCGCCGCGCGAGCACTGACTGCGGCGCGGGCAGGGTGTACGCGCCGCGTGTCGTCGGACCTCGGCGGTCCGGCGGCACGGGGTGGCGAGATGTCGCCTTCGTCGTGTTCATCGTAAATGGGGTGTGACTCGGGCCACGCGGAACGGCCGTAACACTCCTTGAAACAACGCGATGACTTAAGAGGTGACCGTCGCAGAAGGAATACAGCAGCCGCTCAGGGCGCTGTCCACTTCTGAGGCCAAGCCCGCGCCGCCGGTGCATTCCCCGCCCGTCGGTCGTCGGTTCCAGCCCTCTTCGGGCCGGGCCGGAAGCCGTTTCCATCGTTCCGAGAGGTTGTTCGTGTCGGCCAGCACATCCCGTACGCTCCCGCCGGAGATCGCCGAGTCCGAATCTGTGATGGCGCTCATTGAGCGGGGAAAGGCTGATGGGCAGATCGCCGGCGATGACGTGCGTCGGGCCTTCGAGGCTGACCAGATTCCGCCAACCCAGTGGAAGAACGTTCTGCGCAGCCTCAACCAGATCCTCGAGGAAGAGGGTGTGACGCTGATGGTCAGTGCCGCGGAGCCGTCGAAGCGCGCCCGCAAGAGCGTTGCAGCGAAGAGCCCGGCCAAGCGCACCGCCACCAAGACCGTCGCGGCCAAGACGACGGTGACGCGGACCGTGGCGGCGCCCGCCGCCCCGGCCGCCGAGCCCGTGGACCCGGCGGCCGAGGAGGCTCCCGCGGCCGCGCCCGCGAAGAAGGCGGCGGCCAAGAAGACGGCCGCCAAGAAGACCGCCGTGAAGAAGACGGCGGCCAAGAAGACGGCCTCCAAGAAGGCCGGTAAGCAGGACGAGGAGATCCTCGACGGCGACGACGTCGTCGAAGAGGTCAAGGCCGGCAAGGGCGAGGAAGAGGAGGGCGAGGGCGAGAACAAGGGCTTCGTCCTCTCCGACGACGACGAGGACGACGCGCCCGCGCAGCAGGTCGCCGTCGCCGGCGCCACCGCCGACCCGGTCAAGGACTACCTCAAGCAGATCGGTAAGGTCCCGCTCCTCAACGCCGAGCAGGAGGTCGAGCTCGCCAAGCGCATCGAGGCGGGCCTGTTCGCCGAGGACAAGCTGGCGAACTCCGACAAGCTCGCTCCCAAGCTCAAGCGCGAGCTGGAGATCATCGCCGAGGACGGCCGTCGCGCCAAGAACCACCTGCTGGAGGCCAACCTCCGTCTCGTGGTCTCCCTGGCCAAGCGCTACACCGGCCGCGGCATGCTCTTCCTGGACCTGATCCAGGAGGGCAACCTCGGTCTGATCCGCGCGGTGGAGAAGTTCGACTACACCAAGGGCTACAAGTTCTCCACGTACGCCACCTGGTGGATTCGACAGGCGATCACTCGCGCCATGGCCGACCAGGCACGCACCATCCGCATCCCGGTGCACATGGTCGAGGTCATCAACAAGCTCGCCCGCGTCCAGCGCCAGATGCTCCAGGACCTGGGCCGCGAGCCCACTCCGGAGGAGCTGGCCAAGGAGCTCGACATGACCCCCGAGAAGGTCATCGAGGTTCAGAAGTACGGCCGTGAGCCGATCTCCCTCCACACCCCGCTGGGTGAGGACGGGGACAGCGAGTTCGGTGACCTGATCGAGGACTCCGAGGCGGTCGTCCCGGCCGACGCGGTGAGCTTCACGCTCCTCCAGGAACAGCTCCACTCGGTGCTGGACACGCTGTCCGAGCGTGAGGCGGGCGTGGTCTCCATGCGCTTCGGCCTCACCGACGGGCAGCCGAAGACGCTGGACGAGATCGGCAAGGTCTACGGCGTGACGCGTGAGCGCATCCGTCAGATCGAGTCCAAGACCATGTCGAAGCTGCGCCACCCGTCGCGCTCGCAGGTTCTGCGCGACTACCTCGACTAGGCCGCCTCGACCTCACATCGCGCAGAGGGCCCGGATTCCGTGGAGGATCCGGGCCCTCTCCGTGTGCGTCCCGAGCTGCACGGAGGTGCGGGGCGGAGGTGCGCATCGGCGTCACTGGAATGACTCTGGGTAGGCATGGTCCATCACAGAGTCAGGAGTACGCATGTCCCGCACTGTCGTCCGCACCTTGACCGGGGCGCTCGCCCTTGCCGCCACCACGGCCGTGATACCGCTCGCTTCCGCCGCTCCGGCGGTCGCCGACAGCATCATCATCGGAGGCCAGCCGGCCCACGTGGCGGACAGCCCCTGGGTCGTGGCACTGTCCAGCCGTGACCGGTTCGGGGGTACTCGGGCCGGTCAGTTCTGCGGCGGTGTCGTGGTGGAGCCGCAGAAGGTGCTCACCGCCGCCCACTGTCTGAGCCGTGAGGCGCTGGGCACCGACGTGGACCAGGTGAGCGATCTGCGGATCATCTCCGGCCGGGACGAGCTGAACGGCACGGGCGGCAAGGAGATCCCGGTGAGCGGGACGTGGGTCAACCCCGGATTCGACGCCGCCACCAACAGTGGGGACGTCGCGGTGCTCACCCTCTCCGAGGCGTTGCCCGAGGGGGACACGATCCCCCTGGCCGAGGCCGGTGACCCGGCGTACCGGGCGGGCACACCCGCAGTGGTCTACGGATGGGGTGACACCACCGGCTACGGCGACTACGCGTCGTCGCTCAGGTCCGCCCAGGTGGACATCCTGCCCGACAGCTCCTGCGAACAGGCGTACCCGGGCGGCAGCACCGGCACGTACGACGCCTCATCGATGCTCTGCGCGGGCGAACCCGAGGGCGGGTACGACGCCTGCCAGGGAGACAGCGGAGGGCCTCTGGTGGCGCAGGGGCGGCTCGTGGGGCTGGTGTCGTGGGGGAACGGCTGCGGGCGTGCCGGGAGCCCCGGCGTCTACACGAGGATCTCCGCCGCCATCGGCTGGACGGCGAACGCCGACTGACCCGCGCGGGCTCCACGGGTACGAGAACGGGCGGCTCCCCTCAACGGGAAGCCGCCCGTCGGTCGGTCCGGGACCGGCCCCTGGCTCGTCGTGGATGCAGAGGTGTCAGTGTTCCTCTTCGGCAGCTTGGGCCTGCACGGCCGTCAGTCGGTCCGTCTCATCCTGTATTTCCGCGGCGATCTTCTTGAGTTCCGGCTCGAACTTGCGACCGTGGTGGGCGCAGAAGAGCAGTTCACCGCCACTGATGAGAACGACGCGCAGATATGCCTGGGCGCCGCAACGGTCACAGCGGTCTGCTGCGGTCAGCGGGCTCGCGGGGGTCAGAACAGTAGTCACGTCGCCTCTTCTCTAGCTCGACGAGCTGTCGTACCAGGGTCAACATCCAACCAGGCCGAAAACGTTCCCGCTCGTGGCTTTTCTTCGAAACTTCTTCTCGGGATGGCTGTCTGTTGCCGGTTCGCGGCGAATGTGCCGTATTGCGTGGCGCTACGGTTTCGCGTTGCTTGGCTTGGGTCGGTCCGGGCCGGCTGGCTTGCCGGTTGTTCATGAGGACGTGCCCGGAGCCTAAATGGTTCATGCCTGGAAGGGAACGTGATGTGCACGTCACCCCTGCGGGGAGATCGAACATCCATGCGAGTCTGGTTTAGGGTGAGGTTCTTCCAGGGTGGCGTTTCACCCGCTCTACCAGGCATCGGTACCCTCACAGCGGCACCGAAGCCGAGCCCGTGACCCACAGGGCCCCAAATGAAATTCAGCGAGGAGCGAACCGCGTGACCGCCGATACGTCCGTGCCGTCCACTGCGCTGCTGACCGGAGCAGACCGAGACGGTTCCAACTACACCGCGCGGCACCTGCTCGTACTCGAGGGGCTCGAAGCGGTTCGCAAGCGCCCGGGTATGTACATCGGGTCCACCGACAGCCGCGGTCTCATGCACTGCCTCTGGGAGATCATCGACAACTCCGTCGACGAAGCCCTCGGCGGCTACTGCGATCACATCGAGGTCATCCTCCACGACGACAACTCCGTCGAGGTCCGGGACAACGGCCGGGGCATCCCGATCGACGTCGAGCCCAAGACGGGGCTCTCCGGCGTCGAGGTCGTCATGACCAAGCTGCACGCCGGAGGCAAGTTCGGCGGCGGCTCCTACGCCGCGTCCGGCGGTCTGCACGGCGTCGGCGCCTCCGTGGTCAACGCTCTCTCCGCCAGGCTCGACGTCGAGGTCGACCGCAACAGCGCGACCCACTCGATCAGCTTCCGGCGCGGGGTCCCGGGGATCTTCACCGAGCAGGGCCCGGACAGCCCGTTCGACCCGGCCAACGGGCTGCGCAAGGGCAAGCGCGTCCCGAAGACGCGTACCGGCACGCGCGTGCGGTACTGGGCCGACCGGCAGATCTTCCTCAAGGACGCCAAGCTCGGCCTGGAGACACTCCACCAGCGGGCCCGCCAGACCGCCTTCCTCGTCCCCGGCCTGACCATCGTCGTACGGGACGAGCGTGGCCTGGACGGCGCGGGCAAGACGGAAGAGACCTTCCGCTTCGACGGCGGCATCAGCGAGTTCTGCGAGTACCTGGCCCAGGACAAGGCCGTCTGTGACGTCCTGCGCCTGACCGGGCAGGGCACGTTCAAGGAGACGGTCCCGGTCCTGGACGACCGCGGACACATGACGGCCACCGAGGTCACGCGCGAACTGGGCGTGGACATCGCGCTGCGCTGGGGCACCGGGTACGAGACCAACGTGAAGTCGTTCGTCAACATCATCGCCACCCCCAAGGGCGGCACCCACGTGACCGGGTTCGAGCGCTCCGTGACCAAGACGGTCAACGAGGTGCTGCGCTCCGCGAAGCTGCTGCGCGTGGCGGAGGACGACATCGTCAAGGACGACGCCCTCGAAGGCCTCACCGCGGTCGTGACCGTTCGCCTGGCGGAGCCGCAGTTCGAGGGCCAGACGAAGGAGGTGCTCGGCACCTCGGCGGCCAACCGGATCGTCGCCAACGTCGTGGCCAAGGAGCTCAAGGCGTTCCTGACCTCCACCAAGCGCGACGCGAAGGGTCAGGCCAGGGCTGTCCTCGACAAGGCGGTGGCAGCCGCTCGCACCCGCATCGCGGCCCGCCAGCACAAGGAGGCCCAGCGGCGCAAGACGGCGCTTGAGTCGTCCTCCCTGCCGGCGAAGCTCGCCGACTGCCGCAGCGACGACGTGGAGCGCAGCGAGCTGTTCATCGTGGAGGGCGACTCCGCGCTCGGTACGGCGAAGCTCGCCCGGAACAGTGAGTTCCAGGCACTGCTGCCGATCCGCGGCAAGATCCTCAACGTTCAGAAGGCGTCGGTTTCCGACATGCTGAAGAACGCCGAGTGCGGGGCGATCATCCAGGTCATAGGAGCCGGTTCCGGGCGCACCTTCGACATCGACGCAGCCCGGTACGGCAAGATCGTCCTGTTGGTCGACGCCGACGTCGACGGCGCCCACATCCGCATCCTGCTGCTGACGCTCTTCCAGCGGTACATGCGGCCGATGGTCGAGGCGGGCCGGGTCTTCGCCGCCGTGCCGCCCCTCCACCGGATCGAGCTGGTCCAGCCCAAGAAGGGCCAGGACAAGTACATCTACACCTATTCGGACAACGAGCTGCGCACGCGGCTGCTGGAGCTCCAGCGCAAGAACATCCGCTACAAGGACTCGATCCAGCGCTACAAGGGGCTGGGCGAGATGGACGCCGACCAGCTGGCGGAGACGACGATGGACCCGCGTCACCGCACGCTGCGGCGGATCAACATCGGCGACCTGGAATCCAGTGAGAAGGTCTTCGACCTGCTGATGGGCAACGAGGTGGCCCCGCGCAAGGAGTTCATCACCAGTTCGGCGGCGACGCTGGACCGCTCGCGCATCGACGTCTGAGCGTCGGCCCCGGGGCCCGGGCCGGCATCCGGTGCGGCCGGCCCCGGAGCCGTCTCCACCCACGGGTGGAGACGACATCTCCACCCGTGGTCCACCCTGGAGCCGATCTGCCGGGCCGGGGTCTTCCGTAGCTTCGGAGGTGCAGAACTTCTCGCATCTCGGAGGCGCCCATGTCCGGGCTCGTCAACGCCCTGGTGATCATCGCGGTCATCGCCCTCGTCGTGGTCCGTCAGTGCTCGGCGCAACGGATCTCCGGCGACCGGCGCTGGTGGGTCCTGCCCGGCGTCCTGCTCGTCATGGCTCTGCGGGAGCCGGGACTCGTCGATCCGCACCATCGGACAGCTTCGGCGGTCGTCCTCGGCGCCGAGCTCGTCGTCGGGCTGGTCACGGGTGCCGGATGGGCGTGGACATCTCGCGTCTGGCGCGCTGAGGACGGCTCTCTGTGGAGCAGGGGGACCCGGGCCACGGCTCTGGTCTGGGCCGGCGGGCTGGCCCTGCGGGCGGCGCTGTACGGCGTCGCGGTGGCGCTGGGCGTGCATCAGGGCAGCCCCGCCCTGATGGTGGCTCTCGGGGCGACTCTGCTGATACGGGACGGGCTCCTGGCGCGCCGGGCCGCGACGATATCCGGGCCGCACGGAGAGCCCGTCGCCGGCGCCGCGGTGCGGCAGGAATGGAAGGACCGCGTGTGACACCCGATGCCTGGACGAGCTGGCCGTCGAGGGAAGCACTCGTCCGGGACACCCGCAGCCGCCCGCGGAGCGTGATCACGTCGTCCGTGCGGGTCGGCCTGCTCACTCTGATGCTGTGGGGGACCTTCTCCAGCGGTCTGTTCGGGCCCTGGGAGATCGTCGTCGGCCTGATCGGGGTGCTCGCCTGCGCACTGCTCGCCGTCGCCTTCTTCCGGGCCAGCCTCGACAACCGCCTGTGGCCTTCGCTCGGCCTGCTCGGGACGCTCGTGCTGGCCGGATTCGGGGCGGGACAGGCGGGGGCGACGGTGCCCGCGACGGTGCTCTGGTGCGGCTGCGCGGTCGCCGCTATCGAACGGTTGCCCCTGGTGGCGGGGGTTCCGGCCACAGCGGTGGCCCTCGGCGCCTACGCGGTGGTCGACACCGGCGACTGGCTGACCACCGCGGCGACCACGGTCGGGCTCTGCCTCGCCGGGTATGTGCTCCGGCTGGACGCCGAGGCCCGTGGCAGTGCGCAACGGTTGCTCACCCAGGAGCGGGCTGCCCGGGTCGCGGAGGCGGAGCGGGCCGCGCTGGACGAACGTTCCAGGATCGCCCGGGAGATCCACGACGTGCTGGCGCACAGCCTCTCCGCTCAGCTGGTGCACCTGGAGGCCGCGCGCCTGCTGATCGAGAGAGAGCCCGCCGGGGAGTTCCGGGATCAGGTGCTGCAACGGGTGGTCGCGGCCCGGTCGATGGCCCGCGAGGGCCTCGCCGAGACCCGCCAGGCGCTCTCGGCGCTGCGGGGCGAGGTGTCACCGGTGGAGGACTTCCTGAGGCAGTTGGTGACGGCTGAGCCGGCCGAGGTCAGGGTCGAGGGGGAGCGGCGCCCGCTGACGGCTCAGGCGTCGCAGGCGGTCCGGCGGGTGGCACAGGAGGCCCTGACCAACGTGCGCAAACACGCGCCCGGAGCCAGGGTGCAGCTCCGCCTGGAGTACCAGTCCGACTTCGTCGTGCTGGAGGTCAAGGACTCGGGAGGGCGGAGTCCGGAAGGGGACCTGGCCGTCAGCGGTTCCGGATACGGTCTGCTCGGGATGCGGGAGCGCGCCGAGTTGCTGGGCGGCACGCTGGAGGCAGGCCCGGGCAAGGAGGGGTTCGTGGTGAGTCTGCGGGTGCCCGCGTGACGGCGCGGGTGGTGGTGGCCGACGACCAGGCGGTGGTACGGGAAGGCATCGTCATGCTGCTCGGCCTGCTGCCCGGCATCGAGGTCGTCGGATCGGCGAAGGACGGGGAGGAAGCGGTCGCGCAGGTGGCCGAGCACGCGCCGGACGTGGTGCTGATGGATCTGCGGATGCCCCGCTGCGACGGGGTGGAGGCGACCCGGCGCATCCGCGAGGAGTACCCCGGCACGCAGGTCGTGGTGCTCACGACCTTCGCGGACGACGACTCCCTGTTCCCCGCGCTCAGGGCGGGAGCCCGCGGATATCTCACCAAGGACGCCGGGGGCGACGAGATCGTGAGGGCCGTCCACGCTGTTCTGTCGGGTGAGGCGGGACTCTCGCCGACGGTGCAGCGCCGACTCCTGGAGCAGGTGACCGAGGGACCTCTCCGGACCGCTGTGGGCGATGAGCCGGAGCCGCCGGACGGGATGACTCCCCGGGAGGCCGAGGTGCTGGTCCTGATCGCCGAGGGCATGTCCAACGCGGACATCGCGCGTGCCCTCCACATCTCCCAGGCCACGGTGAAGAGCCACATCAACAACCTCTTCGCCAAGGCGGGCCTGCGCGACCGGGCTCAGGCGGTGCGTTACGCGTACATGCGAGGGATGGCGCGCCCGCCCGGGAGACACTTCACCTGAAGAGGTGAAGTGTCTCGAATGAAGTGCCCTGGATCTTCCCGATCTGCCCATTCTTGGATATGCGGCCGAAGTGGTCCGTGGACAAGGGGAGTTGTTCGGTGGAGAAGGAAGCAGGGCGCGAGTCCGCAGCGATGCGGCTCGACGACCCGTGGGACGACGCGCTGACCTCCGGGTGGGGGGAGCCGGACGGGGCGGCCGGCTCCACGCCCCCGGTGGTGCCCGGACCGGCCGTGCCGCGCGGTGGCCACAGCGCGGCCGACATCTATCTGGAGGTGCAGCGCAGCGAGGCGTTCCAGGAGGTGCGCCGTCGGTACCGGCGCTTCGTCGTACCCGCCACCACGGCCTTCCTCGTCTGGTACCTCGCATACGTCGTCACGGCGGTGACCGCCCCCGGGCTGATGGCGCGCCCGGTGGCCGGGGCGGTCAATGTGGCGATGGTCGCGGGGCTCGGGCAGTTCCTGACGACGTTCCTGCTCACCGGGGCGTACGCACGGCACGCACGGCTGCGCAGGGACCGGGCCGCGCTGGACCTGCGGTGGGAGACGCAGGAGATGACACGGGGGGCCGTGCGTTGAGCGGCGACCACCAGACCCTGGCGCTGCTGCTGTTCAGCGCCTTCATCGCGGTCACCTTGGGCATCACCACCTGGGTGAGCCGCAACAGGCACGGCTCGGCGGAGGAGTTCTACGCGGGCGGCCGGCTGTTCTCGCCCATGGAGAACGGTTTCGCCATCGCGGGCGACTACATGTCCGCCGCGTCCTTCCTGGGCATCTCCGGTCTGATCGCCCTCTTCGGCTACGACGGCATGCTGTACTCGGTGGGCTTCCTGGTCGCCTGGCTCGTCGTCCTGCTGCTCGTAGCCGAACTCGTACGCAACTGCGGCCGGTTCACCCTCGCCGACGTGGTTGCGGCCCGGATGGCGGAGCGCCCGGTCCGCATCGCCGCGGGGACCTCCTCCGTCACCGTGTCCGTGCTCTATCTGGTTGCGCAGATGGTCGGTGCGGGCAGTCTGGTGGCGCTGCTTCTCGGCGGGACGAGCGGTGCCGCCCGTTCGTGGACCGTCGTCGGCGTCGGGGCGCTCATGGTCGTGTACGTATCGCTCGGCGGGATGCGTGCCACCACCTGGATCCAGATCGTCAAGGCCGTGCTGCTGATGGCGGGCACCGTCGTGCTCACCGTGCTCGTGCTGGTCCACTTCCACGGGAACGTCAACGCGTTGCTGAACTCCGCCGCCGACCGCAGCGGGTACGGCAAGGACTTCCTCTCGCCCGGTCTCCGGTACGGCGGGGGCTGGACCGCGCGCATCGACTTCATCAGCCTCGGCCTCGCCCTGGTGCTGGGCACCGCGGGCCTGCCACACATCCTGTCGCGCTTCTA
Organism: Streptomyces sp. NPDC057249; assembly: GCF_042669245.1. NCBI lineage: Bacteria > Bacillati > Actinomycetota > Actinomycetes > Kitasatosporales > Streptomycetaceae > Streptomyces > Streptomyces sp. NPDC057249. Next base: position 537,113 of record NZ_JBHUXS010000002.1, on the reverse strand, counting down.
CACCGTCCCCACCGCGCGCGCCGCCCGCCGGTCCGTCGTCTGGTCCATCGGCCTCATCGGCAGCTTCTACCTGATGACCATCGTGCTGGGGTTCGGGGCTGCCGCGCTGGTCGGCTCGGCCGGCGTACGCGAATCGAACGCCGCGGGGAACACCGCAGTGCCGTTGCTGGCCATGGAGCTGGGCGGGGGCGAGGGCTCCACCGGAGGGACGATCCTGTTCGCCGTGGTGGCCGCCGTCGCCTTCGCGACCATTCTGGCCGTCGTCGCCGGGATCACCCTCGCCTCGTCGGCATCCGTGGCCCACGATCTGTACGCCTCGCTCAAGAGGCCCGGAGGCAAACAACGCAGCGAGGTTGCCGTGGCCCGGGTGGCGGCGGCGGGTATCGGGGTCGCCGCCATCGGACTGGGCCTGCTCGCCCAGGACCTCAATGTCGCCTTCCTGGTGGGGCTCGCCTTCGCCGTCGCAGCGTCGGCCAATCTCCCTGTGCTGCTCTACTCGCTGTTCTGGCGGAACTTCACCACACGCGGGGCGGTCTGGTCCGTCTACGGCGGGCTGATCCCCGCCGTGCTGCTCGTGGTGCTCTCCCCGGTGGTTTCCGGCAGCCCCAGCTCGCTCTTCCCCGGCGTCGACTTCCAGGTCTTTCCCCTGGAGAACCCGGGCCTGATCTCCATCCCGCTGGGCTTCCTCGCCGGCTGGATCGGGACCGTCACCGCGAACGAGCCACCGGATGCGGCCAAGCACGCGGAGATCGAGGTGCGCGCGATGACCGGGGCCGGGGCGGTCTGAACGCCGGCACGTCCCGTCAGACCCCGTCCGTGCAGAACACGCACTCCTCCCAGAACGGCAGCCCGTTCAGGACTCGGTGGCGTACGCAGGAGGCCCTGGCGGCCTCCTGCGGTCCGGGCAGGACGCTCCCTCCGGCATGCGCGGTGGCGGGGTCGAAGTCTTCGACCATCGCCCGGTAGGTGCGCAAGTAGCCTTCCACCCGTGGCGGTTCGTACGTCAGCTCGTCCCACCTGTGGCGGGTCAGGGCCAGATCGAGGACGCGCAGCAGGAAGTCCTTGGCCGCTGCGGCCTCCCGCGGCGAGTCGCCCCAGTCCAGCTCCGCCAATCCGAAGCCGACCACGCCACGTCCCATCACGTTCTGGTTCTGGAGCGACAGGAGTGCGGCGAAGCGGAAGTCCCAGGGTTCCCGGGCCAGCTCCGAGACGGCGAACGTCAGGACGTCCACGAAGACCGCCGTGCCGCCATTGGTCAGGGACAGGTGCCCACCGCCGCTTCCCTCGAACTCGTTCATGTCCTTGAGAGTATGGGCGGCTCGACGCATGCTCCGAAGGGTGCCTCGACCGGGCGGTGGCGGGTACGGTGGCGCCGATGGGGAGCGGACGGACCGAAGCCCCGGTGAGGGGCCGGCGAGGCGGCTACCGGGGACTTGCCGAAATTCGTCTCTGATTCCGACCCCACGCAATCTGCTTGCGTTTCTTGCGCTAATCTTGCGTGTATGACGCGACGACTTGCTCAGGTGGCACAGAAGGTTGGAGTCAGCGAGGCCACGGTCAGCCGGGTACTCAACGGCAAGCCGGGCGTTTCCGACGCCACGCGGCAGGCCGTCCTCTCCGCGCTGGACGTCCTCGGTTACGAGCGCCCGACCCAGCTGCGCGGTGAACGGGCCCGCCTGGTCGGCCTCGTCCTGCCCGAACTGCAGAACCCGATCTTTCCCGCCTTCGCCGAGGTCGTCGGTGGCGCGCTCGCGCAGCAGGGCCTCACTCCGGTCCTCTGCACCCAGACCAAGGGGGGCGTCTCCGAGGCGGACTACGTCGAACTGCTTCTGCAGCAGCAGGTCTCGGGCGTGGTCTTCGCCGGTGGGCTGTATGCCCAGGCCGACGCACCGCACGACCACTACAAGGTCCTGGCCGACCGCAAGATCCCCGTCGTCCTGATCAACGCGGCCATCGCCCATCTCGGCTTCCCCTGCGTCTCCTGCGACGACTCCGTGGCCGTCGAGCAGGCGTGGCGCCACCTCGTCTCCCTGGGGCACGAGCGCATCGGCCTGGTGCTCGGCCCCTCGGACCACATGCCCTCGCAGCGCAAACTGGCCGCCGCCCGGGCGCTCGCCGAGGAGTCGGGCGCGACCATCCCGGACCAGTGGGTGACCCGGGCGATGTTCTCGCTGGAGGGCGGTCAGGCCGCCGCCGCGCGGCTGCTCGACGAGGGCGTCACCGGCTTCATCTGCGCCAGCGACCCCCTGGCTCTCGGGGCCGTGCGCGCGGCGCGCAGGCGGGGCCTGTCGGTGCCCGACGACGTGTCCGTCGTGGGGTACGACGACTCGGCCTTCATGAACTGCACCGAGCCTCCGCTCACCACGGTCCGCCAGCCGATCGAGGCGATGGGGCGTGCCGCCGTGGAACTGCTCTCCGTGCAGATCGGCGGGCGCGCCGTGCCGTCGGACGAGCTCCTCTTCGAGCCGGAACTGGTCGTCCGGGGCTCCACGGCCCAGCCCCCGCGCGCGACTTCCCGCTGACCGTCGGGATTTTGCACCCCCGTAACCGCCAATTGCGCGGCTACGGGGACGGCAGGGGCTGGGGCGGCTGCGGACCGGTGTAGAGCCCGCTGGGCCGCATCCGGAGCGGGCGCTCCCCGTACTCCTCCAGCGCATGCGCGATCCAGCCCGCGGTACGGGAGATCGCGAACACCGTCTCTCCCGCCTCCGCGGACATGCCCGAGGCGACCGAGAGCACGGCCAGCGCCAGGTCGACATTGGCGTGCAGAGGGGCGTCCCGCGCGGTGGTGGCCACCACTTCGCGGGCGGCGGCCAGGGCCGGTCCGGCCTGTGGGACGCGTTCGAGCAGGCCGAACAGCGTCCGGGCGCGAGGGTCCTCGCCCGTGTACAGCCGGTGCCCGAGCCCCGGCACCGGGCGCCCGGCCCGCAGATGGTCCGCCACGACCGGCGCGGCGCCACCCCGCTCCAGGACCTCGGCCAGCATGCGGTGGGCAAGGCCGCTTGCCGCGCCGTGCAAGGGGCCCTCCAGTACGCCGAGCCCCGCCGACACCACCGCGTACGGATGAGCCCGGGCCGATGCGGCGACCCTGGCCGCCAGTGTCGAGGCGGCCAGATCGTGGTCGATCAGCAGCGCGAGTGCCGTGTCCAACGCGGCGAGTGACGGCTCGTCGGGCGAGCGAGCGGTGAGTTTCGGCCACAGTTGGGCAGCCAGGCCGGCGGGTTCGGTCGCATCGGCCATGCCGTCCCGGTGACCGTCCACCGTCGGCAGCGCGGCGACCAGCGTCGGAATCAGGCTGCGCGCGCTTCCGAGCACCGTCTCGCGCGACAGGTCGAAGCGCAGCGGGTCGGCGGCAGCGGCGGCCACCACGGCCACCCGGAGCCGGTCCGTGGACCCGCAGTGCTCCGGCAGCGCGCCGACCGCCCGCCGGGCCGCCGTCACCACCTCCACCGGAGCGGTGAAGCGGTTGCCCGGCCGCAGCCGACCGGTCCACAGCCACTCGGCGACCTCCTCGTACGAATGGCGCGCCGCCAGCTCCGTCGCGTCCACGCCCCGGAAGTAGTAGCGGTCGGCGGCGATGAGGGTGATGCCGGTACGGACGGCCGGCTCGCCCGGGGCCGAGGCCGTCTCCCTGCGTCCCGCACGCCGGGCCAGTGCGTCGACCTCCGCCGCGTCGAACGTGCTTCCGCGACCGCCCGGCACCCGGCTGCTGCTCAGCTGGCCCCGGCTGACGTACGCGTACACCGTTTCGGGCTTCACCCCGAGCCGCTCGGCTGTCTCCCGCGTCGTGAGCCGCCGCCCGTCCGTCTCTGATCGCTCCGTCATGCCGCCACCGTATCCACCTGCCGTCCTCGGCATCCATGCAGTTGTATTGATTCAATCAACATTGACAGAAATCCATTCATGCATGGACAGTCGAATCAATATCAAGGCCCACCGACCGTCCACGGAGGAAGCAATGACGACCACGACCGGCGGAACACCCCCCGACGTCCCCCGAGGTCTCGCGGGGGTCGTCGTGACCGACACGGCGCTCGGGGACGTCCGGGGCCGCGAGGGCTTCTACCACTACCGCCAGTACTCGGCGGTCGAGCTGGCACGGACCCGCAGCTTCGAGGACGTCTGGTACCTCATGACCGAGGGTGAGCTGCCCGGCCCGGAAGCGCGTGCCGACTTCGCCGCCCGCACGGCCGCCCTGCGCGTACTGCCCGACGCCGTTCGCGAGGCGCTGCCCGCCATAGCGCGGGCGAGCGCGGTGTCGGGCCCGCTCTCCGGGCTGCGCACGGCGCTCTCCCTGCTCGGCGCGTCGGCCGGATTCAGGCCGGTGTACGACATCGACGCGGGCCGGCGCCGGGCCGACGCCCTGGCCGTCTGCGCCGCCGTCCCCACCGTGCTGACCGCCCTGTACCGCCTCGGCCAGGGACTCGACCCCGTCGAGCCGCACGCCGACCTGCCGCACGCGGCCAACTACCTGTACATGCTCACCGGCTCCGTCCCGGACGAGGCCCGGGCCAGGGCGGTCGAGCAGTATCTGATCTCCACCGTGGACCACGGCTTCAACGCCTCGACGTTCACCGGACGAGTCGTCGCCTCGACCGGAGCGGACGTCGCCGCCTGCCTGGTGGCCGCCGTCGGAGCACTCTCCGGCCCCCTGCACGGCGGCGCCCCCAGCCGCGCCCTGGACACGCTCGACGCCATCGGCACCCCCGACCGCATCGACGGCTGGATTCGCGAACGGGTGCTCGCCGGCGACCGGATCATGGGCTTCGGCCACCCGGTCTACCGCACCGAGGACCCCCGCTCGCGCATGCTCCGGTCCATCGCCGAGAGCTTCGGCGGCCCGCTCGTGGAGTTCGCCGTCGAGGTGGAGCGCCAGGTCGAGGCGATCCTCGCCGAGCTCAAACCGGGACGCGAACTGCACACCAACGTGGAGTTCTACGCCGGAGTGGTCATGGAGCTGTGCGGCCTGCCGCGCGCGATGTTCACGCCCACCTTCTGCACGGCGCGGGTCGTGGGGTGGAGCGCCAATATCCTGGAACAGGCGGAGGACTCCAAGATCATCCGCCCGGCGGCCCGTTACGTCGGCCCGCCCCCGCCGCAGCCGGTCCCGGCCGTCTGATTTCCGCAGGAAGGCACCCGTTGAGCTCGTCGTCGCCCCATCGCCCCCGTATCCCCGTCGTCGTCCTCGCGGGATTCCTGGGATCAGGCAAGACGACGCTGCTCAACCACCTCCTGCTCCACCGCGCGGGCAATCGGATCGGGGTGGTCGTCAACGACTTCGGGGCCATCGAGATCGACGCCATGACGGTCTCCGGGCAGGTCGGGTCCACCGTGTCGCTGGGCGGCGGCTGCCTGTGCTGCGCGGTCGACGCGAGCGAACTGGACACCTATCTGGAGACCCTGACCCGGCCCTCCGCCCGGCTCGACGTCATCGTCATCGAGGCGAGCGGCCTCGCCGAGCCGCAGGAGCTCGTCCGCATGATCCTCGCCAGCGACAACCCGCACATCGTGTACGGGGGACTGGTCGAGGTGGTCGACGCCGCCGAGTTCGAGGCGACCCGGGAGCGCCATCCGGAGATCGGCCGCCATCTCGCGGTGGCCGATCTCATCGTGCTCAACAAGACGGACCGGGCCGGGGACGAGGAGTGCGCCCGTGTCCGGATGGCCGTCGCGGAGACCGGAAGCACGGCCGCGATCATCCCGGCCACGTACGGGCGCATCGACCCCGGACTGCTCTTCGACCCGGCGCTGCGGCCCGAGGGCGAGGAGAAGGCCCGTCAGCTCACCTTCGAGGACCTCTACCTGGAGGAGCGTGCGGCGGAGGACGGCGACGGGCACGGGGGTCATCTGCACACCGCGTACGAGAGTGTCGACTTCGACTGCGGCGTGCCGATGGACCCACGCCGGCTGATGCGATTCCTCGACTCCAGGCCCGAGGGGCTGTATCGCGTCAAGGGGTACGTCGATTTCGGCGCGGGCGACCCCGGCAACGCCTACGGAGTGCACGCCGTCGGCAGGTTCCTGCGGTTCACCCCCCGGCCCTGGACGCGCGGCGAGCCGAAGCGGACCCGGCTCGTCCTGATCGGCTCCGGCATCGACGTACCGGCCCTGCGCGAGGAGCTGGAGAGCTGCCGGGTCACCGAGGACCCGGCCGGGCCAGCGACGCAGGACGCCGCACACGAGCGAGCCATGTGGGGCGTCCTGCGTTACGTACAACAGCCGGGCGACGACGACGCGTAGGACTCCCGCCGCCGGGCCGGACGGACTACGCCGGTCCGGCGATCACCGCGACCGGGCTCTCCAGCGGCGTCCCCGAACCGTCGCGCCGCGGGTCGGGCTCGGGCAGCGAGGCCGGGGCACCGTTCTTCTGAGCCGCCCTGGCCGGCAGCGCGCCCGCCCAGGCGAACACCAGCACGTCCTCGCCCTTCAGGAACCGCTGGCAGCGCACCCCACCGGTCGCCCGGCCCTTGCGCGGATACTGGTCGAACGGGGTGAGCTTGCAGGTCAGGACCGAGTCGTCCAGGGTCCCGTGCGAACCGGCGACCGTGAACACCGCGGCGTCCGCCGCCGGGTCCACCGCCGCGAACGAGAGCACCTGCGCCCCGGCGCCCAGCTTGACGCCCGCCATACCGCCGGCCGGCCGCCCCTGCGGGCGCACCTGCGCGGCCGGGTAACGCAGGAGCTGCGCGTCCGACGTGATGAAGACCAGGTCCTCGTCACCCGTCCGCAGCTCCGTCGCACCGACGATCCGGTCGCCGTCCTTCAGCGTGATGACCTCCAGCTCGTCCTTGTTGGCCGGGTAGTCCGGAACCACGCGCTTGACGACGCCCTGCTGCGTGCCGATGGCGAGACCCGGTGACGACTCGTCGAGCGTCGTGAGGCAGACGACCTCCTCGTCGGACTCCAGCGTGAGGAATTCGCCGACCATCGCCCCGCCCGACAGATTGGGGGCCGCGTGGGTGTCCGGCAGCTGGGGGAGATCGATCACCGGGAGCCGCAGCAGCCGGCCGCCGGACGTCACCACCCCGACGTCACCGCGAGCCGTCGCCGCCACCGCCGAGACGATCACATCGTGCTTGGACCGCTTGGCCCCCTCCGGGACGACGATCGGCTCGTCGTTGGCCGTGCGCGCCAGCAGGCCCGTCGAGGACAGCAGCACCCGGCACGGGTCGTCCGCCACCTCCAGCGGCACCGACGCGACCTGCGAACCGGCCGACTCCAGCAGTACCGTACGCCGGGCCGTCCCGAACTTCTTGGCGACCGCCGCCAGTTCCGCGGAGACCAGCTTGCGCAGCTCGGCGTCCGATTCCAGGATCGTCGTCAGCTCGGCGATCTCGGCGTCCAGCCGGTCCCGCTCGCTCTCCAGCTCGATCCGGTCGAACCGGGTGAGCCGGCGCAGCGGCGTGTCCAGGATGTACTGCGTCTGGATCTCGCTCAGCGAGAAGCGCTCCATGAGCCGCTCCTTCGCCTGCGCCGAATTGTCGCTGGACCGGATGAGGCGGATGACCTCGTCGATGTCGACCAGCGCGACGAGCAGGCCCTCGACCAGATGCAGCCGGTTGCGCCGCTTGGTCCGGCGGAACTCGCTGCGCCGGCGCACCACGTCGAAGCGGTGGTCGAGATAGACCTCCAGCAGCTCCTTCAGCCCCAGCGTCAGCGGCTGGCCGTCGACCAGCGCCACGTTGTTGATACCGAAGGACTCCTCCATCGGCGTCAGCTTGTAGAGCTGCTCCAGCACCGCCTCCGGCACGAAGCCGTTCTTGATCTCGATGACCAGACGCAGCCCGTGCGAGCGGTCCGTCAGGTCCTTGACGTCCGCGATGCCCTGGAGCTTCTTCGCCGAGACCAGGTCCTTGATCTTGGAGATGACCTTCTCGGGGCCGACGGTGAAGGGCAGTTCGGTGACGACGAGACCCTTGCGGCGCGGCGTGACGTTCTCCACGGCGGCCGTGGCACGGATCTTGAACGAGCCGCGGCCGTTGGCGTAGGCGTCCTTGATGCCGCCGAGGCCCACGATCCGCCCGCCCGTCGGCAGGTCGGGACCGGGGACGAACCGCATCAGCGTCTCCAGGTCCGCGCCCGGATGCTTGATCAGGTGCCGGGCCGCGGCGATGACCTCGCCCAGGTTGTGCGGCGGCATGTTGGTCGCCATGCCGACCGCGATCCCGGTCGTGCCGTTGACCAGCAGGTTGGGGTAGGCCGCCGGGAGGACGACCGGCTCCTGCTCCTGACCGTCGTAGTTCGACTGGAAGGCGACCGTCTCCTCGTCGATCGACTCCGTCATCAGCGAGGTCGCGTCGGCCATCCGGCACTCGGTGTACCGCATGGCGGCAGGCGGGTCGTCGTTGCCCAGGGAGCCGAAGTTCCCGTGTCCGTCGACCAGGGGGAGGCGCATGGAGAACGGCTGGGCCATGCGCACCAGCGCGTCGTAGATCGACGCGTCGCCGTGCGGGTGCAGCTTGCCCATGACCTCGCCGACGACCCGGGCGCACTTCACGAAGCCGCGGTCCGGGCGCAGGCCCATCTCGTTCATCTGGTACACGATGCGGCGGTGCACCGGCTTCATGCCGTCACGGGCGTCCGGCAGGGCCCGTGAGTAGATCACCGAGTACGCGTACTCGAGGAAGGAGCCCTGCATTTCGTCGACGACGTCGATGTCGAGGATCTTCTCCTCGAAGTCGACCGGCGGCGGGGTCTTCGTGCTGCGGCGGGCCATCGCTGCTGCGACTCCTTCACGGATTTCGAGCGGGCAACCTCAGGTTCCCTCAGGTTCTGACGCGGTCCATTGTGGACCGCCCCACTGACAACCCCGACCTCGACCCGTCCCAAAGGGCCCGCGCCGTGCGTCCCGAGGCGGCGGAAGAACCCCTTCCGGCGAATTTCGCGCGAACCTCCGCAGGACGGGAACTTCGGCAGGTGCCGGTTCGCTTGCATACAGTGGCGGGTGTCTTGAAGCAACCTTCGAAGCAGCCTCCCGCAGGGGCTTCTTCATACGGACATCCAGTAGCGCGATCGAAGGGACGTACATGCCCATGGGTCACACGGCCACAGCCCAGGCCGGCTCCGGCGGCTTGACAGCGACCGAGCACCGTCTGGCCAACGGCCTGCGCGTGGTGCTCTCCGAGGACCATCTGACCCCGGTCGCGGCGGTGTGCCTCTGGTACGACGTCGGCTCCCGCCACGAGGTCAAGGGCCGTACGGGCCTGGCCCACCTCTTCGAGCACCTGATGTTCCAGGGCTCCGGCCAGGTCAAGGGGAACGGACACTTCGAGCTGGTGCAGGGCGCCGGCGGCTCGCTCAACGGGACGACCAGCTTCGAGCGGACCAACTACTTCGAGACGATGCCCACGCACCAGCTGGAGCTGGCCCTGTGGCTCGAAGCCGACCGGATGGGTTCGCTGCTCGCCGCGCTCGACGAGGAGTCCATGGAGAACCAGCGCGACGTCGTCAAGAACGAGCGCCGCCAGCGCTACGACAACGTCCCGTACGGCACCGCGTTCGAGCGGCTGACCGCGCTGGCCTACCCCGAGGGCCACCCGTACCACCACACCCCGATCGGCTCCATGGCCGACCTGGACGCGGCGACCCTGGAAGACGCCCGCGCCTTCTTCCGTACGTACTACGCGCCGAACAACGCGGTGCTGTCGGTCGTCGGCGACATCGACCCCGAGCAGACCCTCGCCTGGATCGAGAAGTACTTCGGCTCCATCCCCTCCCACGACGGCAAGCAGCCGCCGCGCGACGGCTCGCTGCCCACGATCATGGGCGGCCAGCTGCGCGAGGAGGTCCGCGAGGAGGTGCCGGCGCGCGCCCTGATGGCCGCGTACCGGCTGCCCCACGACGGCACCCGCGAGTGCGACGCCGCGGACCTCGCCCTGACCGTGCTCGGCGGCGGCGAGTCGTCCCGGCTGCACAACCGACTGGTCCGGCGCGACCGTACGGCCGTGGCCGCCGGGTTCGGACTGCTCCGGCTCGCCGGGGCGCCCTCCCTGGGCTGGCTGGACGTCAAGACGTCCGGCGGCGTCGAGGTGGCGGAGATCGAGACCGCGGTCGACGAGGAGCTGGCCCGGTTCGCCGAGGAGGGCCCCACGGCCGAGGAGATGGAGCGCGCCCAGGCCCAGTTGGAGCGCGAATGGCTGGACCGCCTCGGCACGGTCGCGGGCCGCGCCGACGAACTGTGCCGGTACGCCGTGCTGTTCGGCGACCCGCAGCTCGCGCTGTCCGCCGTGAACAGGGTCCTCGACGTCACCGCCGAGGAGGTCAAGGCCGCCGCGCAGGCGCAGCTGCGGCCCGACAACCGGGCGGTCCTGGTCTACGAACCGGTCGAGCCCGCCGAGGCCGCCGAAGAGGCCGACGCCGCCACCGACACCGACGCGCACGAAGGGGCGGACCAGTGACCGACGCTGCCGCGACTGAAGTTTCGATGGAGTTCCACCCGCAGCCCGCCCCCGGCACCGCCCGGCCCTGGGCCTTCCCCGCCCCCGAGCGGGGCTCCCTGCCCAACGGCCTCACCGTGCTGCGCTGCCACCGCCCCGGCCAGCAGGTCGTCGCCGTCGAGATCTTCCTCGCCGCCCCCCTGGACGCCGAGCCCGAGGGCCTGGACGGCGTGGCCACGATCATGTCGCGCGCCCTGTCCGAGGGCACCGACAAGCAGAGCGCCGAGGAGTTCGCCGCCGAGCTGGAGCGGTGCGGTGCCACCCTCGACGCCCACGCCGACCACCCCGGCGTCCGCGTCTCCCTGGAGGTCCCGGCCTCCCGCCTGGCCAAGGCGCTCGGCCTCGTCGCCGAGGCGCTGCGGGCGCCGGCCTTCGCCGACAGCGAGATCGAGCGCCTGGTGCGCAACCGGCTGGACGAGATCCCGCACGAGCAGGCCAACCCGGCCCGCCGCGCGGCCAAGCAGCTCTCCAAGGAGCTGTTCCCGGCCACGGCCCGCATCTCGCGTCCGCGCCTGGGCACCGAGGAGACCATCGAGCGGATCGACGCCGCCGCCGTGCGCGCCTTCTACGACGCGCACATCCGCCCGTCCACCGCCACCGCCGTGGTCGTCGGCGACCTCACCGGCATCGACCTGGACGCGCTGCTCGCCGAAACCATCGGCGACTGGTCCGGGGACACCTCCGAGCCCCGCCCCGTCCCGCCGATCACGGCTGACGACACCGGCCGGGTGATCATCGTGGACCGCCCCGGCGCGGTGCAGACGCAGTTGCTGATCGGCCGCATCGGCGCCGACCGCCACGACAGCGTGTGGCCCGCCCAGGTGCTCGGCACCTACTGCCTGGGCGGCACGCTGACCTCCCGGCTCGACCGGGTGCTGCGCGAGGAGAAGGGATACACCTACGGCGTGCGGGCCTTCGCCCAGGTGCTCCGCTCCGGCGCTGTCGACTCCACCTCGGGTGCGACGGGCGCCGCGATGCTCGCCATCAGCGGTTCCGTGGACACCGAGTCCACCGGTCCGGCGCTGGACGACCTCTGGAAGGTGCTGCGGAAGCTGGCCGCCGAGGGGCTGACGGACGCCGAGCGCGAGACGGCCGTGCAGAATCTCGTGGGCGTCGCGCCGCTGAAGTTCGAGACGGCGGCCTCCGTCGCCGGCACCCTCGCCGACCAGGTGGAGCAGCACCTTCCGGACGACTACCAGGCCACGCTGTACGCCCGTCTCGCCGAGACCGGCACGGTGGAGGCGACCGCGGCCGTGGTCAACGCCTTCCCGGTGGACCGGCTGGTGACGGTCCTGGTCGGTGACGCCTCGCGCATCGAGGAGCCGGTCCGGGCACTCGGCATCGGAGAGGTGTCGGTCGTCACCGGCTGATCTGTCGCCCGGCCCGCCGCACGGGCAACGAGGGCTCCGGCACGCGGTCGCGCCGGAGCCCCCTGCACCTCTGGTCATTTTCGACCCTTATGCGCGTTTTGCCTGCTAAGGGATCGGCTCGCCCTGTGGTATGCGCTACAAAACTCCTTGTCCGTTTGGTGGCGGGAAGTCCGTCCGCTTAGCGTCGGGTCCGCTGTCCGCCACTCGTACGCACATCCGTGACGTACCGGGCAGTCATCGCCGAGTTCCCGTCAGGCGCGAGCCTGGGGAGCCGGGGACCCACGCAGTCCCTGGGGTGAATCGGATGTCCGCGCTCCGTCAGGGGCCAGGCGTCCGTAGGAGACCTTCCTGCTCCGAACCCTCCCCCAAGGCCTCAAGGGCCTGGGGGTGCCCCCTGCTGACCCGGTAGGCGAGAAGGAAGGAAAGGACCAGCCACCCCATGGCGTTCACCCGTGCCACCGGGAAGCACCGTGCCCCGAGCCGCCTGACGAGTGCCGGCGCCAAGGCCGTCGGCGTCGCGACGCTCGCCGCCGGCGGTGTCATCGGCTCCCTGGCCTCCCCGGCCCTCGCCGCCGACGCCGGTACCGCCCCCGCCGCCACCGAGACCGGTCTCTCCCAACTCCTCGTCATCGAGAACACCCTCGCCGACCGGATCGACGCGCAGGCCGCGGTGCAGCAGCACCAGGCCGAGGTCGCCGAGAAGAAGGCGGCGGCCAAGGCGAAGGCGGCGGCCGCGAAGAAGGCCGAGGCCGCGAAGAAGCAGGCCGCCGCGAAGGCCGCCAAGGCCAAGGAAGCCGCCAGGGCGAAGGCCGAGGCCGCCCGCGAGGCGTCCGCCCGCGCCGGCCGCTCCACCGCCCGCACCGCGCTGGGCTCGTCCTACCGGCTGCCCGTGGCCGGCTCGTACGTGACCACCGGCTACAAGTCCAGCGGCTCGCTCTGGTCGTCCGGCAGCCACTCCGGGATCGACTTCCACGCCGCGTCCGGCAGCTCGGTCGTCGCCGTCGGCGCCGGCACGGTCGTGGAGGCCGGCTGGGGCGGGGCGTACGGCAACAACGTCGTGCTCCGGATGGCGGACGGCACGTACACCCAGTACGGCCACCTCTCCTCGATCGGCGTCTCCGTCGGCCAGAGCGTCGCGGCCGGCCGGCAGATCGGGCTCTCCGGCTCGACCGGCAACTCCACCGGTCCGCACCTCCACTTCGAGGCCCGGACCACGCCGTCCTACGGCTCGGACCTGGACCCGGTCGCCTACCTGCGCGCCCACGGCGTCCGCGTCTGACCGGTCTCGGCTCCACCCGAAGGCCCCGGCACTCCGCCGGGGCCTTCGTCGTGTCCGCGCTTCCCCGCACGCCTGACGCGGCTCGACCGCACCCAAAAGATATTCATGAATTCCCGCCCGGCATCGGAAATGCGAGCGCATTGCAATAGAGTCACGCCAGAGGTGTCGATCGGCCGCTGTTCGCGGGGATTGAGGCGGAGGTTCGGACATGCGTGTTCCGGCGCATTCGGTATGCACGGCAATCCGTGACGACATCGTCTCCGGTGTCTTCGAACGCGGCAGCCGGCTCACCGAGGAGGTGCTCGCACGGCGTTACGGAGTTTCCCGCGTCCCGGTACGGGAAGCGCTGCGCACCCTGGAGTCGGAGGGCTTCGTCGTCACCCGCAGACACGCCGGAGCCTGCGTCGCCGAGCCCTCGGAGCAGGAGGCCGCCGACCTTCTGGAAGTCCGCATGCTGCTGGAGCCGCTGAGCGCCGCCCGCGCGGCCCAGCGCCGGACGGAGGCCCACCTCAAAGTGCTGCGCGGCCTGGTCAGACTCGGCCAGGAGCGGGCCCGCCGGGGCGAGGGCGAGGACCTGCGCTCCCTGGCCGGCTGGTTCCACGAGACGCTGGCCCAGGCATCCGGCAGCCCCGGCCTCATCGCCCTGCTCACCCAGCTCCGCCACAAGATCGCCTGGATGTACGCGGTCGACCAGCCGGCCCGCCCGGCCGAAGCCTGGGCCGAACACGGGGCGCTCGTGGACGCCGTGGCCCGCCGGGACGCTGAGCGGGCGAGGGTCCTGGCCGCACAGCTCGCCGAACGCCATGGCGCCGTGCACCGGCTCCGCCGCACCGCCCGCCCCGCCACCGTGCCCCGGGCCGGCCGTGTGAGGGCTTCGCAACGTGCCGTAAACACCGCGAGCGGCCGGAATTAACAAAGGGTGCGTACAAATAAAGAAAGGCGCGTGTAAAAAACTGGGGTGAGACGGCACCTGATTATTCTTTACGGGCCGCCACGCTTCACCCCGCGCACGCAAAAGCCGCGGCGCCCCATGCAGGGGGCCGCGGCTTTCCCGAAAGAATTCCGGCGGTTTCGGCCGCTCGGGCTCAGACGGTCTCCGGAAGCTCCTCAAGGCCCTCGGCGACCAGCTTCGCCAGACGGTCCAGAGCGGCCTCGGCGTTGTCCGCGTCGGACGCGAGCACGATCTCCTCGCCGCCCTGGGCGCCGAGACCGAGCACCGCGAGCATGGAGGCCGCGTTCACCGGGTTGCCGTCCGCCTTGGCGATGGTGACGGGGACGCCGGAGGCCGTGGCGGCACGGACGAAGATGGAAGCGGGGCGGGCGTGCAGGCCCTCGGCCCAACCGACGTTTACGCGGCGCTCAGCCATGGTTCTGCCCTTCGAGAATCAGCGGTTGTCTAGACCAGTGTCTCACGTGGTGCGCGATGCTCCGGGCAGACCCGCAGGCCCTCCCGGTCACCGTGTCCACGGTCGTCCGGAGACCTCAGACTGCCCCGGCCCCGGCACCCCCGCGACCCGTGCCGCAGCCGTAGGCTTTCCCCATGCAGCCCTCTCCGGAGCAGAGTCCGCATCACGCCTACCCCGATCACTGGGAGGCGGACGTGGTGCTCCGCGACGGCGGCACCGCGCGGATCAGGCCGATCACCACGGACGACGCCGAACGGCTGGTCAGCTTCTACGAGCAGGTTTCCGACGAATCGAAGTACTACCGCTTCTTCGCGCCCTACCCCCGGCTGTCCGCCAAGGACGTCCACCGCTTCACCCATCACGACTACGTCGACAGGGTGGGCCTGGCCGTCACGGTGGGCGGCGAGTTCATCGCCACCGTCCGCTACGACCGGATCGACGCGACCGGCCGCCCCGCCTCGGCCCCCGCCGACGAGGCCGAGGTCGCCTTTCTCGTCCAGGACGCCCACCAGGGCCGGGGCGTGGCCTCGGCCCTGCTCGAACACATCGCGGCAGTCGCCCGGGAACGCGGCATCCGGCGCTTCGCCGCGGAAGTGCTGCCCGCCAACACCAAGATGATCAAGGTGTTCCGGGACGCCGGCTACACCCAGCAGCGCAGCTTCGAGGACGGCTCCGTCCACCTCACCCTGAACCTCGAACCCACCGCCGAATCCCTCGCCGTCCAGCGCGCCCGGGAACAGCGCGCCGAGGCCAAGTCCGTGCAGCGGCTGCTCGCCCCCGGCTCCGTCGCCGTCATCGGCGTCGGACGCACCCCCGGCGGCGTCGGCCGCACCGTCCTGCGCAACCTGCTCGGCGCGGGCTTCACCGGCCGCGTCCACGCGGTGAACAGCGCCTTCTCCGCCGACCAGGACACCATCGACGGGGTCCCCGCGCACCGCTCCCTGGGCGGGATCGGCGAGCCGGTCGACCTCGCGGTGGTCGCCGTGCCCGCCGACCGGGTCCCGGAGGCCGTCGCGGACTGCGGCGAACACGGCGTCCAGGGGCTGGTGGTCCTCTCCGCCGGTTACGCCGAGTGGGGCGCCGAGGGCCGCGAGCGCCAGCGGGAACTGGTGCGTCAGGCGCGTGCGTACGGGATGCGGATCATCGGGCCCAACGCCTTCGGCATCATCAACAACTCCGAGGCGGTCCGGCTCAACGCCTCGCTCGCCCCGGACCGGCCCGCCTCCGGGCGCATCGGCCTGTTCACCCAGTCCGGCGCCATCGGCATCGCCCTGCTCTCCGGGCTCTACCGGCGCGGCGCGGGCCTCTCCACCTTCATCTCGGCCGGCAACCGCGCCGACATCTCCGGCAACGACTTCCTCCAGTACTGGTACGAGGACCCGGACACCGATGTCGCCCTGCTGTACCTGGAGTCGCTGGGCAACCCCCGCAAATTCACCCGGCTCGCCCGCCGCACCGCCGCCGTGAAGCCGGTGGTCGTGGTCAAGGGGGCCCGGCACAGCGGCTCCACCCCGCCCGGCCACGCCGTCCCGGTCAGCCGCATCCCCGACTCCACGGTCTCCGCGCTGATGCGGCAGGCGGGCGTCATCCGCGTCGACACGGTCACCGAGATGGTCGACGCCGGGCTGCTCCTCGCCGACCAGCCGCTCCCGGCGGGCGGACGCGTCGCCATCCTCGGGAACTCGGAGTCCCTGGGGCTGCTCACCTACGACGTGTGCCTGGCCGAAGGGCTCCGCCCGCGCCCGCCCATCGACCTCACCACGTCCGCCACCCCGCAGGGCTTCCGGGACGCGTTGTCGGCGGCGCTGGCCGACGGGGCGTGCGACGCCGTGATCGTGACGGCGATCCCCTGGGTCGGCGAGAACGGCGAGGCGGAGTCGGGCGACGGCGAGGTCCTGGCCACCGCCCTGCACGCGGCGGCCGCCGCCGGACCGGCCAAGCCGGTCGCCGTGGTCCACGTCGAGATCGGCGGCCTGGCGGAGGCGCTGTCCGCCGCCACCAGCACGGTGGCCCAGCAACGCCCGGCCACCCAGCCGTTCGCCGCGGCCCAGGGCGCTCCCACGGAACCCACCGCGCCGGTACCGGGCACCGGCAACCCCGAAAGGGAGCCCTCGGCGCCGCTACCCGGCACCGACAACCCCGAACAGACGCGGCACGGCGGCCGCATCCCCGCCTACCCCGCCGCCGAGCGGGCCGTGCGGGCTCTCGCCGAGGCCGTCCGCTACGCGCAATGGCGGCGGCAGGCAGCCGTGCCCGGCAAGGTGCCCGACTTCCTCGACGACACCATCGACGCCCCCGGCGCCGCCGCCCGCATCGACGCGCTCCTCGGCGAGGAACCCGACCCGCGCGGCCGGCCGCTCGGCCACGACGAGGCCCGCGAACTGCTCGCCTGCTACGGCATCGCCGTACGCCCCACGCTGCCCGCCCCCGGCCCGGAGGAGGCGGTGGCCGCCGCCGCCCGGCTCGGTTACCCGGTGGCGCTCAAGACGACCGCGCCCCATCTGCGCCACCGGGCCGACCTCGGCGGCGTGCGCCTGGACCTCGACAGCGAGGCGGCGCTGCGCCGCGCGTACGGCGACCTCACCGAGCTCCTCGGCAAACCGGCGGAGCTGCGGCCCGTCGTCCAGGCCATGGCGCCGCGCGGCGTCGACACCGTCGTACGGGCCGCCATCGACCCGGCCGCGGGCGCGGTGCTCTCCTTCGGTCTCGCCGGGGCGCCCTCCGAACTGCTCGGCGACACCGCCCACCGCCTGGTCCCGGCCACCGACCGCGACGCCGCCGAGCTGATCAGGTCCATCCGCGCCGCCCCCGTCCTGTTCGGCTGGCGCGGTGCCGCACCGGTGGACACCGCCGCGCTGGAGGAACTGCTGCTGCGGGTCTCCCGGCTGGTCGACGACCACCCCGAAGTGGTCTCCGTCGCCCTGGAGCCGGTCGTGGTCGCCCCGCAGGGCCTCTCGGTGCTCGGAGCGAGCGTCCGCCTCTCGCCGCCCCCGGCCCGGAACGACCTCGGCCCGCGCCGCCTGTCCAACTACTGACCCGGACCCCGCTCGCGTCCCCCCGGACCGGCCGGGGCGGGGCTCCCGCGGCGTCCCCGGCAGCCATCCGGCCCCCGTAGGATGGTTCTCATGGCTAAGACCGGTACGACGACCCAGGGGCTGCGCGCGGCGATCGAGCGCAGCGGCTACTACCCGGCCCTTGTGGCCGAGGCGGTGGAGGCCGCCGTGGGCGGTGAGCCGGTCGCTTCGTACCTGGTGCACCAGGAGACGACCTTCGACTCCAACGAGGTGCGCCGGCACGTCACGGTGCTGGTGCTCACGGACACCCGCTTCATCGTCAGCCACACCGACGAGCAGAACGCGGACACCAGCTCCCCGTCGCCCTACGCCACCACCTCGACCGAGTCGGTCAAGCTGGACCGGATCTCCTCGGTCGTGGTCAGCCGCGTCGTGGCCAACCCGGAGAAGTACGTTCCGGGCACGCTGCCCCGCGAGGTCGTCCTGACCATCGGCTGGGGCGCGGTCTCCCGGATCGACCTGGAGCCGGCCGCCTGCGGCGACCCCAACTGCGAGGCCGACCACGGTTACACCGGCAGCACCACCGCCGACGACCTGAGCCTGCGGGTCAGCGAGGCCGGGGACGGCCCGGACACCGTGCGCCAGACCCTCGCCTTCGCCCAGGCGCTCTCCGAGGCCACGGCCGCCACCCCCGCGGCCGGCCGCTGATGGCCCAGCCGGCCTGGCAGGACGACTTCGTCCCGCTGTCCGTCGATTCGGCGCCCGTCCCGGCGTACGGCAGCGGCTCGCTCGCCGACCTGCTGCCGACGCTCCTCGCGGGCCAGGAAGTCCCCGGCTTCGACGCGGCCATCGGCGAACTCGCCCCCGCCGACCGGAACTGCGTCTTCCTGATCGACGGCCTCGGCTGGGAGCAGATAAAGGCCCACCCGGACGAGGCACCGTTCCTGCACTCGCTGCTGCCCACCTCGCGCGGCGGCACCGGCCGCCCGCTCACGGCGGGCTTCCCGGCCACCACGGCGACCTCGCTGGCCTCCGTCGGCACCGGCCTGCCCCCCGGCGAGCACGGTCTTCCCGGCTACACGGTCCGCAACCCCGAGACCGGCGAGCTGATGAACCAGCTCCGCTGGAATCCGTGGACCCCGCCGAAGGCGTGGCAGCCCCACCCCACCCTCTTCCAGCTCGCCGACGCGGCCGGCGTGCGCACCGCCCAGGTCTCCGCCCCCGCCTTCGAGCAGACCCCGCTGACCAAGGTCGCGCTCAGCGGCGGCTCCTTCCTCGGCCGGCTGAGCGGCGAGGAGCGGATGGACACCGCCGCCGAACGGCTGGCCGCCGGCGACCGCTCGCTCGTCTACACCTACTACAGCGAGGTCGACGGCAAGGGCCACCGCTTCGGCACCGACTCCGACGCCTGGCGCGGACAGCTGATGTACGTCGACGGGCTGGCCCGGCGCCTGGCCGAGCAGCTTCCGCCGCGCTCGGCGCTCTACATCACCGCCGACCACGGCATGATCGACATCCCGTTCGACGAGCAGTCCCGGATCGACTTCGACGAGGACTGGGAGCTGAGCGCCGGTGTCGCGCTGCTCGGCGGGGAGGGCCGGGCGCGGCACGTCTACGCCGTCCCGGGCGCCGCCTCCGACGTGCTGGCCGTCTGGCGCGAGGTGCTGGGCGAGCAGTTCTGGGTGGCGAGCCGGGACGAGGCCGTCGCCGCCGGCTGGTTCGGCCCCACGATCGACGAGCGGGTGTACGGCAGGATCGGTGACGTGGTCGCCGCCGCCCACGACGACGTGGTGATCACCGCCTCGCGCAACGAGCCCAACGAGTCGGCCATGGTCGGCATGCACGGCTCCATGACCCCCGTCGAGCAGTTCGTCCCGCTCCTCGAAGTACGCTCGTAGCCCGTTCCGCCCCGCTCCCTCCCCCTTCCCGAAAGGTGCTCGACCCGCCATGCCCGAGCTTGTGTTCTTCTCCGGAACGATGGACTGCGGAAAGAGCACCCTGGCCCTCCAGATCGGCCACAACCGCTCGGCGAGGGGCTTGCAGGGCGTGATCTTCACCCGGGACGACCGGGCGGGAGAGGGAAAGCTCTCGTCCCGCCTCGGTCTGGTCACCGAGGCGGTCGAGGCCGACGAGGGCATGGACCTGTACGCGTATCTCGTCGCCCAGCTGTCCAAGGGCGGCCGGGTCGACTACGTGATCGTGGACGAGGCGCAGTTCCTGGCCCCGGCCCAGATCGACCAGCTGGCCCGGGTCGTGGACGACCTGGAGATGGACGTCTTCGCCTTCGGCATCACGACGGACTTCCGCACCCGGCTCTTCCCCGGCTCGCAACGGCTGGTCGAGCTGGCGGACCGCATGGAGCAGCTCCAGGTCGAAGCCCTCTGCTGGTGCGGCGCCCGCGCCACGCACAACGCCCGGACCGTGGACGGCGCGATGGTCGTGGAGGGCGCGCAGGTCGTCGTCGGCGATGTGAACCGCGCGGCGGGCGAGGTCGGTTACGAGGTCCTGTGCCGCCGGCACCACCGCCGCCGTGCGACCGCGGCCTCCGCGCAGGCGGGAGCCCTCTCCCCGGACGTCCTGCCGGTGAGCTCCGCCTGACGCTCAGCCCGCCGCCCGCAGCGGGCAGCCCGAGCCGGCGCGGGCGGTGAGGTCGGCCCGCAGCGCGGTGAGCCGGGCCATGCGCGCGTCGATCACCGCGATCTTCTCCTCGAACAGCGCGGACAGCGCCTGCGCGCTGTCCGGCGCGTCGCGCAACTCCTCGCTCGTGCGCGCGATCTCGGCCAGCGAGAAGCCGAGCGCCTGGGCGGTGCGGACGTAGGCGAGCCAGGGCACCGTCTCGGGCGGGAAGTCGCGGTAGCCGTTGGGCAGCCGCTGCCCGGAGATCAGCCCGGTCCGCTCGTAGAAGCGGAGGGTGTCCCTGCTCAGTCCCGTCTGCGCGGCCAGCTCCCCGATACGCACGGTCGTCTCCCACCCCCTGGGTTCGCGGACTTGACCTTGGACAGTACTCCAGTGTCTACGGTCGGGGGCGTCCGTGAAGGAAGCCGTCAGGAGCCCCGCTGTGATCCGTACCGTCACGCCCTCCCACCCCGCCTACGCGCGTTTCGTACGCGCGAGCGCGTGGTACGACCTCGTCGTCACCGCGGGGTTCGCCACCCCGTGGACGTACCGGCTGGTGCACAGCGCCCTGTCCCGGTTCGGGGAGGCGATCGGGGCGGGCGGGCTTCCCGCCCTCGACCCGATCGAAACCCTGTACGCCAACCTCATGGGTTCGGTGGTGGTCGTCTGGGTGCTCCTGCGCCTCGTCCGGCCGCAGCCGGTGCACGGTCTGTACGACGGCCTCGCGCGCACGCTGTTCGCCGTGTGGCAGGCGTACGCGCTCGCCCACGGAGCTCCCCACTGGCTCTGGCTGTTCCTGGTGGCCGAAGTGACGTTCGGCGTCGTCCAGCTCGCGCCCTGGCGGCTCGTGCGCGTCGCCGTCAGCGCGCCACCGAGCGCTGGATCGTGAAGACCGCGCCCTCCGGGTCGGCGACCATGGCGACCCGGCCGCTCGGGCCCTCCCTCGGCGGGCTCAGGACCTGCCCGCCGAGCTCCGCCACCTGCCGAGCGGCCTCGTCCGTGTCGGCCACCTCGAAGTACGTCATCCAGTGCGGCCCCCGGTCGCGCAGCAGGGCGTGGCCGACGCCGTGCAGCGAGGCCACCGGCCGCCCCTGGAGGTGCAGGGTCTGGTAGTCGAAGTCCGCCGAGACGACGGCCTTGGTCTCGTAGCCGAAGACCGCCTGGTAGAACTTGGCGACCGTCGACGTCTCCCGGGTCACCAGCTCGTTCCAGACCGGGGTGCCGGGCGCCCCGGCCAGCGCGGTGCCGATGTGCGCCGCCGCCTGCCAGATCCCGAAGACGGCCCCGCCCGGGTCGGAGGCGATGGCCATGCGGCCCGCGTCGCCCGCGTCGAGCGGCCCGACGCCGACCGTGCCGCCGCAGGCCCGGATGGTCTCCGCCGTCTGGTCGGCGTCGTCGGTGGCCAGGTACGTCGTCCAGGCGATCGGGAGGTGGCGGTCCGGCGGCAGCTGCCCGATGCCCGCGACCTCCTTCCCGTCGATCAGTGCCCGTACGTACGGGCCGAGCTGTTCGGGGCCGGGGCCGAACTCCCAGCCGAACAGTTCGGCGTAGAAGTTCCGGGTCGTGCGCAGGCCGTGCACGATCAGGCTCACCCAGCAAGGTGTTCCGGGTGTACGCCGAGCGGCAGCCTCGGTCATCGTCACTCTCCTCGGACCATCGTGGTGGCCGTACGGGAAATCGGGGCCGGCGCGCCGTGGTGCGGTGCGGGTCGTGTACGCCCCGAGCAGATGCTTGCACCACCGGGCGCGGGATGCGCTCCGGCCGCGCCGTCGTGTCCGGGATCTCGCCCCGGGCGGGCTGGTTTGTCCCGGTATGAACGCTTGGTCGTTGTTACGGGAGACCGGGCGTCTGCGCGAGGATGGCACGCATGAAGCCCATCATCTCCGCGTCCGAATGCGCGAGCGAACTGGCGGGGCCGCGTCCGCCGGTGCTCCTGGACGTACGTTGGCAGCTCGGCGGCCCGCACGGCCGGCCCGACTACGAGGCGGGGCACATCCCCGGCGCGGTCTTCGTGGACCTCGACACGGAGCTCGCCGGCCCGGCCGGCACCGGTGGCCGCCACCCGCTGCCCGACCCGGAGGAGTTCGGCGCCGCGATGCGCCGCGCCGGGGTCCGCCGGGGCGGCCCGGTGGTCGTCTACGACGGCGGTCAGGGCTGGGCCGCGGCCCGCGCCTGGTGGCTGCTGCGCTGGGCGGGGCATTCCGACGTACGGGTGCTGGACGGCGGCCTCGCTGCCTGGACGGGGGAGCTGTCGAAGGAGGCCCCGGACCCGGCCGAGGGTGACTTCGTGCCCGCCCCGGGAGCGCTGCCGCTGCTCGACGCGGACGGCGCCGCGGCCCTGGCCCGCTCGGGTGTCCTGCTCGACGCGCGGGCGGCCGAGCGCTACCGGGGCGATGTGGAGCCCATCGACCGCGTCGGCGGCCACATCCCCGGCGCGGTCTCCGCACCGACCGGCGAGAACGTGGACGCGGACGGGCGCTTCCTGAGCCCCGAGCGCCTGGCCGCCCGGTTCGCCGGGCTGGGCGTCGGCGGGGAGGCGGGGGAGATCGGCGTGTACTGCGGCTCGGGCGTCTCCGGGGCCCAGCAGGTGCTGGCGCTGGAGCTCGCCGGGCACCGGGCCGCCCTCTACGCCGGTTCCTGGTCGCACTGGTCCGCCGACGAGTCGCGCCCGGTCGCCACCGGACCCGACCCCCGGTAACGGCACGCCGTCGCGCGAGGACGACGCAGGGCCGGTACGCGCTCGCGTACCGGCCCCGGCCATGCCGTTCTAGTCCTGCTTCTTGCGGCGGGTGCCGAAGACGATCTCGTCCCAGCTGGGCACCGCCGCCCGGCGCCCGGGCCGGACCCCGTCCGCCTCGGCCTGCCGGTCCGTCGTCCCGGTCAGCCGGTCGCGGTGACCGGCGACCGCGCGCGGCATCAGGACGTCCGCGTACGCGGAGCCCGCTCCGGCCGACGCGGCCGGCGGCTCCTCGGCCTCCGGTTCCCGCTCCGCCGGTTCGAGCGCGGGGGGCTCGGGCGGCGCGGGCCGCTCCGGCACGACCATGTCACCGCGGAAGCTGGGCACCGCCTCCAGCAGGCTGGTGAGGGAGTCCCGCTCGCTCGCGGTCACCCCGGCGATCCGCTCCTCGGGCTCCGAGGGCGGCGGCGGGGCCGGACGCTCGATCTGCCGGTCCAGCGCGCGGTCCAGCGGCCGGTCGCGGGGCAGCCGGGCGATGCGGGGCACGAATGGGAAGCTGGGCTCGGGCGCCGCGACCTCGTCCGTCTCGCCGATCAGCGAACGGGCCTCGTCGTCGACGGCCTGGACCAGCCGGCGCGGCGGGTCGTACGTCCAGCTCGCCGAGTGCGGCTCGCCCGCGACCCGGTAGACGAGGAGGACCTCCCAGGTGCCGTCGTCGCGGCGCCAGGAGTCCCACTGGACGGTCTCCTTGTCGGCGCCGCGCAGCAGCAGGCGCTCCTGCACCGCCTCGCCGAGCTGGGGGCCGGTGTTCTCGCCGGGACGGCGCACGGGAGTCTTCCGGGCCCGCTCGGCCATGAAGGCGCGCTCCGCGAGCACGGGGCCCTCGAAGCGGCGGACACGGTCGACGGGGATTCCGGCGAACTGGGCGACCTCCTCGGCGGAGGCGCCGGCTCGTATCCGTGCCTGGATGTCGCGCGGGCGGAGGTGGCTCTCCACCTCGATCTCGATCTGGCCGAGCCGGGCGCGGTCGTTGCGCACGGCGGCTCGCAGCCGCTCGTCGATCGGAAGCGTGTACTCCGTGCTGTCCGCAGCCTTGAGCACCAGTCGTGTGCCGTCGTTGGAGACGGCCACGACACGCAGTTCGGGCATGGGGACCTCCCGGGTGGTGCCTGCCGACGTCACGTGCGTCGCTGCTTCCGCTAGTCGAGTGTGGCCTGCCCGGGTGCAGCCTGCCACAACATTGCCGTGTTGCCCGGCGTGTCGGGCGTGAGCCCTTGATCGCCGGTATGCCACGGTAGCCCTTGCGCAACGCAAAGTGACCGATGGTCACTCCGTGTAGCAGGCCGCCGTGCGATGCCGTGCGCCGCCGGATCGAGTGCCTCCTTCGGCCCCCTCCCGAAGGTTCCGGACGCCCGCGCGGGTGTCCGGCCCCAGGGCTCGCCACAGTACTCCATTCGGGCCATGTGGGTGGACCGCCGCGCCGTCGAAGTTCTCGTGAGGTGCGGGAGCTTGCCTACCCCTCTCGACGCCTTCCGCTCATGATCCGTGTCGTGCTTCACACAATCCACGCAACCGGAACTTTCGGCTTCGCTCACGTGTCCCTAGTTGGTGCAGGGTGGGAGAGATGTCAATCAAGGGCTGGAAATGGTGCAGAAGCCGGAAAGTGGCACAGAACCCAAGGAGAGGCGGATCGATCTGAGCCTGCCCCAGGTGGCGGGCAGCGCGGTGGCCGCGGTGGCGGCGGCCGTGGCGGCTTCCCAGCTCGGCGTGTACGGAACCATCGCGGGCGCCGGAGTGATGAGCGTCGTGGCGACCTGCGGCGGCTCGGTCTTCCAGCACTTCTTCCGTCGTACGGGGGAGCAGATCCGCGAGGTGACGGTCCAGGTGAAGCACCCGGACCGCGAGGTGACCGTCCGCACCCGCGAGACCGGTGCGCGGCACCCGGAGTCCCTGCCGCGGGAGACCGTCCTGCTGGGAGCGGTGGACGACGCCACGACGGCGCTGCGGCGCGTGGACCCGCGGTCGGACGAGACGACGGTCCTGCGCCGCGTCGAACCGCAGCCGGACGAGACGACGCTCCTGCGCCGCATCGAGCCGGACGCGACGACCGTGCTGCGCCGCGTGGAACCCGACGCGACGACCGTGCTGCGCGGTCCCGCCGCGGGTGCCGGGCCGGACGAGGAGTTCTCCGAGGCGACCACGCACGGCACCCGGCTGCGTGGCTGGAAACGGTCGGCCATCGGCGCGGCCGTGGTCTTCGTGGTCTCGATGGCGGGCATCACCACCTACGAACTGATCTCCGGCAGCGACCTGAGCGGCGGTCACGGGACGACCGTGGGTTCCGTCGTACGCGGCGAGCGTGACGCGGGCCCTTCCACCCCCACCCCCGCCGAAACCACCCGCCCCGGTCAGGACGCGTCGGACCCGGCGCGGCCGGACCAGGGCACGGCCACCCCCGGCACGGGCGCCCAGGACGACGACACCACCGTCCCCCAGCCGGACCGCAGCGGCGGTCCCACCGAAGGGGCGACGCCCTCGCCCACCCCCTCGGACCCGGCGGACGGCGGCGCCGAGCCCACCCCCACACCCACCCCGAGCACCACGGACGGCGGCGGGAGCGCGGTGCCCGACCCGACGGCCACGGACGGCGCCCCCGCGCCGGCGGGCACCGGCGCGGGGGAGTGAGCCCGGGCGGCCGGGGTCAGTCGCCCAGCACCCGGCGCAGGTAGTCGTTGCCGAACAGCCGGTCCGGGTCCAGCCGGTCCCGGACGGCCGTGAACTCACCGAAACGGGGGTACACCCCGGAGAGGTACGCGGCGTCCCTGGTGTTGATCTTGCCCCAGTGCGGGCGGCCGCCGTGCGCGGTCATGATCCGCTCCACCGCCGTGAAGTACGCCTGGTGGGGCGTGCCCCGGTACAGGTGGACGGCGATGTACGCGCTCTCCCGGCCCGACGCCGTGGAGAGCGCGATGTCGTCGGCGGGCGCGGTGCGCACCTCCACCGGGAAGCTGATCCGCAGCGGCGAGCGGTCCACCATCGCCCGGACCTCGCGCAGCGCCTCGACGGCGGCCTCACGCGGCAGCGCGTACTCCATCTCCACGAACCGCACCCGGCGCGGGCTGGTGAACACCTTGTACGGGATGTCGGTGTACGTACGCGCCGACAGGGCCCGGCTGGAGATCCGGGCGATCGAGGGGATCGTGGCGGGCACGGCCCGGCCGAGCGCGCAGGCGACCTGGAAGACGCCGTTGGACAGCAGCTCGTCCTCGATCCAGCCGCTGACCTTTCCGGGCGGGGCCGCGGGGCCCGCGCTGCGGTTGTTGCGCTTGGTGTTGCAGTTTCCGGTGTGCGGGAACCAGTAGAACTCGAAGTGCTCGTTCTCGGCCACGAGCTGATCGAACTCGGTCGTCACCTGGTCGAAGCTCATCGGCTCCTCGCGGGCGGTCAGCAGGAAGACCGGCTCCACGGCGAAGGTGATGGCGGTGATGACGCCCAGCGCGCCGAGCCCGATCCGCGCCACCGCGAAGACCTCGGCGTTCTCGGTCTCCGAGCAGCGCAGCACCGTGCCGTCCGCGGTGACCAGCTCCAGGGCGCGTATCTGCGCGGATATGGACGCCGAGTCGCGGCCGGTGCCGTGCGTACCGGTGGAGGTGGCTCCGGCGACCGTCTGCTCCATGATGTCGCCCATGTTGGTGAGCGAGAGGCCCTCGCGGGCCAGCGCGGCGTTGAGGCGCTTCAGCGGGGTGCCCGCCTCGACGGTCACGGTCATCGCCTTGCGGTCGATCTCGCGGATGCCGGTCAGCAGGTCGGGCCGGATCAGCAGCCCGTCGGTGGCCGCGGTCGCGGTGAACGAGTGCCCGGTGCCGACCGGCTTCACCCGCAGCCCGTCCTCCGACGCCCTGCGCAGCGCCTCGGCCAGTTCGTCCACGGACGCGGGGGACACGGTCCGGGCCGGCCGGGCGGTGACGGTCCCCGCCCAGTTGCGCCACGGGCTCGTCGCCGTCCGTGCGTAGGTCTCGGTCATCTTCCCCGCGCCCTTCCCTAGGAACCGGCCCACCGAGCCGGCGCTTCCCCCGGACGGTGACCACGGGTTACCGGCCGGTTGGAGGGGGATCATACTCACGGCTCCCGCACATTCATCCACCCCTCCCACCACCCCGTCCGGGGGCCGGCACGGCCCGCTCCGGACGTCGGTGCGACCCCGCCCCGGTGCGGGTGGCAGGATCGACGGCATGTCCGATCTGCGCGATCCCGCCCCCTACGACGCCCTGCTCCTGCTCTCCTTCGGCGGTCCCGAAGGCCCGGACGACGTGGTTCCGTTCCTGGCGAACGTGACCCGCGGCCGGGGCATCCCCGAGGAACGGCTCAAGGAGGTCGGCAAGCACTACTTCCTGTTCGGGGGCGTCAGCCCGATCAACGCCCAGAACAGGGCCCTGCTCGACGCGCTGCGCAAGGACTTCTCCGCGCAGGGACTGGACCTGCCGGTCTACTGGGGCAACCGCAACTGGGCCCCGTACCTCACCGACACCCTGCGCGAGATGGTCGGCGACGGGCACCGCCGCATCGCGGTCCTGGCGACCAGTGCCTACGCCTCGTACTCCGGCTGCCGGCAGTACCGCGAGAACCTCGCCGAGTCACTGGCCGCCCTGGAGGCGGAGGGCCTTCCCGTCCCGCGCGTGGACAAACTCCGGCACTACTTCAACCACCCCGGCTTCGTGGAGCCCATGGTGGAGGGTGTCCTCGCCTCGCTGGCGGACCTGCCCGACGAGGCGCGCGCGGGCGCCCACCTGGCCTTCACCACGCACTCCATCCCGACCTCGGCGGCCGACACCTCGGGCCCCGTGGAGGCACACGGGGACGGCGGCGCGTACGTCGCCGAGCACCTCGACGTGGCCCGGCTGATCGTGGACGCGGTGCGCGAGCGGACCGGCACGGCTCACCCGTGGAAGCTCGTGTACCAGTCACGCAGCGGGGCGCCGCACATCCCATGGCTGGAGCCCGACATCTGCGACCACCTGGAGGCCCTCCACGGCGACGGGGTCCCCGCCGTCGTGATGGCGCCCATCGGCTTCGTCTCGGACCACATGGAGGTCCTGTACGACCTCGACACCGAGGCCACCGCCAAGGCCGCCGAGCTGGGCCTGCCCGTACGCCGCTCCGCGACGGTCGGCGCCGACCCCCGGTTCGCCGCCGCCGTGCGCGAGCTCGTCCTGGAGCGGGCGGCCGCCGAGCGGGGCCGGGAGCCGCAGCGGTGCGCCCTCGGGACGCTCGGCGCCAGCCACGACCTCTGCCCGGTGGGCTGCTGCCCGGCCAGGGCGCCCAAGCCCGCCGCCGCGGGGGCCGACAGCCCCTACGCGTGAGCCCGCACGCTTCCCCGCCCGCCCTGTCCCCATCCCTGCCGACCACCCTCAACCTCCTCAAGGGAGCGCCGTGACCGAGACCGACCACTCATCGGACGTCCTGCTCGACCTCGCCCTGGACGCGGCTCGGCTCGCCGGCCGGCTGCTGCG
This sequence comes from Streptomyces sp. NPDC057249, assembly GCF_042669245.1. Classification (NCBI taxonomy): domain Bacteria; kingdom Bacillati; phylum Actinomycetota; class Actinomycetes; order Kitasatosporales; family Streptomycetaceae; genus Streptomyces; species Streptomyces sp. NPDC057249. The sequence goes on along the minus strand of NZ_JBHUXS010000002.1, from coordinate 508,805 downwards.
CGACGGGCGTCCGGCGGGACTGGGCGTGGCCGCGACCAAGTCCAGCCCGGTCGACGTCGTCACCGAGATGGACATCGCCGCCGAGAAGCTGATCACCGAGTTCCTGATCGAGCACCGCCCCCTGGACGGCTACCTCGGCGAGGAGGGCGGCACGACCGCCGAGGGCAGCACCGGAGTGCGCTGGGTGATCGACCCGCTCGACGGCACGGTGAACTACCTCTACGGGCTCCCGTCCTGGGCTGTCTCCATCGGCGTCGAGGTGGACGGCGAGCGGGTCGCCGGCGCGGTGGAGGTCCCGATGCGCGGCGAGACGTACTTCGCGCGCCGCGGCCACGGGGCCTTCGTCACCGGAGGCCCGTACGGCGACGAGCACGTCCGGCTGCGCTGCCGGCCCACCGCCCCGCTCGCCGAGGCGCTGGTGGCCACCGGCTTCAACTACGTCGCCGAGGTCCGGGCCCACCAGGCTGAGGTGGCGCACGACCTCATCCCGCAGGTCCGGGACATCCGGCGCGGGGGCTCCGCCGCGATCGACCTCTGCGACGTGGCCGCCGGACGGCTCGACGGCTACTTCGAGCGCGGGCTGCACCCCTGGGACCTGGCCGCGGGCGACCTCATCGCCCGGGAGGCGGGCGCCCTCACCGGCGGACGTCCGGGCCGGCCGGCCGACGGAGACCTGACCGTCGCGGCGTCCCCCGGCGTCTTCGAACCGCTCCAGGCCCTCCTGGACGGGCTGGGCGCCTGGCACGACTGACCGGGTCTCCCGGGCGTCCGGACGCCGGAAGGGCCCCGCAGCCACTGTGGAGCGGCTGCGGGGCCCTCGGCCCATAGCGACGGTCAGGCGTTCGTCGTCGTGCTGATCCGCACACCGTGCTCGGCGGCGAGACGACGGAGGTCGTCCAGCTCGCTCTGCTCGACGTCCGCGAGGAAGTCGTCGCCCGTCTCGCGGGCCTTCGTGAGGTCGTCCTCGGTCGTCTTGATGCGGTGCAGCAGACCTGCGGTGAAAGCGTCCATGAAGCGCCCCCTCATCGTGGGTCGGTGGCACGGGGGTGTGCCCGGGTTTCCCTCCGCCGAGGCGGTAGGGCGGGTGATCACGCACTCTCCGGGAGACGGAGGGGCCTGTGACAACGCCACATGGGAAGACGTGATCGCGGGTGTGAATGCGTACTCCCCCGCCCGAAGCTCAGAGAAACCTCAACTGGCCGGTGAATCCCGACGCTTCTCCGAAGCCGCAGGTGGGGGCGGGACGTCTTACCGCCGGTTTATGCGGGTTACGGGCAGGATGGAGCCGCACAAGTGTGCCGGGGCCGTGTCCGCGGCGCAGGCGGCCGGGCCGTCCCGGACGCCCCCGCGCGCCGTCGTGCAGACCGCTTGCGAAGTTCTAGGGAAGGAAGCGCCGTGCGCGTACTCGTCGTGGAGGACGAGCAGCTGCTCGCCGATGCGGTGGCCACCGGATTGCGCCGTGAGGCCATGGCCGTCGATGTCGTGTACGACGGGGCCGCGGCCGTGGAGCGCATCGAGGTCAACGACTACGACGTGGTGGTGCTCGACCGCGACCTGCCCCTGGTCCACGGCGACGACGTCTGCCGCCGGATCGTCGAGCTCGGCATGCCGACCCGGGTGCTCATGCTCACCGCCTCCGGGGACGTCAGCGACCGGGTGGAGGGTCTGGAGCTCGGCGCCGACGACTATCTGCCCAAGCCCTTCGCGTTCAGCGAGCTGACCGCCCGGGTACGGGCCCTCGGCCGGCGTACGACCGTCGCCCTGCCGCCCGTCCTCGAACGGGCCGGCATCAAGCTGGACCCCAACCGCCGGGAGGTGTTCCGGGGCGGCCAGGAGGTCCAGCTCGCGCCCAAGGAGTTCGCCGTCCTGGAGGTCCTGATGCGCAGCGAGGGCGCCGTCGTCTCGGCGGAGCAGCTGCTGGAGAAGGCGTGGGACGAGAACACCGACCCGTTCACCAACGTCGTCCGGGTGACCGTCATGACCCTGCGCCGCAAACTCGGCGAGCCCCCGGTGATCGTCACCGTGCCCGGCTCCGGCTACCGGATCTGACGCCGGTGCCCGCCGCCCCGCCGCCCATGGCGGCGCCCCCCAAACCCACCTGGGAGCCCAAACAGCAGGAGCCCCCCTACCCGTGGCTGCGCCCGACCATCCGGATACGGCTCACGCTGCTGTACGGCGGCATGTTCCTGATCGCCGGCATCCTGCTGCTGTCGATCATCTACATGCTCGCCGCCCAGGCGCTGCACGTGGGCAGCGACCTCCCGTTCAAGATCGTCGACGGTCATGTCTCCAGCGACGTCTGCAACCTCCTGGAGGAGGGCAACTCGCCGAGCGCGGTCAACGCCGCGATGAACTCCTGCGTGAACCACCAGCGCCAGCAGGCTCTGGACACGCTGCTCAACCGGTCGCTGCTGGCCCTGGTGGGCCTCAGCATCATCGCCTTCGCCTTCGGTTACGGGATGGCCGGCCGGGTGCTCTCGCCGCTGGGCCGGATCACCCGGATCGCCCGGACCGTGGCCGGCACGGACCTGGCCCGGCGCATCGAGCTGGACGGGCCCGACGACGAGCTCAAGGAGCTGTCCGACACCTTCGACGACATGCTGGACCGGCTGGAGCGGGCCTTCACCGCGCAGCAGCGGTTCGTCGGCAACGCCTCGCACGAGCTGCGCACGCCGCTCGCCATCAACCGCACGCTGCTGGAGGTCCACCTCTCCGACCCGGAGGCCCCGCCCGAGCTCCAGCAGCTGGGCAAGACGCTGCTGGCCACCAACGAGCGCAGCGAGCAGCTGGTGGAGGGCCTGCTGCTGCTGGCCCGCAGCGACAACCAGATCGTCGAGCGCAAGGCCGTCGACCTCGCCGAGGTCGCCTCCCGCGCCGTCGACCAGGCGCGCGGCGAGGCCGAGACCAAGGGCGTCGAGATGCGCGAGGAGCTGGCCGAGGCCGTCGTCCAGGGCAACGGCGTCCTGCTGGAGCGCATCGCGCTGAACCTCGTGCAGAACGCCGTCCGCTACAACGTCCCGGAGGGCGGCTGGGTGGAGGTGAGCACGGCGCTGCTGCCCGGCCAGGCGGTGCTCGTCGTCTCGAACACCGGCCCGGTGGTCCCCGCGTACGAGATCGACAACCTCTTCGAGCCCTTCAGGCGCCTGCGTACGGAGCGGACGGGCAGCGACAAGGGGGTCGGGCTCGGTCTGTCGATCGCGCGGTCCGTCGCCCGGGCGCACGGCGGCCGTATCATCGCCGAGCCCCGCGAAGGCGGTGGTCTTGTGATGCGCGTCTCACTGCCGGTCTGACCGGCGCGAGGAGAGCTTTGCGCGCTGATTATTTTTTGTTCGCTTTGAGCGGAATTTTCGGGACCTGATCCCGGAGGGACCGTGTGTGATCGATCACAGGAGCGAATATCTCCCTGCCCACGCTCCGTGACCAGGGAACTCACCGGAAACCCGGCGAAACACCGGGTTTCCGGGGGCAAGCATGACGGGAAGTACACGGGGTGGCGCCTGCGAAGGGTGCCGCCGGGACCGTGTACGGTCCCCATCGCCACCCAAGCCGATCACTCCCGAGCGGTCCTTTTGGGTGTCGATTGAGTAACAGACCTTGATGTGAGGCAAAATCTCCGCCTCAGGTCGGGCACAAGTCCGGCCTCTCACGCGTTACGAGCGCTTGAGACACCGCAGACACCCAGAGGGGGAGAGCGACATGGCAACGGATTACGACACCCCACGCAAGACCGACGACGACGTCGATCAGGACAGCCTTGAAGAGCTGAAGGCGCGCCGGAGCGACAAGACGGCGTCCGCCGTCGACGTCGACGAGTTCGACGCGGCCGAGGGCCTTGAACTGCCCGGCGCCGACCTGTCCAACGAGGAGCTGGCCGTACGGGTCCTGCCCAAGCAGGCCGACGAGTTCACCTGCATGAGCTGCTTCCTCGTGCACCACCGCAGCCAGCTGGCCCGCGAGAAGAACGGCCAGCCGATCTGCCGCGACTGCGACTGAGGTCCGGTCGGCCGTGGCAGGGGACACACCGTTCCGCAAGCGGCGCCCCTGGGGCAGAAGGCACCCGGAGGCGCACCAGGGCGGTACACGCCCGGCAGAAGGCGCGCAGGCGCCTGCCGAGCGGCCCGCCCTGCCACCTTCGCCGGACGGACCGGAGGACGAGCGGGGCCTGCAGGCGGCCTCGCTCGAAGCAGCCGAAGTAGCGGTACGCGCAGCCCGTGAGGCTGCCGGAGTCGACACGGCCGATGGGGCCGGACAGGTCGGCAGGACGGAGCCCGTGACCGGGGCAGGCCGTCTGAGTTCAGTGAAACGGGGTGTACGCAAGGGCGGGGAGAGCGCCAAGGAAGCGATCGGTCATATCGCGGACCTGATCATCCACATCGCTCCCCGCGTCCCTGTGCGTGACCTCGACACCCTGCGCAAGCACTTTCCCGGCCTCGGGCCGGAGGAGATCGCGGACCGGCTCGTCGTGGGCGCGAGCCGCGCGACCGCCACCGTCGGCGCCGGAATCGGCGCGGCGGCCATGATGCCCGTGCCGCCGGCGATGTTCGCCGAGCTGGCCGCCGAGGTCAGCGGCGTCGCCGCCATAGAGATGAAGCTCGTCGCCGAGCTGCACGAGGTCTACGGACGCCGTCCCCCGGGCGGCATCGCCCGGCGCTCGACCGCCTACCTCACCGCCTGGACCGAGGAGCGCGGCATCGAGGTCACCCGTCCCGCCTCGGTGGACGCGGCGCTGAGCGGCCGGATGAAGCGCGAACTGCGCCGCCAGATCATGAAGCGCACCGTGCGCGACCTGCCGAGCCTGATCCCGTTCATGGTCGGCGCCGCCGTCGGCGCGTCCATGAACCGGCGCGACACCAGGAAGCTCGCCGAACGGGTCAGGAAGGACCTGCGCGAGAAGCAGATCCCCTGGGACCGCCTCCCGGACCGGCCCCCGCTGGAACCCGAGGGCCGTTAGGCCGGGACCGCCGCGTTCAGCGCCGCCACCAGGGCCTTCGGGTCGCGCGTCGAGAGATAGACGTACGGGGTCGGGTCCTCCGGGTCCGTGACCTCCACCCGGACCGCCGTCGGGATGTAGCTGCGCAGCAGCATGAAGGCCCGGGTGTCCGCCTTGTGCGTGCGCCAGGCGCGCGCCTCCTCGGCGTCCAGCACCTCGGCCCCGCCGAGCGCCGAGACCGGGATTCGGGCGTCCCCCGCGACGAGCGCGCCCGCCACCACCCGGATGCGGGCCGAGCCGTACGAGCTCACCGCCACGGCCGACAGGACCGTGCCGCCGGCCAGACCGGCGAGGAGCGGCAGGGTGCCCAGCGGCAGCAGCATCAGCGCGCACGCGATGCCGATCAGGACGGCGATCAGCCACCACGAACGGGGTGCGGTGAGGCGTTCGTCGTAGGGCGGGGTCGAAGGCTGCATGGTTCCAGCTTGGCACGGCGCGACCGGCGGGTACCCGCGCGGGTAAGGTCTGCGCCTGTGAGTGGAACATCTGCGGCTCTGACGCCCCCGGCCGACGCGGTGAAACCGGTCCGGCACCCCGACGCCCCGGCCCCCGGCGAACTCCTCGGCGCGCACTACGAGCACTGCTTCGGCTGCGGCTCCGGCCAGCCCCACGGACTGCACCTCCAGGCGCGGGCCGGCGAGGGCGTCAGGGTGACCGCCGAGTTCACCGTGAAGGCGGCCCACCAGGGCGCCCCGGGCCTGGCGCACGGCGGGGTGCTGGCCACGGCGCTGGACGAGACGCTCGGCTCGCTGAACTGGCTGCTGAGGGTCATCGCGGTCACCGGACGGCTGGAGACCGACTTCGTACGGCCCGTCCCCGTCGACACCGTGCTGTTCCTCGACGCCGAGGTCACCGCCGTGCACGGCCGCAAGATCTACTCCCGGGCGACCGGCCGGATCGGCGGCCCGGACGGGCCGGTCGCGGTCCGGGCCGACGCCCTGTTCATCGAGGTGAAGGTCGACCACTTCATCGAGAACGGCCGGCCGGCCGAGATCCAGGCCGCCATGGCCGACCCCGACCAGGTCAGGCGCGCCCGCGCCTTCGAGGTGAACCCGTGATGCGCCACCCCGTCGACGTCCTGATCCGCCGGGTCGACCCGGACGTTCCGCTTCCGGCCTACGGGCACCCCGGGGACGCCGGCGCGGACCTCGTGACGACCGAGGCCGCCGAACTGGCACCGGGCGAGCGGGCCGTACTGCCCACCGGGGTTTCGATCGCCCTGCCCGACGGGTACGCCGCGTTCGTGCACCCACGATCCGGTCTCGCCGCCCGCTGCGGAGTCGCCCTGGTGAATGCCCCGGGGACGGTCGATGCCGGGTACCGTGGAGAGATCAAAGTGATCGTCATCAATCTCGACCCGCGCGAGTCCGTGCGGTTCGAGCGGTTCGACCGGATTGCCCAACTGGTCGTGCAGCAGGTCGAGAAGGTGCGCTTCCACGAAGTGTCGGAGCTTCCCGGCTCGGCGCGGGCCGAAGGGGGCTTCGGGTCCACCGGCGGCCATGCCGCCGTTGATGTTGATGGCGTCCGGGGCGGGGTTCCCCAGGGCGGGAACAGCTACGCTTCGGTCGAATCCGACCGGGAAGGACAGTGACGTGTTCGGACGTCGCAAGAACAGTGGTGCCGCCGATGACACGGCGGACGAGGCGCGCGAGGCCGAGCAGGTCGTCGACGAGCAGGATGACGCCGAGGGCGAGACCCGCCGGACGAACCTTCCGCCGGCGCCGCGCCCGGACGGCCCGTGGGACGTCAGCGAGGTGTCCCAGCCCGGCGACGGCCGGGTCGACCTGGGCGGCATCTTCGTGCCCGGCGTCGAGGGCATGGAGCTGCGCGTGGAGGTCGCCGGTGACGCGATCGTCGCCGCCACCGTCGTGATGCGGGACAGCGCGATCCAGCTCCAGGCGTTCGCGGCCCCCAAGAAGGAAGGCATCTGGGGGGAGGTCCGCGAGGAGATCGCCACCGGCATCACCCAGCAGGGCGGCATCATCGACGAGGTCGAGGGCCCGCTCGGCTGGGAGCTGCGCGCGCAGGTCCCCGTCCAGCTTCCCGACGGGGCGAACGGCGTGCAGCTGGTGCGCTTCGTCGGTGTCGACGGCCCGCGCTGGTTCCTGCGCGGTGTGATCTCCGGCCAGGGCGCCGTGCAGCCGGAGGCCGCCGGGCTCCTGGAGTCGGTCTTCCGCGACACCGTGGTCGTGCGCGGCGAGGGCCCGATGGCCCCGCGCGACCCGATCGTCCTCAAGCTCCCCAACGACGCCCAGATGGTTCCCGAGGGCGTGCAGCAGGAGGAGCAGGAGGGCTCGAAGTTCTCCGGTGGCATGGCGGGCCTCCAGCGCGGTCCCGAGATCACCGAGGTGCGCTGACCCGCACCCGCGGACACCGGCCGGTGGGCCGTACCCCTTCCCCGGGGTGCGGCCCACCGGCTTTCGCGTATGCCGGTGGGTACCGCCGGGGGCCGGGCCGTGCCCGGGCATTGCCCGGTCCCGTGTCACCTGCACATACTGGCGGCCGACAGGACCGAGGACCCACGGGGGAGCGCCATGACCGAGAACACCGCCGACACCAGCACCGGCGGCGGCGCCGGCACGGCCGTCGCCGACGGCCCCATGGTCCGCGTCGAGGACCTGCACCGCTCCTACGGCTCCGGCGCGGGCGCGGTGCACGCGCTGCGCGGTGTCTCCTTCGAGGTGCCGCGCGGCGAGCTCGTCGCCCTCAAGGGGCGCTCCGGCTCCGGCAAGACGACCCTGCTCAACCTCGTCGGCGGCCTCGACACCCCGGACGGCGGCCGGATCACCGTCGACGGCACCGACCTCTCCTCGCTCGGCGAGAACGGGCTCCTGGAGCTGCGCCGGGACCGGGTCGGCTTCATCTTCCAGTCCTTCGGCCTGATCCCGATCCTGACCGCCGCCGAGAACGTCGGCGTGCCCCTGAGGCTGCGCAAGGCCGACCCCGAGGAGCGCGAGGCGCGGGTGTCGCTGCTGCTCTCCCTGGTCGGCCTCGCCGACCACGCCGCCCAGCGCCCCGGTGAACTCTCCGGCGGCCAGCAGCAGCGCGTCGCCATCGCCCGCGCGCTCGCCAACCGGCCCGCCCTGCTGATCGCCGACGAGCCGACCGGACAGCTCGACGCCGAGACCGGCCTCGCGGTGATGGAGCTGCTGCGCGCCGTCGTCCACAGCGAGGGCGTCACCGCGCTCGTCGCCACCCACGACGCCCAGCTCCTCGGCCTCGCCGACCGGGTCCTCGAACTCAGCGACGGCCACATCACCGAGCACTGACCGGCGGCCGGGAAGCGGTATCAGGGTTACGTCAAATCCCGCCGCTTCCCCACCCTCCGCCCGATACGCCGGAAATCCACCAGGTACTTTCGAACCATGGCGCGCGGCAAACTTCGGATCTACCTCGGTGCGGCACCCGGCGTCGGCAAGACGTACGCGATGCTCGCCGAGGCGCACCGGCGCGTCGAACGCGGCACCGACTGCGTCGTCGGCGTCGTGGAGCACCACGACCGCCCGCGCACCGAGACGCTGCTGCACGGCCTCGAAGTCGTCCCCCGCCGCGAGACCGAGCACCGTTCGGCCGTCTTCAGCGAGATGGACATCGACGCGGTGCTCGAGCGCGCCCCGGCCGTCGCCCTGGTGGACGAGCTGGCCCACACCAATGTGCCCGGCTCCCGCAACGCCAAGCGCTGGCAGGACGTCGAGGAACTGCTCCAGGCCGGCATCGACGTCGTCTCGACCGTCAACATCCAGCACCTGGAGTCCCTCGGCGACGTGGTCGAGTCCATAACCGGCGTACGCCAGCGCGAGACCGTGCCCGACGAGGTCGTCCGCCGGGCCGACCAGCTCGAACTGGTCGACATGTCGCCCCAGGCCCTGCGCCGCCGCATGGCCCACGGCAACATCTACAAGCCCGACCGGATCGACGCCTCCCTCTCCAACTACTTCCGCCCCGGCAACCTCACCGCCCTGCGCGAGCTGGCCCTCCTCTGGGTCGCCGACCGGGTCGACGAATACCTCCAGCAGTACCGGGGCGAGCACAACATCCGCACCACCTGGCAGGCCCGCGAACGCATCGTCGTCGGCCTCACCGGAGGCCCCGAGGGCCGCACCCTCATCCGCCGCGCCGCCCGGATGGCGGCCAAGGGCTCCGGCAGCGAGATCCTGGCCGTCTACATCGCCCGCAGCGACGGGCTGACCTCGGCCTCGCCCAAGGAGCTGGCCGTCCAGCGCACCCTCGTGGAGGACCTGGGCGGCACCTTCCACCACGTCATCGGCGACGACATACCCTCGGCGCTCCTGGAGTTCGCCCGGGGCGTCAACGCCACCCAGATCGTCCTGGGCTCCAGCCGCCGCAAGACCTGGCAGTACATCTACGGACCCGGAGTCGGCGCCACCGTCGCCCGCGAGTCCGGCACCGACCTCGACGTCCACATCGTCACCCACGACGAGGTCGCCAAGGGCCGGGGCCTGCCCATCGCCCGGGGCGCCCGCCTCGGACGCGCCCGCATCATCTGGGGCTGGGTGGTCGGCGTCGGCGGCCCGGTCCTCCTCGCCGTGCTCCTCAAGGCCCTCGAATCCGGCCCCGGGCTCGCCAACGACGTCCTGCTCTTCCTCTTCATGACCGTCGGCGCCGCCCTCATCGGCGGACTGCTGCCCGCCCTCGCGGCGGCCGCCGGCGGCTCCCTGCTCCTCAACTACTGGTTCACCCCGCCCACCCACACGCTCACCGTCCAGGACCCGGAGAACTTCGTCGCCATCGTGATCTTCTTCGCGGTGGCCGTCGCGGTGGCCTCCGTGGTGGACCTCGCCGCCCGCCGCACCCACCAGGCCGCCCGGCTGCGCGCGGAGTCCGAGATCCTGTCGTTCCTGGCCGGCAGCGTGCTGCGCGGCGAGACCACGCTCGCCGCGCTCCTGGACCGGGTCCGGGAGACCTTCGGCATGGGGTCCGTGGCCCTGCTGGAACGCCGCAGCGACGTCGATCCCTGGACCTGCGCGGGCAGCGTCGGCCCGGCCCCGGCCGCCCGGCCCGAGGACGCCGACGTGGACATGCCCGTCGGGGACCACATGGCCCTGGCCCTGACCGGCCGGGTGCTGCCCGCCGAGGACCGCCGGGTGCTGGGCGCGTTCGCCGCCCAGGCCGCCGTCGTCCTGGACCGCCAGCGGCTGGTGGACGAGGCCGAGGAGGCCCGCCGACTCGCCGAGGGCAACCGCATCAGGACCGCGCTCCTGGCCGCCGTCAGCCACGACCTGCGCACCCCGCTCGCCGCGATCAAGGCCGCCGTCTCCTCCCTGCGCTCGGACGACGTCGCCTGGTCCGACGACGACGAGGCGGAGCTCCTGGAGGGCATCGAGGCCGGCGCCGACCGCCTGGACCACCTCGTCGGCAACCTCCTGGACATGTCCCGCCTCCAGACCGGCACGGTCACCCCGCTCATCCGGGAGATCGACCTGGACGAGGTGGTGCCCATGGCCCTCGGCGGCGTCCCCGAGGGCAGCGTCGACCTGGACATACCCGAGACGCTGCCCATGGTCGCCGTCGACCCCGGCCTCCTGGAACGGGCGGTCGCCAACATCGTGGAGAACGCCGTGAAGTACAGCCCCGACGGCGACCGCGTCACCGTGGCGGCCAGCGCGCTCGGCACCCGCGTCGAACTCCGCGTGGCCGACCGCGGCCGGGGCGTCCCCGACGAGGGCAAGGAGCGCATCTTCGAGCCCTTCCAGCGCTACGGGGACGCCCCGCGCGGCGCCGGGGTGGGCCTCGGCCTCGCGGTGGCCCGGGGCTTCGCCGAGTCCATGGGCGGCACACTCGACGCCGAGGACACCCCGGGCGGCGGCCTCACCATGGTCCTGACCCTCCAGGCGGCACCCGGGCACGCCCCGGCCGCCCCCGGCCTCCCCGCGCGGACCACCTCATGAAGCAGGACCTCCCCGCACCGACGTACGCCCAGCAGAAAGGCAGGACCCCGATGACCCGGGTGCTCGTGGTCGACGACGAGCCGCAGATCGTACGCGCCCTCGTGATCAACCTGAAGGCGCGCAAGTACGAGGTGGACGCCGCCCCCGACGGGGCCACCGCCCTCCAGCTCGCCGCCGCCCGCCACCCCGACGTCGTCGTCCTCGACCTCGGGCTGCCCGACATGGACGGCGTCGACGTGATCCGGGGCCTGCGCGGATGGACCCGGGTCCCGATCCTGGTCCTCTCGGCCCGCCACACCTCCGACGAGAAGGTCGAGGCGCTGGACGCGGGGGCCGACGACTACGTGACCAAGCCCTTCGGCATGGACGAGCTGCTGGCCCGGCTGCGGGCCGCGGTGCGCCGGGCCGAGCCGGTCGGGCAGGACGGGGGCGACCAGGTCGTCGTCGTGGAGACCGAGGGATTCACCGTCGACCTGGCCGCGAAGAAGGTCCACCGCGAGGGCCGCGACGTACGGCTCACCCCCACCGAGTGGCACCTGCTGGAGGTCCTGGTCCGCAACGGCGGCCGGCTCGTCAGCCAGCGCCAGCTGCTCCAGGAGGTCTGGGGGCCCTCGTACGGCACCGAGACCAACTACCTGCGCGTCTACATGGCCCAGCTCAGGCGGAAGCTGGAAGCGGACCCCTCCCACCCCCGCCACTTCGTCACCGAACCCGGCATGGGTTACCGCTTCGAGCGCGCCTGAAACCGGCGGACGGGCGCGTACGTGTCCTCCGTACGGGTGAGACGGCGGCCACCCGCCAGGACCTCGCGGGACCGGTACCCTTCGGGTATGAGTGCTGTTCCTCGATCCGAGAAGCCCCACAAGGGCGACCGGCCCTCCGGGCGCTTCCGGCGCATGCTCGACCGGCTTTCCAGCTCCCAGGAGGACCTGGAGTGCGAGGAGCTGGAGGAGGACTCGCAGGCGTCGGGGTGCACCCGGATCTCCGAATGCACCGACCGCCAGATCGTGAAGGTCACTGGTACCTTGCGGACGGTCACCCTGCGGCCGCGCGCCGGAGTGCCCGCCCTGGAGGCGGAGCTCTTCGACGGCACCGCACCGCTCGACGTGGTCTGGCTCGGCCGCCGCTCCATCCAGGGCATAGAACCCGGCCGCAAGCTCATCGCCTCCGGCCGGATCGCCATGAGCCACGGCCGCCGGGTGCTGTTCAACCCCAAATACGAACTCCGACCGCTCGGCAAGGAGTAGCCGGTGACGTCTCTCGACAAGCCGACGTCCGACACGGACCGCACCACCGACCAGCAGGAGGCCGACAGCAGGGCGGTCACCGAGGCCGCGCTCTTCGAAGCCTTCGGCGGCGTGAGGGGCATGGTGGAGACGGTCCTGCCCGGGCTGCTCTTCGTCACGATCTTCACGATCAACAAGAACCTCACCTACTCGGCCATCGCGGCCCTGGCGGTGTCGCTCGCGCTCGTGGTCGTCCGGCTGATCCGCAAGGACACCGTCAAGCACGCCTTCAGCGGCGTCTTCGGTGTGGCCTTCGGCGTGGTCTTCGCCAAGATGACGGGCAACGCCAAGGACTTCTACCTCCCGGGCATGCTCTACACCCTGGGCCTCGCCCTGGCCTACCTGGTCACCGCGGTCGCCGGCCTGCCGCTGATCGGCCTGATCCTGGGCCCGGTGTTCAAGGAGAACCTCTCCTGGCGCACCCGTAACCCCGGCCGCAAGAAGGCGTACACCAAGGCCAGCTACGCCTGGGGGCTGATCCTGCTCGCCAAGTGCGCCATTCTCTTCCCGCTGTACTGGTGGGCCGACACCACCCAGCTCGGCTGGGTGCTGGTCGCCCTGAAGATCCCGCCGTTCCTGCTCGCGGTCTACCTGACCTGGGTGTTCCTCGCCAAGGCGCCGCCGCCCATCGACGTCTTCGCCGAGATGGAGGCGGAGGAGGAGGCCGAGAAGGCCCGCAAGGCGGCCGCCGCCGAAGCGGCCAGGGGCCAGGAGCTCTGAAACGTACGAGAGGGGCCCCGTCACCAGCGGTGACGGGGCCCCTCTCGCATGCTCACGCCTCCGAGTCGCCCCGGCGCACCGACAGCAGGTCCTCCAGCTGCTCCTCACGCGCCTGCGCGGCGACGAACAGCAGCTCGTCACCGGCCTCCAGGCTCTCCTCCGGGCTCGGCGTCAGCACCCGCTGACCCCGGATGATCGTCACCAGCGAGGTGTCCTCCGGCCAGGCGACCTCTCCGACCTGGGTCCCCGCCAGCGCCGACTCCGGCGGCAGCGTCAGCTCCACCAGGTTCGCGTCGCCGTGGCTGAAGCGCAGCAGCCGGACCAGATCGCCGACGCTCACCGCCTCCTCCACCAGCGCCGACATCAGACGCGGCGTGGACACCGCCACATCGACGCCCCACGACTCGTTGAACAGCCACTCGTTCTTCGGGTTGTTCACCCGGGCGACGACCCTCGGCACGCCGTACTCGGTCTTGGCCAGCAACGAGACGACCAGGTTCACCTTGTCGTCGCCCGTCGCCGCGATCACGACGTTGCAGCGCTGGAGCGCCGCCTCGTCCAGCGACGTGATCTCACAGGCGTCCGCCAGCAGCCACTCGGCCATCGGCACCCGCTCCACCGAGATGGCGGTCGGCGCCTTGTCCACGAGCAGCACCTCGTGCCCGTTCTCCAGCAGCTCGCCCGCGATGGAACGCCCCACCGCACCCGCCCCGGCAATCGCGACACGCATCAGTGACCGCCCTCCTCGGGGCCCTCGGCGAAGGCCGCCTCGACCTTCGCGATCTCGTCCGTACGCATCATCACGTGGACGAGGTCGCCCTCCTGGAGCACCGTCTGCGACGACGGCAGTATGGCTTCGCCCAACCGGGTGAGGAACGCGACGCGGACGCCCGTCTCCTCCTGGAGCGTGCTGATCTTGTGACCGATCCAGGACGGCGTGGTGTGCACCTCCGCGAGCTGCACCCCGCCGCTCGGGTCGCGCCACAGCGGCTCCGCACCCGACGGCAGCAGCCGGCGCAGCATCTGGTCCGCCGTCCAGCGCACGGTCGCGACCGTCGGAATGCCCAGACGCTGGTACACCTCGGCGCGCCGGGGGTCGTAGATCCGGGCCGCGACGTTCTCGATGCCGAACATCTCGCGTGCCACCCGGGCCGCGATGATGTTGGAGTTGTCCCCGGAGCTCACCGCCGCGAACGCGCCGGCCTCCTCGATCCCCGCCTCGCGCAGCGTGTCCTGGTCGAACCCGACGCCGGTGACGCGACGGCCGCCGAACCCGGAGCCGAGTCGCCGGAACGCCGTGGGGTCCTGGTCGATGACGGCGACCGTGTGCCCCTGCTGCTCCAGGGTCTGCGCGAGAGCGGCTCCCACTCGCCCGCAGCCCATGATGACGATGTGCACCTTGCGCCTACCTCGCAGTCCTGGTCGTCCGGCTGACCTGCGAAAACACCCTGCTCACACTCTTTCCTCGGCTGGCCGGGCAAACAACGGGGCAACGGTGTGTCCCGTCGCCCGGTTACGAGCTTATGCGGCGCGGGTCGCGTCGCCTCATCCGAGTGTGCGCATCGCGGCGCGGCGGTGGCAAAGACGACGTGCCCGGGACGCTCGCCGGCGGCGCGGCGCAAGGATTGCGTTAAGGATTCCGTGGCGTTTCCGGCCGAGTGCAGGAGATTGGCGGGCCACGCCGGTGCAGCGGGGGCGGGCCCCATACGGAACCCTTACGATCCTCTGCGTGTCCAAACTGACCGACGTGCCCAAACGGATCCTGATCGGACGGGCCCTGCGCAGCGACAAGCTGGGGGAGACGCTCCTCCCCAAGCGCATCGCGCTCCCCGTCTTCGCATCCGACCCGCTGTCCTCGGTGGCGTACGCACCCGGAGAAGTCCTCCTCGTGCTGTCCATCGCGGGTGTGTCGGCGTACCACTTCAGTCCCTGGATCGCGGTCGCGGTCGTGGTCCTGATGTTCACGGTCGTCGCCTCCTACCGGCAGAACGTCCACGCCTACCCGAGCGGCGGCGGCGACTACGAGGTCGCCACCACCAACCTCGGCCCCAAGGCCGGGCTGACCGTCGCCAGCGCGCTGCTGGTCGACTACGTCCTTACCGTGGCCGTGTCGATCGCCTCCGGGGTGGAGAACCTGGGCTCGGCGATCCCCTTCGTCGTCGAGCACAAGACGGGGTGCGCGGTCGCCGCGATCGTCCTGCTGACCCTGATGAACCTGCGCGGGGTCAAGGAGTCCGGGAAGCTCTTCGCCATCCCCACGTACCTCTTCGTGGCCGGCGTCTTCATCATGATCGTCTGGGGCGCCTTCCGCGGCCTGGTCCTCGGCGACACCATGCACGCCCCGACCTCCGGTTACACCATCCATCCCGAGCACAAGGGTCTGGCGGGCTTCGCGCTCGTCTTCCTGCTGCTGCGCGCCTTCTCCTCCGGCTGTGCGGCGCTCACCGGCGTCGAGGCGATCAGCAACGGCGTGCCCGCGTTCCGCAAGCCGAAGAGCAAGAACGCCGCGACCACGCTCGCGATGATGGGCCTGCTCGCCGTCACCATGTTCTGCGGCATCATCGGCCTCGCCATGGCCACCGACGTCAAGATGGCGGAGAACCCGGCGAAGGACCTGATCAGCAACGGCAGCCCGGTCGGCGCGGGCTTCGTCCAGGACCCGGTCATCTCGCAGGTCGCGGCAGCGGTCTTCGGCGACGGCACCTTCTTCTTCGTGATCCTCGCCGCCGCCACCGCCCTCGTCCTCTTCCTGGCCGCGAACACCGCGTACAACGGCTTCCCGCTCCTCGGCTCGATCCTGGCCCAGGACCGCTACCTGCCCCGCCAGCTGCACACCCGCGGCGACCGGCTCGCCTTCTCCAACGGCATCGTGCTGCTGGCCGGCGCCGCGATCCTGCTGGTCGTGATCTACGGGGCCGACTCGACCCGGCTCATCCAGCTGTACATCGTCGGCGTGTTCGTCTCCTTCACGCTCAGCCAGACCGGCATGGTCCGGCACTGGAACCGCCATCTGGCCGTCGAGAAGGACCCGGCCAAGCGCCGCCGCATGATCCGCTCCCGGGCCATCAACACCTTCGGCGCGTTCTTCACCGGTCTGGTGCTCGTGGTCGTCCTCGCCACGAAGTTCACCCACGGCGCCTGGGTGGCGCTGCTCGGCATGGTCATCTTCTTCGGCACGATGACCGCGATCCGCAAGCACTACGACCGGGTCGCCGAGGAGATCGCCGCCGACGAGACCGCGCCCGACGAGTCGATCCGCCCCTCCCGGGTCCACTCGATCGTCCTGGTCTCCAAGCTCCACCGCCCCACCCTGCGCGCTCTCGCCTACGCCAAGCTGATCCGCACGGACCACCTGGAGGCGCTCTCCATCAGCGTGGACCCGGCCGAGACGAAGGCCCTGCGGGAGGACTGGGAGCGGCGCGGCATCAACGTGCCGCTGAAGATCCTCGACTCCCCGTACCGCGAGGTGACCCGCCCGGTCATCGAGTACGTCAAGGGCCTGCGCAGGGAGAGCCCGCGCGATGTCGTGAGCGTCTACATCCCCGAGTACGTCGTCGGGCACTGGTACGAGCACCTGCTGCACAACCAGAGCGCCCTCAGGCTCAAGGGCCGGCTGCTCTTCACCCCCGGTGTGATGGTCACCTCGGTCCCGTACCAGCTGGAATCCTCCGAGGCCGCGAAGAAGCGCGCCCGCAAGCGCGCCGACTGGACCGCTCCGGGCTCGGTGCGCCGGGGCCCGGTGGAGCGCAAGCACAAGGAACCGACGCCGAAGGGCTGAGGCGGGGACCGCCGCATGTGGTCGGCGGGCGGACGACACGCACGTAGACTCGTAGGTTGTTGTCGTCCGCCCGCGGACCGTTCCCTTCCCTCTCTGGAGCCACCCCCTCATGCAGAACGAATCCACGTCGCCGCAGACCGGGGAGACGCAGCCGGAGTCGCTGGTCGGGCGGGAGTACGAGGTCGAGGTCGGCCCGGTCGCGCACGGCGGCCACTGCATCGCCCGCACGGACGAGGGCCGGGTGCTGTTCGTACGCCACACGCTGCCCGGCGAGAAGGTGGTCGCCCGGATCACCGACGGAGCCGAGGACTCGCGCTTCCTGCGCGCGGACGCGGTGGAGATCATCGAGGCGTCCAAGGACCGGGTGCCGGCCCCCTGCCCGTTCGCCGGCCCCGGCAAGTGCGGCGGCTGCGACTGGCAGCACGCCAAGCCCGGCGCCCAGCGCCGCCTCAAGGGCGAGGTCATCGCCGAACAGCTCCAGCGCCTCGCGGGCCTCACCCCGGAGGAGGCGGGCTGGGACGGCACGGTCATGCCCGCCGAGGGCGACAAGCTCCCCGCGGGCGAGGTGCCCGCCTGGCGCACCCGGGTCCAGTACGCGATCGACGAGGACGGCCGCGTCGGGCTGCGCAAGCACCGCTCGCACGACATCGAGATCATCGACCACTGCATGATCGCCGCGCCCGGGGTCTCCGAGCTGGGCGTCGAGCAGCAGGACTGGCCCCGGATGGCCACGGTGGAGGCCATCGCCGCCACCGGCTCCCACGACCGCCAGGTCATCCTGACCCCCCGCCCGGGCGGCCGCCTGCCCCTGGTCGAGCTCGACAAGCCGGTCTCCGTCCTCCGCGTGGACGAACGCGACGGCGGCGTGCACCGGGTCCACGGCCGCGGCTTCGTCCGCGAGCGCGCCGACGACCGCACGTACCGCGTCGGCTCCGGCGGCTTCTGGCAGGTCCACCCCCAGGCCGCGAACACCCTGGTCCGCGCGGTCATGCAGGGCCTGCTGCCCCGTAAGAACGACACCGCCCTCGACCTCTACTGCGGCGTCGGCCTCTTCGCCGGCGCCATCGGCCAGCGCATCGGTGAGAAGGGCGCGGTGCTCGGCATCGAGTCCGGCAAGCGCGCGGTCGAGGACGCCCGCCACAACCTGGCGGACCTGGACCGCGTCCGCATCGAACACGGCAAGGTCGACCAGGTCCTGCCCCGCACGGGCATCACCGAATGCGACCTCATCGTCCTGGACCCGCCCCGCGCGGGCGCCGGCCGCGCCACGGTGAAGCACCTGGTGGGCCTCGGCGCGCGCCGCATCGCGTACGTGGCCTGCGACCCGGCGGCTCTGGCGCGGGACATCTCCTACTTCGCGGAGGGCGGGTACCGGGTGCGGACGCTGCGGGCGTTCGATCTGTTTCCGATGACGCACCATGTGGAGTGCGTGGCGATTCTGGAGCCGGCGGCGAAGGGCTCCTGACCTGCATCTTTGCTGCTCTGACTGGTCTCGGCCCGTTTGATACCGGCCTGGTGTCATCCCCGTATGGCGATGACACTTCGACTCCCCGACGATCTTGACGCGAAGCTCACCGAGCGGGCTCGTCGGGAGGGTCGCAGCAAGCAGGAACTCGCCATTGAGGCCATCCGTGAGGCCCAGGACCGGGCCGAGCTGAAGGTCGGTGATGTCCTGGCTGAGCTCATGGAGAGCGATGCGGAGATCCTGGACTACCTGAAGTGACCGACGTGCGCTACCTCCAGGTGGACGAAACCCTGGCCATCGCCCGTACGGTCAACGCTACGGAGCGCAGCGTGCGTGACATGGGTCTTCTCGTATCGGCGATTGAACGGCCCCGGACCAACGTGTTCGGAGCCGAGCTGTATCCCACGCTGCACGAGAAGGCGGCGGCGCTGCTGCACTCCGTCGCCCGCAATCACGCGCTGATCGACGGCAACAAGCGCACCGCCTGGCTCGCCATGCGTGTCTTCCTGCGGTTCAACGGCGTCAGCGCGAGTACCGTCCCGCCGCCCGTTTCCGTGGCCGGCCCGTTCGTCGAGGCAGTCGCGCAGGACACCGCCGATGTGCACGGCGATCACCAAGCACCTCGCGGCCTGGTTTCCCGTTTCCTGACGTTCGACGATGCGTGACGCTGGGGCCTGTTGAGAAGGGGCCAGCCTGTGGGGCTGTGGGTGGGCACCTTTGCACTGCGCCGGGTCTGGGCGCAAGTGATTCGCCGGGTGCTGCCCGGTCCGTCAAGTTCCGTCAAGTGGCGCTGTGGGCAGTCGCTCGTCTTTGGTCCAGACCTATTGACGGGCCCGGTCACCGCTTCTACGCTCCCGTCGATCGCCGCACCGCGTTTCCCCAGTTCATCCCGGGCCGTGCGGCGACGACCCCTCCCGCACGCTCACGCCCGTGGCGCGTCGCCAGAATGGAGCACAGCATGTTCCGTCGAAGGATTCGTACGCTGCCGACGGCAGGTGACGGCCACTCAGCCGCCGTCCTGACCCGAACGGTTGCCGGGGTGAGCGCCGCCGCACTCGTCGGCGCCTGCGTTGCTCTGGTTGGTTCCGGTTCGGCCGGCGCCGCCGATGCCGCCAACCTGGTGACCAACTCCGGCTTCGAGAGCGGGCTTTCCGGCTGGTCCTGCGCCAATGGTTCCGGCCAGGCCACCAGCAGCCCGGCGCACTCCGGCTCGTCCGCGCTGAAGGCCACGCCGTCCGGCCTGGACAACGCCCGGTGCAGCCAGACGGTCAGTGTGCAGCCGAACTCGACGTACACGCTGAGCGCCTTCGTCCAGGGCAGTTACGTGTACCTCGGCGCCAGCGGCACGGGAGCCACCAGCGAGCCGTCGACCTGGACGCCCAGTTCCTCGTCGTACAGCAAGCTGAGCGTCGGCTTCACCACCGGTGCGAACACCACGTCGGTGACGGTCTATCTGCACGGGTGGTACGGGACGCCCGCGTATTTCGCGGACGACGTGTCGCTCACCGGCCCCGGTGGCACGACGCCCCCGCCGACCACGCCGCCGCCCACCGATCCGCCCACTACGCCGCCGCCGACCGACCCGCCGACCACCCCGCCGCCCACCGACCCGCCGGGCGACGCCACCTGTGCCACGAAGCCCAAGCCGGCCGGCAAGGTGCTCCAGGGGTACTGGGAGAACTGGGACGGTGCGTCGAACGGCGTGCACCCCGGCATGGGCTGGGTCCCCATCACCGACAAGCGCATCGCCCAGCACGGCTACAACGTCATCAACGCCGCCTTCCCCGTGATCCTCTCCGACGGGACCGTCCTGTGGGAGGACGGCATGGACGCGGGTGTGAAGGTGTCGACGCCGGCCGAGATGTGTGAGGCCAAGGCCAACGGCGCCACGCTGCTGATGTCCATCGGTGGCGCGACCGCGGGCATCGACCTGTCGTCGAGCAAGGTCGCCGACCGCTTCGTGGAGACGGTCGTGCCGATCCTCAAGGAGTACAACTTCGACGGGATCGACATCGACATCGAGACCGGTCTGTCCGGCAGCGGGAACATCAACACGCTGTCCGCCTCCCAGTCCAACCTGATCCGCATCATCGACGGCGTGCTGGCCAAGATGCCGGCGGGCTTCGGCCTGACGATGGCGCCCGAGACCGCGTACGTCACCGGCGGCAGCGTCACCTACGGGTCCATCTGGGGCGCGTACCTGCCGATCATCAAGAAGTACGTCGACAACGGCCGGCTGTGGTGGCTCAACATGCAGTACTACAACGGCAGCATGTACGGCTGCTCCGGCGACTCGTACTCCGCCGGTACCGTGGAGGGCTTCGCCGCTCAGACCACCTGCCTCAACAACGGCCTGACCATCCAGGGCACCACGATCAAGGTGCCGTACGACAAGCAGGTGCCCGGTCTGCCGGCCCAGCCCGGCGCGGGCGGCGGCTACATGGCGCCCAGCCAGGTCGGGCAGGCGTGGAACACGTTCAACGGCTCGCTCAAGGGCCTCATGACGTGGTCCCTCAACTGGGACGGCTCGAAGGGCTGGTCCTTCGGCGACAACGTCAAGTCCCTGCAGGGCCGCTAGGGCCCCGACGCGTCCGGCCCCGCAGGGCCGGACGCGTCACCCCCGCAGCCGCACCGGCAGCCTCCGCACGCTGTTCCCGACGAACGAGGCGTGGCGGGGGAGTTCCGGCTCCGGGACCGCCAGGTCCAGGGCCGGGAAGCGGGTGAAGAGCTGTTCCAGGGCCGTGGTGGCCTCCAGGCGGGCCAGGGGCGCGCCCAGGCAGTAGTGGGCGCCGTGGCCCAGTGAGAGGTGGCGGGACGTGCCGGCGCGGGTGAGGTCGAAGTGGGCCGCGTCCGGGCCGTGGGTCCGGGTGTCGCGGCCGGCGGCCGAGTAGCCGGCGAGGACCGGGGTGCCGCGGGGGATCACCGTGCCGCCGAGGGTCAGGTCGCGGGTCGGGTAGCGGAACGGGAAGTAGCTGACCGGGCTGTCCCAGCGCAGGGTCTCCTCCACGACGTCGGCCCAGCTCGCCGCGCCGGAGAGCACCAGGTCGAGCTGGTCCCGGTGGGCGCACAGGGCGCGTACGGCGTTGGTGATCAGGTTCAGCGTCGTCTCGTGCCCCGCGACGATGGTCAGCATTAGCGTGCCGATCAGCTCCTGCGGGCTGAACCGGTCGCCGTCCTCCTCGCGGGCCGCGATCATCGCGCTGGTGAGGTCGTCCCCCGGATGGGCGGCCTTGGCGGCTACGACCGCGCTCAGGGTCTCCGCCGTCTCCCGGTTGGCCGCCATGACCTCGGCCGGGCCGATGTCCGTGGCCACGAGCTGGTTGGAGAGGTGGTGGAGCCGGTCGTGGTGGGCCTCGTCCACGCCCAGCAGCTCGCAGATGACGCCCATGGGCAGCGGCAGCGCGAAGCGGGCGCGCAGATCGACGGTGCCGTCGTCGGCGGCGGCCGCCTCCAGACCGTCCAGCAGACGGGACGCCAGCTCCTCGACGTAAGGACGCAGTTCCGCCACCCGGCGGGCGGTGAACGCCTTGCCCATCAGTGACCGCAGCCGCCGGTGGTCGGCGCCGTCCGCGGTCGTCATCCCCTGCACCGTGGCGAACGTCCTCAGCGGCCAGCCGTCCGCGATCTCCCCGGCCTGGAGCGCCGCGAAGTGGCGTGCGTCCTTGGCGACGTCGGGGTGCGCGAGGAACTCCTTCAGCGCGTCGTGGCCCAGCACCGCCATCCCCCGTACGCCGCCGGGGAGCACCACCGGGGCGACCGCCCCCTGCGCCAGCAGCCGTGCGTTGGCCGCGTGCGGACAGCTTCCCGCGGGGTCCATGCGGTGCGGAGGGCGGGCCTCGGGGTTCACCGGTGACGTGTTCAACGGGGCTCCAGGTCTGGGGAAGGCGAGGGGCGAGCCGGTGGGGGGCAGGCAAAGCGTAGGCCGGTCCGGCGGAAATGTTGAGGGCTCGACGTGTCGGGTTCGAGGCTGTGCCGGGCCGGGTCTCGGGCGCGCGTACGGCCGGTGATCGCCGGGCGCCCGGCGGAGTGTTCCCCGGGGCCTGGCCCGCGGCGGTCAGCGCCGCAACGCCTCCGCGACGATCTGCGCCAGATGGCGGCCGTCCAGGCCCGCCAGGTCCTGGAGCTGTGTGCGGCAGGAGTAGCCGTCCGCGAGGATGCGGCGGTCCGGGTGGCCGGCCGCCCTGGTGAGGATGCCGTCCCGGGCGATCTTCGCGGAGACCTCGTAGTGGCCCTTCTCCATGCCGAAGTTCCCGGCCAGACCGCAGCATCCCGGGGAGATCTCGACGTCGCACCCCATCGCCCGGAGCAGCGAGCGGTCCGCCTCGTAGCCCATGACCGCGTAGTGGTGGCAGTGGGGCTGGACCAGGAGGTGTTCCGCCGCCTGCGGGGGCGTCCAGTCGATCGAGGTGAGGAATTCGGCGAACGTCCGGACCGCGCCCGCGAGTTCCGCCGCCCCGGGGTCGTCCGGCAGGAGTTCCACCAGGTCCGAGCGGAGCGTCGCCGTGCAGCTCGGCTCGATGCCGATCACCGTCCGGCCGGCCCGGACGTGGGGGAGCAGCAGGTCCACCGTGGTGCGGAGCTTCGCCTTGGCGGCGGTCAGCTGGCCCGTGGAGATCAGGGTCAGGCCGCAGCAGGCGCCCGGAGCGGCGATCTCCACGTCGCAGCCGGCCGCCGTCAGCACCTCCAGGGCGTCCCGGGGGATGTCCGGTGCGAGGGCGTCCGAGAAGGAGTCGACCCAGAGCAGCACCTTGGGGCCGTCCGCCCCGAGCCGTGTCCGGGAAGCCCCACTCCACCGGAACGGCTTCGCCGGCAGCGGCGGCAGCGAGCGGCGGGGGTCCGCGCCCGCCAGGGTCATCATCGTCCGCCGGAGCACCGGCACCCGGCCGGCCAGGTTGACCAGGGGAGCCAGCGGCGCGAGCAGGCGCAGCCACTGCGGGAGCCGGCCCAGGGTGTAGTGGCTCAGCAGGCGGCGGCGGCCCGCGTACGTCCGGTGCAGGGCCTCCGACTTGTACATCGCCATGTCGATCCCCGTGGGGCAGTCGGTGGCGCACGCCTTGCAGCTCAGACACAGGTCCAGCGCCTCGTGGACCTCCGGGGAGTTCCAGCCCTCCGTGACGAAACCGCCGTTCAGCATCTCCTGGAGCGCCCTCGCCCGGCCCCGCGTGGAGTCCTTCTCGTCGCGGGTGGCCGTGAACGAGGGGCACATGAAGCCGCCCTGGCCGCGCGGGTCCGCCCGGCACTTGCCCACCCCGACGCACCGGTGCACGGCGTCCGTGACGTCCCCGCCGTCGCGCGCGAAGGCGAAACCGTCGGTCGCCCGCAGCCG
Source organism: Streptomyces sp. NPDC057249 (assembly GCF_042669245.1). Taxonomy (NCBI): domain Bacteria; kingdom Bacillati; phylum Actinomycetota; class Actinomycetes; order Kitasatosporales; family Streptomycetaceae; genus Streptomyces; species Streptomyces sp. NPDC057249. Next base: position 485,331 of record NZ_JBHUXS010000002.1, on the reverse strand, counting down.
GCGTGCCCCGGGCCGCCGCAGGTCCGCGTCCAGAAGTGCGGGGCGGACGACGACCCCGGGGTTCATGACGTCGTCCGGGTCCAGGAGCGCCTTGAACCGCTCCATCGCGCGCAGCGCCCCGGGGTCGTACATCGTCGGCAGCAGCTCCGAGCGGGCCCGGCCGTCACCGTGCTCGCCGGAGAGCGATCCGCCGTGCTCGGCGGCCAGGGCGGCGGCGCGTTCGAGGAAGGCGCGCATCGGTGCGCCCCCGACATCGAGCGGGAAGTCGATACGGGCATGGACGCACCCGTCGCCGAAGTGGCCGTAGGCCAGGCCGGACAGCCCCTCCTCGGCCATCAGCGCCTGGAGCCCGCGCAGGTAGTCCCCGAGCCGTTCCGGCGGCACGGCGGAGTCCTCCCAGCCCGGCCACGCCTGCTTGCCGGCGGCGGTGCGTCCGGCCAGGCCGGCGCCGTCGGCGCGGATCTGCCAGAGCCGGACCGCCTCGGGGCCGGCGGGCAGGACGACGCTGTCGGCGGCGTGCGAGGCCGCGACGAGCGCGTGCGCCGCCTCGACCGCCTCCGCCGCGGTCGCCCCGCCGGCCTCGGCGATCAGCCAGCCACCGCCGGCGGGCAGCGCGGGGACGGCGCCGTCGCCGTGTGCCCGGCGGACCACGTCCACGAGCTGCGCGTCCAGGCCCTCCAGTGCGAGCGGACGGAACGGCAGCAGGTGCGGCACGTCGTCCGCGGCCGTCGCCATGTCCGCGTAACCCAGGACCGCGAGCGCCGGGGCGGGCGCCTGCGGAACCAGCCTGACCACGGCTTCGAGCAGGACCCCGCAACTGCCCTCCGTGCCGGTCAGGGCTGCCGCGAGGTCGCGCCCGTTCTCCGGCAGCAGGTGTTCCAGCGAGTAGCCGGAGATCTGCCGCCCGAACCGCCCGAACTCGGTACGCAGGACCGCCAAGTGCTCCGCGACGAAGGCGTCCAGCCCCGGCACCGCCGCGAGCGCGTCCGGCCCCGAGCCCGCCGTGATCACCTCGCCGCCGCCCGTCAGCCAGGTCATCGACACGACGTTGTCGGCCGTACGTCCGTACGAGAGGCCGTGCGGCCCGCACGCGTTGTTGCCGATCATCCCGCCGATGGTGCAGCGCGTGGCCGTCGAGGGGTCGGGCCCGAACCGCAGTCCGTACGGCAGTGCCTCCGCCTGCAGCGTGCTCAGGACCGCGCCCGGCTCGACCACGGCCGTCGAGGAGACGGGGTCGACGGACAGCACGCGGTTCATCCAGCGCGAGAAGTCGATCACCAGCCCGGGCCCCACCGCGTTCCCGGCGCACGAGGTCCCACCGCCCCTGACGGTGACCGGAACCCGGTGTTCACGCGCGATCCGGACCGCGGTGACCACGTCCTCCTTCGTCCGGGGCATGAGCACGGCCCCCGGGACGATCCGGTAGTTCGACGCGTCGGTCGAGTAGACCGCCCGGGTGGTCGCCGAAGCGTCGACGAGATCACCCAGCTTCCCGCGCAGGGCGTCGAGAAACGCCTCGGTGAGGGGGACGGGGGAGTCTGCGGTGGTCGCGGCCATCGGAAAGTGCTCCTGGGGGCGTCGGTCTCGGCAGGCGTCGTCGGCTCGGGTGGTCGGAAGCGTGGTTCACGTCATCCTCATCGCAGTACCAGCTTCCGGGAGACACCGGGGGCGGCGTCGGGACGCCGCCCCGCGTGCCGCCCCGGGGCGTCTTCACGAGTCCCACACGCATCGCACCCGGTTCGTGCGAAAATCCCACCCGGTCGATCATCGTCGTGGAGGGGCGCCGCCCTCCGCATCCGGGGAGGGGAGCCTCGTATGGCCCTGTTGGCGTCGGACGCGAAGTGGCCCGCCCAGCCCGATTACTTCCACGAGTGGGCGCTCGTCGACGTGGAGACCTCCGGACTGCGGCCCGGCCGGGACCGGGTCCTCTCGCTCGCGGTCCTCACGCTGGACGCGTACGGCAACCGGACGGGGGAGTACACGACGCTCCTGAACCCGGGGTGCGATCCCGGGCCGGTGCACGTCCACGGGCTCACCCCGGACCGGCTCGCCGGTGCGCCCACCTTCGAGGAGATCGCGCCGAAGGTGGGGGCGCTCCTCAGCAAGCGCGTCATGGTCGCCCACAACGCCCAGTTCGACTACGACTTCCTGGCGCACGAGTTCGCCCGGATCAGGTCCTGGATGCCGGTGAGCAGGCGGCTGTGCACCCTGGCCCTGAACCGGCTGGTCGGACCCGCGACGGCCGACCTCAAGCTGGGCACCCTCGCCCGGCATTACGGGGTGCGCCAGGAGCGCGCCCACGACGCGCAGGACGACGTGCGCGTCCTCTCCGGCATCCTGCGCGGTTCGCTGGACGCCGCCGAACAACTCGGTCTGGCCCTGCCGCTCCTGGAGTGCCCGCCGCGCCAGGACTACAAGCCCTTCGTGCCCAAGACGCCCTGCGCGTACCGGAACCCGGGGCGTCTGACGCCCGGCGGGCCGCTGGTCCAGGGCATGAAGATCGCCGTCACGGGGGACACCGGCATCTCCCGCGAGGAACTGGTCGCCCGGTCGGTGGCTGCCGGGCTGAACGTGATGACCTCGGTCAGCCGGCACACGAGCGCCGTCGTCACCAACGACCCCGCCTCCGGGTCGTCCAAGCTGCGGCGCGCCGTGCAGGAGGGCGTGCCGCTCCTGGACGAGCCGGCCTACCTCCGGCTGCTGGAGAGCGTGCGGCCGGGCCGGGCGAAGGGCGCGGTGCGGGAAGGCGGCGGGGCGGTCGCGGCCCCCGCCGTTCCGACGCAGCGGGAGGCCGGGCCGGACGCCCCCGCGGCCCGCGCGGACGTGCCCCCGGCCCGCACGGACGCCCCCGCGGCGAACCCCGGACCCCGCCCCGCGCCCGCCGGCCGCAAGGGCCGTCCGCTCACCGGGCGGCGGGTCCTGGTGCTCGGCGGCGGCCACGAGGAGGCCGCCGAAGCGCGGGCCCGCGCCCTGTACATGGGCGCCTCCGCGGCGGTCAACCTCTCGGCCACCGTGTCCGACGTGGTCGTCCTGCCCGGCGGTGAGGCGGACCGGCGGATGAAACGCGTCACCGCGCTCGGCCTTCCCGTCCACGCTCCGGAGTGGCTGCTCGCACCCGCGCCCGCGACGGTGGCCGAGCTGGTCCCGGGGGCGGCCGACGGCCCCGCGGTGCTGGTCAGGGGAGCCGTCCTCGATCTGGCGGACACCGGGGAGCCGTGGGCCGTCTCCACGATGTGGCGTCAGCAGACCCCGTGCGACGTGGACGTCGTCGCCTTCGTCGTCGACGCCGGGGAACAGGTGCAGGGGGACGAGGACTTCGTCTTCTACGGGGCACCCGAGCACCCCGACGGGACCGTGCGGCTCGCCACGGACGGTCCGAGCGAGCAGGTCGTCAGCGTGGACCTGGCCCGGCTGCCCCTGGAGGCGCACCGGGTCGTCGTGGCGGCGGCGATCGACGGGGCCGCGCGCTTCGCCGACGTCGGCGCGCTGGAGATCACCGCCGGCTGCGGGGTCGGCGCCGCCCCGGCGGCCCGCGCCACCCTCGACGCCGCCACCACCGAACGCACCCTCATCCTCGCCGAGCTCTACCGCCGGGGCGAGGGCTGGCGGATGCGGGTCGTCGGGCAGGGGTACGACCACGGCCTGGCCGACCTCGCCCGGGGCTACGGCGTCGACATCGCGGACTGAGGGCCGCCGGACGAGCCGGGTCGGCCAAGCCCGTCCAGGAACGCCGAGAGGGCCCCGTACAGCGCGTCCGGCCGCTCCAGATGCAGGTCGTGGCCCGTGCCCGGGACGCTCACCGCGAGGGTGCCGGGGCGCCGGCGCAGCATCTCGTCCACCTCGTCGGCCGGGACGAAGCTCTTCCGGCCCAGGACGAGCAGGGTGGGACACGTCACCCGGTCCCACTCCCCGTGGAAGGACCGCCGGGCGTTCTCCGCGAGCGAGCCGACCATGACGTCCCGGTCGAACCGCGGCCACCAACCGCCGTCGCGCTCCACCAGCCCGGCCGCCCACCCCGCTCCGCCCGGCCCCCCGCCGAAGAACGCGGACGCCGCCGCGCGGGAGGCGAACGGCACCGGCCACGCGTCGAGCCAGCCGCCGATCTCCTCGGCGACGCCCGGGTTCGGGCCACCGGACCCCGCCTCCACCAGCACGAGCGCGCCCGGCAGGCCCGGGTGGGCGGCGGCGGTCAGCAGCGCGGTGTGACCGCCCAGCGACTGCCCCACCAGGACGGGCCGCTCCAGCCCCAGGCCGCGTACGACGGCGACGACGTCCGCCACGTACGCGGCGCGGGAGACGTCGTCCGGCCGGCGCTCGCTAGCACCGTGCCCGCGCTGGTCGACCGCGACGACCCGGTGCCCGGGCGCCAGCAGCTCGGCGAGCGCGTCCCACTCGCCCGCGTGGCCGGCGAGGCCGTGCAGCAGGACGACGGGCCGTCCGGGCCCGCCCCCGTCCCGGCAGACGAGCCGGACCCCGTCGCGTACGACGGTGTGCTCGGTCCACGACACGGTGCCCCCCAGGCGCTCGGCTGCCTTACCGGTGATCATGCCGCAACCCGGCCGGCCGGGGGGCGCGCTCGGGGGCGCGGCCCGGGCACTACCCTCGCCGCCATGGTCGAACACGAAGCCCTCTCCGTCACCCGTGCCGCCTACGACGACGCCGCTGAGCTGTACGCGCGGCTCTTCGCCGACTCGTTGCGGGACAGCCCGCTGGACCGCGCGATGCTGGACGTCTTCGCCGAGGCCGTCGGCGCGGGCGGCCGGGTGGCGGACCTCGGCTGCGGGCCCGGGTACGTCACCGCCCACCTCGCCGGGCTGGGGCTCGACCCGTTCGGTGTCGACGCCTCGCCCGCCATGGTCGAGCTGGCCCGGGCGGCGTGCCCGGGGCTGCGGTTCGACGTCGGGTCGATGGCGGCGCTCGACCTCGCCGACGGCGCACTGGCCGGGGTGCTCTCGCGGTGGTCCGTGATCCACACCCCGCCGGCGGAGCTCCCGCCGGTCCTCGCCGAGTTCGGCCGTGTGCTCGCACCCGGCGGCCATCTCCTCATCGGCTTCTCCGCCACCGACGGGCCCGACCACCCCACGCAGTCCTTCGACCACGCCGTCACGACGGCCTACCGGTGGTCGCCCGACCACCTCGCCGGTCTGTTGCGGGCGCACGGGCTGACCGAGACGGCCCGGATGGTCCGCGAGCCCAGGCCGGACGACCGGCGCCAGTTCCAGGAGGTTCACCTGCTCGCCCGCAAGGCGTAACGCGGGGCGTCGCCCGGCCCAGGGGCGCCCACAGGCCCGGAAATACCCCGGGGGGTATCACTGTTGCAGTGGACGGAAGATACCCCCCGGGGTAATTGAGCCTACGTGATGATGGGAGTCGACCGTGTTCTTCGTGGACACCCTGGAGACCGAGGGTCTGGGCAACCGCAGCTACCTGGCGGGCGGGAAGGCGACGGCTGTCGTCGTCGACCCCCCGCGTGACGTCGAGCGGGTCCTCGCGGCGGCCGCCGCGCGGGGCGTGCGGATCGCGTACGTGGCGGAGACCCATGTGCACAACGACTACGTCACCGGCGGCCTGGAGCTGGCCCGGCTGACCGGCGCCCGGTACCTGGTGCCGGCCGCGGCCCGGGTCTCCTTCGCGCGGGTCCCCGTCGCCGACGGCGACCGGTTCATCGTGGACGCGGGCCTCGAACTGAGGGCCCTCGCCACCCCCGGGCACACCCCGCACCACACCTCGTACGTGCTCGCCGAGAACGGCCGGGAGACCGCCGCGTTCACCGGCGGCTCGCTGCTCATCGGTACGGTCGGGCGCCCCGACCTCGTGGAGCCCCGGCTGACCGAGCGGCTGGCCCGGGCCCAGCACGCCTCCGCCCACCGGCTGGCCGGCGAGCTCCCCGACGACGTCCGGGTCCTCCCCACGCACGGCTTCGGCAGCTTCTGCTCGTCCGCGCAGGCCGAGGGCGACTCCACGACCATCGGCGCGGAGCGGACCGGCAATGACGCCCTGACCCAGGACGTCGACACCTTCGTGGCCGGGGTGCTCGCCGGCCTGGAGGACGTCCCCGCGTACTACGCGCACATGGCGCCCCTCAACGCCGGCGGCCCGGCCCCCGTGGACCTGACCCCGCCGAGGACCGCCGACGCGGAGGAGATCGCGCAGCGGCTGGCCGCCGGTGAGTGGGTCGTGGACCTCCGCAGCCGTACCGCGTTCGCCGAGGGGCACGTGGCCGGGACCTTCAACTTCGAGGGCGCGGGCAAGCTCGCCACGTACCTCGCCTGGCTGATCCCGTGGGGCAGGCCGGTGACCCTGCTCGCGGCCACCGCCGAGCAGCTCGCGGACGCCCAGCGGGAGCTGGTCCGGGTCGGCATCGACCGCCCGGCCGCCGCCGCCACCGGCGGACCGGACGCCTGGCTGCGCGCGGGCGACGAGCCCCGGTCCTTCCCCCGGACCGACTTCGCGGCCCTGAAGCGGGCCCGCGAGCGCGGCGAGCGGATCGTGGTGCTCGACGTGCGCCGCGACTCGGAGCGGGCCGAGGGGCAGGTGCGGGACTCCGTCCACATACCCGTGCACGAACTGCACGAGCGGTCCGGCGAGGTGCCGGACGGCGAGGTGTGGGTGCACTGCGCGGGCGGGATGCGCGCGGCGATCGCCGCGTCCCTGCTCGACGCGGAGGGCCGGGCGGTCGTCGCCGTGGACGACGGCTTCGACGCGGCGTGCCGGGCGGGGCTGACCGTGGCGCCCGGGTCCTGTTCCGAACGCCGGGACGGTTCCGCGGCGTGAGCGTGCTGATCCTCGCCCTGGCCGCCGGGGCCGTGGTCGGTCTCGCGCTCGGCGCGCTGGGCGGGGGCGGCAGCGTCCTCGCGATACCCGCGCTCATCTATCTGCTCGGCCTCAGCCCGGCCGCCGCGACCACCGCGAGCCTGTTCATCGTCACCGCCACCTCCGCGACCGCCCTCTACGCCCACGCCCGCGCCGGACACGTCCGCTGGAAGGCCGGGGCGGCCTTCGCCGCGGCGGGCGTCGTCCCGGCGGCGGTGGCCGGTCTCGCCGCGACCCGGCTCCCGCAGGCGGTCCTGACGGCGGCCTTCGCCGCGCTCGCCGCCCTCGCCGCCGTGCGGATGCTGCGCCCCGGACCCCGGGGCGCGCCGGGTGAGGTGCGACCGCTGCGGGCCGGGGGAGCCGGGGCGGGCCTCGGCGCGGTGACCGGGCTGCTGGGCGTGGGCGGCGGCTTCCTGGCCGTCCCCGCCCTCGTGACGGTCCTGGCGTTCGAGATGCAGGCGGCCGTAGGGACGAGCCTGCTGGTCATCACCGTCAACTCGCTGACCTCGCTCATCACCCGCTCCGGCGGCGCGGCGGGCATGGACTGGGCGGTGACGGCCCCGTTCACCGGAGCCGCGATCCTGGGCGCGTGGGACGGGAAGCGGCTCGCGGCACGGGTCTCCGGGAGCGGGCTCCAGAGGCTGTTCGCCTGGGTGCTGCTCGCGGTCGCCGCCTTCATGCTGGCCGACGCGCTGACGTGACGGCGGCGGCGCCCCTCAGGCCAGGGAGAGGAACAGCTTCTCCAGGCGGGCCCGCATCTGGTCCCGGTCCACCACCGGCCGGTCGCCGTCGGTCATGCACTGCTGGAGGCCCGTCGCGATGATGGCGAAACCGGCCCGGTCCAGGGCGCGGGAGACGGCCGCCAGCTGCGTGATCACGTCCTCGCAGTCCCGGCCCTCCTCGATCATCCTGACGATCCCGGCGATCTGTCCCTGGGCCCGCTTCAGCCGGTTGAGCACCGACTTCAGCTCGTCGGCCGCCATGTCCAGCTCCACGGTTCCTCCCAAGTGCGGGGCCTCGGTCGCGGTGTCATACCCCTAGGGGTATATCCTACCGCGTTCGTCGCCCTCGTATGGCGTACACCCGCTTGTGGGGTCCCGTACGCCGGGCGAGGGTGGCGGTGCCGGGGCCCGCGCGGAGCCGGGCCGCCGCCGCGAGGGAGGCCGACATGCCGCAGGACACCGAAGCCAAGCCCGCCGAGCGGACCGTGGCCCGGGCGAACCGTGCGGTACGGCGCGACTACCCCTTCGGCGACACCCAGGACCTGGAGGACGCCCGGCGCGGGTTCATGGGCACCGCGCGTGACCCTCTGATCCGCGACGCCACCGGCAGCACCGTCTGGGACCTGGAAGCTTACGGGTTCCTCGACCAGGACTGCCCGGACACCGCCAACCCGAGCCTGTGGCGGCAGAGCCGGCTCTGCTCCGAACACGGGCTCTTCGAGGTCACCGAGGGCATCTACCAGGTACGCGGCTTCGACCTGTCCAACATGACGATCGTCGAGGGCGACCGGGGTGTCCTCGTCATCGACCCCCTGGTCTGCGCCGCCACCGCCGCCGCCGGCCTCGCGCTGTACCGGGCCCACCGCGGCGAGCGGCCGGTGACCGGCGTGCTCTACACCCACAGCCACGTCGACCACTTCGGCGGCGTACGCGGGGTGCTGACAGACGAGGACCTCGCGGCCGGAGTCCCGGTGCTCGCCCCGCACGGCTTCCTGGACCACGCCGTCAGCGAGAACGTCTACGCGGGCACCGCGATGAGCCGGCGGGCCGCGTACATGTACGGCGCCGCCCTCCCGAAGGGGCCCCGGGGCCAGATCGGCGCGGGCCTCGGGCAGACCGTCTCGACCGGCGCGCCCGGACTGATCCCGCCCTCCGTCGACATCACCCGCACCGGCCAGGAGGAGACCGTCGACGGCATCCGCATGGTCTTCCAGCTCACCCCGGGCACCGAGGCACCGGCGGAGCTGAACATCCACTTCCCCGGCTTCTCCGCCCTGTGCATGGCGGAGAACGCCACCCACAACCTGCACAACCTGCTGACGCTGCGCGGTGCCGAGGTCCGCGACCCGCACGTGTGGTCCCGCTACCTCACCGAGTCGGTCAGCCTCTTCGGCGAGCTGACCGACGTGGCCTTCGCCTCGCACCACTGGCCGGTCTGGGGCCGCGAGCGCGTGACCGCCTTCCTCCTGGAGCAGCGCGACCTCTACGCGTACCTGCACGACCAGGTGCTGCGGATGCTCAACCAGGGCCTCACCGGGCCGGAGATCGCCGAGGAGATCGTGATGCCGCCCGCCCTGGAGCGGGCCTGGCACACCCACGGCTACTACGGCTCCGTCAGCCACAACGCCAAGGCCGTCTACCAGCGCTACCTGGGCTGGTACGACGGCAATCCGGCGCACCTGTGGCAGCACCCCCCGGTCGAGGGGGCCCGGCGGTACGTCGAGTTCATGGGCGGCGCCGGCGAAGTCCTGCGCAGGGCCCGGCAGTCCTTCGCCGACGGCGACTACCGCTGGGTGGCGGAGGTCGTCAACCACGTGGTATTCGCCGAGCCGGACAACGCGCAGGCGCGCGCCCTCCAGGCCGACGCGCTGGAGCAGCTGGGCTACGGCAGCGAGAACGGGACCTGGCGCAGCGCCTACCTGACGGGCGCCCGGGAACTGCGCCACGGCAGCCTCGGCACCCCCACCGACACCGCCTCGTCCGACATCCTGGCGGCCCTCACCCTGGACCAGCTGGTGGACTCGGTCGCCATCCGGGTCAACGGCCCCCGCGCCTGGGACGCGGACATCACCGTCCGCTGGGACATCGCCGGCGCCGAACCCCTCACGACGCGGCTGCGCAACGGCGTCCTCACCCACGTCACGGGCACCGGACCGGCCGTGGGCGAGCCCGACGTCACCTTCGCGCTGACCGAGGCGGACCTGCGGGACGTCCTGGTGGGCGCGGTGCCGCCCGGCGACCTGGCGGCCCGCCCCGGCGTCGAGGTCACCGGGGACGCCGGCCGGCTGACCGAACTCCTCGGCCACCTCGACGCCCCGGACCCGGACTTCCCGATCGTCACACCCTGAACACCGCAACCGACCGGACCCACGCACGAGAACTGGAGGACCGATGGCCGTACGGCATCGCCTGATCGAGGCCACGGTGGCAGACGTCTGGCGGGTCCTCGCGGACCCCTCGCGCTACAGCGACTGGGTGGTCGGGACCTCCGGCTCACGCCCTCGCCGGGGCGACTGGCCGGAGGTCGGCGCCAGCCTCACGTACACCCTGGGCCTCGGCCGGTGGTCCGTGCAGGGGCGGACGATCGTCCGGCGGTGCGAGGCGCCGCACGTGCTGGAGCTGGAGGCCGACAGCGGCCGGATCGGCACCGCCCGGATCGCCCTGGAAGTACGGCGGTGGGGCGACAACGCCCTGGTCACCCTGGACGAACACCCCCTGCGCGGACCGGCCGGGAAGTTCCACAACACGGCCATCGACGCCGTGATCCAGATCCGTCACCGCAGCGTGCTCGCGCGGCTGGCGCAGACCGTCGAGGCGGCCCCCAAGGGCGCCCGCGAAGCGGTCTGACCCCTTTCCGCGACCCCCACCTGGAGGCATCGATGCCGGACGCCGTGGTCATCGGAGCAGGCCCCAACGGTCTCGTCGCGGCGAATCTGCTCGCCGCCGCCGGGTGGAGCGTCGAGGTCCTGGAGGCGCAGCCCGAACCCGGCGGGGCGGTGCGCAGCGACCGCCGGGTGCACCCCGACTACGTCACCGACCTGTTCAGCGCGTTCTACCCGCTCGCCGCGGCCTCCCCGGTCATCGGCGGACTCGACCTCCGGGAGGAGGGGCTGCGCTGGTCACATGCCCCCCGGGTCCTGGCGCACCCGCTGCCGGACGGGCGGTGCGCGGTACTGGAGGACGAAGCGCGGGACACCGCGGCGGGCCTCGACGCGTTCGCCGACGGGGACGGGGCGGCGTGGCTGGAGCTGTGCGCCACCTGGGACCGGGTGCGCCGCGATGTGCTGGGCGCCCTCTTCACGCCGTTCCCGCCGGTGCGGTCGGGCCTCCGCCTCGCCGCCCGGCTCCGGGCCGCCGGCGGCCTCCGCCTGGCGCGGACCCTGCTGCTGCCCGTACGCCGCCTGGGCGAGGAGCGGTTCGGCGGCGAGGCGGCCAGGATTCTGCTGGCGGGCACCGCACTCCACGCCGACCTCGGCCCCGAGGCCGCCTGCAGCGGCGGCTTCGGCTGGCTGATGTCCATGCTCGGGCAGACCTACGGCTTCCCGGTGCCGGTCGGGGGCGCGGGCGCGCTCACGGCCGCCCTGGTGCGGCGGCTCGAACGGTACGGCGGCGTGCTCCGCTGCGGCGAACAGGTCACCGAGGTCGTGGTACGCGGCGGACGCGCCGTCGGCGTACGCACCGCGAAGGGCGAGGCCGTGCCCGCGTCCCGCGCCGTGCTCGCCGACGTGTCCGCGCCCGCGCTCTACGGCGGACTGGTCGACGCACGGCATCTGCCCGGCCGGCTCCTGGACGACCTGCGCCGCTTCCAGTGGGACTTCGCGACGTTCAAGGTGGACTGGGCGCTGAACGGCCCGGTGCCCTGGACCGCCCGCGCGGCCACCACGGCGGGCACCGTGCACCTGGCGGAGGGCGTCGACGGCCTCACCCGGTTCACGGCGCAGATCGCCACGGGACAGGTGCCGGACCGCCCGTTCCTGCTCTTCGGCCAGATGAGCACCTCCGACGCCACCCGCTCACCGGCCGGCACCGAGGCCGCCTGGGCCTACACCCACGTCCCGCACCGGATCAAGGGCGACGCGGGTGAGGACGGGCTGACCGGGCGGTGGGACCGGGACGAGCAGGAGACCATGGCCGACCGCATGGAGAACGAGGTGGAGCGCTGGGCCCCCGGCTTCCGCTCCCGGATCATGGCCCGCCGCCTGCTGGCACCGCCGACCATCGAATCCATGGACGCCAACCTGTACGGGGGTGCGATCAACGGCGGGACCGCGTCGGCGCACCAGCAGCTGGTGTTCCGCCCGACCCCGGGCACCGGCCGCCCCGAGACCCCGGTCAGAGGGCTCTACCTGGCCTCGGCCTCGGCGCACCCCGGCGGCGGCGTGCACGGCGCCCCGGGCGCGAACGCGGCCCGGGCGGCGCTGCGCAGGCGGCTGCGGCGCTGAGGAGGGGGTCAGTCCGGCCGCGCGTGGCCCGTCGGCTCCGCCGCGCGGCCCCCGGCCCCCAGCAGGCCCGTGGGCGTGAACTCGGAGCGGTTCAGCTCCTTGCGGGTCGCGAGGGCGACCACCCCCGGCAGCCCGGACCGCACGGCCTGGACGGCGCGCAGCCAGCCGGGGACGTACACGGACGGCGACCGCCGCTCGATCGCGGCGACCACCCGCCGGGCCACGTACGGGGCCGGGTAGGTCTTCCGGGCCGGCGGCGGCATGTGGGCGCGCAGCTCCCGCAGCACCGGGTACTGGTCGGCGTCCCGGATCATGTCGGTGTCGATCCAGTTCAGATACGCGATGCCCACGCCGACACCGCGCGGCGCCAGCTCCGCGCGCAGCGAGTGGCACAGGGCCTCCACGCCCGACTTGGAGGCGCAGTACGCGCTCATCATCGGCGCGGCCCCGATGGCGGCCAGCGAGGCGATCTGGAGGTAGTGCCCCCGGGTGTCCAGAAGCTGCGGCAGGAACGTCCGGGCGGTGACCGCGCTGCCGATCAGGTTGACCTCGATCACGCGCCGCCAGCTCACCGGGTCGGACTCCGCGAACGGGCCGCCCTCGGCCACGCCCGCGTTGGCCACGACCACCGAGGCGGGGCCCAGCCGACGGCGTACCTCGTCGGCGACGCGGGCCATCGCCGCGTCGTCGGTGACGTCCACGTGCCAGTGCCCGGACGGCGCGGGGAGCGTGCCGGCCACCCCGGCGAGCGCCTCCTCCTCCAGGCCGAGCAGCGCCACGCGAGCGCCCCGGGCGGCCAGCTCCCGCGCCACGGCCTTGCCCAGGCCGCGCGCCCCGCCCGTCACCACGGCCGTACGGCCGCTCAGCAGGTGCTTCCGGTCAGTCACGGGAACTCCTTCGCGGTGACGGGAGGGCCGGGACGCCCCGTTCCGGCCATGGTCACCCGGGGGTGCCGGATGCGCGCGGCGGGAGCGGCCCCGCATGCGGCGACGGGGGCGGGGCAGGAGGCGGGGAACCGCCGCTCGGGTCGCGGTGGGGGCCGGGCCCGGCCACGCTGGACTGGATGAGCCCGCGCCGGTGAGAACGAGAACCGCCTTCCCCCTCATGGAGGACTCGGATGACGACTACCGCCGCACCGCCCGTGGACCTGGGCAGGCTGTGGACCCTGCCCGGGGTATACGCCCCGCAGGCCGACACCCATCTGCTGGCGCGGGCGCTCCAGGCCGAGGGCCCGGCCGCCGGCATGGACGTCCTCGACGTCTGCACGGGCAGCGGAGCCCTGGCCCTGCTGGCGGCACGCGGCGGGGCCCGGGTCTCCGCGATCGACATCTCCCGGCGGGCCGTCCTGACCGCCCGCCTGAACGCCGCCCGCGCCGGCCACCGCGTCCGGGTGCTGCGCGGCGACCTCACCGGCCCCGTCGCCGGCCGGCGCTTCCACCTGATCGTGAGCAACCCGCCGTACGTCCCCGCCCCCCACCCCCGCCGCGCCCGCTCCCACGGCCCGGAGGTCGCCTGGGACGCCGGGCTCTGCGGCCGGCAGGCCCTGGACCGCATCTGCGCGCACGCCCACGACGCCCTGCACCCGGGCGGCGTGCTGCTGCTCGTCCACTCCGGGCTGTGCGGGGTGGAGGAGACCCTGGCCCGGCTGACCGCCGGCGGCCTGCGCGCCGCGGTGACGAGCCGGATCTCCGTACCCTTCGGGCCGGTCATGACCGAGCGCCTGCCGTGGCTCCGCGCGCAGGGGCTCCTCGGCCCCCGCGACCGCACCGAGGAACTGGTGGTGATCCGTGGCGAACGCCCCTGAACCCCGCCGCCTGAGCATCGAGCCGGGCGGCCCGGTGCTCATCGAGGGGCCGGTCGAGATCGTCCGGGAGGACGGCTCGACCGTCACCTCCGACCGCTTCGTGGTGGCCGTCTGCACCTGCCGCCGCAGCCGGATGTACCCCTGGTGCGACACCAGCCACCGCCGTCACCGGCGGCCGGTCAGCCCGCCGTCGGGCGAAGGCGCACCGGAAGCGCCTGGTGGCCGTTGCTGATCAGCGACGGGAGCGGGAGCAGGTCCTCGGCGGGGACCGCGAGCCGGATCTCCGGGAAGCGCTCGAAGAGCTGACGGAGCGCGGTGGCGATCTCCAGGCGGGCCAGCGGGGCGCCGAGGCAGAAGTGGACGCCGTGGCCGAACGCCAGGTGGTCCTTGGCGGTGCGGGTCACGTCGAAGTCGTCGGCCGTCCCGCCGTGCCAGTCCGGGTGGCGGTTGGCGGGGGCGAACGAGACCAGGATCGCCTCGCCCCGCGCGATCTTCCGCCCGTCGGGCAGCGGGATGTCCGAGAGGGCGTAACGCATCGGGATGTGCTTGACCGCGGGCTCGTGGCGCAGGGTCTCCTCGACCACGTCGTTCCAGTCGGCGCGCCCCTCACGGAGGTGGGCGAGCTGTTCCGGGTGGGTCAGCAGCGCGGTGATCGCCTGGTCGATCACGTTGACCGTGGTGTCGTAGCCGGCGGAGATCATCAGGAGCAGCGTGTCGCGCAGCTCCTCGCCGCTGAGGCGGCCGCCGTCGCCCTCCTCGTCGCGGGTGGCGAGCAGGAGCGAGGTCATGTCGTCACCCGGCTTGTCCCGCTTGGCGGCGATGAGATGGTCGAGCGCGCCGTACAGGGCGGCCGTGTTGGCCGTGGCCTCCTCGAAGGTGAGGGTGGAGTCGAAGACGCCGTCGACCTTGGCGCGGAAGCCGTCGAGCTGGTCCTCCGGGACGCCCATGAGCCGGCCGATCACCGCGATCGGGAGCGGGTAGGCGAGCTCGGTGCGGAGGTCGACCGGCTCGCCGGCGGGCCGGTCGGCGAGGCCGTCGAGGAGTTCGGAGACGATCTTCTCCACCGAGGAGCGCAGGTCCTGGATGCGGCGGGCGCTGAACGCGGGGGAGATCATCCGGCGCAGCCGCCGGTGGTCGCCGCCGTACGCGGTGAACATGTTGTTCACCGCCACCCACAGGGCGAGCGGCCAGGTGGCCACCGTCTCGGCGAACGCCGGCCAGTGCGCCCGGGCGTCCTTCGAGACCTGGGAGCTGGTCAGGAGCTCCTTCAGGAGCACCGGGTCGCTGACGGACCACGCGGTGACCCCGAGGACGTCGACGCGGGTGGCGGGACCGCGCTCGCGCAGCGCCCGGTACTCCGCGTGGCGGTCGGCGCCGGCGGGGTCGAGGACGATGATCGGCTGCTCGGACATGGGTCTCCTTCAGTGGGAGGCGTGGAAGACGATGGGGAGCGATTCCAGTGCGCGGTGGAACGGGCCCGGCCGCCAGCGCAGTTCACCGGCCGGGACCGCGAGGTCCATCTCGGGCAGGGCGTCGAGCAGATGGGTGACCGCGGTCTCCGCGATCAGGTAGGCGTGCGAGCGCGCCGGGCAGGTGTGCGGGCCGATGCTCCACGCCAGATGGGCCCGGTTGCCCGCGATGCCGCCGGACGCCCGCGCGATCGCCGGGTCGTTGTTGCACCCGGCCATCGAGATCAGGACCGGCTGGTGGGCGGGGAGCAGCACCCCGTCGATGTCCGCCGGGTAGGGCGGGTAGGTGATGCAGTAGTTCGCCATCGGCGGGTCGGTGTACAGGACGGTGTCCAGCGCGTCCCGCACGGTGGAGTGCCCGGCGTGCAGCCCGGCGGAGAACTCCTCGTCGGTGAGGATCTTCAGCTGGGTGTTGGCGATGAGATTGGTCAGCGGCTCGATGCCCGCCCCGTACAGCGTGACCAGTTGGTGGCCCATCTCCTCGTCGGTCAGCTGCGCCGAGTGGCCGAGCAGCCGGGAGGTGATGTCGTCGGCCGGGTGGCGGCGGCGCAGTTCGACGAGGTCGGCGACCGCCTGGCCGAGGATCTCGTTGCCCCGCTGGGCGTCCGTCGCCTCGAAGATGCGGGACATCCCGTCGGCGATGCGCGCCCCGATCTCGTCGGGGCAGCCGAGCAGGGAGCTGAGGACGCGGAAGGCGATCGGCCACGCGTACTGGGTGAGCACATCGGCCCGGCCCGCCGTGATGAAGTCCGCGACCGCGGCGGCGGCCAGCTGCTCCACCCGGGCCCGCAGCTCGTGCTGGTCCACGGCGTCGATCGCGGTGGTGTTGGCGGACCGGTAGCGGGCGTGCGCGGTGCCGCTGCTGCGCAGGGCGTTGGGCCGCCACTCCATCATCGGCCGCACCGGGCAGGAGGCCGGCACCTGTTCCTGCCAGACACGCGGGTCGTGCGGGAAGTACAGGGGGTCGTTGAGGATGCGCCGGGCCTGGAAGTACCCGATCACCAGGGTCGCCGGGATGCCGGGGGACAGCTCGACGGGCACCAGCGGCCCGTACGCCGCCCGCATCCGCTCGTACGCGGCATGCGGGTCGGCGGCGTACGCCGGGTCGTAGAGTGCGACCCGGCCCGACGGGGCCGACGGCAGGGTGGTGCTGGGGGACGTCATGGAGTGGGCTCCAGGGAGAGGGCCGATCGTTGCGCGGCGAGGTGTTCCGTGAGCGTGATCAGGGCGTACACGCAGGAGGTACGGTCCCGGGCGTCGCAGGTGGTCAGGGGCGTCTCCGGGTCCAGGGCCAGGGCTTCGCGGATCTCGGCGAGGGCGTATCCGGGCGCGTCCGGGAACACGTTGATCGCGACCGCGTACGGGATGCCCTGGTCCTCCAGCAGCCCCAGCGCCTCGTGGCTCGCGTCCAGGTCACGCGTGTCGGCCAGCACCAGACAGCCGAGCGCGCCGTGCGCCAGGTCCTCCCACACCGGCTGGAACCGCACCTGGCCGGGCAGGCCGAACAGGTAGAGGGCGAGGGCACCGCCGGCCAGGTGGATGCGGCCGAAGTCCATGCCCACGGTCGTCGTGGTCTTCTCCGGCACCCCGCGCAGATCGTCCACGCCGACGCTGTCCTCCGTGATCGGCTCCTCCATCCGCAGCGGCCGGACCTCCGAGACGCTGCCGATGAAGGTCGTCTTGCCGACGCCGAAGCCGCCGGCGATCACGATCTTGGCGGACTGGGTCACCGTCGCCGGTACGTACGAGACGCCGTTCGAGGCGTCAGACCAGTTCTCGGAGTCCATCGAGCACCTTCTGGAGGAGGTCGTTTCGGGGCTGGTCACCTGCGGCGGGGGCCGGGCTGGCCAGATGGCCGCTGTCCATCAGGGAGGACACGATGATCCGGACGGTGGAGGGCGGCAGCTGGAGGGCGGCGGCGATGTCGGCGACCGCGAGACCGCCCCGGCCCACCGCGAACAGGCCCATCACCCGCCGTGCGTCGGGCCCCAGCTCACCGGCCGGACCCGGCGCGGCGACGACCACGCTCTCCAGGCGTACATCCCGGTCCGGCCGGACCCGCCCGCCGGTACGGACGTAGGGCCTGACCATGTCCGGATCGTGCCGTGGGCCGCTCATGCGGCGGGGCCCCCGTCCGGCTGGAGCACCGGGGTGCGCTCCCTCGTGCCCAGCTGTTCGCCCAGGCGGACGACGAGCAGGGCCATGTGGTGGCTGATCAGGCCGACGTCCGCGTGCGGGCCCGTCGTCACGACGGACAGCATGGTGTGGTGCCCCGCCGCGGTCGTCAGCCCGATGGTGGACACGGACTCGATCAGCTGCTGGCGGACCCCCTGCCCGCCGGTGAACTCGTCCCAGGCCCGGCCCGAAGCGCGCAGCGACGCGGTCAGGGCGGCCAGCTTCTCGCCGTCCTCCTGGCTGATGGTGCGCGTCCGCGCCTTCAGCAGCCCGTCGCCGCTCATCAGCACGGCGTACCGGACGCCCTCCACCGATCCGAGCTGCTCGTCCAGCAGCCAGCCCAGGGTGTTCGCGTGCGTGTCCGACATGATCAACGTCCTTCGTCCGTACGAGGGGTGTTCTGGTTGTCCCGGCTGCGGCGGCTGCCCGCCATCCAGGCGGCGGCCACCGCGGGCCTGCCCGGCTCGACCTCGGGTTCGGGCGCCGGCCGCGCCCCGGCGGCGGGCCGTGTCCCACGCCGGCGGACGGTGAGCCCGCCGGCCGTGGTGGCCGGCGCGGGAGCCGGGGCGGGCGTGGGCTCCGGCTCGGGGGCGGCCGGGGGGACGGTGGCCTTCCGGGCCGTCGGCAGCGACTGCGCGGACACCGGCCGGGAGGGCCCCGGCGTCGTCAGCAGGTCCTGCGGCAGGACGATGATCGCGCGGGTGCCGCCGTACAGGTTCGGCGCGGTCAGCTCGACGCGGAAGCCGTACTGGTGGGCCAGGACCGAGGCCACGCGCAGACCCGTCTGCGGGTAGGCGCCCAGCCGGGTGATGTCGTCCCGCTGCTCGCCGGACATCACCTCGCGGGCCCAGGTCAGCCGCTCGTCCTCCATCCGGAGACCGGCGTCGTCCACCACCAGGAACGCCGCGTTCGCCCCGTGTTCCAGGGAGACGTGCACCAGGGCGTTGGGCGGCGAGTAGCGCAGCGCGTTGTCCAGCAGCACGGCCAGGGTGTGGACGACCGCCTCCACGGACCGGCTGCGCACCGCGAAGGACTCCAGGTCCGTGTGCTGGATGCGCTGGTAGCCCTCGACCCGGCCCATGGCGGTGCGCACCACATCGGTCAGCGTCGTCGCGGGCCAGCGCCGCGACAGTTTGTCACCGGCCAGGACTCCGTAGCCGGACGCGGTGAGCAGCATCTGCTGCGCCAGGTGGTCCATCTCGACCAGCGTCGCGTACGCGTCGTCCGACACGTGGCGCCGCACCCCGGCGCTGATGGTGCTGCTCAGCTTCGCCGCGCGGTGCACGGTGCTGGACGCGAAGGCGCGTACCGCCGCCCGTGCCGTGTCCACCGACTCCTGGCGGGCCTGGGCGACCTGACGCTCCGTCTCCGCCCACACCTGGGTGAGCTGTTCCTCGGCGGCGTTCTGCGCGAGGCGGCCCGTCATGGTGATCGCGGAGCGCGCCTGATCGGCCAGCGCGGTCAGCCCGTGGGCGAGCTGGGTGTGGGCCAGCTGGGGCGGGATGGCCGAATCCAGGGGGTGGGAGCGGCCGGTCTGCGCCTCGGAGGCGGCTGCCGGGACGACGCTCTGGGCGATATGCGCCACGTACTGCTCGGCGGCCCGGATCTGCTGGGCCAACTGCTCGCGCTGCTGCCCGATTTCGTCGGCCCGCCGCCTCTCGGCGCGGGCGCGGCGCAGGAACCACAGCGAGGCGCAGGCTCCCGCGGCCAGCGCGAGCAGGATCAATATCGGTTCGGTCATGGGGTCCTCGCGGAAGTGAGGGGGACGGTTCCGCCGGCCGCGCGGGTGCCGGAGGGCAGGCCGGTCCACGGTCCGCCGCAGCCGGTCGACCCACTGCCGAAGCCGGCCGCCGGGTGGGGGGTGGAGCGGTTGACCGGCGAGCGGGACATGACAGAACACTAATCAGAAACGACCAAGGAACGTGTGCAGGACGGGTGTTGACGATGTATCGGTGGCCGAAAAGTGAGGCCACCTGGCCGTCGGCGCTCCGGACGTCCCTCGTAGGATTCGGTGCGGTCCGCGACCGCGAAAACGCGGACCGACCAGCGCAGAGCAAGCGTCATTCCGCGCCGGCGCCCCGGCGGGAGAGCAGCCGGGCGCACGGCCGGGACATCAAGTGAGTGGAGAGCCAGTCATGCGTGGAGGCAGTATCGCCGTGGTCGGCGGGAGCATAGCGGGGTGTGCCACGGCCCTCGCCGTGTCGCGCGCCGGAGCGGACCGCGTCACCGTCTTCGAGCGCGCCGACGCCGAACTCCGGGACCGCGGCGTCGGAATCGCCCTCCAGAGCGACCGCTACGAAGAGCTGAGAGAGGCGGGATACGTCGCCCCCGAGATGCCCTGGGCTCCGCTGAACCGGCGGGTGTGGAGCGTACGGGACCAGGACGCGCCGCACGGCCGTGGCTTCGGGCGGCAGCCGTTCCCGTTCCGCGCCTACAACTGGGGCTCGCTCTGGAGCGAGCTGCGCAGCCGGGTGCCCGAGGGCGTCGACTACCGCTCCGGAGCCGTCGTCACCGCCGTGGAGCCGGCCGACGACGGGGTGACGCTGCGGCTCGCCGACGGCCACGAGGAACGGTTCGACCTCGTCATCGGCGCCGACGGCTACCGCTCCGTGGTCCGCGAGGCCATGTTCCCCGGCATCAGCCCCGAGTACGCCGGATACATCGGCTGGCGCGGCGCCTCCGAGGACGTCGAGGGGCTGCCCTCGGACGGGCTCGACGCCCACAACATCGTCTTCCCCGGCGGCCACTGCATGATCTACCGCATCCCGGACGGCACCGGTGGCCACCGCCTCAACTGGGTGCTCTACACCACGCCCCCGCAGGCCGACGGCCTCCACCCGGACCTGCGCACCCCCACCTCGCTCCCGCCCGGCCGCCTCAACTCCGAGCTGACGGACTGGCTGCGCGCCCTGGTCGCCGACCACTTCCCGCCCTTCTGGGCGGACAAGGTGCTCGGCACGCCTGCCGAGACCACGTTCATCCAGCCCATCTACGACCTGGTCGTCCCGCACTACACCTCGGGCCGCATGGCGCTCGTCGGCGACGCCGCCAGCGTCGCCCGCCCGCACGTCGGCGCCGGCAGCGTGAAGGCACTCCAGGACGCGACCGCGCTGGAGGCGGCCTGGACCGCGGGGGACAGCTGGAAGGACGTGCTGGACCGCTACGACGCCGGGCGCGGCGCGGTCGGCTCCGCCATGGTGGCCCTCGCCCGCCGCATGGGCAGCACCCAGGTCGAGAACACCCCGGACTGGTCGGCCATGCACCAGCCCGAGTTCGACGCCTGGTGGCAGGAGCAGAACAGCGGCTCCGACCGCAGCAGCGGCTTCGGCGGCCACAGCCTGAAGTCCGAGTAACCGCGAGCGCGAGGAGGGGGCGGCCCGCGCCGGGCCGCCCCCTCCTCGCGTCGTCGGTCAGACGCCCGTGGGCGCCAGCTCCAGCGCCTCGTGCAGGGCCGTCGGGTCCTTACGCGCCTGCGCCCCGTCCAGGCGCAGCGCCACCCGCCCCGACGTCAGGACCGTGAGCGTGTCCGCGCACCCGGCCGCCGTCGCCGGACTCGGCGACACCAGGAGCACGGCGATGCCCTCGGCGGCCAGCGTCGTCACCAGCTCGTGCACCTGACGGACCAGGGCCGGGGCCAGGCCCTCCGTCGGCTCGTCCAGCAGCAGCACGCTCGGCGAACCGAGCAGCGCCCGGGCCAGGGCCAGCATCTGCTGCTCCCCGCCCGACAGGTCCGTGCCCCGGTTGCCCCGGCGCTCGCCCAGCCTGGGCAGCAGATCCAGGACCCGCTCGGGCGTCCACACACTCGGCCGCGAGGCGTCGCCCCGGCGCGGCGGACGGTGCGAGAGGCGCAGGTGCTCGGCGACGCTGAGGTTCGCGAAGACCCGGCGCCCCTGCGGCACCAGACCGATCCCGGCGCGGGCCATCCGGTGCGCCGGCTGACCCGTCAGGTCCCGGCCGGCCAGCCGTACGGTGCCCGCGTCCGGGCGCATCAGACCGGCGACGGTGTGGACGAGCGTCGTCTTGCCCGCGCCGTTGTGGCCGACGACGGCGTGCACCGTGCCGGCGGGCACGGAGAGGTCGAGGCCGTGGAGGACCGTGCCGCCGTGGTAGCCCGCGGTCAGGCCCGTGAGTTCGAGCATCGGGGGTCGGTCATCCTCTCGCTTCGGTGCTGCCGGTGACGAGTTCCGGCGCCTCACCGGACACCGGCGCCGTGTTCTGGTACGCGTCGCGGACCTCCGGGTGGGCGAGCGCCTCCCCGGTCGGCCCGGTCACCAGCACCCGGCCGGCCGCCAGTACGGTCACCGACGTGGCGACCTGGGCGACGACCTCGACGTGGTGCTCGACCAGCACGACCGCCACGCTCTCGGGCAGCGCCCCGAGGATGTCGAGCAGCCGGCCGATGTCGCCGTCGGTCAGCCCGGCCGCCGGCTCGTCCAGGAGCAGCAGGCGCGGATCGCCCGCCAGGGCCGCGGCCAGGTCCAGCATGCGGCGCTGCCCGTGCGAGAGCTCGGAGGCCGGCCGGTGCGCCAGGTGCGCGAGCCCCACGGTCTCCAGGTGCCGCCCCGCCGATTCGGTGTGCAGCCGGTAGCGGGACGGGCTGCGCCAGGCGCCCCGGCGCTTCGGGTGGTGCGCCCAGCCCGCCAGCACGATGTTGTCCAGCACCGTCAGCTCGCCGATGACGGACGGCTGCTGGAAGCTGCGCGCGATGCCCAGCCGGCTGCGCTTCGCGGTGGACGCCCGGGTGACGTCCGCACCGTTCAGCGCGATCGTGCCCCGGTCGGGCCGGTCGGTGCCGGCGATGAGGTTGAGCAGGGTCGTCTTGCCGGCGCCGTTGGGACCGATCACGGCGTGCCGGGCGCCCGGGGGCAGCCGCAGCGCGACGTCGTCCACGGCGGTGAGGCTGCCGTACCTGCGGGTGAGGTGGTCGAGGTCCAGCACGGGGACCGGCTCTACGGCTTCGGGCGTCATGGGGAGACCTTCCCGGCGGGGGACACGGTGGACGCGGCGGGTGCGGGGCGGCCGACGAAGAGGCGCAGACCGGCCAGCCCGCGCGGCAGCAGGTACACGGCGGCGATGAACAGCGCCCCGAGCAGCAGCGGCCCGTGGCCGGGCCAGGAGCCGGCGACCCAGTCCCGGGTGAACACGATCAGCCCGGCGCCGAGGAGGGCACCGATGACCGACGTCGTACCGCCGATGACGACCGCGAGCAGCGCGAACGCGGCGATCTCGAAGCCGACGTCGGCGGGGGAGAGGTACTGCTGCACGGTGACCATCAGCGAGCCGCCCACCCCGGCCAGCGCGCCGGCGCAGATGTGGGCCACCAGGAGATAGCGCCCCACGGGGTGCCCGGACGCCCGCATCCGCGCCTCGGCGCCCCGGGTCCCGGTGAGCAGCTTGCCGGCCGGGGAGCGCAGCACCAGCAGGGTGAGGGCGACCGCGACGACCGCGACGACCGCCGCGTACACGTACAGCTCGCGCTCCTCGGTCATGCCCTCGCCGCCCCACAGCGCCTGGGTGGCCGGGAAGCCGACCAGCCCGTCGGCGCCGCCGGTGACGGACTTGACCTGGTTGATCACCGCACTCGTCAGCTCGCCGACGGCCAGCGTGATCATCAGCACGGTGGTGCCGCGGGCCCGGATGACCGCGGGTCCGGTCACCGCCGAGAACACGGCGGCCGCGAGCGCCGACAGGACGATCTGGACCGGGCCCACCGTCCACCCGGCGTCGGCCAGGTTGGCGGTGGCGTACGCGCCGACGGCGAACGGGGCGGTCTGCCCGAGCGTGGGCAGACCGGCGTACCCGGTCAGGACGGTGACGCTCACCGCGAGCAGCCCGAGCGCCAGGGCGGACCCGGCGAGCGAGATGCTGTACGAGTCGAGCATCCCCGGGAGCGCGAAGAGGACGGCGAGCAGGACGAGCAGCGGGACGGCCTGCCGCCACCCGGCCGCGTGCAGCCAGGAGGCGAGCCGCCCGGGGGCCGCCGGAGCGGGCGCCGCTGCCTTGCGCGGCCGGTTCTCCCACCGGGCGGCGAGGAGCCGGCGCAGCCGGGAGACCGGGTCGGTGGACGGGCCCCGCTCCTCGTGCGCCTCCGGCTCCGTGAACCGGGAGCGGAACACCAGCACCGCCGCCATCGCGGCGAACAGCAGGTAGGGCGCCAGGTCCGGGAGCACCGAGACGCCCAGGGTCTGGACCTCGCCCACGGCGACCGCCGCGGCGAACGTCGCCCACAGCGAGCGCAGCCCGCCGAGGACGACGACCACCAGGGACAGCATCAGCACGTTCTCGGAGGTGCCGGGCCCGGGGCCGATGATCGGCGCCCCGAGCACGCCCGCCGCACCGGCCAGCGCGCCCGCCGCCGCGAGCACACCGGTGTGCACGGCGCGGGGGTTGTGGCCGGTGGCGGCGAGCATCTGGGGGTCGTCCGCCGAGGCGCGTACCGCCGCGCCCACCCGGGTCCGGGTGAGCACCCACGTACCGAAGGCCGCCAGGACGACGGCCATGGCGATGAAGCAGAGCCGGTAGGCGGGGTAGCGGTGGCCCAGCAGGTGGACCGAGGAGTCGAGCGCGCCGGGGACGCGCACCGGCAGCTCGTCCGCCCCGAAGAGCTGGATCAGCAGGTCCCCGCCGACGAGGGCGATCCCGAACGTCAGCAGGGCCTGGGCCAGATGCCCACGCCGGGCGAGCGGAACCGTGGCGGCGGAGAGCCCCGCCCCGGCGAGGGCCGCGGCCGCCGTTCCGGCCGCGAGCCCGAGGACGAGGCCGCCCCATGTTCCGTCGCTCAGCTCGGCGCCGGTGTAGGCGCCGATCGCGTACAGCATGCCGTGCGAGAGGTTGAGTACGCCGGCCGTGCCGAACGCGAGACTCAGGCCGGCGGCGACCACGAACAGCAGCAGCCCGTAGGCCACGCCGTCCACCGCCGGCACGAGGTGGGCATCGAGCAGATCCATGTCAGCCGCCGAGCGTGGCCAGGTCCTGGACCATGACGTTGGACAGCTGGTTGCCGTCCGGACGCACCTGGCGCAGGTACCACGTCTGCACCGGCGCGTGCGCCTTCTTGCTGAACTCCCAGTTGCCGCGCGGGCTGTCGATCTGGCCCAGGTTCGCGATGGCCTTGTTGATCGTCTCCGGGGTCACGTCACCCTTCTTCGCGGCGTCCGCGATCGCCTTGTCGAGCACGGCGGCCGCGTCGTACGACGACATGGCGTAGGTGGTCGGCTGGGTGTCGTGCTCGGCGGTCCAGTCGGCGGCGAACTTGCGGTTGGCCGCGTTGTCGAGGTCCGGCGCGTAGTTCAGGACGGAGTAGATGTCCTTGGCGGCCTGGCCCTCGGCCTGGAGCACGCTGCCCTCGGTGACGAAGGCGGTGTACAGCGGCAGGTCGGCGACGTCGGACTGCGCGTACTGCTTCGCGAAGTCGATCGCCGCCTTGCCGGCGTAGAAGCAGTAGACCGCCTTGGCGTCGGTCTTGGCGATCTCCGCGAAGTACGGCATGAAGTTGGTCGTCTTCGGGAACGGCGTCCACTTGGTCTTGCCGTCCGGGTTGGCCAGCTTGCCGCCGACGCGCTTGAACTCGTCGGTGAACCCGCGCAGTTCGTCGTAACCGCCCTGGTAGTCCGGTCCGATCGCGTAGACCGGGCCGTCCACCTTCTCCTTGACGTACGGGGCGATGGCCTTGCCCGGCTCGTCGGACATGAAGCTCGTCGTCCACACGTACTCGGGGTCCTTGACCTCGGGACGGGCGTTGGAGCCGAGGAAGGGGATCTTCGCCTGGCTGACCAGCGGCAGCACCGCGTTGACCGAGCCACCGCTGACCAGGCCGGTCAGCACGTCGACCTTGTCCTTCTTGACCAGCTTGGTGGCGGCCGGGACGGCGGTCGGCGGGCCGTCGCCCTCGTCGGCGACGATGAGCTCGACCTTGCGCCCGCCCAGCTTGTTGTCGTGCGTCTTCAGATACAGCTCGAAGCCGTTGCGCAGATCGGTGCCGACCGGCTTGTAGGTGCCGGAAAGCGACGCGACCAGGCCGACCTTGACGGTCTCGTCGCCGGAGCCGCTGTCGCTGCTGCAACCGGTGACGGCGGCCAGGCCGAGGGCGAGGGCGGCGGCACCGACGGGCCGGACGAATCTGCGGTGGCGGGTGCGGCGGGGTATGTCGAAGAACATGAGTGCTCTCATCGGGGGAGTATCGGGCAACGGTGTGACCCGACCGCGGAGTCGGCTCCGCGGACGGGTCGCTGCGGCCGTGGGGGGAACGGCCGGGTTCAGTGCGTGGGGGAGTTGTGCGGGGTGCGGACCTGGGGGGACAGCGAGTCACCGACCTGGTTGATCAGCTCGGACATCATGTAGCTGACCTCGCCGATGTCCGCGTCCCTGGTGGTCATGACCAGGAGCGAGGCACCGCTGGAGACGGCCATGGAGAACATGTAGCCGCCCTCCATCGCGGTGAGACTGTGCTCCACCGGGTCGGTGTCGGTCAGCTGGGCGGCCGCGGACAGCAGGTTCACGACGCCGGAGGCGATGGCGGCCAGCCGGTCGGCGTCGTCGCGCTCCACGCCGGTGTACGCGAGCGCGAGTCCGTCCACGGACACGGCTATCGCCTGGGTGACCTCCGGAATGCGTCCGGCGAAGTCGCTCAGGATCCAGCTCAGGTCGGTGGGTGAGGTCATTTCTTGGTCCGTTCGGTGTCGTCGTTGCTGGCGGGACGCCCGCGGGGGTTCGTGCTCCGGCTGATGCCCTGGGCGTAGGCCGCCAGGACGTCGGAGACCTGCCGGGAGTCCCGGCGGCGGGGGGTCGGCCGCGGCGCACCGGCGCCGGACCGCTGCTCGGTACCGGCCCGCTTCTCCCGTGCGGGCCACTGCTGGGGCGCGGTGCGCTTGCGGACCGGAAGGCCGGACGCGCTGACGCCCGCGATGCGCGAGGCCGGTTCGTCGTGCACGGGATGCGGGGCCGGCGCGTCGGCGACGTCCCTCCGGGCCGGGGCCTCGTGCTCCTCGCGCGCGCCCGGGGCCGCCGGGGCGCCCGCACGGGCGCCGACGCCCGCGCCGACCGGACGGCCGACCCGGCCGCGTACGTCGTCGGGCTTCCGGCGGGTCACGACCGTACGGGGCGACTCGAAGCCGTTCTCCGTCGGCGGGGCCGGTTCCTCGGACACCTCGGCCAGCACGTCCTTGGGCAGGGTGACCTCGGCGATGGTGCCGGGACCCGAGGAGTCGCGCAGCTCGACAACGATGCCGTGGCGGGCGGCGAGGCGCGCCACCACGTGCAGACCCATGGACCGCACGTCCCCGATGCCCGCCTTCGGCTCGCGCAGCCCGGCGTTGAGCGCGGCACGGCGGTCCGCCGAGATGCCCACGCCCTCGTCCACGATCTGGACGACGGCCCGGTCCCACAGCCGCCAGACGGCGACCCCGACCTGGGCGTCGGGCGGGGAGAAGCGGGTGGCGTTGTCGAGGAGCTCCGCCAGCATGTGCGCGACGTCGTGCACCGCGCGGGCGGAGATGCCGATGCCCGCCTCGATCGCGCCGAGGGACACCCGGTCGAAGCGCTCGATCTGCTGGGCCGCCGCCACGATGACGGTGGAGCAGCCGATGTCGGCCGAGCGCACCCGGGCGTTGCCGTAACCGCCCAGCACCAGCAGGTTGTTGGTGTTGCGCTCCATGCGGATCGCGAGGTGGTCGAGGGCGAAGAGCGTCTTCATGCGCTCCGGGTCGGCCTCGTCGCGCTGCACCGTGTCCAGCTCGGACACCATGACGCTGGTCAGCTGGGCGCCGCGGCGGGCGACCCGGACCAGGGTCTCGGCGAACTGCTCGTGCACCCGGGCCTGTTCGGCGGCGAGGCGCACGGCCTCGTGGTGGACGGCGTTGAACGCCTCGCCGACCTCACCGATCTCGTCGCCGCTGGTGGTGGTGACGGGGTTGCCGGTGCGTTCGGCGACCTGCTCGGGGGTGGCACCGCTCAGCGCGCCGGGCTGGGACAGCTCGCTCATGACGGCGGGCAGCCGGGTGTGGGCCACCTCGTGTGCGGCGTTGCGCAGGTCGCGCAGGCGGCGGATCATGACCCGGCCCAGGCGGACGGCGACGAGGACGACACCGACCAGGGTCAGCAGCACGAGGGTGATCTCGCCCCCGGCGGTCCACAGCAGCCTGGTGCGCTCCGCGTCGACGGTGGCGGCGACGGACTCGTCGATCCGGTCCTCCACCTCGTGCAGCAGCGTCTGCCGGTCGTCGGACGCCTTCTGCCACTCCTTGGGCGTGACACCGATCGGCTTGCTGGTGTCCGTGCGCCCGATCCGGTCCTCCAGCTTGCGGGACTCCAGGGCCTTGGGGCCGGAGAGGGTGCGCTCCAGCCAGGTCCGCCACTCGCTCGGGCCGAGGCTGAACATCGCACTCGTCGACTCGGTGTAGCCGAGCCGGCTGGCGTCGAAGGTGCGCTGGGACGCCGCGGTGAAACCACCCGCGGCCTGCGCCCTCATGACGGTGATCTGCTCCTGCGCGGTGTGCTCGGCGGCCGCGGACAGCGCCGCGGCCGCGCGGATGCGGTCGGCGATGTCGGCGTCGACACCGTCGGCCTGCGCGATGCCGTCGCGGTAGCCGTTGAGGTCCGCGATCACGATCCGGTAGCCGAAGGCGAGCGCGGAGATGGTGGTGCTGCCCGAGCGCACCTGGGCGCGCAGGGCGGGGAGTTCGTCGATGAAGCGGTCGATCCGGACCAGGGCCTCCCGGGCGCTTCCGGGCACCTCGGAGAGTCCGCCGGTGCGGCTCTTGAAGGCGGTGATGCTCTTGTCGGTCGCGTCGGAACTGGCCTGGAAGGCGGACGAGTCCCCCTGGTCCGAGACCAGCGCGGTGGCGGCCGCTCGCTCACGCTGCAACTGGTGAGTTAAGTCGGCCGCGCCGGCGGCGACGTCGACCATGTCGGCCAGCCGGTTCGCCTGGAGTGCCTGGTTGGTGGCGGGTGCGAGGGCCAGGGCCGAGAACGTGACCGCGACGGCGAGGGGAGCCGTGACCAGCAGGACGAGGCGGCGATTGATTTTCACTGCGCGGCTCCGTCGGCGGAGCCGGGCTTGAGTATCGGTGACACGCAGATACCTGTTAACGGGTTGTGGGGTGTCGGTAGGAACGCTCGTACATCGTGTGCACAGTTACGGATGGGACGGGTGGGGTGGGTGGGGCTCGCATTGCGCGGCTTGATCCTATGCCTAGTGCACAACGCCGGATGCGTGCAGCCTCGAAAATTTGCGTTCAGTTAGATGTGCGAATCCGGTCGGAATCGGTCAAGTGTGGGTGCCCGGCGCCTGATTGGCCCCGTTGTGCGCGCCTCGACAGGCCCCGCACCGGTGTGTGAAGTCAGGGGAAGTCGCGTCCGATTAGCGAAGGCGACGGTTCGTCACCACCCCCACACCACAGTGAACAGGACATCCTGAAAAGGCACATGACCTCCACGGCACGCCGCCTTGACCTGATCACCCGTCAAGCGCCGCTACCGCCCACCGTGCCCGCGCGGACAGCGGGGCGAGCGCCTTGGCCGACCCCTTGGCGATCCGTCCCAGCACCAGCCGGGCGTGCCCCATCACCGTGCGCGCCAGCTCCGCGTCGCCCGACTCGACGGCCGCGAGCACCAGTTCGAGGTGCTGCTCCGCGACGAGCCGGCCGAGACCGCGTCGGTGCCACTGCTCGACCGTGGCGTCCGGCGCGCCGGAACCGCGCCCCCGGCCACCCTCGCCTTCCATCCCCACCGCCTCACGCGCCCACCCCAACGCCCGTGCGGCGGCCCGGAGATCACCCTTGCCGCGCTCGATCCGGGCCAGCACGTACGCCTCCGCCGCACGGTCCCGGTCCGTGTCCTGGAGGGAGAGCAGGCCGGACTGGGCGCGGGCCGCCTGCCCGTACTCGCCCAGCCGCTCCAGGGCCCGGCTCAGCGCCCGCAGCCGGGCCGCGTCGGGACCCGTGTCGTCCAGCATCCGGATCAGCGCCACCCGGGCGTGCGCGCGAAGCCCCTGACGGCGCGCCAGCTCCACCCAGGTGAACGCGTCCGGGCCCTTCCCCCGCTCGCCACGCGCCCACGCCACGGCCGACGCGGCATCGGTGACCAGACCCGACGTGGCGGACCGCAGGAGCGCCACGTCCTCGTCCCGCCCATGAGCCGCCACCAGCGCCGCCGCCACCAGACGCTCCTCGTGCCACTCACCGCGCTCCGCGTCCTCCCGCTCCAGCAGCCGGCGCAGCACGGGCAGGTCACCGTCGCGCCGGTCCTCCCACGCCGCCCGCACCACCCCCGCCCGCAGCACTGGATCGGCGTCCACCGCCTCCCGCGCCCCGGCATCCCCCGACCGCAGCAGCCGCAGCGCCGCGCGACCGGGCCCGAGGACCACGTCCCGCAGGCACATCCGGTACTCCTCGTCCAGCCGGTAGGCGCACAGCTCCGCGGAGTTCAGGAGCAGATGGTCCGGCTCGGTGCGCCGGGCGGCGGACTCCGCCAGGGCGAAGAGCTCGGTAAGCGGCCGTTCGGGCAGCCCCAGACCCTCGATCAGCGCGGCGCGCCGGGCGTCCAGATCGGGGGCGAACTCCTCGCGCGCCTCGGCGTCCGCGGCGCGCACGGCGGCCCGCAGCCCCTCCTCGTCCAGCTCGGCGGTCAGCCCCTCGCACCAACCGGGCAGCCGCACCAGCATCTCCAGCGCCTCGGAGACGCTGTCGGCGATCAGGACCGCCTCGCCCTCGGACGAGGCGTACAGCACCGCCGTACCGCCGCTCAGGAAGTACGTGCCCCCGGTGTCGTCCCCCGCGACCGGCTCCAGCTCCCTCCCGGACGCCAGGTGCACCGGCTCGACGTGGGAGGCCCGCTCGACGTCGAAGTCGAAGGGGAAGGCGGCGAGTTCCGCCAGGTCGGGACGGCTGCGGAGCAGTTCGAGCACACGGTCGGTCATGGCCCGCATCCTAGGGAGGAGCCCATGTCCGCGCGCCCCCGGCCACCACGGGCCGGGGGCGCGCGACGAGGACGCTCAGGCGCCCACGTACTGCGCCAGGTGCTCGCCCGTGAGGGTGGAGCGCGCCGCGACCAGGTCGGCCGGGGTGCCCTCGAAGACCAGCGTGCCGCCGTCGTGGCCGGCGCCGGGGCCCAGGTCGATGATCCAGTCGGCGTGCGCCATCACCGCTTGGTGGTGCTCGATGACGACCACCGACTTGCCGGAGTCCACCAGCCGGTCGAGCAGCCCGAGCAACTGCTCCACGTCCGCGAGGTGCAGCCCGGTGGTCGGCTCGTCCAGCACGTACACCCCGCCCTTCTCGCCCATGTGCGTGGCGAGCTTCAGCCGCTGCCGCTCACCGCCGGAGAGCGTGGTGAGCGGCTGGCCGAGGCCGAGGTATCCGAGCCCGACGTCCACCAGCCGTTCGAGGACGCGGTGCGCGGCCGGCGTGTGCGCGTCACCGGCGCCGAAGAACTCCTCGGCCTCCGCGACCGACATCGCCAGCACCTCGCTGATGTCCCGTCCGCCCAGCCGGTATTCGAGCACCGACGCCTGGAACCGCTTCCCCTCGCACTCCTCGCAGACCGTGGCGACCCCCGCCATCATCGCCAGGTCCGTGAAGACCACGCCCGCGCCGTTGCACGTCGGGCACGCGCCCTCCGAGTTGGCGCTGAACAGGCCCGGCTTCACGCCGTTGGCCTTGGCGAACGCCTTGCGGACCGGGTCGAGCAGCCCGGTGTACGTGGCCGGGTTGCTGCGCCGCGAACCGCGGATCGCGCTCTGGTCGACCGTGACCACACCGTCCCGCCCGGCCACCGAGCCGTGGATCAGCGAGCTCTTCCCGGACCCGGCGACGCCCGTGACGACGGTCAGCACGCCGAGCGGGATGTCCACGTCGACGCCGCGCAGGTTGTTCGCCGAGGCGCCCCGCACCTCCAGCGCGCCGGTGGGCTCGCGGACGGAGTCCTTGAGCGCGGCCCGGTCGTCGAAGTGGCGCCCGGTGACGGTGTCCGAGGCGCGCAGCCCCTCGACGGTGCCCTCGAAGCAGACGGTGCCGCCGGCCGCACCGGCGCCGGGACCGAGGTCCACGACGTGGTCGGCGACCGCGATCGTCTCCGGCTTGTGCTCCACCACCAGCACGGTGTTGCCCTTGTCGCGCAGGCGCAGCAGCAGGTTGTTCATCCGCTGGATGTCGTGCGGGTGCAGCCCGGCGGTCGGCTCGTCGAACACGTACGTGGTGTCGGTCAGCGAGGAGCCGAGGTGGCGGATCATCTTGACGCGCTGCGCCTCACCGCCGGACAGCGTGCCGGCGGGGCGGTCGAGCGCCAGGTAACCGAGGCCGATCTCCACGAACGAGTCGAGGGTCTGCCCGAGCGCGGTGAGCAGCGGCGCCACCGAGGGCTCGTCCAGGCCGCGAATCCAGGCCGCCAGGTCGCTGGTCTGCATCGCGCAGGCGTCCGCGATGCTGATGCCCGCGATCTTCGACGACCTGGCGCCCTCGCTGAGCCGGGTGCCCTCGCAGGCCGGGCAGGTGGTGAAGGTGACCGCGCGCTCCACGAAAGCCCGGATGTGCGGCTGGAGCGAGTCCTTGTCCTTGGACAGGAACGACTTCTGGATCTTGGGGATCAGACCCTCGTACGTGAGGTTGACGCCCTCCACCTTGACCTTGGTGGGCTCCCGGTACAGGAAGTCCTGCATCTCCTTCTCGGTGTACTTCGCGATCGGCTTGTCCGGGTCGAGGAGGCCGGACTCGGCGTAGACCCGGACGGTCCAGAAGCTGTCGGACTTCCAGCCGGGGATCGTGAACGCGCCCTCGGCCAGCGACTTGGAGTCGTCGTAGAGCTGGGTGAGGTCGATGTCCGAGACGGTGCCCCGGCCCTCGCACTCGGTGCACATGCCGCCGGTCCGGTTGAAGGTCGCCTTCACGGTCTCCTTGTTGCCGCGCTCGACGGTGATCGCCCCGCTCGCCTTCACGGACGCGGTGTTGAAGGAGTACGCGCTGGGCGGGCCGATGTGCGGGGTGCCGAGGCGGCTGAAGAGGATGCGCAGCATGGCGTTGGCGTCGGTCGCCGTGCCCACGGTCGAGCGGGTGTCGCCGCCCATCCGCTGCTGGTCCACGATGATCGCGGTGGTCAGCCCTTCCAGGACGTCCACCTCCGGCCGGGCCAGGGTGGGCATGAAGCCCTGGACGAAGGCGCTGTACGTCTCGTTGATCAGCCGCTGCGACTCGGCGGCGATGGTGTTGAACACCAGCGAGCTCTTGCCGGACCCGGAGACGCCCGTGAACACCGTCAGCCGGCGCTTGGGGATCTCGATGCTGACGTCCTTGAGGTTGTTCACGCGTGCCCCGTGCACACGGATCAGATCGTGGCTGTCGGCGGCGTGCGGTCGCGTACCCGTGGCCCTGCTCATCGTGTCTCCCTGGATTGGCGGAGCCGCCGCACGGCCCCGTCGTCGCCGCCCGTCCTCACCGGCGGCCCTTCCCCGTACACCGCCTCACGCTACGGTGTCCCCGGCAGCGGGGCTTCTCGATTCCTGACCGGCCGCGTCACCTGCTTCGCGACGCAGGACGGCATCCCCGCGGTCGCCTGCGCCGCCTCCTGCCGGTAGACGCTCGGCGGCATCCCGACCAGCTCCGTGAAGCGCGTGCTGAACGTGCCGAGCGAGGAGCAGCCGACCGCGAAGCACACCTCGGTGACGCTCATGTCGCCCCGGCGCAACAGCGTCATCGCGCGCTCGATGCGCCGGGTCATGAGGTAGCCGTACGGGGACTCCCCGTACGCCCTGCGGAACTCGCGGCTGAGGTGGCCCGCCGACATGTGCGCGCCGCGCGCCAGCGCCTCGACGTTCAGCGGCTGGGCGTACTCGCGGTCGATCCGGTCGCGGACCCGGCGCAGCCGCGCGAGGTCGCGCAGGCCGTGCGCCGCGTCGGGTTTGCTCGTCACGCCCGAAGCGTACGTCGTGGGGGCGCGCGCCGCCCGGGTATCGCGCCCCCCGGTCAGGTGCGGGTCGCGGTGTCGCAGTCCGAGGCGTCGCGGTCCCCCATCCGCTCGTCCATCGACGTGCCCCGCTCGTACGGGTCGATCCTCTTGCCGTCGTCCGAGGGCCCCGGCTCCTTGCCGAACTCGGGGACGAAGTAGCCGGTGGTGTTGTCGCAGCCCCCGTTGGCGGAGTCCAGCCGGTACGACTTCAGCGAGAAGGTCCCCGGCGCGATGACGACCTTCTCCGGGTCGTCCCAGCTCATCACGATCTCCCGGCGGGCGATCGTCCGGGCGACCTCGTCGCCGTCCCCGGAGGCCCGCACGAGGGGGTAGACGAAGGTGACGTCGGCGGTGACCTCGACCGCGCCCCGCTCGCCCTCCCGGTAGGTGATCCGGCCGCGCGTCTTGATCACGTCACCGGCCAGGCGCGCGTACGAGGGGTCGAAGCGGCTGAACAGCAGCAGCGGGTCGTTCTTCCGGGTCGGGGTGTCGAAGGCGTTCGCCAGGTACTCCTTGACGTCGGCCTGCTTCGGGTTGAGCGCCGCGATCGCCTTCACCGGCCGTTCCCCGCGCAGCACCGCCGGATCGAGGCCGGCGTCGGAGAGGAAGGCGAGGCTGCTGTCGAGCGCGTCGGACACCTGCTTCTCGCTCATCCACCCGGTCGCCCGTGCGGAGGGCATCGTGATCCCGGCCGTCCCGGCGGCCCAGTGCTCGGCCGGTGAGCCCTTGAACGGGGCGTCCAGCGTGGGCTGTCCGGGCGCCGCCGCGGAGTCGCCCCCGCCGGGGAAGCCGAGCCAGCCGGCCGCCCGGCCCGGGACCAGCGCCACGACGAGCAGCGCGACGACGACCACCAGGCCCACCACGTACCAGACCCGGCCGCGCCGCCGGGGCGGCTGATGGCTGCGCCACACCGGGGGAGGGGCGCTGTCCTCGCGCAGCCGCTGGGCCACCATCCGGGCCCGGGCGGACGGTTCCTCGGGGGCGCCGGGGGTCCCGGCCTCGGCCTCCCGCAGGAAGCGTTCCCACTCCTCGTCCGGTATGGATGACCCGCCGTTGCCCACGTCGCGCTCCCGCCCCTTCCGGCCTGCCCGCCGGTCCGATTTTCCGTGCATCATCACACAGCCCGGTGACACCCACGTGTCAACCGGGCCGCTGCGGATGAGGCCCGGGCGCTACGGCTTGCGGCCGACCGCGACGTACCCGGGGGTGACGACCTCGCCCGTGCCGGGGACCGGCTCGCCGAGCTCCGGGTGCCAGGCCTCGGCGGCGACGATGCCCGGCTCCACGATCTCCAGCCCGTCGAAGAACGCGGCGAACTGGTCGCGGCTGCGCGGCGCCAGCGTCAGGGTGTTGGCCTTGTACATCTCGTCCACCTGGCGCGCCTCCTCCGGGTGGAAGTCGGCGGTGATCTGCGAGATGACCATGTAGCTGCCGGGCGCGAGGACGTCGGTCAGCCGGCTCACCAGCTCGTACGCGCCGTCCTCGTCGCTCACGAAGTGGAGCAGCGCGATCATCGACAGTGCGACGGGCTTGCCGAAGTCCAGGGTCTTGCCCGCGTGTTCGAGGATGGTGTCGACGTTCCGCGCGTCCGCCTGGACGTAGTCGATGACGCCCTCGGGCGTGCCCTTGAGCAGCGCCTCCGCGTGGGCCAGCACGATCGGGTCGTTGTCGCAGTAGACGACCCGGGTCTCGGGGGCGGCCGTCTGGGCCACCTGGTGCAGGTTCGGCTCGGTGGGTATCCCGGTGCCGATGTCGAGGAACTGGCGGACGCCCTGGGTGGACAGCCATCGGGTGGCACGGTGCATGAAGGCGCGGTTGATCTTCGCCATCACCGGGACGTTCGGTTCCACGGCCAGCATCTGACGGCCCATGGCCTCGTCGACCGGGTAGTTGTCCTTGCCGCCCAGGAACCAGTCGTACATCCGCGCGGGATGCGGCTTGCTGGTGTCGATGAGCGGGGCGGTGGGGTCGTTCTCCGGTCGGGACATGGCCAACTCCAGGGTGCGGGAGGCTGCGGATGATCAGCTCGGGCCCACCTTAAGCAACTTGGGCGCCGAGCAGGGAGAGTTCAGCCGCCGATGACAGTTACCAATGCGTAACTTACTGATGGGTTACCACCGGTAAGCCCTGCTGTTAGCTTGCGCTCACCCGTACTTCCGGAGCAGAGCGAGGAGTGAGCCTTGAGCCGCAAGGACCGTTCGCGTTCCACCCTTCCCCCACGCCGCGTCCGTCCCCTGCGCGCCGCGGCCGTCGCCGTGACCGCGGCGGCCTGCGTGGCCGCGTACGCCGCGCCCGCGTCCGCCACGGACGGCACCGAGCCCGTCGTGTCCCGGGGCGTGACCATCCCCGCCTTCTACACCCCGCCCGCCCAACTGCCCGCCGCCAACGGGGCACTGATCCGGACCGAGCCCCTGCCGCTCGCTCTGAGCCTGCCCGGCCTGGACGGCCGCCCGATGCCGGGCACCGCAACCCGCCTCATGTACCGGACGACCGACTCCAACGGGCAGCCGGCCGCGGTGACCGGCGCCTACATCGAACCCTCGGCCGCCTGGAAGGGCGGCGGCGCCCGCCCGCTCGTCGCGGTGGCCTCGGGCACCATGGGCCAGGGCGACCAGTGCGCCCCCTCGCTGGCCCTCCAGCACCCGCTGACCGCCACCACGGAGACCGTGTCGATCGGCTACGAGACCCTGTCCGTCTACCGGTTGCTGTCCGCCGGTGTCGCCGTCGTCGTCACCGACTACGTGGGCCTGGGCACCACCGACCGCCTCCACACCTACGTCAACCGGGTGGACGAGGGCCACGCGCTGCTCGACGCGGTGCGCGCCGCCCACCAGCTGCCCGCCACCTCGCTCACGCCCGACTCGCGGACGGGCCTGTACGGCTACAGCCAGGGCGGCGGGGCCAGCGCGTCGGCCGCCGAGCTCCAGCCCTCGTACGCCCCCGAGATCCAGCTCGCCGGTACGTACGCCGGGGCCCCGCCCGCCGACCTGACCGCGACCATGAAGGGCATCGACGGCAGCGCCCTGGCCGGCGCCCTCGCCTGGTCGATCAACGGCTTCGCGCAGGCCGACGCCGACCTGCGGGACGTCGTGGAGGCCAACATCAACGACGCCGGGCGGGCCGCGCTGAAGGACGCCTCGACCATGTGCGTCGGCGACGCGATACTCGGCTACGGCTTCGCGAAGAGCACCAAGTGGACCACCACCGGCAAGTCCCTCGGCGAGATCATCGCCGCCGAGCCCAAGGCGCGGGCCGCGCTCGACAAGCAGCGCATCGGCACCCTCAAGCCGTCCGGCCCGGTGCGGGTGGCGACCGGCACCCAGGACGACATCGTGCCGCACGCCCAGGCACGTCAGCTCGCCGTCGACTGGTGCCGCAAGGGCGCCGACGTCACCTACGACGCCGTCATCCTGCCCAACCTCGGCGACAAGATCCTCACCAACCACATGGTCCCGCTCATCACCGACCAGGGCGACGCCATCTCCTGGATGACCGACCGCCTCGCCGGCAAGCGGTCCGTCTCCAACTGCTGGTCGATGCCGATCCAGCCCTGACCCCGCAGTCCCCGCCCGCCCCGGTCCACCCGGGGCGGGCTTTCCCGTGCACCGCAGGTGGACGGGCCGCCGCCCGGAAAGCGCGTGCGCGCGGACCGGGCGGCGGTTAGGGTCGCCGAATGAACATCGTCCAGCTCTACGGCTGACGCGGCGGGGGGGGCACGCTCCCGGCCCCGTCCGGCACACCGCGCACCCGCGCCCACCGCCCGGCCGACGCCAGGGTGGCGACGCGGCGGTCTGCCGTATCCACTTCCGCCGCAGAACTGAAACGAGTTGATTCCTCATGTCACGTCGCCGTGCCCACATCGCCATGGTCGGCATCCCCGCCGTGAGCCATGTGCTGCCGAGCATCGAGATCATCCGCGAACTGGTCGCCCGCGGCCACCGCGTCACCTACGCCAACGACCCCGTGATGGCCGAGCGCATCGAGGCCACCGGCGCCACCTTCGTGCCGTACGGCTCCGTGCTCCCGGTCGGTGACCACCACTGGCCCGACGACCCGATCGCCGCCATGGGCCTCTTCCTGGACGACGCCGTCCAGGCCCTGCCGCAGCTGCGCGCCGTCTACGACGAGGACCCGGCCGACCTCTACCTGTACGACATCGGCGCCTACCCGGCCCGGGTGCTGGCCGAGTCCCAGAACCGCCGCCTGATGCAGCTCTACCCGACCTTCGTCGGCTGGCGGAGTTACGCCGAGGACGTGGCGGCCCAGCTGTGGGCGCTGCCCGGGGCCGACGCGTACCGGGCCAGGTTCACCGAGTGGCTGGCCGGGAACGGCGCGACCACGCTGGACATGGAGGACTTCACCGGGCGTCCCGGCAACACGCTCGCCCTGATTCCCCGGGCGATGCAGCCGCACGCGGACGACGTGGACATGGACACCGTCACGTTCGTCGGGCCGTGCTTCGCCGGGCGCGGCGAGGAGACCTGGACCCGGCCCGCCGGGGCCGAGAAGGTGCTCCTGATCTCGCTGGGCTCGGCGTACACCAACCGCCCGGAGTTCTACCGCAACTGCCTGGCGGCCTACGGCGACCTGCCCGGCTGGCACGTGGTGCTCCAGGTCGGCAAGCAGACGGACCTGGCGGAGCTGGGCACCGTACCCGGCAACGTCGAGGTGCACCGGTGGGTGCCCCAACTGGCCATCCTCCGGCAGGCGGACGCCTTCGTCACGCACGCCGGGATGGGCGGCAGTTCCGAGGGCCTGTACAGCGGGGTGCCGATGATCGCCGTGCCGCAGGGCGTCGACCAGTTCATGAACGCCGACAGGCTCGTGGAGCTGGGCGTCGCCCGCCGCGTCGACACCGACGACGCCACCCCGGAGGCCCTGCGCGAAGCGCTCACCGCACTGGTCGGCGACCCGGAGGTGGCCCGGCGGTCGGCGCGGCTGCGCGCGGACGCCCGGGCGGAGGGCGGCACCCGGCGGGCCGCCGACCTGGTGGAGGAACTGCTCGGCTGAAACGGGCCCGGCCGGGGCGGTGAGCGGTTCGTCCGCACTCACCGCCCCGGCCGGGCGCGACAGCCGAGGGGGTATCAGCCCTTGCGGGTGTTGATCTCCTCGGTGAGCTGGGGGACGACGTCGAAGAGGTCGCCGACGACGCCGTAGTCCACGAGGTCGAAGATCGGGGCCTCGGCGTCCTTGTTGACCGCGACGATCGTCTTCGAGGTCTGCATCCCGGCCCGGTGCTGGATCGCGCCGGAGATGCCGGAGGCGATGTACAGCTGCGGGGAGACGGACTTGCCGGTCTGGCCGACCTGGTTGGTGTGCGGGTACCAGCCCGCGTCCACCGCCGCGCGCGACGCGCCCACCGCGGCACCCAGCGAGTCCGCGAGCGCCTCGATGACCGCGAAGTTCTCCGCGCCGTTCACGCCGCGGCCACCGGAGACCACGATCGCGGCCTCGGTCAGCTCCGGACGGCCCGTCGACTCACGCGGCGTACGCGAGAGCACCTTCGTACCGGTCGCGGCGGCGGAGAACTCCACCGCCAGCTCCTCCACCGCACCCGCGCCCGCGGCCGGCTCGACCGGGGCGGAGTTCGGCTTCACCGAGATCACCGGCGTGCCGTGCGTGATCCGGGACTTCGTGGTGAACGAGGCGGCGAACACCGACTGGGTCGCCACCACACCCTGCTCGCCGGCCTCGACGTCGACCGCGTCGGTGATGATGCCGGACCCGATCCGCACCGCGAGCCGCGCCGCGATCTCCTTGCCCTCGGCGGAGGAGGACACCAGCACCGCGGCCGGGGACACCGCCGCGTACGCGGCCTGGAGCGCGTCCACCTTCGGCACGACGAGGTAGTCGCCGTACTCGGCGGCCTCGGACACCAGGACCTTGACCGCGCCGTGCTCGCCGAGCACACCCGCCGTACCCGACGCGCCCGCGCCCACCGCGACCGCGACCGGCTCGCCGATCCGCCGCGCGAGCGTCAGCAGCTCCAGCGTCGGCTTACGGACCGCACCATCCACATGATCGACAAAGACGAGAACTTCAGCCATCAGACTTCCCTACTCCTGCACTTCAGCGACAACGACCACACGCGACGGGCTAGATGAACTTCTGGCCGGCCAGGAACTCGGCCAGCTGCTTGCCGCCCTCGCCCTCGTCCTTCACGATCGTGCCCGCGGTACGGGCCGGACGCTCGGTCGCGGAGTCGACCGCGGTCCACGCACCCGCCAGACCCACCTGCTCGGCGTCGATACCCAGGTCGTCCAGGTCCAGGGACTTCACCGGCTTCTTCTTCGCCGCCATGATCCCCTTGAACGACGGGTAACGCGCCTCACCGGACTGGTCGGTCACCGACACCACCGCCGGCAGCGACGCCTCCAGCTCCTCCGACGCACTGTCCCCGTCACGACGGCCGCGCACCACACCGCCCTCGACCGACACCTGCGACAGCAGCGTCACCTGCGGCACACCCAGCCGCTCCGCCAGCAGCGCCGGAACCACACCCATCGTGCCGTCCGTCGACGCCATCCCCGAGATCACCAGGTCGTACCCGGTCTCCTCGACCGCCTTCGCCAGCACCAGCGACGTACCGAGCGCGTCCGTACCGTGCAGATCGTCGTCCTCGACGTGAACCGCCTTGTCCGCACCCATCGACAACGCCTTGCGCAACGCGTCCTTGGCATCCTCCGGACCCACCGTCAACACGGTGACCTCCGCGTCATCAGCCGCCTCCGCGATCTGCAACGCCTGCTCGACCGCGTACTCGTCCAGCTCCGACAGCAGACCGTCGACATCCTCACGGTCCAACGTCAGGTCATCGGCGAAATGCCGGTCACCGGTCGCGTCGGGCACGTACTTCACACAGACAACGATCCTCAAGCTCACGCCGGCTCTCCCTGTACCTGGTGGTGTCCTGCGGGAATTCTATGGCACTCAGTACCCTGCGTAAAGGTACCCAGTGTCGGCGAGCTGATTTCGGTGTTACGTTTCCGGCATGACCGAAGACCGCCGGCCGGCCAAGAAGCCCCCCATGCGTGACGTGCTCGCCGAGGCGGCCTTCGCACTCTTCCTGGAGCGCGGTTTCGAGCGGACCACGGTGGACGACATCGTCGCGCGGGCCGGGGTGGGGCGGCGGTCCTTCTTCCGCTACTTCCCCTCCAAGGAGGACGCGGTCTTCCCCGACCACGAGCGGTGCCTCGCGGACATGACCGCGTTCCTGGCGGACGCCGACGGAACGGACCCGGTCGCCACGGTGTGCGACGGCGCCCGGCTGGTGCTGCGCATGTACGCGGAGAAGCCCGAGTTCTCCGTGCAGCGCTACCGGCTCACCCGCGAGGTGCCCGGACTGCGCACGTACGAACTGTCCGTGGTGCGCCGTTACGAGAGGACCCTCGCCGGCTACCTGGAGCGGCGCTGGGCCGAGGACCCGGACGCCGGGCCCGACGCCGCGCTGCGCGCCGAGGTGATCGCCGCCTCGGTCGTCGCCGCGCACAACAACGGGCTGCGGTCCTGGCTGCGTTCGGGCGGCGAGGGCGACGCGGGGGCCGAGGTGGACCGGGCCCTCGAACTGGTGCGCGCGGTGTGGAGCGGGCCGGACGCGCGGCCCGCCGCACCCGCGCCGGAGCCGGAACCCGCCGCCGTGTCCTCCTCCGGGGGCGACGACGAGGTGATCGTCATGGTCGCGCGCAAGGGCGCCCCGATGTGGCGCGTGGTGCAGCACATCGAGTCCGCGCTCGGCACCGCCTGAGGGGCACCGCGCGACTCCTGTCGCCATTTTGCGGCACTCAGTGCCTTTACTCCTGGAACTAAGTGCCATACGGTGCCGGTGTGCCGTCGCCGGAGGTGCGGCGCACCGAGTCGAGCGCGGGAGGCGGAACGTGTTCAGTACCGGAACGGACGTGGGGCCACGGGTCGGCGAGGGCGTGGCGGCGCACAGCCAGGAAGGGCTCGTCTACCAGGTGTGCCGCTGGTGCCACACCGCCTCCTTCCGCAAACTCCTGTGCCCCGTCTGCGCGTCGAGCGACCTCGAATCCGCGCACAGCGACGGCCACGGCGTCGTCATCCGCTCCAACGTCGTCAACCGCTACTCGCGCGTGATGCGCAACGAGTCCCTGGTCCGCTTCCCCGAAGGCTTCGTCTACCGGTGCCGGATCGTGGGCGCGGCCCCCCACCTGGTGAACGTCGGTGACCGGGTGCGCCCTCTCGGCGGGCGCACCTCCGTGGCCGGCGAGGTCGTGCTCGAACTCTGCGACCCGCCCGGCTCGGCCGGCTGGTACTGAGGTCTCACCCCTCCAGATAGCGCAGCACGGCGAGGACGCGCCGGTTGTAACCGGTGGTGTGCGCGAGACCCAGCTTGTCGAAGACGGTGTTGAGGTTCTTCTCGACGGCACTCAACGAGATGTGCAGCTTCCGCGCGATGGCCGCGTTGGTGTGGCCCTGCGCCAGCGCCTCCAGGACGGAGTGCTCGCGCGGGGTCAGCCGCGACAGCGGATCACCGTGCGTGCTGCGGATGACCAGCTGCCGCACGACCTCCGGGTCGAAGACGGCCCCGCCCGCGTGGATGCGTTCCAGCGAGTCCAGGAACTCCTCCACCTGCGCGACCCGGTCCTTGAGCAGATACCCGACCCGCTCCGCGTTCTCGGCGAGCAGCTGGGCGGCGTAGTTCCGCTCCACGTACTGGGAGAGCACCAGCACGCCGACGTCCGGCCGCCGCGCCCGGATCTCCACCGCCGCGCGCAGCCCCTCGTCCTTGTGCGTGGGCGGCATCCGGATGTCGGTGACGACGACGTCCGGCGCGTGCGCCGCGACCTGCGACAGCAGCGACTCGGCGTCACCCACCGCGGCCAGGACCTCATGGCCCTCCTCGGTGAGCAGACGGACCAGGCCCTCCCTGAGCAGGATCGAGTCCTCGGCGAGAATCACACGCACGGCAGCTCCGCGGTCACGGTGGTGGGGCCCCCGGCGGGGCTGTCGACGTCCAGCATGCCGTCGATCGCGGCGACCCGGCCGCGCAGCCCGGCCAGCCCGCCGCCTTCCGGGTCGGCGCCGCCGCACCCGTCGTCCCGGACCCGCACGGACAGCACGCCGTCCCGCCGGGCCACGTCCACCACGACGCCCTCGGCGCCGGAGTGCTTGGCCGCGTTGTTCACCGACTCGGACACCACGAAGTACGCGGCCGTCTGCACGGGCGACGGCAGCTCCCCGGAGACCTCGTACACCACCCGGACCGGGATCGGGCAGCGCTCCGCCACCCCGCCCAGCGCCTCCCCGAGCCCCACGCTGTCCAGCGCCGTCGGATACACCCGCCAGGCCACCTCGCGGAGTTCGGCGAGCACCTCGCCCGCCTCCCGGTGCGCCTGCGCCAGCAGCGCGTCGGCGCGCTCGGCGTCCCGGGCGCGGCGGGCCCGGCCCAGCAGCATCGCCAGCGCGACCAGCCGCTGCTGCACCCCGTCGTGCAGATCGCGCTCGACGCGCCGCCGCTCCCGGTCCACCGCCCGCACCACGGCGGCCCGGCTGGCGGCGATTTCACCGATGCGCCGCCTCAGCAACTCCCGCTCATCCGGCCCGAAGCACTCCCGGGCCAGCCTGGCGTCCAGCGCGGCCAGTGAGAACAGCCCCTGCACGTCGAGGAAGAGCAGGACGGAACCGAGGGCCACCTGGGCCGGCAACTCGCCCCAGCCCAGCGTGGAACGGGCCACGCCCACCGCGAGCAGCCCGGCCAGCACCAGGCCGAACCCGAGCAGCGCCGTCACCACCGCGCACAGCAGCCCCGAGGAGATGCGGCCGGCCAGATAGCGGAGGACCTGCCGGTCGGAGGCGCGGTGCGCGGGGAACCGGTCACCGAAGAAGACGGACCGGCGCCACCGCTCGGCCTCCGCCAGCCTCCTGGCGCCCGCCACCAGGAGGCGGCGCGCGGGGACCCGGGTGCGGGGCCACAGCAGGAACGCCCCCAGGAGCGCCCCGGCCACCGCGAAGTACCCCAGCCCGGCGAGGGCCGTCGCGCAGCCGAGCAGCGTCCCCGCCACCCGGGACAACCGCCCCGCCGGGCCGCGGCCGGTCGCGCCCGGCACTCCCGCCGAATCCTCCAGCACCCTGCCCCGCCCCTCCGCCTCGCGCCCGGGGTCCCTGTGCGACGGCCCGGTCGGGCGAACCATAGTTCCCGGCCCGCTCCCCGGCATCACGCGCCCCGGCGGTGCCTCGCCCGCCCCGCCGCGCGGGCCCGGACGCGCACGACGACGTACAGCACGAGCGCCACCGCGACCAGCAGCAGTACCGCCTCGGAGAGCACGCCCACGTAGTCGCCGACGGTGTCCCACTGGTCCCCGAGCCAGTAACCCGCCAGCACCAGAACGGAGTTCCACGCCAGACTGCCCAGCGCGGTCAGCCCGAGGAACGTCGGCAGCGGCATGCGTTCCAGGCCCGCCGGCACCGAGATCAGGCTCCGGAAGATCGGCACCAT
Source organism: Streptomyces sp. NPDC057249 (assembly GCF_042669245.1). Classification (NCBI taxonomy): domain Bacteria; kingdom Bacillati; phylum Actinomycetota; class Actinomycetes; order Kitasatosporales; family Streptomycetaceae; genus Streptomyces; species Streptomyces sp. NPDC057249. Next base: position 441,517 of record NZ_JBHUXS010000002.1, on the reverse strand, counting down.
CCGGCCCAGCAGCACCGCCTTCGTGCCGTGCCGCAGGAACCACGCCTCGGTGCGCTCCAGGTCGGCGGCCCCGACCAGGGGCAGCCGCGCCCACAGGGCGTGCACCCGGGCGCGCCCGAACAGCGCCCCGATCCAGTACAGGGCCGCCGCCCCCGCCACCGAACCGAGTGTCGTCCAGAAGAGTGCCGAGGCGAGCGACAGCACCCCCTGGCCGGCGGCGAACCCGGTCAGCGGCAGGATCACCTCGCTCGGCAGCGGCGGGAACAGATTCTCCAGGGCGATGGCCAGACCTGCCCCCGGAGCGCCGAGGGTGTCGATGAGGTCGGCCGCCCAGCCGGCGAAACCTCCGGCGGGTTCCTGGGGGAGAGCGAGCGGGACGGGGTGCATGCGGGGCTCCAGACGGACGGGCCGCCGGGGCGCCCTGCCCCGGCTCCCAGCCACGCTAGGAAGCCCCGGACCGCGCCGGTATGAGGGTCGCCGCCGTCCGGGGTGTGGTTTACCGCAGGGACGCCCGTCGAGGGCAGCACGCCCGAGTCATCCGATGAACCTTGCCTCTTCTCTTCTCCCGGAGGGGCGACGCCGCTACCATCGGGACGCGAAATGGGAGCGCTCCCACATCCGTTCACGCCCTTGACCGCCCTTGTCGGCGGACCCTGTTCGGAGAGGACGTTTCCGTGCGCTCAAGCGCAAGACCCTTTGCCACCCTGGTGGCGGCACTCACCCTCACAGCGGGGCTCTTCGCCGCCGGCGCCCCGGCGTCGGCGCAGGACAGCGACGCCGCGCCCGCCACCCAGGCATCCGATGTGTCCCTCGCGGCGGACACATACGACTGGAAGAACGTCCGCATCGACGGCGGCGGTTTCGTCCCCGGGATCGTCTTCAACCGGTCCGAGAAGAACCTCGCCTACGCCCGTACCGACATCGGGGGCGCCTACCGCTGGGACCAGGCCGGCAAGCAGTGGAAGCCGCTGCTCGACTGGGTGGACTGGGACCACTGGGGCTGGACCGGAGTGGTGAGCCTCGCCTCCGACTCCGTCGACCCGGACAAGGTCTACGCCGCCGTGGGCACGTACACCAACGACTGGGACCCGACCAACGGCGCGGTGCTGCGCTCCTCGGACCGGGGCGCGACCTGGAAGGCGAGCACGCTGCCCTTCAAGCTCGGCGGCAACATGCCGGGCCGGGGCATGGGCGAACGCCTCGCGGTCGACCCGAACAAGAACTCCGTGCTGTACCTCGGCGCGCCCAGCGGCAACGGCCTCTGGCGGTCCACCGATTCGGGCGCCACCTGGTCCGAGGTGACGGCCTTCCCCAACCCGGGCGACTACGCCCAGGACCCCACCGACACCAGCGGCTACGGCAACGACAACCAGGGCATCGTCTGGGTGACGTTCGACGAGCGCACCGGCAGCGCGGGCAGCGCGACCCAGGACATCTACGTCGGGGTCGCCGACAAGGAGAACACCGTCTACCGCTCCACGGACGGCGGGACCAGCTGGTCGCGGATCGCGGGCCAGCCGACCGGATACCTGGCGCACAAGGGCGTACTCGACTCCGACAACGGCTACCTGTATCTGACCCTGAGCGACACCGGCGGCCCGTACGACGGCGGCAAGGGGCAGATCTGGCGCTACACCACCGCGACCGGAGAGTGGAAGGACGTCAGCCCGGTCGCCGAGGCGGACACCTACTACGGCTTCAGCGGGCTCACCGTGGACCGGCAGCATCCCGGCACGGTGATGGCGACCGCGTACAGCTCCTGGTGGCCCGACACCCAGATCTTCCGCTCCACGGACAGCGGCGCGACCTGGACCCAGGCGTGGGAGTACACCAGCTACCCCAACCGCTCCAACCGCTTCACCCAGGACGTGTCCTCGGTCCCGTGGCTGACCTGGGGCGCCAACCCGTCGCCGCCGGAGACCACGCCCAAGCTGGGCTGGATGACGGAGGCGCTGGAGATCGACCCGTTCGACTCGAACCGCATGATGTACGGCACCGGCGCGACGATCTACGGCACCGAGAACCTCACCAACTGGGACTCCGGCAGCCAGTTCAAGATCACGCCGATGGTGAAGGGCCTGGAGGAGACCGCCGTCAACGACCTGGCCAGCCCGCCGTCCGGGGCGCCGCTGCTCAGCGCGCTCGGTGACATCGGGGGCTTCCGGCACACCGACCTCGACACCGTGCCGGACATGATGTTCACCTCGCCCAACCTCACCTCCACCACGAGCATCGACTTCGCCGAGAGCAGCCCGAACACGGTGGTCCGGGTCGGCAGCGCCGACGCCGCCCCGCACATCGGCTTCTCGACGGACAACGGCTCCAACTGGTTCCAGGGCTCCGAGCCGTCCGGGGTGACCGGCGGCGGCACGGTGGCGGCGGCGGCCGACGCGAGCGGCTTCGTCTGGAGCCCCGAGGGCGCCGGCGTCCACCACACGACCGGGTACGGGAGTGCGTGGTCGGCGTCGACCGGGATTCCGCAGGGTGCGACGGTCGAGTCGGACCGGAAGAACCCGAAGAAGTTCTACGGGTTCAAGGCCGGCACCTTCTACGTCTCCACGGACGGCGGCGCGACGTTCACGGCCAAGGCGTCGAGCGGCCTGCCCACCGAGGGCAACGTCCGCTTCAAGGCGGTCCCCGGCACCGAGGGCGACATCTGGCTCGCGGGCGGCGCCACGACGGGCGCCTACGGCCTGTGGCACTCCACCGACTCGGGGGCGACCTTCACCAGGCTGAGCGGCGTCGACGAGGCGGACTCCGTCGGCTTCGGCAAGGCGGCCGCGGGCGCCTCGTACCGGACGATCTTCGTGTCGGCGAAGATCGGCGGGGTGCGCGGCATCTTCCGGTCGACCGACGCGGGCGCCTCCTGGACCCGCATCAACGACGACGCCCACCAGTGGGGCTGGACCGGCGCCGCGATCACGGGCGACCCGCGCGTCTTCGGCCGGGTGTACGTGTCCACCAACGGCCGCGGGATCATGTACGGCGACTCCTCGGACGGCGACGGGGGCGGCACGGACCCGGGCACGGACCCGGGCACCGATCCGGGCACGGACCCGGGCACGGACCCGGGCACCGACCCCGGGGACGCTGCCTGTTCGGTGACGTACAAGGTCACCAACCAGTGGTCCGGCGGTTTCCAGGCCGATGTGACGCTCACCAACACGGGCAGCACGGAGCTGGACGGCTGGAAGCTCGCCTGGACGTTCCCGGACGGGCAGAAGGTCGGCCAGATGTGGAACGCGACGCCCGCGCAGGACGGGGCGAAGGTGACGGCCACCAACGTCTCCTGGAACGGCCGGGTGGCGCCGGGCGCGTCCGCGGGCTTCGGCTTCACGGGCACGCTGAGCGGCGGCAACACGGCACCGGACACCTTCTCGCTCGGTGAGGAGGTCTGCGCCACCGGCTGACGCGGGGCGCGGGGCCCCGCGTCGGGGGGCGGGCCGGGCGGCCCGGGCCCGTCCCCCGGCACGGCCTTACTGGCCCCGTACAGGTTCGTCGGCCATACTGCCCGCCGTGGACCAGCGCATAGACCCGAAGACCCAGCCCGCGTACGCCGCAGGGACCGACCCGGCGTACATCCCCGGTCTCACGACCCCCCGACCCGCCGAAGAGGTGGAGGAGGCGCCGGAGAACACTGAGGAGCCCGCCCCGGCGGACGCCGTCGCCGAGCCGGCCGACGAGGCGCCCGTGGCGCAGGAGGAGGACGAGGAGGAGCAGGAGGAAACCGACGAAGAGGCCGCCGAGGGGCCGTCGTTCGAGGTGAGCGACCGGCGCGGCTCGATCTCGGCCGGGCCCGGGGGTGTCCGTTTCACGCTCGACGACCAGCAGGCCGACTTCGGCTGGGACGAGATCGGCGCGGTCGAGCTGAAGCCGGCCCGCTTCGGGCGCCGATTCACCGTCACCGTCCACCTGTCGTCCCAGCGCTGGTTCAACGGCGAGGTCGAGGCGACGTCCCGTAGCAGCCTCAAGGAGTGGACCGAGGGCTTCGACGCGGTCCTGGACGCCCACTTCGAGGAGTCCTGACCGGGGGCGTTGCCCCCGGACCCCGGTCCTCGTGCGCCGGACGGACCGCATCCCGGCCCGTCCGGCGTACGCGGCGCGGTACGGCGGGATCAGGCGTCCGCCAGGACCACCGAGCGGGTCAGGTGGCGGGGGGCGTCCGGGTCGAGGCCGCGGGCGGCGGCGCGGGCCACGGCCAGGCGCTGGACGCGGACCAGGTCGGCCAGCGGGTCCAGGTCGCCCGCCACCCAGCGGGCGCCGGTCTCCAGGAGCTGTGCGCGCAGGCCCTCGGGCGCGGCGCCGAACATCCAGGTGGCGGTGGTGTCCGTGGCGATGGAGATCGGGCCGTGGCGGTACTCCATCGCGGCGTACGACTCGGTCCAGGAGAGCGACGCCTCCTTCATCTTGAGCGCCGCCTCGTTCGCGAGCCCGGCCGTCCAGCCGCGCCCGAGGAACGTGAACTGCGTGCAGTCCACCAGGCCCTCCGGCAGCGGCTCCGCGAGCGCCCGCTCCGCGTCCCGGACCACGGCGTCGGTGTGCAGGCCGAGGTGCGCGCGCAGCAGCGTCAGCAGCGTGGTGGCGAACCGGGTCTGGACGACGGACTGTTCGTCGGCGAAGTCGAGGACGACGACCGCGTCGGCGGCCGTCATCACCGGGGTCTCCGGGGCGGCGGTGATCGCCACCGTGGGCGTGGTGCCGCTCAGCCGGCCGAGGAGTTCGAGGACCTCCGTCGTGGTGCCGGAGCGGGTGAGCGCGACGACCCGGTCGTAGCGGCGGCGGCCGGGGAACTCGGACGCGGCGAAGGCGTCGGTCTCGCCCTGTCCCGACTCCTCGCGGAGCGAGGCGTATGCCTGAGCCATGTAGAACGAGGTCCCGCAGCCGACGACGGCGACGCGCTCGCCGGGCGCGGGCAGCACGGCCGCGTGACTCGGTGCCAGCTCCGCGGCGCGGCGCCAGCACTCCGGCTGACTGGCGATCTCGATCTCGACAAATGACACTCTGCGCTCCGTACTGGTGAGGGGATGCTCGATTACGCACGTTACCCGCGATGAGCGAGCATTATCAAGCATTCTGCTTGCACGGGGCTTGACTCGCGGGAGCCTTGTGCGACGCTTGCGCCTGTCCGGTGATCGCGCCCAAGGGGACGGGCGCACGCAGCCCGGACCCGTGAGGAGAACCGCCTTGTCCAGGGATGCCCGGTGGAACGCACTGCTGGAACTCGTAGGTAAGCACGGCCGGGTGGACGTCGAGGACGCCGCGAGGACGCTCGACGTCTCGGCCGCGACCATCCGGCGGGACCTGGACCAGCTCGCCGAGCAGCAACTGCTCACCCGTACCAGGGGCGGCGCGATCGCCCACGGCGTCAGTTACGAGCTGGCCCTCCGCTACAAGACGGGCCGCAACGCGCCGGAGAAGCAGGCCATCGGCCGTGCCGTCGCCGAACTCGTCGCGGTCGGCGAGGTGGTCGGCCTCACCGGCGGGACCACCATCACCGAGGTGGCCCGCTCGCTCGCCGTCCGCGCGGACCTGGTGGGGGAGGGGGCCGGCGGGGCGTCCGGGCAGCCGACGCTGACGGTGGTGACCAACGCCCTCAACATCGCCAACGAGCTGGTGATCCGGCCGCAGATCAAGATGGTCGTCACCGGCGGGGTCGCCAGGCCCCAGTCCTACGAGCTGACCGGCCCGCTGGCCAGTGGGGTGCTCGGCGAGATAACGCTGGACGTGGCCGTCCTCGGCGTCAACGCCATCGACACCGAACGCGGCGCGTACGTGCACCACGAGGGCGAGGCCAGCATCAACCGGCTGCTCGCCCAGCAGGCCCAGCGCGTGGTGGTCGCCGCCGACTCCTCGAAGATCGGCAAGCGGGCCTTCGCCCGGGTCTGTGACCTCTCCCTGGTCGACTTCCTGGTCACCGACCGGGGGATCGCCCCCGAGGCGTCCGCCCGCTTCACCGAAGCCGGTGTCACGGTCATCGCCGTCTGACCCCTGGTCGTACCCGCAGCAGGCCGCCGCGCGCACCACGCGCGGCGGCCCGCTCCTGCGTGCGCGCCCCGGTGCGTGAAGGGGAGCGCGATCAGGCACCACCACGCACGAGGGGCGGCGGTATCGACGGAAGCACCACGCATTCCGGTGCCGCGTGCCCGTAGATGTTCGTTGGCTCCCTGAAATGAACAACTCTTGCCACAACGGTGCGCGGTCGTGAACTATGTGCCTGTCGCCGCGGAGCCTCCTCGTACGACTTCCCGTGCGGCGCATCGTGCCGTTCGCCGGCAGGCGGCCTCCGCCCGCACGACCCGCACCAACTGAAGGGAATCCCGTGTCAGACCTGCGACTCGGCGTCATCGGGCTCGGCCTGCGCCGGTCCATCGCGATGTCGGCCCACCACCCCGGCAAGGGATCGGCGATCACCGCCGTCTGCGACCTCGACCCGGAGGTGCGCCGGCGCGAGGCCGAGCACTTCGGCGCCGAGACCGCGGTCGAGGACTACAAGGCGCTGCTCGGCCGGAACGACCTCGACGCGATCATCGTGGCGACCCCCGACGACACCCACGAGACCATCGCCGTCGACGCCCTGAGGGCCGGCAAGGCGGTCTTCGTGGAGAAGCCCCTCGGCATCTCCGTCGAGAGCTGCGACACCATCCTGCGCGCCGCGTACGAGACCGGCAGCCGGCTCTACGTCGGCCACAACATGCGCCACATGGGCGTCGTCCGGCTGATGCGCGACATCATCGTGCGCGGCGACATCGGTGAGCCCAGGACCGTCTGGGTGCGCCACTTCGTGGGCTACGGCGGCGACTACTACTTCAAGGACTGGCACGCCGACCGCACCCGCACCACCGGTCTGCTGCTCCAGAAGGCGGCCCACGACATCGACGTGCTGCACTGGCTGGCCGGCGGCTACACGCGGCGCGTCAACGCCCTGGGCGACCTGCTCGTCTACGGGAACCTGCCGCGCCGCGCGCCGGACACCCCGCGCCCCGAGAACTGGCTGCGCGAGTTCGACTGGCCTCCGACGGCCCGCAAGGACCTGCACCACATCGTGGACGTCGAGGACGTCTCGGTGATGAACATGCAGCTCGACAACGGCGTCGTGGCCGCCTACCAGCAGTGCCACTTCACCCCCGACTACTGGCGCAACTACACGGTCATCGGCACCGAGGGCCGGCTGGAGAACTTCGGTGACGGCCCCGGCGACGAGGTCAAGGTCTGGAACAGCGGCCCCAGCGGCTACCGAGCCGACGCCGACATCACCTACCGGGTGCCCGAGGCCAAGGGCTCCCACGGCGGCGGCGACAGCGGGATCATGCGGGAGTTCGTCCGCTTCGTCCGCGAGGGAGGAGTCACCGACACCTCGCCGGTCGCCGCCCGGATGAGCGTCGCCGCCGGTGTCCTCGCGACCCGCTCGCTGCGCGAGGGCGGAGCCCCCCACGAGGTGCCGCCCCTCGACCCCGAGCTGATCGCGTACTTCGAACGCGGCCAGGTCCGTTCCTGACGCTCAGGCCCTGGGCCACGGGTCCCCGGCGCACCGCTCCACGCGGTTGCGCCGGGGACCTTTCGTCATCTGTTTTCAGCCATGCTCAATGGGTAATCGGCCCCTTCCGGTTTGACAGCGCCGTATCCCGTAATAGTGACGAAGCCGGTCCGAAGTGGTCTCGTACGGTCACCACCCGGCCGCCCGCGCGACCGGTCAAGGGCTGTTTCAAGCCAATCGCGTGTCCGTATGGCCGGTCTCGAACGCGCGACCGGAAACCGGTCGGCATAATCGCGTCCATGTCGATCACGGGTGGGGATGTCGTTGACCTTGGCAGGGGCCTGTACGCCTGGCTCCCGCCGAAGCGTGGCTGGGGGCTGGCCAACTGCGGCCTGCTCGTCTCCCCCCGTGGCGCGCTGTGGATCGACACCCCGTACGACCCCGTGCTCGCCGGTCAGTTCCTCGCCGAGTCCACCAAGCGGCTGCCCGACGGCGTCACCATCGACCGGGTGATCGTCACGCACGCCAACGGCGACCACTTCTGGGGCGCGGGCGTGCTGCCGGACGCCGAGATCATCGTGACCCGCGAGGCCCGCGAGCACATCCACTACGAGCCCTCGCCGCAGCAGCAGCACGCGCTCGTCACCGGCGGCGACCCGGCCACCCCGCTCGGCGCCTACCTCGCCCGCCACTTCGGCCCGTTCGACTGGTCGCGGACCGAGCCCGTCCGGCCGACCACCTACTTCACGGGCGAGCTCGAACTGAGCCTCGGCGACTACCCGGTGCAGATCACCTCGCTCGCGCCCGCGCACACCACCGGCGACCTGATGGTCCACCTGCCCGCCCAGTCCACCGTGTTCAGCGGCGACATCATCTTCTCGTCGTCCCCCGAACAGCCCGGCGACCACCCGATCCACTGGGAAGGCCCGCTGAGCAACATCATCGGGGCCTGCGAACAGGTGCTGGCCACCGGTGCCGAAACGATCATCCCCGGTCACGGCCCCGTCCTGGACCGGGCCGGCGTCCGCGAGCACATCACGTACCTCGCATACATCCGCGAGCGCGCCCACACCCTGCACGCCGCGGGCGTCCCCTCCATCGACGCCGCCCGCCAGGTCATCGCCGAGGGCCGGTACCCCGGACTCGGCCTCCCCGAACGGCTGGTGGTGACCATCGGCAGCGAATACCGGCAGCTCGACGGCTCGGAGCGGCCCAGCGTGGTCCAGGTCATGACCGACGTCGCCACCGTCGCACACGAAGTGGAGCAGGTCAGTGAGCCGGCAGGCAGCGCGGGCTGACCGCGCGGTCCCGCCCGACGCGCGACGGCGGACCGACCCGACGAGAGAAACGCGGTAACGGCATGGCATGGATCGTCGCACTGATCGCCGTCGTCGCCGCGGTGGCGGGCTTCACCCGCGCCTACCGGACCGGCCTCTCCGAGCAGATGGCCGTCACCCGCGCCGAACTCGCCGAACGCCAGGCCAAAGCCGCCGAGGCCCGCACCGCCGCCCTCCTCGACGAGATCCGTCAGCTCGCACGCCGGCGCATACCCGCCGCCGCCCTCGCCCTCTCCCACCCCAGCGCCACCGTCCCCGGACTGCGCGAGGCGGCCGAGGTCGACGGCGGCGCCGCCCTCCTGCTCACCGAGGCCGTCCAGGCCGCGCGCACCGCCGTCCTCGAAGAGCGCGGACGCGTCGACGCCGCGGCCCGCGCCGCGATGCGCGGCACCTCCGCCAAGATCCAGTCCCTGCTGAACCAGTCCCAGCAGCTGCTGCACGAGCTCCAGCACGAGTACGACGACCCGCGCATCCTCCAGCTCGACTTCCGCAACGAACTCGCCCTGCGCCGCACCCAGTCCACCGCCGTCCTGTGCGACGCCTGGCCCGGCCTCGCCCGCCAGAACTCCCCCTTGGTCGAGATCGTCCTCGGCGCCCAGTCCCGCGTCGCCGGCTACGAGCGGATCAAGGTCTCCAACCACCTGCGCGACGAACGCCTCGCGCTCGCCGCCCGCGCCGCCGAACCCCTCGCCATCGCCCTGGCCGAACTCCTCGCCAACGCCACCGCGTACTCCCACCCCGACACCGACGTCCAGGTCACCGTCCAGCAGAGCGGCGGCCGGGGCGCGTTCCTCGTCGTGGACGACGCCGGCATCGGCATGGACGAGGACGCCCTCGAACGAGCCCGCGCCCTGCTCGCCGGCCCGGCCGAGGTCCTGCTCACCGAACTGGGCGACCCACCGCAGACCGGCTTCGCGGTCGTCGGCCGGCTCGTCGTGCAGTACGGCTTCGAATGCCACATCGAGGCGTCCCCGTTCGGCGGCATGCGGACGATCCTGCGCGTCCCGGCCCACCTGCTCACCGTGCTGGACGAGGACCGGAACCTCTCCGCCCTCGCCCCCGCCCCCGTAGCGGGCGCCGCCCCGGCCCAGCCCGCCCCGACCGGAACGGACACCCCCGCACCGGCCGCCGCCGAGCCCGCCGGACTGCCCAGCCGGCGGCGGCGGGCACCGCGCCGCACACCCGCCGCGGCCACCGCCGCCCGGGCCGCCGAACCGGCCGCGGACCGGATGCCCCGTACACCGGAGGCGGCAGGGGCTTCCTGGGCGGCCCTCCAGCAGGGCACCCTCAACGGCAGGAGCGTCACCGGGCAGCCGCCCGCACCGGACACCGGCGCCCCCGACCACCAGGACGACCAAGGAGACGACGAGAAGTGAGCGCCCCCAGCCCCACCTCAGGCGACCTCGCATGGGTGCTGACCCCGCTGCTTGAGCTGCCCGGAGTCCAGCACGCCGTGGTCGCCACCGGCGACGGCCTGGTCGAAGGCGCGTCCCCCGGCCTCGACCGGGCCTCCGGCGAACGGGTCGCCGCGATGACCGCCACCCTGCACGCCGCCGCCCGCGCCTTCACGACCGCCTTCACCGACGCCGAGGCCCCGCAACTGGCCCAGACCGTCGTGGAATCGGACCTGGGCTTCGCCATCGTCGTACCGGCGGGCCGCAACACCACCCTCGCCCTGTTCGCCGAACCCGGCGCCAAACTCGGTGACATCGCCTACCAGATGCAGGTCCAGGTCACCGCGCTCACCCGGGCGATGCACGCACCCGCCCGCCAACCGGACACCGCCGCCCGGCCATGACCCCCGGCCCAGCACGCCGCCTGATCCCCGCCTACCTGGTCACCGGCGGCCGGTCCCGCCCCGCCGGCCCCGCCCTCGACCGGCTCGCCGTCCTCGTACGCACCGACGCGCCCGTGCCCGACGACGCCGGTACCCAGGCCCGCAGACTCTGCGACCTGCTGGAACCGGGTGCCCTCACCGTCGTCGAGTGCGCGGCCCACCTGGACCTGCCGGTCAGCGCCACCGTCTTCCTGGCCACGGACCTCGCGGCCACCGGACTACTGCTCACCCGACCGCCGATACCCAGTGCCGGGCAGATCGACAGGTCGCTTGTCGAGAGGCTGCTCGATGGACTCCGCTCCCTCCCCTGACCGGACCGGCGTCGGCTACCTGCCGGCCGCCGCCCGGACCCTGATGAAACTCGTCGTCACGGGCCCCTTCGGCGTGGGCAAGACCACCCTGATCCGCACCCTCTCGGAGATCGCCACCCTCCACACCGAAGAGGCGATGACCCAGTCCAGCACCCGCGTCGACTCCACCGCCGGACTCCCCGACAAGACCACCACCACGGTCGCCATCGACTTCGGCCGCCTCACCGTCCCCGACGACCTCGTGCTCTACATGTTCGGCACGCCCGGCCAGGAGCGGTTCCTGCCCCTGTGGGAGGACATCGCCCGCGGCGCCCTCGGCGCACTCGTCCTCGTGGACACCCGGCGGCTCGCCGACTCCTTCGCCGTGATGGACATGGTCGAGGAGCAGGGACTGCCGTACGCCGTCGCGGTGAATCGTTTCCCCGACGCCCCCGCCCACAGCGACGACGTCCTGCGCAAACACCTCGACCTGGACGACACCACCCCGCTCATCCAGTGCGACGCGCGCGAACGCCGCGGCAGCATCGACGCCCTGATCGCACTCGCCGAACACGTGCTGACCCGCATGCCGCAGCCCGAGGACGCCTCATGACCACGTACGCACCGCCGCCGCAGCCCCTCGCGCTGTTCGGCCCGGCCTTCGCGGCCGACCCGCAGGGCCACTACCGCGCCCTGCGCGAGCACGGCCCGCTCGCCCCGGTGCGCATCGCCCCCGACGTCGAGGCGCTGCTCGTCACGGACTACCAGGCGGCCATCGACCTGCTCCGCGACACCCACACCTTCAGCAAGGACCCCCGCGCCTGGCAGGCGACCATCCCCCCGGACTCACCCGTGCTGCCGGTGCTCGGCCACCGCCCCACCGCCCTGTTCAGCGACGGCGCGGTGCACGCCCGCTATCGCGAGGCCATCAACGACAGCCTCGCGCTCATCGAACCGCACATCCTGCGCGCCGAGGTCGCCCGCGTCGCCCGCCAGCTCATCGGCCGGTTCGCCGCCGCCGGCAGCGGCGACCTCATCGCCCAGTACGCCCGACGGCTCCCCATGCACATCTTCGTCACCTGGTTCGGCGCCGACCCCGAGGACGGCGAACGCATCGTGGACGGCGTCGCCGGGATGATGAACTCGGCCGCCGACGCCGCCGCCGCGTACGCCGACCTGGTCGACGTCGTCACCCGCCTCGTCGCCGACCGCCGCGCCCGGCCGCGCCGCGACCTGACCTCGTACTTCCTGGCCCACCCGGCGGGGCTCGACAACGACGAGACGGTCCGCCAGATCACCCTCGTGATGAGCGCCGGCAACGACCCGATGACCAACCTCATCGGCAACGCCACGCTCCACATGCTCACCGACGAACGCTACGCGGGCTCCCTGCACGGCGGCGCGATGACCGCCCACGAGGCCATCAACGAGGTGCTGTGGCGCGACCCGCCGCTCGCCAACCTGGCGGCCCACTACCCGCGCCACGACACCGAGTTCCACGGCGTACGGCTGCGCGCCGGACAGCTCGTCCTGGTCTCCTACGCCGCCGCCAACTCCCAGTCCCCGCCGCCCGTCTCCGACGACGGCCTCCGGTCCGGGGCCAGCGCCCACCTCGCCTGGTCGGCCGGCCCCCACCGCTGCCCCGCCAAGCAGCCCGCCCTGCTCATCGCCATGACCGCCATCGAACAGCTCACCAGCCTCCTGTGCGACGCGGAACTCGCCGTGGCGCCCGGCGAACTGCTGTGGCGGCCCGGCCCGTTCCACCGCGCGCTGGCGCACCTCCCCATCCGCTTCACCCCGCTGGACACCACCGCCGCCCCGAGCGGCGCCATCACGGTCACGGACCCCTCGGACGTGATTCCGGCGGCGGCAATCGATTCCTAGGGCGTGTTTCGACAGGAGCGCCGTCCGCCCGCAGGGCGGGCCAGGCGTCGCCGGGCAGGCGGTACTGTCGAAACACGCCCTAGCCGTGTCGCTCGTAGGCCGAACGGGTGAGGGAGGGGACAATCGCCCGATGAACAGTGAGCGCAGCCGGCACAACGCCGACCGATGTGCGGACGGGGTGGTCCGGTGAGTAGGTACGACAGGTACGACGTCACGGACGAGCAGTGGGAAGGGCTGGCCCAGGTCGTACCGCTGCGCAGCCGCAACGAGTGGCCCTCCCGGGTGGACCACCGCACCGTCCAGGACGAGCCGGAGCCCGCCGAGCAGCGGCGCATGGTCGTGCTGCGGGTCCAGGTGTTCGCGGACGCCCGCGAGGTCGCGGAATACCTGGTCGCCCAGGTGCCCGTGCTGCTCGACCTGACCAGCGCGGAGAGCGATGTGGCCAAGCGCATCCTGGACTTCGCCAGCGGTGTCGTCTTCGGGCTCGGCAGCGGCATGCACCGGGTGGACCGCAACGTCTTCCTGCTGTCGCCCGCCGGCATGGAGGTCGAGGGCGTCACGGCGGCCGGGGTGCCCGGGGCGTAGGACGAGCAGGTGACCGAACTCGACGTACACACCCTCCAGCGGCGGCTGGCCGCATTCGCGGACGCGCGCGACTGGGGGCAGTACCACACCCCGAAGAACCTCGCCTCGGCGCTGAGCGTGGAAGCCGCCGAACTGGTCGAGATCTTCCAGTGGCTGACGCCCGAGCAGTCGGCGCGGGTCATGGAGGACCCGGCGACGGCGCCCCGCGTGGCCGACGAGGTCGCGGACGTGCTCGCGTACCTCCTCCAGTTCTGCGAGGTGCTCGGCATCGATGCCCTGTCGGCACTCGCGACCAAGATCGAACGGAACGAGTCGCGCTTTCCGGTCCCAGAATCAACGAGCGGCCAAGATCGTCACTCTTCGGAGTGATCGACTTGTGCACACTCGATTGAGTGTCCACAGATTTCCGAAATCCTCTGGCGTTCCGGTGCGGTCGCCCTCACTGTGGGTAATGAACGTGGTGAGCGGGTTTTCCGCGTCGATGAGCGGGTTTTCGTGTCGAACGGGGGCAGTCGATGGAAGCGGAACGGCTGGTAGCGGTCATCAGGCAGGCACTGGCGCAGAGCCGGGGCACGCCGGACATCATCGCCGAGGCGTGGCAGGCGCAGGCCCTGGCCCAGGCGGTCGGCAGCCGGCTGGCGGCCGGCGGCCCCAAGGAGCTGAGGGCCGAGGCGGGCGCCCTCAGCGAGATCGGGGGCCGGAGCAGCGGCGCGCTCGACCACCCCGCGGCCCGCGCCGGGGTGGCCCGCGCGGCGCGGCTGACCGAGGTCGCCGATCCCCGCGCGGCCCTGACGGGCCTGGCCGCGCTGCTCGGGGAAGTCGGTATAGCCCTGGTCGGGGTGGCGTGCGAGACCGATGAGCAGGGCCTGTACTGGCAGTGCATGGAGGCGATCGACGCCGCCGACGAGTCCACGGACCGGGTCCACTCCATGCTCCGTCTCCTCGACGAACGGGAGCGCGAGCGGCGCGAGGACCTGGAGCGCGGCCGGGAGTGCGACGGCCCGCACGGGGTGCTGCACGACCCGGTGGGCCCGGTGACCGGCATCCAGTGAGCGGCCCGCCCCCCCGGTACGCCCACCGGGGCCGCGACTTCATGCGGACGGTGCCCCGGAGCAGGGCCTACGGCGCCCGCGGGTGCAGGATGGAGGCATGGATCTTCGCATTTTCACCGAGCCCCAGCAGGGGGCGAGCTACGACACCCTGCTCACCGTCGCCAAGGCCACCGAGGACCTCGGCTTCGACGCCTTCTACCGGTCCGACCACTATCTGCGCATGGGGCAGGGCGACGGCCTGCCCGGCCCCACCGACGCCTGGATCACACTGGCCGGGCTGGCCCGTGAGACCAAGCGCATCCGCCTGGGCACGCTGATGACCGCGGGCACCTTCCGGCTCCCCGGTGTCCTCGCCATCCAGGTGGCGCAGGTCGACCAGATGTCGGGCGGCCGGGTCGAACTGGGCCTGGGCGCGGGCTGGTTCGAGGAGGAGCACACGGCGTACGGCATCCCCTTCCCGAAGGAGAAGTTCGGCCGCCTGGAGGAACAGCTGGCGATCGTCACCGGGCTGTGGGCGACCGAGGTCGGCAAGACGTTCAGCTATGACGGCACGTACTACCAGCTGAAGGACTCGCCGGCGCTGCCCAAGCCGGCGCAGGCCAAGGTGCCCGTGCTCATCGGCGGGCACGGCGCGAAGCGCACCCCGCGCCTCGCCGCCCAGTACGCGGACGAGTTCAACATCCCGTTCGCCTCGCTGGAGGACAGCGAGAAGCAGTTCGGCCGGGTCCGGGAGGCGGCCGAGGCGGCGGGCCGCAAGCCGGACGACCTGGTGTACTCCAACGCGCTGGTCGTCTGCGTCGGCCGGGACGACGCGGAGGTGGCCCGCCGGGCCGCCGCCATCGGCCGCGACGTGGTGGAGCTGAAGGCGAACGGCCTCGCGGGGTCGCCCGCCGAGGTGGTCGACAAGATCGGCCGGTACGCGGCGATCGGGGCGTCGCGGGTCTACCTCCAGGTGCTCGACCTGGACGACCTGGACCACCTGGAGCTGATCTCCTCCCAGGTCCAGTCCCAGCTGGGCTGAGAGCGGGGCCGCGATGACACCGGGGCCCGGGCGCCCGCTGGCCGCCGCGCTGGCCGAGGGCACGCTCGTCCTCGACGGCGGGCTCTCCAACCAGTTGGAGGCGCAGGGCTGCGATCTGTCCGACGCGCTGTGGTCCGCCCGGCTGCTCGCCGACGGACCCGGGCAGATCGAGGCCGCCCACACCGCGTACGTGCGGGCGGGGGCCCAGGTGCTCATCACGGCCAGTTACCAGGCGAGCTACGAAGGGTTCGAGCGGCGCGGAATCGGGCGGGACGAGGCGGCCGGGCTCTTCGCCCGCAGCGTGGAGCTGGCACGTCGGGCGGCCGGCACGGTCGAGCGGGACGTCTGGGTGGCGGCCTCGGTCGGCCCGTACGGGGCGGTCACGGCGGACGGGGCGGAGTACCGGGGCCGCTACGGGCTCAGCGTCCGGGAGCTGGAGCGCTTCCACCGCCCCAGGATCGAGGCGCTGGCCGCCGCCGGGCCGGACGCGCTGGCCCTGGAGACGGTGCCGGACCTGGACGAGGCGCGGGCACTGCTGCGGGTGGCGGGGGAGTACGGGCTGCCCGTGTGGCTGTCCTACACCGTGGCCGGGGGCCGGACCCGGGCCGGGCAGCCCCTGGACGAGGCGTTCGCCCTGGCCCGGGCGCACGACGAGGTGATCGCGGTCGGGGTCAACTGCTGCGCCCCGGCCGATGCGGAGGCCGCCGCGAGGGCGGCGGTCCGGGCGACCGGGAAGCCGGCCGTGGTCTACCCGAACAGCGGCGAGCACTGGGACGCGGGGGCCGGTGCCTGGACCGGGGCGGCCACGTTCACCCCGGACCGGGCGGCGTCCTGGGAGCGGGCCGGCGCCCGGCTGATCGGCGGCTGCTGCCGGGTGGGCCCGGAGGCGATCGCGGAGCTGGCGGCCGCGCGGCGGGGCGCGTCCGGGGACCCCACGGGGGGAGCCGGGGCGGGGTGACACCGCGTGGGCCCGCGCGGAGGTGCCGGTCGGCGTCGGGGGGCGTGGTCCGTGGGATTACCGCAGATGGATGCCGGACCAGGCGGCGACCTCGCACTGCCCGTCCGCGTTGTTCCCCGTGCTGACGACCGTGCCGTCGGTGCGCAGGCCGAGCGTGTGCGTCGAGCCCGCCGCCACGGCGACGATGTCGCGCCAGCCGCCGACCTCGCACTGCCCGTGCCCGTTGTCGCCCGCGGCGATGACCCGTCCGGACGCCGTGGCCCCGATGGTGTGGTAACTGCCCGCGTCCAGCGCCACCACGTCCTCCCACGCATCGACCGCGCATGCCCCGGCCGCCCGGTCGCCGGTGGCCACGGCGCGCCCGTCAGCCCGGAGGCCGACCGTGTGGAGGTACCCGGCCGAGACGTCGGCCAGGCCGCGCCACTCCGCCACGGCGCACTGCCCGCGCCGGTTGTTCCCCGTAGCCACCGCGGAACCGTCCGCCCGGACGCCGACCGAGTGCCAGTCACCGCACGAGAGGGCGACCACCTCGCGCCAGGGCCCCGCCTCGCACTGCCCTTCCGCACCTCGTCCGGTCGCCAGTACGCGGCCGTCGGCGAGCAGCCCGAGCGTGCGGCGCCAGCCCGCGGCCACGGCCGTGACGCTTCGCCAGCCGGAGACGTCGCACTGCCCGTCGCCGTTCCACCCCGTCGCCAGCACCGTGCCGTCCGAACGGAGGCCCACCGTATGGGACCTGCCCGCGTTCCTCGCGGTGTGGACGTTGCCCGCCGCGACCGAGACCACACCGTCCCACCGGCCGACACGGCACTCGGCGGTCGTGAGCGCGCTGCCCGCCGCGCACACGGTGCCGTCCCGGCGCAGACCGACCGAGTGACGCCGCGCGGCGGCCAGCACCGACGGGCGGATGAGCATGGCGCCTCCTGGAAGCTCGGTGGGAGCACGTGTGGCGGGACACGGAAATTGCCTGGTGGGAGGTGAGCGGTCGGATCATACTCACACGTGTGTTCCTGACGATCAGTACAACCGGCTCCCCGGAACGTCCCGCCACCGACCTCGGCTTCCTGCTGCACAAGCATCCCGAGCGGGCGCAGGCGTTCTCCACCTCCCACGGCACCGCGCACGTCTTCTATCCCGAGGCGTCCGCGGAGCGGTGCACGGCGGCCCTGCTGCTGGAGGTCGATCCCATCGCCCTGGTGCGCAAGGGGAAGGGCAAGGGCCGGGGCGGGGCGCCCGACTCGGCGCTCGCGCAGTACGTCAACGACCGTCCCTACGCGGCATCCTCGCTGCTGTCCGTCGCGATGAGCACCGTCTTCAAGTCCGCGCTGAGCGGTGCCTGCAAGGCGATGCCCGAGCGGGCGGCGGCCCCCATGGAGCTGCGGATCGAAGTGCCCGCCCTGCCGGCCCGTGGTGGTGCCGAGCTGGTGCGCAAGCTCTTCGGTCCGCTCGGATGGACGCGGGTGGAGGCGGAGGCCGTACCGCTGGACGAGACGTTCCCGGGCTGGGGCGACTCGCGCTACGTACGGCTGGTGCTCGAAGGCGAGCTGCGGCTCGCCGAAGCACTGCGCCAGCTGTACGTGCTGCTGCCGGTGCTGGACGACGCCAAGCACTACTGGGTCGCGCCGGACGAGGTCGACAAGCTGCTGCGGGCGGGCGAGGGCTGGCTGGCCGAGCACCCCGAGCACAAGCTCATCACCAGCCGGTACCTGGCGCGGCGCTGGGGGCTGACCCGGCAGGCGATGGAACGGCTGGAACTGGTGCGGCTCGCGGAGGCGGACGACCTCGACGTCGAGAGCGTCGACAACGCCGTGGACGAGGGCTCCGACACCGAGGAGCGGCCGGTGCCGCTGGCCGTGCGGCGCCGGGACGCCATCCTGGCCGCGCTCACCGCCGCCGGAGCGGGCCGGGTGCTCGACCTGGGCTGCGGACAGGGGCAGTTGGTGCAGGCGCTGCTGAAGGACCCGCGCTTCACGGAGATCGTCGGCCTCGACGTGTCCATGCGCGCCCTGACGATCGCCTCGCGCCGGCTCAAGCTGGACCGGATGGGGGAGCGGCAGGCGTCCCGCGTGACGCTGCGCCAGGGCTCGCTCACCTACACGGACAAGCGGCTCAAGGGGTACGACGCCGCGGTGCTCAGCGAGGTCATCGAGCACCTCGACCCGGAGCGGCTGCCCGCCCTCGAATTCGCCGTGTTCGGCTCCGCGCGCCCCCGCACGGTGCTCGTGACCACGCCGAACGTCGAGTACAACGTCCGCTGGGAGACCCTTCCGGCCGGGCACACCCGACACGGCGACCACCGCTTCGAGTGGACCCGGGCCGAATTCCGGGCCTGGGCCGAGGCGGTGGCCGGCCGGCACGGGTACCGCGTGGAGTTCGTGCCCGTCGGCCCGGACGACCCCGAGGTCGGCCCGCCCACGCAGATGGCCACGTTCTCCCTCAGCACCGACACCGCCGGCACGGCCCCCACCGGCACAGGCACGACCACCCCCACCACCGACGAGACCGAGAAGGAGGCGAAAGCCGCATGACCAGTACCAACGAGACCGGGCGCGCCCCGCACCGCACCCTCCCCGTCACCGACCTCTCCCTCGTCGTGCTCGTCGGGGCCAGCGGGTCCGGCAAGTCGACCTTCGCGCGGCGGCACTTCAAGCCGACCGAGGTCATCTCCTCGGACTTCTGCCGGGGCCTCGTCGCCGACGACGAGAACGACCAGAGCGCCAGCAAGGACGCCTTCGACGTCCTGCACTACATCGCGGGCAAGCGCCTCGCCGCCGGCCGGCTGACCGTCGTGGACGCCACGAACGTGCAGCCGGAGGCCCGGCGCCAGCTCGTACGCGTGGCCCGGGAGTACGACGTGCTCCCCATCGCCATCGTGCTCGACCTGCCCGAAGAGGTCTGCCTCGCCCGCAACGCGACCCGCCCGGACCGCGCCGACCTGCCCCGCCACGTCATCCAGCGCCACCGCCGCGAGCTGCGCCGCTCGCTGCGCGGCCTGGAGCGCGAGGGCTTCCGCAAGGTGCACATCCTGCGCTCCGAGGAGGAGGCCGAGCAGGCCGAAGTGGTCCTGGAGCGCCGCTACAACGACCTGCGCCACCTCACCGGACCGTTCGACATCATCGGCGACATCCACGGCTGCCGCTCCGAGCTGGACACCCTCCTCGGCAAGCTGGGGTACGTGGACGGCGCCCACCCCGAGGGCCGCACCGCGGTCTTCGTCGGCGACCTCGTGGACCGCGGCCCCGACAGCCCCGGCGTGCTGCGCCGCGTGATGTCGATGGTGGCCGACGGGAACGCCCTGTGCGTCCCCGGCAACCACGAGAACAAGCTCGGGCGCTACCTCAAGGGCCGCAAGGTGCAGCTGTCCCACGGCCTCGCGGAGACCGTCGAGCAGCTGGAACGCGAGGACGCGAAGGACCCGGAGTTCCGCAAGCGGGTCGGCGCGTTCATCGACGGGCTGGTCAGCCACTACGTGCTGGACGGCGGCCGGCTCGTCGTCTGCCACGCCGGACTGCCCGAGAAGTACCACGGCCGCACCTCGGGCCGGGTCCGCTCGCACGCGCTGTACGGGGAGACCACCGGCGAGACCGACGAGTTCGGGCTGCCCGTGCGCTACCCGTGGGCCGAGGACTACCGGGGCGGCGCCGCCGTGGTCTACGGCCACACCCCGGTGCCCAACACCTCGTGGATCAACAACACCATCTGCCTGGACACCGGTGCCGTCTTCGGCGGGAAGATGACCGCGCTGCGCTGGCCGGAGCGCGAGCTCGTCGACGTACCGGCGGAGCGGGTCTGGTACGAGCCGGTGAAGCCGCTGGCGACGGAGGCGCCCGGGGGCCGGGAAGGCCGGCCGCTGGACCTGGACGACGTACAGGGCCGGCGGATCGTGGAGACCCGGCACATGGGCCGCCTCGCCGTCCGCGAGGAGAACGCGGCCGCCGCCCTGGAGGTCATGAGCCGGTTCGCGGTCGACCCCCGGCTGCTGCCGTACCTGCCGCCGACCATGGCGCCCACCGCCACCTCGCGCGAGGACGGCTATCTGGAGCACCCGGCCGAGGCGTTCGGCGAGTACCGGGCGGCCGGCGTGGCGAAGGTGGTGTGCGAGGAGAAGCACATGGGCTCCCGCGCCGTGGCCCTGGTCTGCAAGGACGCCGCCGCGGCCCGGGAGCGATTCGGGACCGCGGACACCGGCGACGGCGGGCCCACGGGCGCGCTGTACACCCGCACCGGCCGCCCCTTCCTGGACGACGCCGCGCTCACCGAGACGGTGCTCGGGCGGCTGCGCGCGGCCGTGACCGCGGCCGGGCTGTGGGACGAGTGGGGCACCGACTGGGTGCTGCTCGACGCCGAGCTGATGCCCTGGTCCCTGAAGGCACGCGGCCTGCTCCGCTCCCAGTACGCGGCCGTGGGCGCCGCCTCCGGCGCGGTGTTCCCCGCCGCCACCGGGGCCCTCGCGGCAGCCGCGGCGCGCGGTGTCGACGTGGGCGCGCTCGCGGACCGGCAGCGGGACCGGGCCGAGGACGCGGCGGCGTTCACGCAGGCGTACCGCCGCTACTGCTGGGGCACCGACGGGCTGGACGGCGTGCGCCTGGCGCCGTTCCAGATCCTCGCCGTGCGGGGCCGCTCCCTCGCCTCCGTACCGCACGACGAGCAGCTGGCCTGGCTGGACCGGCTGGTGGAGCACGACCCCACCGGGCTGCTCCAGGTCACCCGGCGGCTCGTGGTGGACACCGCCGACGAGGCGTCCGTCCGCGCGGGCACCGACTGGTGGCTGGAGATGACCGGCCGGGGCGGCGAGGGCATGGTCGTCAAGCCGCTCGGCGCGCTCGTCCGGGACGGCAAGGGCCGCCTGGTGCAGCCCGGCATCAAGGTGCGCGGCCGGGAGTACCTGCGGATCATCTACGGCCCCGAGTACACCCGCCCGGACAACCTCGACCGGCTGCGCGGCCGCTTCCTCGGCCACAAGCGTTCGCTGGCCCTGCGCGAGTACGCCCTCGGCCTGGAGGCCCTGGACCGGCTCGCGGACGGGGAGCCGCTGTGGCGGGTCCACGAAGCGGTGTTCGCCGTCCTGGCGCTGGAGTCGGAGCCGGTGGACCCCCGGCTCTGAGACGCGCCGGGCCGGGCCGGCGGAACAGGCTGGCGATTCGCCGGGTGAACGGCGCGCCGCGCGGTGAGGATGTGGGCATGGGATTCCATGTCGACTCCGAGGCCGGGCGGCTGCGCCGCGTCATCCTGCACCGCCCCGATCTGGAACTGAAACGGCTCACGCCGAGCAACAAGGACGCGCTGCTCTTCGACGACGTGCTCTGGGTGCGCCGGGCCCGCCAGGAGCACGACGGTTTCGCGGACGTCCTGCGCGACCGGGGCGTCGAGGTGCACCTCTTCGGCGACCTGCTGCGCGAGTCGCTGGAGATCCCGGTCGCCCGGCGCCTCGTGCTGGACCGGGTCTTCGCCGAGAAGGAGTACGGACCGCTCGCCACCGAGCACCTGCGGGCCGCCTTCGAGGAGTTGACCGCGGCCGAGCTGTGCGAGGCGCTGGTCGGCGGGATGACCAAGCGGGAATTCCTGGAACGGCACGAGGAGCCGGTCTCGGTGCGCTTCCACGTCATGGACCTGGACGACTTCCTGCTCGGGCCGCTGCCCAACCACCTGTTCACCCGGGACACCTCGGCGTGGATCTACGACGGGGTCTCGATCAACGCCATGCGCTGGCCGGCCCGGCAGCGCGAGACGGTCCACTTCGAGGCGATCTACCGACACCACCCGTTATTCACCGGGCCGGAGGCGGGCGCCTTCCACCACTGGTCCGAGGGGCAGGACGACTACCCCTCCACCATCGAGGGCGGTGACGTCCTCGTCATCGGCAACGGCGCCGTGCTCATCGGGATGAGCGAGCGCACCACCCCGCAGGCCGTGGAGATGCTGGCCCGGGGGCTCTTCGACGCGGGCTCGGCCCGGACCATCGTGGCGCTGGACATGCCCAAGAGCCGGGCCTTCATGCACCTGGACACCGTGATGACGATGGTCGACGGGGACACCTTCACCAAGTACGCGGGCCTCGGCATGCTCCGCTCGTACACCATCGAGCCCGGCGACGGGCCGCGCGACCTCAAGGTCACCGACCATCCGCCCGAGCAGATGCACACCGCCATCGCCCAGGCGCTCGGCCTCGGCTCGATCCGGGTGCTCACCGCGACGCAGGACGTGCACGCGGCCGAGCGGGAGCAGTGGGACGACGGCTGCAACGTGCTGGCGGTCGAGCCCGGGGTCGTCGTCGCGTACGAGCGCAACGCCACCACCAACACGCATCTGCGCCGGCAGGGCATCGAGGTCATCGAGATCCGGGGCAGCGAGCTGGGCCGGGGCCGGGGCGGTCCGCGCTGCATGAGCTGTCCGGTCGTGCGGGACGCGGTCTGACGGGCGGCCGGGTCCGTACCGCAAGACGGCGCTGTATAGCGATGCATTGCGTCGTATACAGTTCCAGCGTTACGGTATGCGTCCCCCCGCCCGACCCAGGAGCAGTCACCATGGCCATAGATCTCGCAGGCCGCCACTTCCTCAAGGAGCTGGACTTCACGGCCGCGGAGTTCCGCGGTCTGATCGAGCTGGCCGCCGAGCTCAAGGCCGCCAAGAAGTCGGGCACGGAGACGCGGTCGCTGAGCGGCCGGAACATCGCGCTGATCTTCGAGAAGACGTCGACCCGCACCCGGTGCGCGTTCGAGGTCGCCGCCGCCGACCAGGGTGCCTCGACCACGTACCTCGACCCCTCCGGCTCCCAGATGGGGCACAAGGAGTCGGTCAAGGACACCGCGCGCGTCCTCGGCCGGATGTTCGACGGGATCGAGTACCGGGGCGACAGCCAGGCGGCCGTCGAGGAGCTGGCGGCGTACGCCGGGGTGCCCGTCTTCAACGGGCTGACCGACGACTGGCACCCGACCCAGATGCTCGCCGACGTGCTGACGATGACCGAGCACAGCGAGAAGCCGCTGGAGGAGATCGCCTTCGCCTACCTCGGCGACGCCCGCTTCAACATGGGCAACTCCTACCTCGTCACCGGCGCCCTGCTCGGCATGGACGTGCGCATCGTCGCGCCCAGGGCGTACTGGCCGGCCGAGACGGTCGTCGCCGAGGCCCGCGCGCTCGCCGAGAAGTCCGGCGCCCGGGTCACGCTCACCGAGGACGTGGCCGAGGGGGTGCGCGGCGCGGACTTCGTCGCCACCGACGTCTGGGTCTCGATGGGGGAGCCCAAGGAGGTCTGGGACGCCCGCATCGCCGCCCTCGTGCCGTACGCCGTCACGATGGACGTCCTGCGGGCGACCGGGAACGCCGGGGTGAAGTTCATGCACTGCCTGCCCGCGTACCACGACCTCGGCACCGGGGTGGGGCGCGAGATCCACGAGCGGCACGGGCTGAGCGAGCTGGAGGTCAGCGACGAGGTCTTCGAGTCCGAGCACTCCGTCGTCTTCGACGAGGCGGAGAACCGCATGCACACGATCAAGGCCGTGCTCGTGGCGACGATGGCCGGCTGACGGCCGGCGACCCCGCATGTTCATGCATCCAATTGGGTGAATATGCGGGCAGGTGTCTATGATGGTGCCGATTGGTGGGGTTCGAGCTCGCACGCTCGAACCCCCTTTTCGTGCGCGCGACGGCCCCCACCGCCCGAACGCGCCTCCCCCCACGCGTACCACCGGAAATGAGACACCGTCGTGAGCCCCCTGCGCCTCCCCGGCCCCCCGCACCGCGTCAAGGACCCGCACCGGCTGATCGCCGAGTCGGGCGCCGACCTGGAGGGGCACGGCCTCAAGCGCACCATGGGCCTGTTCCAGCTGGTGTGCTTCGGGGTCGGCGCGGTCGTCGGGACCGGCATCTTCGTGGGCCTGTCCGACAGCGTGGCGGAGGCCGGGCCCGCCGTCGTGGTCTCGTTCGTCCTCGCGGCCGTCACCTGCGTCTTCACGGCGTTCTCCTTCGCCGAGCTGGGCAGCGCCATTCCCGTCTCCGGCAGCTCGTACTCCTTCGCCTACGCCACGCTTGGCGAACGCCTCGCCTTCCTCGTCGGCTGGTGCCTGCTCCTGGAGTACGGCGTGTCGGTCTCCGCCGTCGCGGTCGGCTGGAGCCAGTACGTCAACGAACTCCTCGACAGCCTCTTCGGCCACCAGCTGCCCGCCGCGCTCTCCGCCGGACCGGCGGACGGCGGCGTGATCAACCTGCCCGCCGTGATCGTGGTCATGATGGCCGCGACGCTGCTGGTGCGCGGCGTACGGGAGAGCGCCGGGGCCACCGCCGCGATGGCCGTGCTCAAGCTGGTCGTCCTGGCCCTGTTCTGCGTCATCGCGTTCACCGCGTTCGAGCGCGGCAACCTCGCCCCGTTCGCCGCCCATGGCGCGGGCGGCATCACGGCGGGCGCGTCGCTGGCGTTCTTCTCGTACATCGGCTTCGACGCGATCACCACGGCGGGGGAGGAGGTCAGGAACCCCCGGCGCAACATCCCGCTCGCCATCATGATCTGCATCGGCCTGGTCACGCTGCTCTACTGCGCGGTCGCCCTCGCCGCGATCGGCGCGCTCGGCCCGGAGGCCGTCTCCGACAAGCCCGCCGCGCTCTCGCTGATCGTCGACCAGGTCACGGGCTCCTCCGTGGGCGGCGGTGTCATCGCCTTCGGCGCGGTCGTCGCCATCGCCTCGGTGGTCCTCGCGGTGATGTACGGGCAGACCCGCATCTTGATGTCGATGTCCCGGGACGGCCTGGTGCCGAGGGTGTTCGAGCGAGTTTCGCCGCGCACCGCGACGCCGGTCGCCAACACCTGGATCGTCGCCGTCGTCTTCGCGGTCCCGGCGGCCTTCTCCTCCCTCGACATGGTGGTGAACCTGACCACCATCGGCACGCTCGCCACCATGGTCGCCGTCAACGCCGCCGTCCTCGTGCTGCGCCGCCGCAACCCCGAGGTGCGCGGCTCCTTCCGGGTCCCGCTCTACCCGCTGAGCCCGCTCATCGGGATCGGCTTCTGCGTCTATCTGATGTACGGCACCGGCTGGACGACCTGGGTGCAGTTCGCCGTGTTCCTCGCGGCCGGCGCGCTCGTCTACGCGTTCTACGGGCACCGCCGCTCGCGGCTGGCCTCCCCGGCCGCATAGCGGCTACGCGGGCGGCAGCCGGAACCAGACCGCCTTGCCGCGCTCGGTCGGGCGGTGACCGCAGGACGAGCTGAGCGTGCGGATCAGCAGCAGCCCCCGGCCGTGCTCCTGCCACGGGTCCGGTACGTCGCCGGGCTCGGGGCGGGACAGGTCGCCGGGCGGGGCGGGGTCGCCGTCGTGCACCTCCACCTGGCAGCCGGCCGGCAGCAGCTCCACCACCAGCTCTATGGGGTCGTCGCCCGGGGTGTGCTCCACCGCGTTGGCGACCAGCTCGGCGGTCAGCAGTTCGGCGGTGTCGCTGTCGGCGGGGGCGTCGATGTCCGTCAGCACCGAGCGGATCAGCGCGCGGGCGATCGGCACGGCGGCCGTGGAGTGCGGCAGGGAGATGCGCCAGGAGGGGGGTGGCGGTCCGTCGGGGGGCACGAGGGTTTCCGTTCGGGTGAGCGCGGGGGTCCTGGGCTCAGACGGTTCCGCGCTCAAGACGTGTCGGGTCCAACCTTACGAAGCGGGGCGACGGCGACAAGGGCCTGCGGTCCGGCACAGAGGGGACGTTCGTCACTGGACCCCGTACGCGCCGATGTATCGCGTAGTCGTGACGGCAGTCACGTAACGGTGATAAATTCGGGGTCAGGCAGCAGCGACGGCCGAAGGGGACACCCCGCCATGAGCCCGTTCACCGGCTCCGCACCGCGTACGCAGCACTGGCGCCACCTGCGGGTCACCGCCGAGGACGGCGTCGCCACCGTCACCCTCGCCCGGCCCGAGAAGCTCAACGCCCTGACCTTCGGCGCCTACGCCGACCTTCGCGACCTGCTGGCCGAGCTGGCCCGGGAGCGTTCCGTGCGGGCCCTGGTGCTGGCCGGCGAGGGGCGCGGCTTCTGCTCCGGCGGCGACGTGGACGAGATCATCGGCGCCACCCTTTCGATGGACACCGCCCAGCTCCTGGACTTCAACCGGATGACCGGCCAGGTCGTCCGCGCGGTCCGCGAGTGCCCCTTCCCCGTCGTCGCCTCGGTGCACGGGGTGGCCGCCGGGGCCGGCGCCGTCCTCGCCCTCGCCGCCGACTTCCGCGTCGCCGACCCCACCGCCCGGTTCGCCTTCCTCTTCACCCGGGTCGGGCTCTCCGGCGGCGACATGGGCGCGGCCTATCTGCTGCCCCGGGTCGTCGGCCTCGGTCACGCCACCCGGCTCCTGATGCTCGGCGAACCGGTCCGCGCCCCCGAGGCCGAGCGGATCGGCCTGATCAGCGAGCTCACCGACGAGGGCGACGCCGACCGGGCCGCCGCCGCACTGGCCCGCCGCCTCGCGGACGGGCCCGCGCTCGCCCTCGCCCAGACCAAGGCGCTGCTCACCGCCGAGCTGGACATGCCGCTGGCCGCCGCCGTCGAGATGGACGCCGCGACCCAGGCCCTCCTGATGCACGGCGAGGACTACGCCGAGTTCCACGCCGCGTTCAGCGAGAAGCGGCCCCCCGCCTGGCGGGGCAAATGACCGCCGCCGGCCCGCACCGGATCGCGGTCATCGGCGGCGGGCCCGGCGGACTGTACGCGGCGGCGCTGCTCAAGCGCCTCGGCCCGGACCGCGAGATCACCCTCTGGGAGCGCAACGCCCCCGACGACACCTTCGGCTTCGGCGTCGTCCTCTCCGACGAGACCCTCGGCGGCATCGAACACGCCGACCCGGTCGTGCACCGCGCCCTCCAGCGCGAGTTCGTCCGCTGGGACGACATCGACATCGTGCACCGGGGCCACACCCAGACCTCCGGCGGCCACGGCTTCGCCGCCCTCGGCCGCCGCCGGCTCCTGGAGATCCTGCACGAGCGCTGCGCCGGGCTCGGCGTCGGCCTCCGCTTCCGTACCCAGGCCCCGCCCGCCGCCGAACTCGCCGCCACGCACGACCTGGTCATCGCCGCCGACGGGGTGCGCAGCGCCACCCGCGACGCCCACGCGGACAGCTTCCGGCCCCGGATCACCGGACACCGCTGCCGTTACATCTGGCTCGCCGCCGACTTCGCCCTGGACGCCTTCCGCTTCGAGATCGCCGAGACCGGGTACGGCGTGATGCAGCTCCACGCCTACCCCTTCGCGCGGGACGCCTCCACGGTCATCGTCGAGATGCGGGAAGAGGTCTGGCGCGCGGCCGGCTTCGACGCACCCGACCCGGCGGAATCCATCCGCCGGTGCGCCGAGATCTTCGCGGACGCCCTCGGCCACCGGCCGCTGCGGTCCAACAACTCCGCCTGGCTCACCTTCCGTACCGTCGTCAACGCGCGCTGGTCGCACGGGAACACCGTCCTCATCGGGGACGCCGCCCACACCGCGCACTTCTCCATCGGCTCCGGCACCAAGCTCGCCGTGGAGGACGCCCTCGCGCTCGCCGCCTGCGTCGAGGAGCAGCCCTCGCTGCCCGCCGCGCTCGCCGCGTACGAGAGCGAGCGGCGGCCCGTCGTGGAGTCGACGCAGCGCGCGGCGGCGGCCAGCCTCCGCTGGTTCGAGGAGCTGGGTACGTACGTGGACCAGCCGCCCCGGCAGTTCGCGTTCAACCTCCTCACCCGCAGCCGCCGCGTCACCCACGACAACCTCCGGCTGCGCGATCCCGCGTTCACGGCCGGAGTGGAGGAGGAGGCCGGCTGTCCGCCGGGCACCCCGCCGATGTTCACCCCCCTGCGGCTGCGCGGCCTGGAACTGCGCAACCGCGTGGTCGTCTCGCCGATGGACATGTACTCGGCCACCGACGGCGTCCCCGGCGACTTCCACCTCGTCCACCTCGGCGCCAGGGCGCTCGGCGGCGCCGGACTCGTCATGACCGAGATGGTCTGCGTCAGCCCCGAGGGCCGCATCACCCCCGGCTGCACCGGCCTCTACACCGACGAACAGGCGGCGGCCTGGACCCGGGTCACCGACTTCGTGCACACCGCGTCCCCGGGCACCGCCATCGGCCTCCAGCTCGGCCACTCCGGCCGAAAGGGCTCCACCAAGCTCATGTGGGAGGGCATCGACCAGCCCCTGGACCACGGCAACTGGCCGGTGACCGCCGCCTCGCCGCTGCCGTACGCGCCCGGGGTCAACCAGGTCCCGCACGCCCTGGACCGGGCCGGCCTGGACGAGGTCCGGGAGCAGTTCGCCGCCGCCGCCCGGCGCGCCGAAGCCTGCGGGTTCGACCTCCTCGAACTGCACTGCGCGCACGGCTATCTGCTCTCCGGCTTCCTCTCGCCGCTCACCAACCACCGCACCGACGCCTACGGCGGACCGCTGGCCCAACGCCTCCGCTTCCCCCTCGAAGTCTTCGACGCGGTCCGCGAGCGGTGGCCCGACGACCGGCCGATGACCGTCCGGATCTCCGCCACCGACTGGGCGGAGGGCGGCACCACCGCCGAGGACGCGGTGGAGATCGCCCGGGCATTCGTGGCGCACGGGGCCGACGCCATCGACGTCTCCACCGGCCAGGTCGTCCCCGGCGAGCGGCCCGAGTACGGGCGGTCCTACCAGACCCCGTACGCCGACCGCATCCGCAACACCCTGTGCGTGCCGGTGATCGCGGTCGGCGCGATCTCCTCCTGGGACGACGTCAACTCCCTGCTCCTGGCCGGCCGCGCCGACCTCTGCGCGCTGGCCCGCCCCCACCTCTACGATCCGCACTGGACGCTCCACGCGGCGGCCGAGCAGGGTTACACCGGCCCGGGCGCCCCCTGGCCCCTCCCGTACCGCGCGGGCAGCCGCACCCCGCCCACCGGCCGCACCGACGCCCCGAAGCCGCGCCTCACCCTGGGATGACCCGCAGGCACTCGTGGCACAGGCACGGGTCCGGGTGCGGGGCCGCGTGGTGGGTGTTCCGGCCCAGGCGCGCGGTCCGCTCCAGCCGCTCCGCCCACTCCACCGCCTCCTCGCGCGTCCACACGTGCCACTCCGCGCAGCGCCGCAGCACGGCGGGGGAGTACACCAACCGGGCCCGGAACGTGTGCAGATGGCGGGTGCCGGTGTCGATGGTGATCCAGTGACCGGTGTGCCGGCCGTGGCCGACCGCCGTCAGCTGCTCGTTGCCCATCCCCGGGTAGGTGTCCACCACGTAGACCTTCGCGCCCGGCCGGAACGCCTTGGTGCCGGAGCGGAACTCCTGGCCCAGCTCCCCGTACCGCCGCCACCGCACCACGTTGGCCGCGACCAGCCAGCGCGGCTCGGGGGCCTCAGCCACGGCCCGGCTGCGCGCCGGCCACCAGCCGTTGCGCGAAGTTTGCCCCCGCGTCCCGCAGCCGGTCGTGCAGCGCCCGGAACACCTCGGCCGATCTGGCACCCGGCCACCCCTCGGGCAGCAGCTCCCGGGGCAGTCCCGGGTCGGCGTAGGGCACCCGGCGCCAGGAGTCCAGCGCCGTCAGGTAGTCCCGGTAGGCCGCCTCCGGGTCGGCCGCCGCGTCGCCGCGCGCCTCCCAGGCCCTGAGCACCGGTTCGTGGCGCTCCAGGAAGCCGTGGTGGAGCCGGGCCACCGCCGCCAGGTCCCACCAGCGGGCCACGGCCTCCCGGGTCGCGCTGAAGCCCAGGTGGTCGCCCCGGAACAGGTCGACGTACGGGGCGAGTCCCAGCCGTTCCAGGGTGTGCCGGGTCTCGTCGTAGAGCCCCGCCGGGGCGATCCAGACACCGGGGGCCGCCGTGCCGAACCCGAGCCGGGACAGCCGTGAGCGCAGCAGGTGCCGCTTGTGGCGCTCCGCCTCGGGCACCGAGAACACCGCCAGCACCCAGCCGTCCGCCAGCGGTGGGTCCGGGTGGCGGTAGATGCGCCGGTCGCCGTCGTCCAGGAGCTGGCGGGCGTCCGCCGACAGCGCGTATCCGGCCGCCCCGTCCGCCGTGCGCCCGGCGACCAGCAGCCCGCGCCGCTTCAGCCGGGAGACGGACGAGCGTACGGCGGGGGCGTCCACACCGACGGCACCGAGCAGCCGGACCAGCCCGGCCACCGGCATCGGCCCGTCGCCGGGGGTGCGGCCGTACGCCCCGTACAGGGTGACGATCAGCGAACGGGGGGTGTGCGGTTCGACCATGTGATCATTCTCGGCCAAGCGCGGGCCCCGCCGCACCGGGTCCGCCCGCCCGGAGCCTGAACCGTTGCAGTTTCCCCGTGGCGGTGCGGGGAAGAGCCGGCAGGAACGTGATGCTGCGGGGGCACTTGTGCGGGGCCAGCTCCGCCCGCATGAACGTCCGCAGCTCGTCCGCGGTCGGCTCCGCGCCCTCCCGCGGCACCACGTAGGCCGCCACGATCCGGCCGCGCAGCTCGTCCGCCTGCCCCACCACCGCCGCCTCCGCCACGTCCGGATGGCGCAGCAGGGCCTCCTCGACCTCGGGGCCCGCGATGTTGTACCCGGAGGAGATGATCATGTCGTCGGCGCGGGCCACGTACCGGAAGTAGCCGTCCGCGTCGCGCACATAGGTGTCGCCGGTGATGTTCCAGCCGTGCCGTACGTAGTCGCGCTGCCGTTCGTCCGCGAGGTAGCGGCAGCCGACCGGGCCGCGCACGGCGAGCAGGCCGGGCTCCCCGTCCGGAACGGGCACGCCGTCGGCGTCCACCACGCGGGCCTGCCAGCCGGGGACCGGGACGCCCGTGGTGCCGGGGCGGATCGCGTCGTCGGCGGCCGAGACGAAGATGTGCAGCAGTTCGGTGGCGCCGATGCCGTTGATGATCCGCAGCCCGGTCCGCTCGTGCCAGGCGTGCCAGGTCGCCTCCGGCAGGTTCTCGCCCGCCGAGACGCAGCGGCGCAGCGCCGACAGGTCGTGCCCGTCGAGCCGGTCCAGCATCACCCGGTACGCGGTCGGCGCGGTGAACAGCACCGAGACACGGTGCTCCGCCAGGGCGGGCAGCAGCTGCTTCGGCCCGGCCTGTTCGAGCAGCAGCGCCGATGCGCCCGCCCGCAGCGGGAACACCACCAGGCCCCCGAGCCCGAAGGTGAATCCGAGCGGCGGGCTGCCCGCGAACACGTCGTCCGGCCGGGGCCGCAGGACGTGCCGCGCGAAGGTGTCGGCGATGGCCAGCACATCGCGGTGCAGATGCATGCAGCCCTTGGGCCGGCCGGTGGTGCCCGAGGTGAACGCGATCAGCGCCACGTCGTCGGACGCGGTGTCCACCGCCCGGTACGGGCCCGGCCGGGCGGCGGCCAGTCGCAGCAGGTCGTCCGGCGCCTCACCCCCGTACGCCGTGATGCGCAGCCCGGGCACCTCCGCCTGCGCCAGGTCCTCGACCGACCGCGCGTCGCACAGGGCGTGGCTCACCCGGGCGATCGAGCAGATGGTGGCCAGCTCGGACGCCCGCTGCTGCGCCAGTACGGTGACGGCGATCGCGCCCGCCTTCAGGACCGCCAGCCAGCAGGCGGCCAGACGGGGCGTGGTGGGGCCGCGCAGCAGGACCCGGTTGCCGGGGACGATCCCGAGGTCCGAGGTGAGGACATGGGCGATCCGGTCGACCAGGTCGCGCAGCTCCCCGTAACTCAGCACCCCGCCGTCCGGTGTGCGGAAGGCGGGGCGGGCGGGGCCGAGGCGGTCGGCCGTGCGGTCCAGGAGTTCGGCGGCGCAGTTGAGCCGGTCCGGGTAGTGCAGCTCGGGCAGCTCGAAGAGCAGGTCCGGCCACTGCTCCACGGGGGGCAGGTGCTCCCTGGCGAAGCCGTCGATGTGCGCTGAGGTCTTCGGGTCCGTGGTGTTCGCGTCCATGAAGGATCGCCCCCTTGTCGCCCTTGGAGCGTATCGTTTGGGTGACGGTAGTCAACGGTCCGCGATAAAGATGCTCAGGTGCCATCGATTTGAAAATTTTTGATCAGATTCGACCAGAGAGGCGCCGGTATGACGGCATTCTCGCTCGATCCGGCACAGTCCGCCTGGTGCGAGGAGCTGCGCACCCTGGCCCGTGACCGGCTCGCCCCGCTCGCCGCCGAGGGCGACCAGGGGCACGTCAACCGCCCGCTGCTCGCCGCCCTCGGCGGACTGGGCCTCCTCGACCGGCTGTTCGGCTCGGGCGCCCTGGACCTCTGCCTGCTGCGCGAATCGCTCGCCCGGGGCTGCACCGAGGCTGAGACCGCCCTGGCGCTCCAGGGCCTCGGCGCCTTCCCCGTGCTCCGCTCGGGCACCCCCGCCCAGCGCGAGCGATGGCTCCCCGGGGTCCGCGCGGGCCGCTGCGTCGCCGCCTTCGCGCTCAGCGAGCCCGGCGCCGGCTCCGACGCGGGAGCCCTCGCGCTCGACGCGGCCCCGGACTCCGGCGGCTGGCGGCTGACCGGCGAGAAGTGCTGGATCTCCAACGCGCCGGAGGCCGACTTCTACACGGTCTTCGCCCGCACCACCCCGGGCGCCCGCTCCCGTGGCGTCACCGCGTTCCTGGTCCCCGCCGACCGCCCGGGGCTGACCGGCACCGCCCTGGACATGCTCTCCCCGCACCCGATCGGGGCCCTGGCCTTCGACGGGGTCCGCGTCACCCCCGACGACCTGCTCGGCGAGCCGGACCGGGGCTTCGCGGTCGCCATGGACACCCTGAACCTCTTCCGCCCCAGCGTCGGCGCCTTCGCCCTCGGGATGGCCCGGGCCGCGCTCGACGCCACCGTGGAGCACACCGCGACCCGGACCGCCTTCGGTGCGCCCCTGTCCGCCCTCCAGGCGGTGTCGCACCAGGTCGCCGAGATGGCCACCCGCACCGAGGCCGCCCGGCTGCTGGTCTACGCGGCCGCCGCCGCCCACGACGCCGGGGAGCCCGGGGTGCCGCGCAGGGCCGCGATGGCGAAGCTGTACGCGACGGAGACCGCGCAGTACGTCGTGGACACCGCCGTCCAGCTGCACGGCGCCCGCGCCCTGCGACGCGGCCACCTGCTCGAACACCTCTACCGGGAGGTCCGCGCCCCGCGCATCTACGAGGGCGCCAGCGAGGTCCAGCGCACGATCATCGCCAAGGAGCTGTACGTGAACCGGGAGCCGACCGCATGAGCCCGATCCACCGCATCAACCCGCACGAACTCTCGCCCGCCTCCGGCTTCTCGCACGCGGTCACCGCGACCGGCGGCCGGCTCGTGTTCCTGGCCGGGCAGACCGCCCTGGACGAGCACGGCGCGGTCGTCGGCGACACCCTGCCCGAGCAGTTCACGACCGCGCTGGGCAACCTGCTCACCGCCCTGCGCGCGGCGGGCGGCTCGCCGGCGGACCTGGCCCGGGTCACGGTGTACGCCACCGACGTCGCCGACTACCGGGCCCACGCCCCGGAACTGGGCCGGATCTGGCGCCGGCTGGCCGGCCGCGACTACCCGGCCATGGCGGTCATCGGGGCGGCCCGGCTCTGGGACGAACAGGCCCTGGTCGAGCTCGACGGGACGGCGGTCCTGCCCTGAACGGCTCACGCCCCCGCCGGTCCCGGAGGCCGGGCCCGGCGGGGGCGTGACGAAGCGCGTCAGTACGGCTGCACCAGCACGTGCGCCGCGCCCGGGATGCCGGTCTTCAGCAGCTCGTCCTCCTCCGGCGTGGTCTCCCCGCCCGTCTCCTGCTTCAGCACCGCACGCGACATGGCCTGCACCCACATGGCACGCGGACGGCGACGGGCCTCCCACGCGTCCAGCGCCGCGTCGACGTCCGCCTCGGCGTCCAGCGACTCGGCGAGCACCAGCGCGTCCTCCACGGCCATCGCCGCGCCCTGCGCGATGTGCGGGGTGCTCGCGTGCGCGGCGTCACCGGCCAGGACCACCCGGCCCACGTGCCACGGCTCCTCGACCGTCACCTGGGAGATCCGGGAGTAGACGACCGCCTCCGGCCCGGTGACCGCGGCCAGCGCCTCGGCGACCGGCCCCGAGAACATCGCCAGCCGCTCCTTCAGCTGCTCGTGCGCGCTCGAAGGGTCCGGCCGGAAGTCCTCGGCCTCCGCGAAGACCGAGCCCAGGTACATCAGCTCGTCGGTGATCGGGGTGAGCAGCGCCTTCGCGGCCTGACCCGCGGTGCCCATCACGACACCCCGCACCTGCTCCTGGCGGGGCACGGTGACGCGCCAGTTGGCGAAGCCGGTGTACTGGGGGGTGTAGCGGTCCCCGTACAGCCGGGTGCGCAGCGGCGAGCCGATGCCGTCGAAGCCGACGACGAGGTCCCAGCGGCCGGCCGAGCCGTCGGACAGGGTGACGTCCACGCCGTCGCCGTCGTCGATGAGCTCGGTGATGGTCGCGCCGAACCGGATCTTCGCACCGGCCGCGGTGGCCGCCGCGTTCAGCACCCGGGCCAGCGCGGGGCGGGGGATGCCGTTGTTGGACGGGGCGTCGCCCATGCGCGGCTGCGGTATCTCGGCCAGGGTGTTGCCGGCCGGGTCCGCGATGGTCAGCACCTCCCACTCGAAGCCCGCCGCCAGGCACTCCTCCAGCACCCCGATCTCCCGCATCACGTGCAGGGCGTTCGACGGCTGGATGATGCCGACGCCGAGGGCGTCGAGCTCGTCGCGGAGCTCGGCCACCTCGACGGTGTGGCCCCGACGGGCCAGGGCGGTGGCGAGCGTCAGCCCGCCGATGCCGCCGCCGTGGATCAGGACGCGCAGAGGTGTTGCCATGTCGGATCTCTCCAGAGCGAGAAAGTGAGGGAAGGGGAGGGGCGGGCCGGGATCAGCCCGCCGCCACGGGCAGGCTCATCAGGTGGTCCACGAGGGCCAGCAGCACGTCCCGGCCGAACGGCCGCTCGCGTACGTCGCCGACCAGCAGCGGCACGTGCGGGTCCAGGTCCAGGGCGGCCCTGATCTCGTCCGTGGTGCGGGTGTTGTGCCCGTAGAAGCAGTTGATCGCGACGACGAACGGGATGTCCCGGCTCTCGAAGAAGTCGATCGAGGCGAAGCTGCTCTCCAGCCGTCGGGTGTCGGCGATCACGACCCCGCCCAGGGCCCCGTTGACCAGGTCGTTCCACATGAACCAGAAGCGCTCCTGGCCCGGTGTGCCGAACAGGTAGACGACCAGGTCCTGGCTGACCGTGATCCGGCCGAAGTCCAGGGCCACGGTCGTCGTGTCCTTCTGGCCGACGCCGGCCAGGTCGTCCACGCCGATGCTGGCCGTGGTGAGAAGCTCCTCGGTGCGCAGCGGGGCGACCTCGCTGACGGCCCCCACGAG
The DNA here is from genome assembly GCF_042669245.1 of Streptomyces sp. NPDC057249. Lineage (NCBI taxonomy): Bacteria > Bacillati > Actinomycetota > Actinomycetes > Kitasatosporales > Streptomycetaceae > Streptomyces > Streptomyces sp. NPDC057249. The sequence goes on along the minus strand of NZ_JBHUXS010000002.1, from coordinate 405,870 downwards.
GGTGGTCTTGCCGACGCCGAAGCCGCCGGCTATTAGGATCTTGACGGCGGCGGGCGCCGCCTGACTGGTGGTCATCTTGGGTCAGAGTCTCCGGAGTCCGTCGCGAACAGCGGCCAGTACGCCCATGTCGGCGCCGCCGGACGCCCGGGCCACCGAGAGCGGGGCCCGGGCGATCAGGAGGCCGGTGGCGACCAGGTCCGCCAGAAGGATCTTGGTCACCGAGATCGGCAGGTCGAGGTCCGAGGCGACCTCGGCGACCGCCGCGGGCCGCCGGCAGCGGTCCAGGATCAGCCGGTGCTCCGGCTGGAGCCGGCCCGGGCGGGCCGCCGCGCCGTGCTCGTCCCGCGGATCGTGCGCGGTCGTGAGCACGGTGATGAGGGTGAGGTCGTCCCGGTCGGGGGCCGTCCTGCCGCGGGTGATGGTGTACGGGCGCACCATCGTTCCCGCGGCGTCCTCGCCGTCGTCCTCGAAATCCCCCTGCCCGTAAGGCCAGTGGCCGGTCACGCCCGCGGCCTGTCCCCGGCGCCGAAGGCGTCGAAGTCGTCCCGCGCCGGGGTGCTGAGCTTCTGGCCGACCTGGAGTACGAGGTTGTGCATGGCGAGCGACATGATCTCGGCGTCCACCTCCTGGGAGGCGATGACGGCCAGGTGGGTGCCCTGGCCCGCCGAGATGATGAAGAGCCACAGGTCCGCCAGTTCGACGATCACCTGGTGGACGCCACCGCCGTTGAAGAGCTGGCCCACACCGCGGGCCAGGCTCTGCTGCCCGGTGCAGATCGCGGCCAGCCGCTCGGCGTCGGGCCGCGCGATGGTGCGCGAGTGGCTCACCACCAGCCCGTCGTCCGAGAGCAGGACGGCGTTGATGGTCTCGGCCACCGAGTCGACCAGACCGTCGAGGAGCCAGTCGAGATCCTGGCGAGTGGCGGTTGTGCGTGTCATGTCCGTTCTTCTCTCGTGAGGTCGGGCTGCGTCGGCGGCTCGTCGGTGACGCGGGCGGCGCGGGAGCGGCGCTGGAAGGCTCCGATGGCCGCGCCCGCGCGGTGCGGTGCGGTCCGGGGCGGCGGGTCCTCGGCCCTGACCCGCGGCCGGGCCGCGGCGGCCGGTGCGGACGGGTCGACCCGCAGTTCGTCGGCGAGGCTGGCCTGACGCACCCGGCGCGGCAACGGCGGCTCCCCGGCGGCCCCGGCCGGAAGGCCCGGCCCCGGCGCGGGCTCCGGGAGCTGTGCGGGCTGTACCGGCTGCTGCGTGGGCTGGGCGGCGTGCCCGGCGTGCCCCGGGTGCCCGGCGTGCCCCGGGTGCCCGATGTGACCCGGGTGCCCCGCGGCCGGTTCCGGCTGCGGGGGCAGGGACACCGGGAAGCCGTCCGCGTCCAGTTCGCCCGTCAGATACGTGTCCGGGTAGGGCTGCCGCGGAGCGCCGTACGGCTCCGCGGGCTCCGGGTACGCCTGGTGCGCGACCGGGTACTGCCCCTGGGCCGTCATGTACGGCTGTCCGCCGTCCGGGTACGCGCCCTGGTACGCGGCGTCGTCCTGCCGGACACCCCCGAACGTGTCGTCCCGGTGCCCGTACGCGTGCCCGTCCGTACCGTCGTACGGGCCCTCGGGTGCGGGTTCCGGTGCGGGCACGGGTTCCGGTGCGGGCGCGGCCGGCGTGTGCAGGGCGGTGACCCCGGCGAGTGCCCTGCCCCGGCCCCGGCTGGGCAGCGCGTCGGTGTCCCGGAGCGGGGCCGGGGCCTGGACGGGCTCCTGTGCCTCGGGGGCGGGGACGGCCACCGGACCGGCGTGCGGGCCGGGCACGGTGAGCGCGTCCGGGACCAGCACGACGACCCGGGTACCGCCGAACGCCGACCGGCGGAACTCCACCCGCAGCCCGTGCTGGTCGGCGAGGCGCGCGATCACGTACAGACCGAGGCGGATGTCGTCGGCGTGGGCCAGCACGTCCATCCGGGGCGGCCGGCTCATCAGCTCGTTGGCCGCGGCGAGCTGGTCCTCCTCCATGCCGAGCCCGCGGTCCTCGACCTCGATGGCCAGGCCCCGGCTCACCTGGGCGGCCCTGACCTCGACGGGGCTGGGCGGCCGGGAGAAGGTGAGGGCGTTCTCGATCAGCTCCGCCAGCACGTGCGAGACGGGTCCCACGGCCCGGGCGGCGAGCCACGGGGAGCCGTCCAGGTCCAGCACCACCCGCTGGTAGTCCTGCACCTCGCCCTGGGCGGAGCGCATGACGTCCAGCAGCGGTACGGGCTTGCGCCACCGCCGGTGCGGGGAGCCGCCCGCGAGGATCACCAGGTTCTCCTCGTACCGCCGCAGGCGGGCGGTGAGGTGGTCGAGGTCGAAGAGGCCGTCCAGCACCTCGGGGTCCTCGTGCTTGCGCTCCAGCTCGTCCAGCTTCTTCAGCTGCTGGCCGATGAGCTGCTGGGTGCGGCGGGCGATGCGCTGGAGCAGCCGTTCGAAGCCGCGGTGCTGGTCGGCCTGGTCGACGGCGGCGCGCAGGGCGCTGGTGCGGGCCAGGTCGAGCGCGTGGCCGAGCTGGGCCAGCTCGTCCGTCGCGCCGGGCTCGCCGCCGTCCCCGATCGCCCGGGCCTCGGCCTCGACGTCGATGCGCTCACCCTTGCCGAGCCGTTCGACCACGTCGGGCAGGGCCTTCTCCAGCTCCTCGGCCCGTTCCTGGAGCCGGCTGATCCGGCGGCGCAGGTTCCGGGAGAGCCGCCAGGTGAACCAGATGACCGCGACGACGGCGGCGAGGCCGACGACCGTGGTCAGGACGACCTTGATCAGGAGGGAGATGACACTGTCCTTGCCCTCCGCGACCACCACGTCGGTGCGGGCCTCCATCAGTTCGACCAGCTGGGGCGTGAGCTCGTCCATCGCCCCGCGCCAGTCCGCCTCCTTCGCGCCGAGGGCGACGGAGCCGGACGCGTCCGGGTCGGCCGGGCGCAGCACCTGGGCCTCCACCCGGGCCTTGGCCTTCCAGGCGGCAGAGCCGAAGACCTCCTGCCAGGCGGCCTTCTCGTCGGCCGGGAGATACGGGACGACCTTGGTCGTGTACTGGAACGACTGGGCGGAGACGGCCCGCCGGACCTCCTGGAGGTCCGCGGTGCTCAGCCGGCCCTTCGTCCACCCCCGGGCGAGCAGGGCGTCCGAGCGGGAGATCATCTCCTTGGCCCAGAACAGGTCGACCAGCGGCTGCGAGATCGTGGTGATCCGGCCGTTGTCGACATGGCTGAGGGCCGTGAAGAGCCTCAGGTCGACGGCGATCAGGTCCGTGTAGTAGCGGTACACGGCCTTCTGCTGGTCGTTGTCGCCCTCGTCCACGAGCGCCCGCTGGGCCGGGAGTTGGGTGATCGCCGTCCGGGCCTCGCCGACCGCGTCCCGTACCTCGCCGGGGGCGTCGTCGGTGTCGGTGTCGGACAGCGACTGGAAGCTGGTGATCGCCTTGTCGGTCAGCTTGCGCTGCTTGCGCAGCGCGTCGCTCGCCCCTCCCTTGCGGGCCAGCACCTCGGCGCTGAGCCGCCGTTCCTCCTGGAGGTTGTAGTACACGATGTTGGACGGCTGGCCGGCCTTCTGGGCCAACTGCCCTTGAGCCGCTTGCTTCTGGAAGTCGAGCAGAGTCTGACCACTGGTGACGGCCCAGAGGGCGGCCAGGGCAACACCGGGGACGACGGCCAGTACGAGCAGGGCCGTCCGCAGCGCCATTGTGGTCGAGCTGCTCCGCCGTGACGCGCGCGTGCGCAGGGCATGCTCCTTGACGTGGTACCGACCTCACGGCCGGTCAAATCCATTGAGAACCAGGACGGATAGATAGTAGTCACAGTGCAAAAAAGAAAAGGAAGTGGGATCACATGTTCAACATCTGTCGAGCACATGATCGCCATATCGCGGTGACGCCCCCTCCGATGTGACGGGCCGCCCGGGGTGCGGCGGGTCGGACGGGTGAAGCGGCGCCGGGGATATATCTGTATTTAGTGCCCTCTGTCCGCTCGGTAGCCCCGCAGACCCCGCCGCCCGCCGCCGCACCCCCCAGCCCCGCCGCATGATCGCGCTCATCGTCGCCCACTTCGTCCTCGCGGCCTTCGCCCGTCCGCTGGTGCGACGGCTGGGCGCGCGCGCCTTCCTCGTCCTCGCGCTGCCGCCCGCCGCCACCACCTGCTGGGCGTTCACCCGGTGGGAGACGGCCGCCTCGGGCTCCTCGGTCGACTGGTCCTGGGCCTGGATGCCCGACTACGGCGTCTCCGTGGACCTCCGCCTCGACGCGCTCGCCGAACTCATGGTGCTGCTCGCGTCCGGCGTCGGCACGCTCGTCCTGCTCTACTGCGCCTCCTACTTCAGCGACACGACACCCCGGCTGGCCGGCTTCGCCGGGAACCTCCTCGCGTTCGCCGGGGCGATGCTCGCCCTCGTGCTCAGCGACGACCTGATCTCCCTCTACGTCTTCTGGGAACTCACCACCGTCTTCTCGTACCTCCTCATCGGGTACGACAGCGAGCAGCGCCACAGCAGACGCTCCGCCCTCCAGGCGCTGACCGTCACCACGCTCGGCGGCCTCGCCATGCTCATCGGCTTCCTGATCGTCGGTCAGCAGGCCGGCACCTACCGCATCTCCGCGATCCTCGCCGACCCGCCGCAGGCGACCGCCGCCGTCCAGGCCGCCGTACTGCTCATCCTGTGCGGGGCCCTGTCCAAGTCGGCGGTCTGGCCGTTCAGCCTCTGGCTGCCCAACGCCATGGCCGCGCCCACCCCCGTCAGCGCCTATCTGCACGCCGCCGCGATGGTCAAGGCCGGGGTCTATCTGATCGCCCGGCTCGCCCCCGCCTTCGCCGACGTGCCCGGCTGGCGGCCCGTGGTCATGGTCTTCGGCGCCGCGACCATGCTCCTCGGCGGCTGGCGCGCCCTCAGACTGCACGACCTGAAGATCGTCCTGGCGTACGGCACCGTCAGCCAGCTCGGCTTCCTCACCCTCCTCGCGGGTGTCGGCAACCGCGACGCCGCACTCGCCGCCGCCGTGATGATCCTCGGCCACGCCCTCTTCAAGGCCCCGCTCTTCCTCGTCACCGGCATCGTGGACCACGCCGCCGGCACCCGCGACCTGCGCAAGCTCTCCGGCGTCGGACGCGCCCTGCCCCAGGTGTGCGCCGTCGCCGTGCTCGCCGCCGCCTCCATGGCCGCCCTGCCCCCGCTGCTCGGCTTCGCCGCCAAGGAGTCGGCGTTCGAGGCGCTGCTGCACGGCGGCACGGCGGACCGCTGGGCGCTCGGCATCACGGTCGCGGGCTCGGCGCTCACCGTGGCGTACACCGCCCGGTTCATCTGGGGCGGCTTCCTGCGCAAACCGGGGGTCGCCGACACCCCCGTGCACCGGGTCGGCCCGGCCTTCCTCGCCGCGCCCGCCGCGCTCGCCCTCTGCGGGCTCGTCCTCGGTCCCGGCGTCGGCTGGACCGACCGGCTGCTCAGCGCCTACGCCGACGCCTTCCCGGCCCCCGCCCACCCCTACCACCTCGCGCTCTGGCACGGCTGGGGCACCGCCCTCCTCCTCTCCGCCGCCGCCACCGCGGGCGGCGCGGTCCTCTTCGCCGCGCGCGACCGGGTCGCCCGGCTCTCCCGGCGCATCGCCTGGCCCACCGCCGACGGCGTCTTCGGCCAGCTGCTCCTGGGCCTGGAACGCCTCTCCCTCCAGGCCACCGGCTTCGTCCAGCGCGGCTCGCTCTCGGTGTACCTCGCCACGACCCTGCTGGTGATGCTCGCCGGACAGCTCGCCGTGCTCGTCGCCGACCGCCCCTGGCAGGGCGCCTCCGCGCCCCGGCTCTGGGACGTCCCGCTCCAGGGCGCCGTCGCCGCCCTCACCTGTGCGGCGGCCCTCCTCTGCCTCACCGTCAGACGCCGCATGAAGGCTGTCGTGCTGGCCGGTCTCACCGGCTACGGGACCGCCCTGCTGTTCGTCGTCCAGGGCGGCCCGGACCTGGCGCTCACCCAGTTCTGCGTCGAAACCGTGTCGATGATCGTGTTCGTGCTGGTCCTGCGGCGGATGCCGGTCCACTTCCAGGAGTCCGTCAGCACCTGGCGGCGGGCCGTGCGCATCCCGGTCGCCCTGGCCGCCGCCGCGACGCTCGGCGTGGTGGTCTGGGTCGCTGCCGCCGCGCGCACCGCGTCCCCGGCGGGCGCCGCCATGGTCGAGGAGACCGAGCACCACGGCCTCAAGGACGTCGTCGCCACCATCCTCGTCGACCTCCGGGCCTGGGACACCATGGGGGAGTCCGCCGTACTCGCCGCCGCGGCGATCGGCGTCACCAGCCTCATCTACCTGCACCGCCGCGCCGAAGGGACGGCCGCGCCCGCCGAGACGCGGGACCGCACCGCCTGGTCCGTGACCGCCGAGCCGCTGACCGGGGTGCCCCAGGGGGACGAGGGGGCGCCCGAGCGCGGCTGGCTGGCGGCCGGCGCCACGCTCGCCCCCGAGCACCGGTCCGTCGTCTTCGAGGTGGTGACGCGGCTGCTGTTCCACCCGATCCTGGTGCTCTCGGTCTACCTGCTGTTCTGCGCCGAGAACATGCCGGGCGGCGGCTTCGTCGGCGGACTGGTCGCCGGCCTCGCCCTGATCACCCGCTATCTCGCGGGCGGGCGCTTCGAACTCGCCGAGGCCGCGCCCCTGCAACCCGGCCTGTTCACCGGGCTCGGCCTCTTCGTCTCCACCGGCGTGGCCCTGATCGGCCTCTCCGACGGAACGGTCCTGCACGCCTGGACCTATCACGGCCACTGGCCGCTCGTCGGCGACTTCGAGTTCGGCACCCCGGTCATCTTCGACTGCGGCGTCTACCTGCTGGTCCTCGGCGTCGTCCTCGACATCGTGCGGGCCCTCGGCGCCAAGATCGACCGGCAGATCGAGCGCGCCGCCGCCGAGAAGGCCGCCGCCCGCCGGGCCGGACCCGAGCCGGGGGAGGCCACCCCGTGACCGTCAGCGCCTCGCTCCTGGCCACCGCGGCGGTCCTCTGCGCGGTCGGCGGCATCCTCATGCTGACCCGGCCCCTCACCCGCATCCTGCTCGGCGCGGTCATCGCCGGCAACGGCATCAACCTGTTCATCCTGTCCGCCACCGGCCGGGCGGGCCGCGAACCGCTGCTGTACGGCGTCGACCTCGGCCGGGTCACCGACCCGCTCCCCCAGGCCATCGCGCTCACCGCGATCGTCATCACCCTGGCCACTACCGCGTTCCTGCTCGCCATGGCCTACCGCGGTCACCAGCTGACCGGCACCGACGAGGTCCACGACGACCTGGAGGACCGCCGCATCGTCCTGCGCGCCGAGGTGCTGGACGAACGCGACGAACTGCGCGCGCGGTTCCGGGCCGACGGCGACCGCAGCGCCGAGGCGCGCCGCGCCTACCGCGCCGAACGCCGCCGCCTCCGGGCCCGGCTGCGCGCCGACCGCGCCCTCCAGGCCAGGGGCCGCGACGCCACCGGCGACCTGTGGCACGACGTCCTCGGCGCGGACCCCGAGGACTACGCGAAGAGCGCCGAGGACCCGCACGGGCCCGGAACCCACGACCCGGGAGGCACCGGATGAACGCCCTCGTCCCGCTGCCGGTGCTGCTGCCGCTCTGCGCGACCGGCCTGAGCCTCGCCTTCGGCACCCGGCTCAAGCAGATCCAGCGCCTCATCAGCGTCGCCGTGCTCACCGCCGTGCTCGGCCTCTCGGTCACCCTGATGATCGCCGCCGACACCGACGGTCCGCTCTCCGTGCACCTCGGGGACTTCGCGCCGCCGCTCGGCATCACCCTGGTCGCCGACCGGCTCTCCGGGCTGATGCTGACGGTCTCCTCCGCCGTCACCCTGTGCGTCCTGGTCTACTCCCTGGGCCAGGGCATGGCGGACCGGGACGAGGAGACGCCCGTCGCCGTCTTCCACCCCGCGTACCTGATCCTGGTCGCCGGGGTCTCGTGCACCTTCCTCGCCGGGGACCTGGTCAACCTGTACGTCGGCTTCGAGATCATGCTCGTCGCCAGCTTCGTCCTGCTGACCCTCGGCGGCACCGGTCCGCGCATCCGGGCGGGCTCCACCTACGTGATCATCTCGCTGTTCTCCTCGATGCTCTTCCTGACCGCCATCGCCATGACGTACGCGGCGACCGGCACCGCCAACTTCGCCCAGCTCGCCGAGCGCCTGGGCACGCTCCCCCTGGGCGTCCAGACCCTGATCCAGGCCATGCTGCTGACGGTCTTCGCCATCAAGGCGGCCGTCTTCCCGCTCGCCGCCTGGCTCCCCGACTCCTACCCGACCGCGCCCGCCCCCGTCACCGCCGTCTTCGCCGGGCTGCTCACCAAGGTCGGCGTCTACTGCATGCTGCGCACCGAGACCCTGCTCTTCCCCGGCAACCGGCTCGGCGACCTGCTGATGGCGGCCGCCCTCGCCTCGATGATCGTCGGCATCCTGGGGGCCGTCGCCCAGACCGACCTCAAGCGGCTGCTCTCCTTCACCCTCATCAGCCACATCGGCTACATGGTCTTCGGCATCGGCCTCGCCACCCGGGACGCGTACGGCGGAGCGATCGTCTACGTCGTCCACCACATCACCGTCCAGACCACGCTGTTCCTGGTCGCCGGCCTGATCGAACGCCGGACCGGCACCACCGAACTCACCCGGATCGGCGGCATCGCCCGGGCCGCCCCCGCCCTCGCCGTCCTCTTCTTCGTGCCCGCGATGAACCTCGCCGGCATCCCGCCGCTGTCCGGCTTCATCGGCAAGCTGGGCCTCATGCGCGCCGGCGTCGCCGACGGCGGGGTGTGGGCCTGGATTCTCGTCGCCGGCGCGACCGCGACCAGCCTGCTGACGCTGTACGTGATGGCCAAGGTCTGGAACCTCGCCTTCTGGCGGGCCGCGCCCCCGGGCCAGGCCGCCGCCGGCACCGTCCTGGAGTCCGACGACGACAGCGACGACGACGACGCCGACGAGGGCCCGGACCGGATGGCGGGCACCGGCGACGAGGGCGTCCGCGTCCGCCACCAGCCCGCCGGGCTCGCCGTCGCCGCCACCCTCCACGGCCACGCCGTCACCACCACCAGCGTGCTGCCCCGCCCGATGACCTGGGCGACGGCCGCCGCGGTCGGACTCGGCCTCGCCTTCACCGTGTTCGCCGGCCCGCTCACCTCGTACACCGACCGCGCCGCCGCCGAACTCCTCGCCCGCACGCCGTACACCCAGGAGGTGCTGGGCCCGTGAAACGCCTCGTCACCCTCTCCTTCCGGAACAAGGACCTGCCGCCGTTCAGCGCCGCGTTCGGCGCCCGGCACCGGAGGGTGCTCGACCTGCCGCTGATCGCCTGGCTCACCGTCATCTGGGTGCTGCTCTGGTCCAGCCTGAACTGGGCGAACCTGCTGACCGGGGCCGTGGTCGCGGTGGTCGTCTGCCTGGCCTTCCCGCTGCCCAAGGTCGACCTGGGGCTGCGGCTGCACCCCTGGGGCATCCTGCGGCTCGCCGGCTATCTGCTGTACGACATGTACACCTCCGGCATGAAGGTCACCCGGCAGATCCACGGCCGGCAGCCCCGCCGGGCGGCCGTCATCGCCGTACCGCTGCGCTGCCGCTCCGACCTCATGCTCACCGCGACCGCCGTCGGGGTGTCCAACGTGCCCGACAGCTCGGTCGTCGAGGTGCGCCGCGCCACCGCCACCGTCTTCGTGCACGTTCTGGACGGCCGGCCGGCCGAGCTGGCGGCAGCCAGGCGGTCCGTATGGCGCATGGAGGAGCTGATGGTACGGGCCTTCGGCACCCGTGACGAGATCGAGCGGGTCGCCGCCCCGCCCCCGGACCCGCCGGACACCGGCGAGCGGCCGGGCGGCCGGAAGGAGGGCACATGAGCGCGCCGGAGACCGTGGACCGGGTCCTGCTCATCGCAGCGGTCGTCGTGACCGTCGTCGCCGGCGCGCTGCTGCTCGCGCGCATCTGGCGCGGTCCGTCGATGCTGGACCGGGCCATCGCCCTGGACGTCTGCGCCGCGCTGATCATCGCCGGTCTCGGCGCCAAGTCCGCCTTCGCCCGCGACCCGTTCTACTTCCCGATCATGCTGGTCCTGGCGTTCCTCGGCTTCACCGGCTCGGTCGGCATCGCGCGCTTCATCGCCGTGCGCGACCGGCCCCCGGGCCATGCGCACGGGGAGCGGGCCCGGAACGGCGGGGAGGAGAGGCCATGAGCGTCTGGCTCCAGATCCTGGACACGGCGGGCGCGGCGCTGGTGCTGCTCGGAGCGGCGGTCTGCCTGCTCGGCGTCATCGGCATGCTGCGCCTGCCGGACGTCCTCTCCCGCAGCCATGCCGCGACCAAACCGCAGGCGCTCGGCATGCTCATCGTGCTCGCCGGGGTCGCGCTGCGGCTGCGCAGCGGCATGGACCTGGCGACGCTGGCGCTGATCGGCTTCTTCCAGCTGTTGACCGGCCCGGTCGCCGCGCACCTGGTCGCCCGCTCCGCGTACCGGACCGGGCAGGTCGACCATGCGGAACTGCTCTTCGACGACCTGGACGAACAGCTCACCGAGGAGACCTGACCGGCCGGTCTTCTCACACCGGCGGCCCGCCCGGTGTGCGACGAGCGTTACCGCCCATGATCGGCCGGTGCCACACCGGCGTAACGGCGCCTTCCTACCGTCGGAGCACGATCCGATTCACGGAAGGTCTCCCCGGTGCCCCCACAGAGCTCGTCGGCCGACGCCACTCAGGTCCGTACGGTCTGCTCGTACTGCGGGGTGGGCTGCGGCATGGTCCTCGACATCGCCGCAGGGCCCGACGGACGCCGTACGGTCCTCAAGGCGTCCGGCGACAAGGCCCACCCCGCCAACGCGGGGCGGCTCTGCACCAAGGGCGCGACCACCGCCGACCTGCTCGCCGCCCCCGGCCGGCTGACCACCGCCCTGGTGCGGCCGGAGCGCGGCGCGGAGCCCGTGCCGGTGGGCGTGGACGAGGCGGTCGCGTCCACCGCGCGGCGGCTGCGGGCGGTCATCGACACGCACGGACCGGACGCCGTCGCGTTCTACGTGTCCGGGCAGCTGGGCCTGGAGGCGCAGTACCTCGCGAACAAGCTGGCCAAGGGGTTCGTCCGCACCAACCGCGTCGAGTCCAACTCGCGGCTGTGCATGGCGAGCGCGGGCAGCGGCTACAAGCTGTCGCTGGGTGCCGACGGGCCGCCCGGCTCCTACGACGACCTGGACCGCGCGGACGTCTTCCTCGTCATCGGCTCCAACATGGCCGACTGCCACCCGGTCCTCTTCCTGCGCCTCCTGGACCGCGTCAAGGCCGGCGCCAAGCTGATCGTCGTGGACCCCCGGCGCACCGCCACCGCCGACAAGGCCGACCTCTTCCTGCGCGTCAACCCCGGCACCGACCTGGCCCTCCTCAACGGCCTCCTGCACCTGCTGCACGCCAACGGGCACACCGACCCCGCGTTCATCGCCGCGCACACCGAGGGCTGGGAGGAGATGCCGGAATTCCTGGCCGACTACCCGCCCGCCGCCGTCGCGGAGATCACCGGCGTCCCGGAGGACGACCTGCGACAGGCCGCCCGGTGGATCGGGGAGGCGGGGGAGTGGACGAGCTGCTGGACGATGGGGCTCAACCAGTCCACCCACGGCACCTGGAACACCAACGCGCTGATCAACCTCCACCTGGCGACCGGCGCGATCTGCCGCCCCGGCAGCGGCCCGCTCTCGCTCACCGGCCAGCCCAACGCCATGGGCGGGCGCGAGATGGGCTACATGGGCCCCGGCCTGCCCGGTCAGCGCTCCCTCCTGGACGACGAGGACCGCGCCTTCACCGAGGAGCTGTGGGGCCTCGCCCCCGGCACCCTCCGCGAGGACGAGTGCGGCCGGGGCACGGTCGAGATGTTCGAGCGGATGGCGGCCGGTGACATCAAGGCGTGCTGGATCATCTGCACCAACCCCGTCGCCTCCGTCGCCAATCGCCGCACCGTCATCGAGGCGCTGGAGGCCGCCGAACTCGTCATCACCCAGGACGTGTTCGCCGACACCGAGACCAACGCCTACGCCGACGTCGTCCTGCCCGGCGCCCTGTGGACCGAGACGGAGGGCGTACTCGTCAACAGCGAACGCAGCCTCACCCTGGCCCGCCCGGCCGTCGAACCACCCGGCGAAGCCCTCGCGGACTGGCGGATCATCGCCCGTATCGCCTGCGCCATGGGGTACGAGGACGCCTTCACGTACGACAGCGCCGAGGAGGTCTTCGAGGAGCTCAAGCGCGCCGCCAACCCCCGCACCGGCTACGACCTGCGGGGCGTGACGTACGAACGGCTGCGCACCGCCCCCGTCCAGTGGCCCGCGCCCACCGCCGACGGCCCGGACCGCAACCCCGTCCGCTACCTCACCCCGGACGGCGGCGGACCGGTCTTCCCGACCCCGACCGGACGCGCCCGCTTCTTCGCCCGCCCCCACGTCCCGGCGGCCGAGATGCCGGACGACGACTACCCCTTCCTGCTCAACACCGGCCGGGTCCAGCACCAGTGGCACACCCTCACCAAGACCGGCAAGGTCGACAGGCTCAACCGGCTGAACCCCGGCCCGTTCGTGGAGGTGCACCCCGAGGACGCGGAACGTCTCGGGCTCGCGGAGGGCGACTCGGTGGAGGTCGAGTCACGGCGCGGACGGGCCGTGCTGCCGGCCGTGGTCACCGACCGGGTGGCGCCGGGCTGCTGCTTCGCGCCCTTCCACTGGAACGACCTGTTCGGCGAGTACCTCAGCGTCAACGCGGTGACCGGCGACGCCGTGGACCCGGTCTCGTACCAGCCGGAGTTCAAGGTGTGCGCGGTGACGCTGACGAAGGTGGCGGCGGCGCCCGTTCCCGTCGCGGCACCTGTGGAGACCGCGACCCCGGCGTCCCCCGGGACCGCCGCCGTCTTCGGCCTGGACACCACCCCGCCCCCGGTCCTCGCCGAGCACGAGCGCCAGTACCTCGTCGGCTTCCTCGCCGGGCTGCCCCTGGGCGCCCCCGGCGTCCCCGTCCTGCCGCCCGGGGCACCCTTCAGCGCCGAGCACGCGCGCTGGGTGAACGGCGTCCTGGCCGGCATGTACTCGCGCACCGGGCCGCCCGCCGACGAGCCCGCGCCCGTCCCCGCCGACGGTCCCGGCCGCGAGGTCGTCGTGCTGTGGGCCTCGCAGACCGGCAACGCCGAGGAGTTCGCCGTCGCCACCGCCGACCGGCTCACCGCCACGGGCCACCGCGCCCGGCTCCTGGGCATGGACCAGGCGGACCCGCGCGCCCTGCCGCCCGCCGCCGACCTCCTCCTGATCACCAGCACCTTCGGGGACGGCGACGCGCCCGACAACGGCTCCGGGTTCTGGGAGGCCCTGACGGCGGCGGACCTCCCGCCCCTGGACGGCAGGCGGTACGCCGTCCTGGCCTTCGGCGACTCCTCGTACGACGACTTCTGCGGGCACGGGCGGCGGCTCGACCGGCGCCTGGACGAGCTGGGGGCCGTCCGCCTCGCCCCGCGCACCGACTGCGAACCCGACTACGAACCGTCCGCGCTGAGCTGGCTCGACCAGGTCCTCGCCGGCCTCACCGCCCCGCCCACCGCACCGGCCCCCGCGCCCCCGGCCGCCCCGGCGCCCACCCCGGTCCGCACCCCGAAGCCGGCCCCCGTCACCGCCCGGCTGGCCGGCAACCGGCTGCTCGGGCTGCCCGGCTCCGGCAAGGAGGTCCGCCGGTTCACCTTCGACACCAGCGGCACCGGGACCGCCCTCGACTACGCGGCCGGTGACGCGCTCGGCGTCCACGCCGTCAACCACCCGGACCTGGTGGCCGAATGGCTCTCCGTCACCGGCCTGGACGATGACGCCGAGATCACGGCCGGCGGCCTCGGCGGCCTCCGGCTCGGCGACGCGCTCCGCACCCGCCTGGACATCACCCGCCTGACCCCGGCCCTGCTCGGCTTCGTCACCGAACGCACCGGCGACCGGGACCTGAAGAAGATGCTGAGGCCCGACAACAAGGGCGAGCTGGCCCGCTGGTCCTGGGGCCGCCAGGCCGTGGACGTCCTCGCCGAGTACCCGGTCAAGGCCACCCCCGACGAGTGGGCCGGCATCCTCAAACCGCTCCAGCCCCGCCTCTACTCGATATCGTCCAGCCCGCTCACCGACCCCGACCGTCTCTCCCTGACCGTCTCCGTGGTCCGCTACGAGAACACCCACGGCCGCCCGCGCGCCGGGGTCTGCTCGCCGTTCCTCGCGGACGCCGGCCCCGACACCCGCGTCCCGGTCTTCGTCCGCCGCGCCCCGCACTTCCGGCCCCCGGCCCGCCCCGACGCACCGATGGTCATGGTCGGTCCCGGGACCGGCGTCGCCCCCTTCATCGGCTTCCTGGAGGAGCGCCGGGCCCGCCGAGACCCCGGGCCCAACTGGCTGTTCTTCGGGGAGCAGCACCGGGCCACCGACTTCTACTACGAGGAGGAGCTGACGTCCTTCCTCGCCGACGGCACCCTCACCCGCCTGGACACCGCCTTCTCGCGCGACCAGCGCGCCAAGGTCTACGTACAGGACCGGATGCGCGAGCACGGCGCCAAGCTGTGGTCCTGGCTGCGCGACGGCGCCCACTTCTACGTGTGCGGCGACGCGGCCCGGATGGCGAAGGACGTCGACCGGGCGCTGCGCGACATCGCCGTCGCCCACGGCGGGCTCGACCCGGAGGCCGCCGCCCTGTACGTGAAGCAGCTCGCCGCCGACAAGCGGTACGTCCGGGACGTCTACTGAGCCCCGCTCACAGCGCCACGAGGGTCACTTCGGTCGCCTTCACGCTGGTCCACACCGCCACCCCGTCCGCCAGGGACAGCTCGGCGGCGGCCTGCGGGGTGATCTCGGCGACCAGGTCCGGCGCGTGCTCCGAGCCCACCAGCACCCGGAGCCGGCTCCCGCCCGCCGTGATCTCGCGCACCGTCCCCGGCCACACGTTGCGCGGGCTCCCGCCCGGCTTCTCCCGGTGTACGGAGACGGCCTCGGGCGCGATGACGGCGAGCGCGGGCGCTCCGGCGGGCAGCGGGTCGGCCGCGACGAGGTGACCGCCGCCCGAGGGCGCCAGGCCGTCGGCGGTGGCGGTGCCGGGCCAGGCGTTGCGGCCCAGCATCCGGGCGACCCAGGGCGAGCGCGGGTGCCGGCTCACCTCGGCGGGCGGGGCGTCCTGGAGCGCACGGCCGTCCTCCAGGACGAGGACCCGGTCGGCGAGCGCGACGGCCTCCACGGGGTCGTGCGTCACGATGAGGCAGACGCCGCCGAACCCGTCGAGATGGCGGCGCAGGGTGTGCCGGACCTGGGACCGGGTCGTCTGGTCGAGCGCGGCGAGCGGTTCGTCCAGCAGCAGCAGGCGCGGGCGGGCGGCCAGCGCGCGGGCCAGTGCGACGCGCTGTGCCTGGCCGCCGGACACCTGGGCGGGGCGGCGTGCGGCCAGGTGCCCGACCCCGAGCCGGTCCAGCCACTCCCGCGCGGCGCGGCGGGCCTCGGCGCGCGGTACGCCCCGTGCGCGCAGCCCGTAAGCGGTGTTGGCGAGGATGCTCAGGTGCGGGAACAGGGCGCCGTCCTGCGGGACCCAGGCGACGCCCCGGCGGTGGGCGGGCAGGGCGGAGACGTCGGTGCCGCCCAGGAGGAGACGGGCACGGGCGCGCGGGGTGAGGCCGAGCAGGGCGCGCAGCAGGGTCGTCTTGCCGGCGCCGTTGGGGCCGACGACGGCGATGGTGGTCCCGGCCTCCGCGTCGAGCGTGAGCGTGTCGAAGCCGGTGACCTCGGCGTGGAGGGGACAGGGCTCCGAACCGGACGGCTCCGGGAGGGGCTGCCCGGGTACCGGCACGGCGTCGTCGTCCCCGGCCTCCCGCCGCGTCCGCTCCGGCGGCCTCCCCGTCCACCGCCCCCGCAGCGCGAGCAGCACCGCCATGGCGATGACGAGCAGCAGCAGGGACACCGAGGTCGCGGCCTCCGGGCTGTCCTGGAGCAGCAGGTACACCTGGAGGGGCAGGGTCTGCGTGGTGCCGGGGAGGTTGCCCGCGAAGGTGATGGTCGCCCCGAACTCGCCGAGCGCCCGCGCCCAGGTGAGCGCCGCTCCGGCGGCAAGGCCGGGGGCCACCATCGGCAGGGTGACCGTGAAGAACACCCGTAGCGGCGAAGCCCCCAGGGAGGCCGCGGTCTCCTCGTAGCGGGGGCGCAGCCCGCCGAGCGCGCCCTCCAGGCTGATGACCAGGAACGGCATGGCGACGAAGGTCGCCGCGAGCACCGCGCCGGAGGTGTGGAACGGCAGCGTGATCCCGAACCAGTCCTCCAGCCACGGCCCCAGCAGCCCCCGGCGGCCGAAGCCGAGGAGCAGGGCGACCCCGCCGACCGTCGGCGGCAGCACCATCGGCAGCAGCACCAGTGAGCGGACGAAGACCTTGCCGGGGAAGTCGACCCGGGCCAGCAGCCACGCCAGCGGCACCCCCAGGACGAGGGAGAGGGCCAGTGCCCAGCCGGAGACGACCAGCGACAGCGTCAGCGCCCGGGTGGTGCCCTCGCCGGTGAGGTGGGTGCCCAGCTCGCCCCATGAGGTCCGGGCCAGGATGCCGGCCAGCGGCAGCAGCAGGAACGCCACGGCCAGGAGCGCGGGGAGGGCCAGCAGGAGCGGCGCGCGGCCGCGGGGTCGGTTCATCGGTGCTCCTCGTCCCCGCTACGGCTGCTGGAAGCCCGCACCGGTCAGGATCGTGCGTGCCTCGGGCGAGGACAGCCACGTGACGAACGCCTCGGCCGCCGCGCCGTGCTCGCCGGCCTTCAGGGTCGCCGCCGGGTACGAGGCGACGGCGTTCTGCTCGTCCGGGATGTCGACCGAGCCGACCTTGCCCGCGGCGGCGGAGACGTCGGTTTTGTAGACCAGCCCGGCGTCCGCCTCGCCCAGTTCTACCTTGCTGAGCACCGCGCGCACGTTGGGCTCCTGCGACACCGGCTTCACGGTGATCTTCTGCGCGTCCAGGATCTGCTCGCTGTACCGGCCCACCGGCACCTCGGGCGCGGCGAGGACCACCTTCAGCCGGGTGTCCGCGAGGTCCCCGAGGCTCTCGATCTTCTCCGGGTTGCCCTTGCCGGTCGCGATGACGAGACGGTTCCTCGCGATGACCGTGGGCGTGCCGGTGTCCGACCTCAGGCCGTCCATCGTCTTCGTGTCGGCCGTGACCAGCACGTCGGCGGGGGCGCCCTGCTCGACCTGCGCGGCCAGCTCCTGCGATCCGGCGAAGGAGAACGTCACCTTCGTGCCCGGGTGCTCCTTCTCGTACGCCGCGCCCGCCTCCTTGAACACATCGGTGAGCGAGGACGCGGCGAGGACGGTGAGGCCGGTGCTCGTGTCGTCGGTGTCGCCGCCGCACGCGGTGAGGGGCGTGAGCAGGCCCACGACGACGAGGGCCGCAGCGGCGCGCCGCTGGGGGGAGGCAGGAGTCATGGAGAACAGCATGTGCCAAAGAGTATGGGTGATCACATCGCATTTACAGCCTTCCATGGGAAAACACATGGCAGGTGCGGCATCCTCTGGAGGAAGCTCCCAGGCACCCTGCGGGCCGCCCGTGACCGGCCAGTAGAGTGCGGGTGCGCCAGCCCCCGAGACCCGAGGTACCGTCCGTGACCCCCGAGCACCCCCGCCCGCCCGCAGTCACCGTGGTCGGGATCGGCGCCGACGGATGGGCCGGACTCACCGGACCGGCGCGCGCGGCACTGACGGACGCCCAGGTCCTCATCGGCGCCGACCGGCAACTGGGCCTCCTGCCACCGGAGTGCGCGGGCACCCGCGTGCCCTGGCCCTCGCCCCTGCGCCCCGCCGTCCCCGGCCTGCTCGCCGCGCACGCGGACCGCCGCATCGCCGTCCTCGCCAGCGGCGACCCCATGTTCTACGGAATCGGCCGGGCCCTCACCGAAGTCCTGGGCGCTGAACGGCTGCACGTCCTGCCGCACCCCTCGTCCGTCTCCTACGCCTGCGCCCGCATCGGCTGGCCGCTGGAGGACACCGAGGTCGTCACCCTCGTCGGCCGCCCCGCCGCCCGGCTGGCCGCCGCCCTGCACGAAGGGCGCCGGCTGCTCGTCCTCAGCGCCGACGCCACCACCCCGGGCACCGTCGCCGCACTGCTGCGCGACCACGGCTTCGGGCCCAGCCGCATGCGGGTCCTGGAACAGCTCGGCGGCGAGGACGAGGCGTGCGCCGAGGGCACGGCGGACACCTGGGACCACCCCGCCGGGGACCCGCTCAACGTCGTCGCCGTCGAGTGCCGGACCGCCCCGGGGACGCCGCGCCTCGGCGCCGTACCGGGCCTGCCCGACGAGGCGTACGCGCACGACGGACAGCTGACCAAGCGCCACGTCCGGGCCGCCACCCTCGGCGTGCTCGCCCCCGCCCCCGGCGAACTCCTCTGGGACATCGGCGGCGGCTCCGGGTCCATCGCGATCGAGTGGATGCGCGTCCACCCCTCCTGCCGGGCGGTCACCGTCGAACGCGACCCCGTCCGCGCGGTGCGCATCGCGGCCAACGCCGACCGGCTCGGCGTGCCCGGCCTCCGGATCGTCACCGGCCGCGCGCCCGACTGCCTGGACCGACTCCCCGCCCCGGACGCCGTGTTCATCGGCGGCGGCCTCACCGCACCCGGCCTCCTCGACACCTGCCTCGCCGCCCTCCCGCCCGGCGGCCGGCTGGTCGCCAACACGGTCACCCTGGAGTCCGAGGCGCTGCTCGCGGCCCGGCACAAGGCGCACGGCGGCGAGCTGGTCCGCCTCGCCGTCGCGCACGCCGTGCCCGTCGGCACGTTCACCGGCTGGCGCCAGGCGATGCCCGTCACCCAGTGGTCCGTACGCAAGCCCACGGACACCGCAACGGCCCCCGCACAACCCTCAGGAGACGACAGATGACCGTGTACTTCATCGGCGCGGGCCCCGGCGCCGCCGACCTGATCACGGTGCGCGGCGCGCGCACGCTCGCCGCCTGCCGGGTGTGCCTGTACGCGGGCAGCCTGGTGCCCCGCGAGCTCCTGGCCGAGTGCCCGGACGACGCCCGCCTGGTGGACACCGCGCAGCTCGACATCGACGCCATCACCGCCGAACTCGTCGCCGCGCACCGGGCCGGCCACGACGTGGCGCGGCTGCACTCCGGCGACCCCTCGGTGTTCAGCGCGGTCAACGAGCAGATGCGGCGCCTGGACGAGGCGGGCGTGCCGTACGAGGTCGTCCCGGGCGTGCCCGCGTTCGCCGCCGCGGCGGCGGCCCTCAAGCGGGAGCTGACCGTGCCGACCGTCGGCCAGACCGTCATCCTGACCCGGATCGCCCAGCGGGCCACCGCCATGCCCGAGGGCGAGGACCTGGCGACGCTCGGCCGCAGCGGCGCACTGATCGTCCTGCACCTCGCGGCCCGCTACGTGGACCGCGTCGTCGAGGAGCTGCTGCCGCACTACGGCGCCGACTGCCCGGCCGCCGTCGTCGCGATGGCCTCACGCCCCGACGAACTCGTCCTGCGCGGCACCCTGGACGACATCGCCGCACAGGTGAAGGACGCGGGCGTCCTCCGCACCGCCGTGATCATGGTCGGCCGCACCCTGGGCGCCGAGCAGTTCCACGACAGCCACCTCTACTCGCCCGCCCGCGACCGCCACAGCTGCTGATCTTCCGGCCGGGCGGGTCACCGGACGGGGCTGCGCCCCACCACGTTCCCCGCCCGGTCGACGCAGATCACGTCCACCGCCACCGGCGCGCCCCGCAGCACCGACAGCGCCTCGTCCCGCGCGGCCACGGCCACCAGATCGCCCAGCGGCACCCCGCGCGCCTGGCACAGCTGGAGCGCGGCGAGACCGGTGTTGGCCACGGCGATGCCGGCGGCCAGGGCCTCGTCGGCACCGCCGCGCCGGGCCAGCTCCGCCAGGTGCGCCTTGTCGACCTGGGAGCGCCCCGAGTGGAGGTCCAGATGGCCGGCGGCGAGCTTCGACAGCTTGGCGAACCCGCCGCAGATCGTGAGCCGGTCCACCGGGTGGCGGCGTACGTACTTCAGCACCGCGCCCGCGAAGTCGCCCATGTCCAGCAGCGCGATCTCCGGCAGCCCGTACTCGGCGACCACCGTCTTCTCCGAGGTCGAGCCCGTGCACCCGGCGACATGGGTGTGCCCGGCCGCGAGCGCCACGTCCACGCCCCGGCGGATCGAGTCGATCCACGCCGAACAGGAGTACGGCACCACGATCCCGGTCGTGCCGAGGATCGACAGCCCGCCCAGGATGCCCAGGCGCGGGTTCCAGGTGGAGCGGGCGATCTCCTCGCCGTCGTCCACGCCGATCGTCACCTCGACGTCCCCGGACCCGCCGTGCGCCGCCGCGACCTCGGCGACGTGGTCCCGGATCATCCGGCGCGGCACCGGGTTGACCGCCGGTTCGCCGACGTCCAGCGGCAGCCCCGGCAGCGTCACCGTGCCCACACCGGGCCCGGCCCGGAACACCACGCCCGAGCCCGGCGGCAGCGCCCGCACGGTCACCCGCACCAGGGCCCCGTGCGTCACGTCGGGGTCGTCGCCCGCGTCCTTCACCACGCCCGCCGTCGCCCGCCCGTCGGCCAGCTCCTCCACGGCCAGCGCGAACGCCGGGGTCTCGCCCTTGGGCAGGGTGATGGTCACCGGGTCCGGGAAGTCCCCGCTCAGAAGCGCCGTGTACGCGGCCGTCGTGGCGGCGGTCGCGCAGGCACCGGTTGTCCAGCCGGGCCGCAGACCGGTGTGCTTGAGTTGGGCGCCGCGCCCGCCTTTCGCCTCACTCATGGATGGTCCCCGTGCACGTACTGATTCTGGGCGGGACGACGGAGGCCCGTCGGCTCGCCGAGCTCCTGGTGGCCGAGCTGCCCGCCGGAAGCCGGGTCACCAGCTCCCTCGCGGGCCGGGTCACCCGGCCGAAGCTGCCGCCCGGGGAGGTCCGGGTCGGGGGCTTCGGCGGAGCCGACGGACTCGCGGACTGGCTCCGCGCGCACCGGGTGCACGCACTCATCGACGCCACCCATCCTTTCGCCGGGACGATCACCTTCAACGCGGCTGTCGCGGCCGCCGCCGCCCATGTTCCCCTGCTCATGCTGCGCCGGCCCGGCTGGGTGCCCGGTGCCGGTGACGACTGGCACCCGGTCGGCTCCCTGGCCGAGGCGGCCGGGGCGCTGCCCGCGCTGGGGCGGCGGGTGTTCCTCACCACGGGCCGCATGGGCCTCGCCGCCTTCGCGGGCCTGGACGAGCTGTGGTTCCTGATGCGGTCCGTGGACGCCCCGGAACCGCCGTACCCGGCCCGGATGGAGACCCTGCTCGACCGGGGCCCCTTCACCCTGGAGGGCGAGCGCGAGCTGATCCGCCGCCACCGGATCGACGTCCTCGTCACCAAGGACAGCGGCGGCGCCGCGACCGCCCCCAAGCTGACCGCCGCCCGCGAGGCCGGCATCCCGGTGGTCGTCGTCCGCCGGCCACCGGTCCCCGAGGGGGGTGCGGTGGCCGGCAGCCCGGAAGAGGCGCTGACCTGGCTGAACCGGCTGACGGATCAGTCCTCCGGGTAGCGGCGCGGCGTCCACACGATCTGCGTGCCGTCGCCCCGCCGCCCCCAGCGGGTCTGCGACGACCCGACGATCAGGATCGTGCGCATGTCCACCTCGGCCGGATCGAGGTCGCCCAGGCGCACGGTCCGCACGCTCTCGCCCGGCCCGCCGACGTCCCTGCCGAGGACCACGGGCGTGTCCGGCGAGCGGTGTTCGAGGAGCAGGTCCCGCGCCTTGCCGACCTGCCAGGTCCGGCTCCGCGAACCGGGGTTGTACAGCGCGAGCACCAGGTCCGCCGAGGCGGCTGCGGCCAGCCGGCGCGCGATGACCTCCCACGGCTTGAGCCGGTCCGACAGCGAGATCGTCGCGTAGTCGTGGCCCAGCGGCGCACCCGCCCGGGCCGCCGCCGCGTTGGCCGCCGTCACCCCGGGCAGCACCCGCACCGGCACGTCCGCGTACTCCTCCTGCGACGCCGCCTCCAGCACCGCCGTCGCCATGGCGAAGACCCCCGGGTCGCCGCCGGACACCACGGCGACCCGCCGCCCGCGCCGGGCCAGGTCGAGCGCGAACTCCGCCCGCTCCGACTCCACCCTGTTGTCCGAGCCGTGCCGGACCTGCCCCGGCCGGACCGGCACCCGGTCCAGGTACGTCGTGTAGCCGACCAGGTCGTCGGCGGCGGCCAGCGCGCCGCGCGTCTCGGGCGTCAGCCACAGCGGACCGGCCGGACCCGTGCCGACGACGGCCACCTCGCCGTCGCCCGGGGCGCGTTCGGGGCGGGCGTCGATCCGGCTCGGCAGCACGGCGACCGCGAAGTACGGCACCGAACCGGCGTCGGTGTCCGCGAGCTCGCCCAGCCGCTCACCGGCCATCGTGGCGCGCTCCACATAGCGGGCCTCGGGCAGCCGGCCCGACGCCTCGAACGCCCGGCGCACCGCGGGGAAGGTGCGGCCCAGCTTCATCACCACCGCCGCGTCGGTCGCGGCCAGCCGGGCGGTCAGCTCCTCCTCCGGCAGGGTGCCGGGCAGGATCGTCAGGACCTCCTCGCCCTCCGCGAGCGGGGTGCCGAGCCGCGCGGCGGCGGCGCTGACCGAGGTCACCCCGGGGATCACCTCGGTCGGGTAGCGGTCCGCCAGCCGCTTGTGCATGTGCATGTACGAGCCGTAGAACATCGGGTCGCCCTCGGCGAGCACGGCGACCGTGCGCCCCGCGTCCAGGTGCACCGCGAGCCGGGCCGCCGCCTCGGTGTAGAAGTCCTCCAGCGCGCCCCGGTAACCGCCCGGGTGGTCCGTGGTCTCCGTGGTGACGGGGTAGACCAGGGCCTCCTCGATGTGGTCGGCGCGCAGGTGCTTCGCCGCGATGGACCGGGCGATGGACCGCCCGTGCCGGGCGCTGTGGTAGGCCACGACGTCCGCCTCGGCGATGACCTCCACCGCGCGCAGGGTCATCAGGGCGGGGTCGCCGGGGCCGAGCCCGACCCCGTAGAGCCGTCCCGTCCGCCGCACGTCCGGCCGTCCCGTCTGCTGCTCGCTCACGGTCACTCTTCCTCGCTGGCGATGGCGTTGAGCGCGGCGGCGGCGATGGCGCTCCCGCCGCGCCGGCCGCGCACGATCAGGTGGTCAAGATCCGACGGGTGGGCGGCCAGGGCGTCCTTGGACTCGGCGGCGCCGACGAACCCGACCGGCACCCCGATGACCGCGGCGGGGCGCGGGGCCCCCTCCTCGATCATTTCGAGCAGCCGGAACAGGGCGGTCGGCGCGTTCCCGACGGCCACGACCGCCCCGTCGAGGCGGTCCCGCCACAGCTCCAGGGCGGCGGCCGAGCGGGTCGTGCCCAGCTCCGCCGCGAGCCCGGGCACCGCCGGGTCGGACAGGGTGCACACCACCTCGTTGTCCGCGGGCAGCCGCTTGCGGGTGACCCCGCTGGCGACCATGGCCACGTCGCACAGGATGGGCGCGCCGGCCCGCAGCGCCGCGCGGGCCCGGGCGACCGCGTCGGGCGTGTAGCCGAGGTCGCGTACGAGGTCGACCATCCCGCAGGCGTGGATCATCCGGACGGCGACCTGGCTCACGTCCGCGGGCAGCCCGGCGAGGTCCGCCTCCGCCCGGATGGTGGCGAAGGACTGGCGATAGATGGCCGGTCCGTCCTTCTCGTACTCGTACACAGTGGTGTCGCTCTCTTCTCAGGGCGGGGGGGTCGGACAGGGAAAGTGCGGGGAGGCGATCAGGTGTGCGGGGTACGGGCCGCCGCCACGGCGTCGGCCAGCGCGGCGGGGCCGTCGGCGACGCGCACCGGGGCGCCGTGCTCGCCGTCCCGGACGACGGACACCCGGTAGCCGCCGTCCGGGCCGGCGACGACGTCGACCCACGCACCGCGCGGGTGCCCGCACCGGCGCTCGCACCCGGACCAGTGGACGGGCAGGGCACGGTCGGGCCCCCCGGTGGGCAGCGCTGACGCGGCGTCACCCCGCACATCGGCCCGGGACTTCGCGCACCCCGGCCGGCCGATGCACGCGTTCACCCCGGACCACGGCGAGCCGGGCCCGGTGACCAGGCCCACGGCCTCCAACGCGTCGAGCGCTCCGGCCGCCCGCGTCCGCCGGACCCCGGGCACGACGACTCCGCGCCACGGGGTGAGCCGCAGTTCGCCGGCGCCGTGGTCCCGGGCGAGATCCGTCAGCGCACTCCACCGCGCCGCGTCCGCCCGGCCGAGGGGCAGCCCGACCGACAGCGCGTCCGTGCCCCCCGGGCTCGCCACCACCCCGAGCACCGGGGGAGCCCCGACCGGTACCGGCGCGGTCGCGCGGGCGACGGGCAGCCCGGCCGCATCCAGCCTCCGCACCACCTCGTCGAACAACGGCCCGGCACCCCCGGGCAGGTCGGCGACCCGCCACGCACCGGAAGCCTTCGCCATGGACAGGAACACCGTCGCCGCCAGCAACGCGGCGCGCGGCGCCTCGCCGCCCGGAATCCGGGCCACCGACTCCAGCGCCCCGACGCGCAGCTCCGCGTCCCCGTCCGCCCGCGCCCGCAGCGTCACATCCGCGCCCAGCGCGTCCACGTCGCCGCGCCCGTCGTCCAGCGCGAACAGGAACCGGCCCGACAGGCCGGCCGCCTCCTCGCTCGCGCACACCAGCGCGTCCAGCGCGGTCAGCCACGGGCGGACATCACGCGCGCCGTGCCCGTCGAGCCCGGCCAGCGGAGAGGTCACCACGTTGCGGACCCGCTCATGCCGCTCGGAGGGCAAAAGTCCCATTTCGTACATCCGGGAGGCCAGTTCGCCCCCGCACCCCGCACCCAGCCCGCGCAACTGCACATTGCCGCGCGAAGTGAGATACAGCTCACCATCGCCCAGCTCGCCGGCCAACTCCCGCAGCCCGTCCGCCTGCTCCACGGCGAGCACACCACCGGGCACCCGGACCCTCGCCAACGCCCCGTCGTCCGCCCGGTGCAGGCGCAGCGCACCGGGGCAGGCGTCGCCGCGCGACCGGAAACGGGCGTCGTCGGGCTGGGCGAAAGGGGGGGCTGGGGGAGGCATGGCGGCGAGCATACCGACCATCTCATCCGATCCGTATGACCCGTCTTCCGATCCGTATGACCCGTCGGGCAGCCCGGCCCGTACTATGCCTGCGGGGCCCGTCTTCGCGGACGGACCCCGGCGGACCTCCGGGTCCGTCGTCGCCACAGACGGCGACAGGGGAGGAAGCCCGGTGCGATTCCGGCGCGGTCCCGCCACTGTGAGCCCGGCCCCACCAGGCCGGGCGAGTCAGGAACTCCCTTCCCCGCAGGTTCGGCAGGTCCGAGCAGGGGATCTCGACACTGCCCGGGGCGTGGACACCCCGAGGAAGGCCAGACGCCGCATGATCCTGCTCCTGTCGACGTCCGACACCGACCTGCTGAGCGCCCGCGCCTCCGACGGGCCCGTCCGCTACCGGTACGCGAACCCCTCCCGCCTCCCGCTCCAGGACCTCCCCGCCCTCCTGGACGGCACCGACCTCGTCGTCGTACGCCTCCTCGGCGGGGTCCGCGCCTGGCAGGACGGCCTCGACCAGCTCCTGGCCACCGGCCGCCCCGTCGTCGTCCTCACCGGTGAACAGGCCCCCGACGCCCAGCTGATGGCCGCCTCCACCGTGCCCATCGGGATCGCCGCCGAGGCCCACGCCTACCTCGCGCACGGCGGCCCGGCCAACCTGGACCAGCTCGCCCGCTTCCTCTCCGACACCGTCCTGCTCACCGGCCACGGCTTCGAACCGCCCGCCGCCGCACCCTCCTGGGGCCCGCTGGAGCGCACCCCCCGGGCGGCCGGGGACGGCGCCCCCACGGTGGCCGTGCTCTACTACCGCGCCCACCACATGAGCGGGAACACCGCGTTCATCGAGACCCTGTGCCGGGCCGTCGAGGCCGAAGGCGCTAAGGCCCTGCCGCTGTACGTCGCCTCGCTGCGCACCCCCGAACCCGGACTCGTCGAGACCCTGCGCGGCGCCGACGCGATCGTCACCACGGTCCTCGCGGCCGGCGGCACCCGGCCCGCCGAGGCGTCGGCCGGCGGCGACGACGAATCCTGGGACGCGGGCGCGCTCACCGCGCTCGACGTGCCGATCCTCCAGGCGCTCTGCCTCACCGGCTCCCGCACCGACTGGGAGGACAACGACGAGGGCGTGTCCCCGCTGGACGCCGCGAGCCAGATCGCCGTGCCCGAGTTCGACGGCCGGCTGATCACCGTCCCGTTCTCCTTCAAGGAGATCGACGAGGACGGCCTGCCCGCCTACGTCGCCGACGACGAGCGCGCCGCCCGGGTGGCCGGCATCGCCGTACGGCACGCCCGGCTGCGCCACATCCCGAACGCCGAGAAGCGCGTCGCGCTCGTGCTGTCCGCGTACCCGACCAAGCACTCCCGGATCGGCAACGCCGTCGGGCTCGACACCCCGGCCAGCGCGGTCGCCCTGCTGCGCCGACTGCGCGAGGAGGGCTACGACTTCGGTACGGACGAGGTCCCCGGCCTCGCCTCCGGCGACGGCGACGAGCTGATCTACGCCCTCATCGAGGCGGGTGGCCACGACCAGGCCTGGCTCACCGAGGAACAGCTCGCCCGCAACCCGGTCCGCATCCCGGCCGCCGACTACCGCCGCTGGTACGCCACCCTCCCCGCCGAACTCCGCGAGGCCGTCGAGGAGCACTGGGGGCCGCCGCCCGGCGAGATGTTCGTGGACCGCTCGCGCAACCCGGAGGGCGACATCGTGCTCGCGGCCCTGCGCCGGGGCAACCTGCTCATCCTCATCCAGCCGCCGCGCGGCTTCGGCGAGAACCCGATCGCGATCTACCACGACCCGGACCTGCCGCCCTCGCACCACTATCTGGCCGCCTACCGATGGATCGCCGCCCGCGCCGACGACAACGGCTTCGGCGCCGACGCGATGATCCACCTCGGCAAGCACGGCAACCTGGAATGGCTGCCCGGCAAGAACGCGGGCCTGTCCGCCACCTGCGGCCCCGACGCGGCGCTCGGCGACCTCCCGCTGATCTACCCGTTCCTTGTCAACGACCCGGGCGAGGGCACCCAGGCCAAGCGCCGGGCGCACGCCACGCTCGTGGACCACCTGGTGCCGCCGATGGCCCGGGCCGACAGCTACGGGGACATCGCCCGCCTCGAACAGCTCCTGGACGAGCACGCCCAGATCGCCGCCATGGACCCGGCCAAGCTGCCGGCCGTCCGCGCCCAGATCTGGACCCTGATCCAGGCCGCGAAGCTCGACCACGACCTGGGGGTCGAGGACCGCCCCGAGGACGAGGGCTTCGACGACTTCATCATGCATCTCGACGGCTGGCTCTGCGAGATCAAGGACGTCCAGATCCGCGACGGCCTCCACGTCCTGGGCGCCGCGCCGACGGGGGCCGCCCGGGTCAACCTGATCCTGGCCATCCTCCGCGCCCGCCAGATCTGGGGCGGCACGACGTCCCTGCCGGGGCTGCGCGAGGCGCTGGGCCTGGACGAGTCGGCGGCGACCCGCACGGACGCGGACGCGGTGGAGGAGCGGGCCCGCGCCCTGGTCCAGGCGATGGAGGACGCGGGCTGGGAGCCCTCGGCCGTGGCTGCGGTCGCCCAGTCCGCTCCCGGTTCGTCGGCACGGGGCCACGCCCCGGACCCCGCTGCGCAATCGCCGCAGGGGCTCGATTCCGTCGCCGCGATCCTCGACTTCGCCGCCGAAGAGGTCGCCCCCCGCCTGGCCAGGACCACCGACGAACTGGACCACTGCGTTCACGCCCTCAACGGGCGCTTCGTCCCCGCGGGCCCCTCCGGCTCGCCCCTGCGGGGACTCGTCAACGTGCTCCCCACCGGCCGGAACTTCTACTCCGTCGACCCCAAGGCCGTTCCCTCCCGCCTCGCCTGGGAGACCGGCCAGGCCCTCGCCGACTCGCTCCTGGAGCGCTACCGCACGGACAACGGCGACTGGCCCGAATCCGTCGGCCTCTCCCTCTGGGGCACGAGCGCCATGCGCACCGCCGGCGACGACGTCGCCGAGGCGTTCGCCCTGCTCGGCATCCGCCCGGTCTGGGACGATGCCTCACGCCGCGTCACCGGCCTCGAACCGATCCCCGCCGAGGAGCTCGGCCGCCCCCGCATCGACGTCACCCTCCGCATCAGCGGCTTCTTCCGCGACGCGTTCCCGCACACCATCGGCCTCCTGGACGACGCCGTGCGCCTGGCCGCCTCGCTGGACGAACCCGCCGAGCTCAACCACGTACGGGCGCACAGCCAGGCCGACCTGGCCGAGCACGGGGACGAGCGCCGGGCCACCACCCGTATCTTCGGCTCGCGCCCCGGCACGTACGGCGCCGGGCTGCTCCAGCTCATCGACTCCCGCGACTGGCGCACCGACGCCGACCTCGCCGAGGTCTACACGACCTGGGGCGGCTACGCCTACGGCCGCGACCTGGACGGCTGCCCGGCCCGGGAGGAGATGGAGACCGCGTACAAGCGCATCGCGGTCGCCGCGAAGAACACCGACACCCGCGAGCACGACATCGCGGACTCGGACGACTACTTCCAGTACCACGGGGGAATGGTCGCCACCGTCCGCGCCCTGAAGGGGACCGCCCCGGAGGCGTACATCGGGGACTCGACCCGCCCCGAGACGGTCCGCACGCGCACGCTGACCGAGGAGACCTCCCGCGTCTTCCGCGCCCGCGTCGTCAACCCGAAGTGGATCGAGGCGATGCGTCGCCACGGCTACAAGGGCGCCTTCGAGCTGGCCGCGACCGTCGACTACCTCTTCGGCTACGACGCCACGACGGGCGTGGTCGCGGACTGGATGTACGACAAGCTGACCGAGACCTACGTCCTGGACCCGGCCAACCGCGCCTTCTTCGAACAGGCCAACCCGTGGGCGCTGCACGGCATCGCGGAACGTCTCCTGGAGGCGGAGTCGCGCGGCATGTGGGCCAAGCCCGATCCGGCCGTGCTCGAAGCGCTGCGCCAGGTGTTCCTGGAGACGGAAGGAAACCTGGAGGGCGAGGAGTAGGCCGTCAGCCGGCGGTGCCGGGCTTCACGCCCCAGACGTATACGACGTCGTCGAGCGCGAGCAGATCCCACAGCTTCGCGGCGTCGTCCACCGTCAGGTTGACGCAGCCCGCCGACCCGCCGCCGTCGTACAGATCGCCCGGGTGCCCGTGCAGTGCCTGACCGCCGTCGAAGAACTGCGAGTACGGCATGGGGGCGTCGTCGTAGAGGTCGGAGACGTGGTCGCGGTCGCGCCAGTAGATGGTGTGGCGGCCCGGCCGCGTCTCCTGCGCGTCGCGGCCCGTCCGGATGGGCACGGGCCCGAACACGACCTTGGTCCCCTTCTGCACCCACAGCAGCTGGCGGTCCATGTCGACGCAGGTCACCCGGCCGCTCTCGACGGGGCAGTTCCCGGCGGCGTTCGGGTCCGGCGCGGCCTCGACCACGAGCATCGCGCGGTACGTTCCGAGGTCGGCGAACCCGTCCGGGTGCGGGCGGCCCCGCTCGGTCTGGAAGGACCGGATGGCCCGGCAGTCGGCGTCGGACTGACGCCCGTCCACGGGCCGCCCGAGGTGCTGCTCCAGCTGCCGCTGGTACGGCCCGGCCGGCGCGGTGCACGCGGCGTCGCGGCCGGGGGAGGCGGCCGAGGGGGCCGCGGTGCAGAGCAGCGCCAGCGCCGCCGTGGCGACGGCGGCACCGGTGAGGCGGTGGGGACGGGACACGGCCGGACCTCCTGCGGGATCAAAGGGAGCGGTGTGGTGCCGAGCCAATCAGCACGAACGCCCGGCCGCCCACGCGTGGGCGGCCGGGCGGGTGACCGCGTCAGCCGCGAGCGGCCTTGTGCGTGTCGTCCTTGCAGTCCTTGCCCTTGCACGGCTCACCGCGGTCGTTGGCCAGCTCCACGGTGACGCCCTCCTCGCTGTTCTCCTCCGTCACCTCGAACGGCCCGGAGACGGGGTTCGCCGGCAGCACGTAGCCCTCCGGGACGGCGATCTCGCGCAGGTAGTACTCACCCAGCGGCAGGTCGTCGAAGGTGCACTGCCCGTCCTGGTCGGTCGAGCAGCCCGCGTCCGCGAGGGTGTCGGGGTCCGCCCCGTCCGCCTGGAGCCCGGGCACGTCGTTGCTCTCACGCCACAGCTCGAAGACGGCCCCCGGCAGCGGCTCCCCGTTCTTCGCGTCCGTCTTGTCCAGCGTCAGCGAACCCGTCACGGGCGGCACGGGTGTCCGGCTGTTGACGGCTTCGGTCTGGACGCCGTCCTCGGCGTTGTCCTCGGTGAGGGTGAGGGGTCCGAAGACGTCGGGGTCGGGGAGGTCGTAGCCGTCGGGGGCCTCGGTCTCGCGCCAGTAGTAGGTGCCGGGGATCGTGGTCGTGGTGCAGATGCCGTTGGCGGGGGTGGTGCAGTCGGAGACGTGGGTGTCGGGGTTGATGCCGATCGTCTGGAGGCCCGGGGTGTTGTTGGTCTCGCGCCACAGCTCGAAGTCGGCCCCGGCGAGCGGGGCGCCGGTCTCGGCGTCGGTCTTGCGGACGCGGACCTCACCGGTCACGGGCGGTACGGGCGTGCGGCTGTTGACGGCCTCGGTCTGGACGCCCTGGTCCGCGTTGTCCTCGGTCAGGACCAGCGGCCCGAAGACGTTCGGGTCGGGCAGCTCGTAGCCGTCCGGAGCTCCGGTCTCGCGCCAGTAGTACGTACCCACGGTCGTGGTGTCGGAGCAGACGCCGTCCGCCGGGGTGGTGCAGTCGGAGACGTGGGTGTCGGGGTCGGCACCGTCGGTCTGGAGGCCGGGCACGTCGTTGGTCTCGCGCCACAGCTCGAAGTCGGCCCCGGCCAGCGGGTCACCCGTCTCGGCGTCGGTCTTCAGCACGCTCACCGCGCCCGTCACCGGCTGCGGACCACCGCAGTCCGGGAGGTCGCCGTCGAAGGGGTAGGCGTGGAACTCCACCCCGGCGTTCTCGCTGGTGTGGGTGAGCGAACCGGTGGTGAAGAACCTGCCGTTCATACCGGGCAGGGTCACGGTGCTCATGGACGCCTGCTCGCCCACCAGGACGCTGCCCTGGAACTGCCCGGACCCGATGAAGGACGCCGTGGTGGCGTCGGGCAGGTTCCACAGCAGCCGCTCGCGGTACTGGCCCAGCGTGTCGCTCCCGCTGGTGGTGTTGATGACCCGGTTCTCCCCGATCACGTTGACCAGGACCGTCGCGCCGGCGGGGATGCCCGTGAACTCGATGGACTGGCTCCCGTTGGGGGAGTTCGGGTTGACCAGGTCGAAGTCGACGTTGAACACCTGGAGGCCGGACGTCCCGTCGCCGGTGAACAGCGTCCGGTAACCCTCGTTGACCGCCGTCCCGGTCGGCGTCCGGAGCTCGCCGTCCGGCCGCGCGTAGCACCGGCTGGCCGCCGTGAGCTCGTCGCGGAGGCCCACGTACGGGGCCGTCGCGTCGTCGTCCTGGACGGTCCTCCCGGTGACGGTCCCGGTCAGCGCGCCCGCGTAGCGCACGGTGCCCACCTCGTTGACGAGGCCGCCCGTCGTGTCCAGGGTCTGCCCGGCTGCGATGGTCACGTCCCCGCCGGCGGCCAGGAAGTCCGAGTCGACGGGCGGCGCGACGCGCGACCCCACCCCGACGATCCCGAGGTTGTACAGGCCGCCGGTGATCGGGTCCTTGTTCTGGTCGAAGTCGTCGAGCACGACGACCCGGCCCTCGGCCTCCGCCGCACGCCCCCGGACGAGGAAGTCGTCGCCCACGAAGATGTTGACGGCGTCGTCCCGGCCGGCGATGTCGCCGTTGTTGACGTCGGGGAACGGGTCCGGGCACTCGCCCGGCACACACGGCCCGAGACCCCCGGGCAGGGTGGCGGCGGCGGCCGGCGTCGCGCCCAGGCCGAACGTGAAGGCGGGGACGACGGCTGCCAGGACGGCACAGGCCGCACCCGTGGTGCGGGCGCGCGAGCGCAGCGTGGCCAGGCGCTTGGGCATGGGTTTCATGGCGGCATCCTGGGCGGCCCGGGTCTCCGCTCCGCGCGCGCGACACGAGGCGTTGGCCCATGCGGCGGGGCGGGGCCACCCGGACGGAGGGGCGACCCGGCCGGCCCGCCCCGGCCGGCCCGCCCGGTCAGGCCGGGCCGGTCCAGAGCTGGTTGGCGCTGCCGTAGCAGGTCCAGAGCTGGAGCCGGGTGCCGTTGGCCGAGCTGGGCCCGGTCGCGTCCAGGCACTTCCCGGACGCGGGGTTCACCAGCTCGCCGGTGCTCCGGTGCCGCCAGACCTGCGCCCCGGTGCCGTTGCACGCGTAGAGCTGCACCGCCGTGCCGTTCGCGGTCCCGGCCGCGGCCACGTCCAGGCACTTGCCGAGCGCCCTCAGCGTGCCGTCGGAGCCGGCCGTCCACCGCTGGGCGTCGGTGCCGTTGCAGTCGTAGAGCTGCACCGCCGTGCCGTCGGCGGAGCTCGCCCCCGCCACGTCGACGCACGTGCCGCCGTAGCCGGTGATCCGTCCGGTGGGGCCGTCGTCGGGCGGGGTGACCGGGCCGCCGTCCTGCCCGGCGGCCCAGGCGATCTCCTGGAGCAGCAGCCGGTTCTGCCGGTCGCCGGAGAAGGTGGAGGAGAGGGCGGTGTCCGTCGCGTAGTCCATCGCGTTGTGGCCGAAGTTGTTGTAGACCATCCGGTAGTCGCGGTTCGACCACACGATCGGGTAGTCCCCGCTGTACCACGTCTGGTCGGGGTCGGTGCCAATGGGGAACGTCGAGGGCGCCATGGACGCGAGGACGTCGATCGCGGGGTTCTTCCGCAGGTCGTTCTGCCAGCTGTACCACTCGCTGACCGACGAGGTGATGGTCGCCGGGAGCCCCGCCGTCGCCGGGTGCCCGGGGTCGTCCACGCGCAGCGTCTCCTGCGTGGGGCCCCAGGTGTTGGAGCGGAACCCGCCGGTGCCGAGGAAGGTGTCGTGGTACCAGGGCCAGTCGCCGGCGTCCGTGGTGAACGCGGACACGTGGAAGCCGACGAACCCGCCGCCGCCGCGCATGTACGACTGGAACGCGGAGCGCTGCGCGGCGGTGTGCGGGTAGTCGTCCAGGAACATGACCACCTGGTAGTCGGCCGGCTCGGTGCCGACGAGCCGGTTCCAGTCGGTCGTGGCGGTGTACGTGAAGCCGTGGGCGGCGCCCTGCTGGGCGAACCAGGCGTTCGCCTCGTGGTCGAAGCTGATGTGCGCCGCGTCGTAGGTGCCGTCGTAGAAGGCCAGCACCCGGAACGTTCCGGCGGCGGGGGCGGAGTGCGCCGGGGCGGTTTGCAGGCCGAGCACGAGCGCGGCGAGGGCGAGGAGCCGGAGCAGGAGTGCGGTGCCGTGTCTGACGCGCATGGGGGACTCCAGAGAGGGGCGGCGGAGCGCAGCGGCTGAGCAGACCGGAGTCTGCGCGTGTACACGACACCCCGTCAAGATATCTGTCAGGAAACTTTCCTGGCAGAAAATCGCGCACCCCTCGAACACCGCACGTCATCACACCTGACCTGCCCCTTCAGAAGGCGTACGGCCCTCCTGCGGGTTTCCATGGGCGCGGCCCGACTGCCTACAGAAGGTGAAGTGCCGGTCCGTGCGCAGGGGTTGACGAGTGGTCGGCGGCGGGCCTAGCTTCACGGCTTGAAATAAGCCGGACCGTGCCACCTGTCATGCACCTGACCCCACCCGGCGCCCCCACCACAGGAAGGCCCCCCATGCCGAGACCACCCCACCGCCGCAGACGGCGGGCCGCACCCCTGGCCATGACGGTGTCCGCCTCGCTGGTCGCCGCCGGGGCGCTCGTCGCCCTCGGCACCGGCACGGCGGGAGCCGCCACACCCGGTGCCCTGACCAACACCGGCAACGGCAAGTGCCTCGACGTCACCGACGGTTCGACCGCCGACGGAACGCCCGCCCAGATGTGGACGTGCTACCCCGGCAGCCAGAACCAGAGCTGGACCCTGAACAGCGACGGCTCACTGACCGCGAAGGGCAAGTGCCTGGACCTGGCCGCGAACGGCACGGCCAACGGCACCGCCGTGCACCTGTGGACCTGTTACGGGAGCGTCGCCACCCAGAAGTGGCGGCTGACCTCCGCCGGTGACCTGGTCAACACTGCCGTGGACAAGTGCCTGGACATCAAGGACAACAGCAACGCGGACGGCGCCCGGCTGCAGATCTGGGACTGCGCGGGCACCGGCAACCAGAAGTGGAGCTTCTCCGGCGCCGTGGACCCGACCGACCCCACGGACCCGCCCACGGGGAACAACCCGGACCTCGGCCCGAACACGGTGGTCTTCGACCCGTCGATGTCCGCCTCGTCCATCCAGTCGAAGCTGAACAGCATCTTCAGCCGGCAGCAGTCCAACCAGTTCGGCTCCCAGCGCTACGCGGTGCTGTTCAAGCCGGGCACGTACAGCGCGGACGTCAACGTCGGCTTCTACACCCAGGTCGCCGGCCTCGGCCTGTCCCCGGACGCGGTGAACATCAACGGGGCCGTCCACGCCGAGGCCGACTGGTTCCAGGGCAACGCCACCCAGAACTTCTGGCGCGCCGCGGAGAACCTGTCCGTCACCCCGAACGGCGGCAGCGACCGCTGGGCCGTCTCGCAGGCGGCCCCGTACCGCCGCATGCACGTGCGCGGGAACCTCAAGCTGGACGACGGCGGCTGGTCCAGCGGCGGCTTCATCTCCGACTCGAAGATCGACGGGCAGATCCAGTCGGGCAGCCAGCAGCAGTTCCTGACCAAGAACAGCAGGATGGGCTCCTGGTCCGGCTCCAACTGGAACATGGTCTTCGTCGGCGACCAGGGCGCCCCCGCCCAGTCCTTCCCGACCTACACCACCGTCGCCTCCGCCCCGGTCAACCGCGAGAAGCCCTTCCTGTACGTGGACGACGCGGGCGCCTGGAAGGTGTTCGTGCCCGCCGCGCAGACCAACGCCTCCGCCACCACGTGGAGCGGCAGGACCCAGGCGGGCTCCTCGCTGCCGCTGGACGACTTCTACATCGCCAGGCCCGGCGCGAGTGCGGCCGACATGAACGCCGCCCTGGCCGCCGGCAAGAACCTCCTCGTCACCCCGGGCGTCTACCACCTCGACCAGACGCTCGACGTCACCCGCCCGGACACCGTCGTCCTCGGCATGGGCCTCGCCACGCTCATCCCGGACAACGGCATCACCGCGCTCACCACGGCCGACGTCGACGGCATCAAGATCGCGGGTGTCCTGGTCGACGCCGGTACGACCAACTCCCAGACACTGATGCGGATCGGGCCCGACGGAGCGTCGGCGAACCACGCCGCCAACCCCGTCACCCTCAACGACGTGTTCTTCCGCATCGGCGGCGCGACCGTCGGCAAGGCCACCCGGTCACTGGTCGTCAACACCGACGACACGATCATCGACCACACCTGGATCTGGCGCGCCGACCACGGCAACGGCGGCACGGTCGGCTGGAACACCAACACCGCCGACACCGGGCTCGTCGTCAACGGCCGGAACGTCACCGCGTACGGCCTGTTCGTGGAGCACTACCAGAAGACCCAGGTCATCTGGAACGGCAACGGGGGCCGCACGTACTTCTTCCAGAACGAACTGCCCTACGACCCGCCCGATCAGAGCGCCTGGAAGAACGGGAACACCGACGGCTACCCGGCGTACCAGGTCGGCTCGGCCGTGACCAGCCACGAGGCGTGGGGCCTCGGCAGTTACGCGTACTTCAACGTCAACCCCTCGGTGGTCGAGGACCACTCCTTCGAGGTGCCCCAGACCTCCGGCGTGAAGTTCCACGACATGGTGACCGTCGTCCTCGGCGGCGCCGGAACGATCCGCCACATCATCAACAGCACCGGGGCGACGGTCACGCCCAGCAGCAACGTCGCGTACCTCACCACCTACCCGTAACCGGAGGGAACCCCCATGCCCGTATCCCGCAGCAGATGGCTCACCGCCCTGCTCGGCGTCGTGCCCCTGGCCGCCGCCGGCCTGGTCGCCACGGCCGCCGCCCCCGCATCCGCCGCCGCCAGGCCCGGCCCCGGCTTCCCCGCACACTACGCGGCCCCGTACGCGGAGATGTGGAACAGCCCGTCCAGCCTGATGAACGCGTACAACGCGACCGGCAACAAGTACTACACCCTCGCCTTCATCGTCAGCCAGGGCACCTGCAACGCCACCATCAACGGCGACACCCCGGTCACCGACTCCGGCTGGAACAACGCGATCAACAGCCTGCGCGCGGTCGGCGGCGACGTCATCGCGTCGTTCGGCGGCGCGAGCGGCAGCGAACTCACCTCCTGCGGCTCGGTGTCCGCGATGCAGGCCCAGTACAAGAAGGTCATCGACCAGTTCAACCTGACCCGCATCGACCTGGACATCGAGGGCAGTACCCTCGACAACACCGCCGCCAACGACCGCCGCAACCAGGCACTGGCCAACCTCCAGAAGGACTACGCGGCCCAGGGCCGGAAGCTGGACGTCGACTTCACCCTCCCGGTGAGCCCGAGCGGCCTGGAGTCCAACGGCATCGCGCTCCTGAAGAACGCCAAGAGCCACGACCTCGACGTCAACCTCGTCAACATCATGACCATGGACTACGGCCCCGCCATGGACATGGGCCAGGCCGCGATCAGCGCCGCGAACGGCCTGCACGGCCAGCTCGGCCAGATCTGGACCGGCAAGTCCTCCGCCGAGCTGTGGGCGATGGAGGGCAACTGCCCGATGATCGGAATCAACGACACCGCCGCCGAGGTCTTCACCGTCCAGGACGCCCAGGAACTCGAAGCCTTCGCCGCGAGCAAGGGCATCCAGGAGCTCACCTTCTGGTCCCTCGGCCGCGACAACCAGGGCGAGAGCGGCACCCCGCAGAGCACCTGGCAGTTCACCAACACCTTCAAGGCCCTCACGGGTGGCGGCGGCCCCGTCGACCCACCGGCCGGCACCACCGCCATCAAGGGCTACGGCGGCAAGTGCGTCGACGTCGCCGGCGCCAACAGCGCCAACGGCACCAAGGTCGACCTCTACACCTGCAACGGCACAGCAGCCCAGCAGTGGACCCGCACCGGCGACACCTTCCGCGCCCTCGGCAAGTGCCTCGACGTCACCGCCGCCGGCACCGCCAACGGTACGAAGGTGCAGCTCTACGACTGCAACGGCACCGCCGCCCAGTCCTGGACGACCGGCGCCAACGGCAGCCTGGTCAACTCCGGTTCGGGCAAGTGCCTCGACGTCACCGACTGGAGCACCGCGGACGGCAACCAGCTCCAGATCTGGACGTGCGGCGGCACGGCGAACCAGTCCTGGACCCTGGTCTGACCGGCCCGGCCCGGCGCGACCGGCCTCACCCGCGCCGGTGATGCTGATCGCGCCAGGCCCGTGGCGACACCCCGTACGCCGCCTTGAAGACCTTGCTGAAGTGGGCGGCGTTCAGGAAACCCCAGCTCCGCCCGATCGCCGCCACGGTGCGCGCCCGCCCGGCCGCCCCGGCCAGCTCCCGCTTGCACGCATCCAGCCGCTGGGCACGAATCCAGTCCCCGAGGCCGATCCCCGCCCGGGACAGCACGGTGTACAGATGCCGTACGGAGACGCCGTGCGCGGCAGCGATCCGCGCCGCCGACAGATCGGGCTCGGCGAGATGCTCCCGGATGTAGTGCGTGATCCGCAGGGCGAGCGTCGCCTCCATCGGCTCCTTCGCCGTCCCGGCGTCCGCGTGCCGGGATACCAGGACGGCGCGCAGCAGCTCCACGCTGGGCGCCAGCACGGCATCGGCACGGTCACTGCGGTGCAGCTCGTCGCTCCGGGCGAGCTGCGAGAAGTACGTGTACGCCAGCCGCGCGAGCGGGTCCCCGGCGCCGAACGTGAGCGTGGTGGTGTCCCGGATCAGCCGGTCCGGCAGCGCCAGCACGGAGAGGGGCAGCCGCAGGAAGTGGTGGTCGACCCCCTCGTCGAAGAGCAGGGTGTACGGGGCGTTCGACCGGAACACCGCGAACTCACCGGGCCCGACGACGCATTCGCGCCCGTTCTGCGCGCCCATCCCGGTGCCCGTCACCTGGAGACTGAGGAAGAGCGAGGGCTCCTCATCCTTCCGCACCAGCTGCCCGGTCCGCCGCAACGTCACCGCCGTCGACCGCGCCGAGCACACCCGCAACGGCCCGACCGCCCCCACCTCCATCCGCGCCCTGATCTCCCCGTCGGGCGCCCGGTGATCGATGTCCACCGGTACCACGGAGTCCCACACCGCGTGCCGGATGATCTCCTCCCGGTCCTGCGGCGGTATGTAGGCGGTGTCCAGCGCCGGACTCATGCGCGCCCCCTCGACATGAACGGTCCGGGACGAGTGTGGAGTACACGCTCCCACCGTGCAACGGCTGTGACGCACGGGGGACATGAAGACTCTTACCGGGCCGCCATGAAGGGGGCGCGACGCTCACGCGCGATCGTACGGTCAGGACGATCCGCGGACCCGCGGGACCGTCCGTGCGACGATCATCGGCATGACGAGCGACTTCGAACTGTCCATGGACGAGCTGAGAATCGTCGCCCGCTACGTCACCGAGGCGGCACAGGACGTCCTGCCGGTGTTCGAGGCCGCGCATCCGGGCGACGCGCGGCCCCGGGCCGCCGTCGCGGCGGCCCGGGAGTTCGTCGGGGGCGCGCCCAGGACCCGGCTCCAGCGCCTCACGTCGACGGACGCCCACCGCGCGGCCAGGGAGGCGGCCACGGAACCCGCCCGCCTCGCCGCGCAGGCGGCCGGCGACGCGGCCTCCGCCGCCTACCTGCACCCCATTGCCAAGGCCCACCAGGTGGGCCACATCCTGCGGGCCGCGGCGAACGCGGCCCGCATCGCGGAGATCGAGGCGGGGGAGGCACCCGAGGCCGCGGCCGGGGTGCTCGAAGCGGCGCGCGAACGGGCCGCCCCCGCCCTGATCGACGTCCTTTGCCGCTACCCTCCCGCACCCGGCGGCAGGAGCCGCCCCGCGCGACTCATGGCCGCGCTGGACGCCTCCCTCCGCCGGGCACCGTGACCGCGCGCCGCACCTGCGCTCAGCAGCTCACGGTGCCCCGCCGCAGGGCGTGTCCGCCGTCGTTCGCGTCGTCGGACCAGTACACCGGCTTCGACCCCGCCACGCACTCGTCCGCGTCGGCCAGGGCGAAGCCCTCGTTGTTGTAATCCGGCATGCCGCTCGGGCGGTTGTACGTCGCGCTCGGGGCGAACGCGCCCGTCGCGTCGACCGCGAGGGTCTGGTGCCGGCCGTCGCAGGTGTCGTCGCAGACCGCCCAGAGGCGGGACGCCTGGGGCTCCCACTGGAGCTCCATCACGCCGGACAGACCGCTGGCGAAGGCGGCGATCCGGGTGTACGCGCCGGAGTCGCCCAGGACATAGCCGTACACCATGCCCGTGCCCTCGACGCCGACGAAGAAGACCCCCCCGCCGTGGGCGCCGTAGCGGGCCGGGTCGTACGCCGTGCCCGTCGACGCGTCCTCGAAGCCGGCAGCGGTCAGCGCGCTGTCCGGGACCCGGGTCACCGCCTCCAGGCCGAGGTTGGAGCCGGTCGAGGGCAGATCGGAGGTGAGGTTCCACTCCTTGGTGGCGGTGAGCGACGAGCCCGAACCACTCACGTCGTACCTCAGCACCGACAGCCGGCTCGTGCCCGAGGCGTCCCCGTCGCGCTCGCTCGCGACGAAGATCCCGCCGGCGGCAGCGGTGACCCCCTCACTGTCCGGGCTGCCGGAGCCGCTCGGGAAACGCAGGGTCTTGCCGGAGGACCAGCCGTTCGCGGTGTTCGGCTTCCAGCCCCCGGACCCGTCCGGCACCAGGCGCCACAGCCTGCCGCTGTTCTGCGCCGCCCACAGCACCCCGCCGTCCTGGTAAAGCCCGCTCAGGTCCTCGCCGAACACGTCCGAGCCGTCCGCCGCGGCGACCGCACCGCCCCCGGGCCAGGCCGCGGGGGCCGTCGGGCCCTCACCCGTACCGCAGTCGTTCGCGGCGCCCAGCGTCACCGAGTCCGCCTGCCCGAACGCACCCGTGCCGTCGGGGCAGCGCGACCAGGACGGGTCCGCGTGCTCGCTCCACGAGAAGCCGTCCACCTGGGTCCGGCCGTCGGCCAGGTACAGCCGGGCCCGGTCGTCCGAGCCGAGACCGAACGCGCCGCTGACGTCGAACGCCCGGAAGCCGCCCGGCGCCAGCGTGGTTCCGGAGGGGATCTTGTACGTGTGGTCCTTGTCGTCGTCCTTCAGGACCCAGCCCGACACATCGACCGGCGCGGTGCCCCTGTTGTACAGCTCCACCGAGTCGTCGACGTCGCCGGTGGTCACCACCTCGTTGATGCGCACCTCGTCCGCCGCGGCCGCGTGCGCCGCCGGCACACCGGTCAGCGCCCCGGCGGCCAGCAGCGGCACGGCGACGAGGAAACGGGCGAGGGCGCGGGGCCGCCGTCGGCGGGAGGGCCATGTGGTCACGGAATCCATCCTGGGGTAGTCGTCGGGCGAGCGGCCCGACGCTCCCGGCCCAGCCCGAACGGGACGCCCTCCTGCGGGAGGCCGGCTCGCGAACGCCGGGCGAATTCTGCGGAGGCCTCCTGCCCCGACGCCGCCGGAACACGATCGCGCCCGCCCCGGCCCGCACGCGCGAACCGGGGCGGGCGCGGGCCTCGCCGGCGTGGCTCAGATGTCCCGGAAAAGACTTGGCGGTTATGTGACCTGCCACGATCCGTCTTCCTGAGTGACTGACCTGGGCAGATCGTCTTTCGACGGGTTTCACGGTCGTGCTCGTTGACTCGGCCGAAAGTCCCAGAGAAGTCCCAGAGGGCACCCACCGGGCGTGTTCGTGGGCTCTCGCCCAGCTCCGCGCTACTCCTGTTGCGTCAGCCCGGGGCCCAGGAACGGACTGGGGTTGCCGTGCCAGAAGACATCCACGCTGTCCCGAGCCCTGGTGGCTGCCACGAACAGCAGCGACCGGGCCCGCTGCATCTCGTGGCGGTACCTCACCGGGTCGCTCGTACGCAGCCGGCTCACCGCCTCGCGCGGCACCAGGCCGTCCGACACGCCCGCGATGATCATCCGCTGGTATTCGAGTCCCTTGAACCGGAACATCGTGCCGATGTGCACGCCGCCGTCGCCCTGCGGGCCGTCGGCACGGATCTCCACCGGCCGGATTCCGTGCGTGCCGAGCGTGTAGCCGATCTCGGCGGCCATTTGGTTCGTCGGCACACAGATGGCGATCTGTTCGTGCGGAATGGCCAGATCGGGGTCGGCGTCCCAGCCTGCGATGAGGGCCGCGATGCCTTCCCGCTCGGCGGCCCAGTCCGGGTAGGAGTGCCCTGACGGCTGCCGTCCGCTGAGTACGGACCGGTAGCCCGCCAGCGTCTCCTTGTCGCCGTCGAGGTCGTCGTAGTCCGTCTCGCCCAGCACGTCGAGCGCGGAGCGGAGAATCTGCCGCGTCGTGCGGTAGCTCAGGCTCAGCTTCGACGACCGGCCCCGGATGTTGATGCCCAGGCTGCCCAGCGTCACCTGGTTCTTGTAGATGCGCTGATGGGTGTCGCCGACCAGGAACAGGTCGTCCGCCTCTCGGGGCGCCATCGCGCGCAGCATCTTCCAGTGCGCCGGGCGCAGGTCCTGGGCCTCGTCCACCACGATGTGCCGGTACCGGTAGCGCAGCCAGCCGCCGGAGCCGTCCGCGACGTGGATGTTGTCGAGACCGCCGGCCTCCTCCCGCTGCCGCACGAGGGAGAGGATGCGCTGTTCGCGGCCCATCTCCAGCCGGGCGGCGCGCTCGGCGACCTGGTCCCAGGTCTGGCGTCCGAGCCGGTCCAGGCGCTGGGTGAAGCGTTCCGCGAGCTGCCAGATTGCGGCGCGCTCGCCCCGGGTGACGTTCCGGCCGCGGCCGGCCCGCCGGGCGCGGAAGTAGTCGGTGCGTGTGGCGACGGCCTGCCCCAGGATCACCTGGGTCCATTCGTCGTGCAGGAAATCGGGGTCCCAGCCTTCCTCGCCCAGCTCGTCGAGCAGCGCCCGCCATTCCCGTACGGCCTGGCTGTCGTCCATCACTTGCTTGCCGCTGCCCGGTTCGGCCTCGCGCACGATGCGCAGCGCCAGCTGGTCGACGTGGCTGACCTCGACCCGTGCCAGCAGCTCCTCGCCGCCCAGTTCCAGCAGGCGGGAGCGCAGGTCCGCGGCGAGGTTCTTGTTGTAGGTGGTGAGGAGGATCGGCTTGTCGCGGCCGGGCGGCAGCTGCCGCACCAGATGACGCACCCGGTGCAGGGCGACGATGGTCTTGCCCGTGCCGGGACCGCCGCCGACCCGGGCCGGACCCGAATAACGCCGTTGCACGAGCTTGGCCTGAGTGGGATGGAGGAAGACCTTCCAGCGGCTGAAGTCGCCGCCCTCCAAGGCTTCCCGGAGCGCCTCGTCGGAGGTGGTGACGACCGTGGCCGGGCGCTGCGCCGCGGCCTGGAAGTCGTCGGGGTCGACCGGCTCGGCGACGGCGACGGGCGTCGTCACCTGGTCGAGGACCTCGTCGTACGCCTTGCCGTCGAAGAGGGCGAGCAGGACCTCGCCGGTGAGCTGGGGCGCGTACTCGACGAGGCCGAGGAGCTGGTCCTCGGTGGTGAGCGTCCGGATGACCGGGAGCAGCGGCTCGGCGACGCCGAGCTCCGACAGCTGGGCGTCGGTCCAGAACGCGAAGAGCTCCTGCGGCTTGGCCGTTTCGGGCGCGGGAGCCTCGGGTGCGGTGGCCTCGGGTGCGGCCGGCGCCGACGCGGGCGGGGCGGGAAGCCGGCGGAGGACGCTCTCCTCCACGACTTCCAGGTCGACGTACTCGATGCCACCGGTGACCTGGTTGACCTGCGCCGACAGCCGGTCGTAGACGTCCTTGCGATGCTTGACGGAGACGATCAGCCAGTCGTCCTCGGCGAGCCGGATCAGCAGCGCCCGGTAGTCGTCGCTGACGCGCGCCGACCACAGCCGGCTGTCTCCCTTGAGCTGCTGGAGCTTGAGGCCGGTGGTGTGCGGGTTGGTCTTGAACTTGTGCTGGAAGTCGAAGAAGGCGCCCTTGACCGTGCGGGGGAGCTTGAGGATCTCCTTGTCGGCCTTGTCGAGCAGGCGCAGCGTCACGCCCGAGGCGGTCATCGTGTGTGCTCCCCGTCACTGGTGCTGTCATGGTTCGTGTCCAGGCCCCGTCCGAGCAGCCGGGCGGCCAGTTCGGCAGCGTCCCAGGCCGTCGCCGTACGGACGTCCCAACCGGCCGCCGCGAATGCCTTGTCCCGGTCCGCGGCCTCGTGGTCAAGTTCCGGGCCGTCGTCGCGGGCGGCGAGGACCACGCCGACGCGAGCCGCGGGCCACGCAAGTTCGGCCTGCCAGCCCCGCTCGTCGAGCTCGTGACCGTCCTC
Organism: Streptomyces sp. NPDC057249; assembly: GCF_042669245.1. Taxonomy (NCBI): domain Bacteria; kingdom Bacillati; phylum Actinomycetota; class Actinomycetes; order Kitasatosporales; family Streptomycetaceae; genus Streptomyces; species Streptomyces sp. NPDC057249. The sequence continues at coordinate 362,506 of NZ_JBHUXS010000002.1, read as the reverse complement.
GGGCGCGGGCACCCCGGCCTCCGCCAGGGACAGGGCCAGCTCGGCCAGGCCCGCCTCGTCGGGGTCGAGGAATTCGAGCACCGGGTCCCAGCCCGGGTCCCGGCCGGTCACCGTTGCCCCGACCGGCTCGGCGGCCGCTGCCGTCACTCCGGCGGAGGCCGCGGCAGCGGCGACCGCGGCCGTCGGCGTGCCGTCCCGGACGGCGCCGACCTCGACCGCCGCCGCCTCGGCCGCGACCGGCGCCGACTCCTTCCGGGGAATCTCGGTCCTGGCGGACTGCAGCCATCCCTCGCCGCCGGTCACGGTCAGCGCTTCGGTGGCGAAGCCGTCGACGAGGCTCGTGGTGAGCTGGGCGCTGTCGCCGCCCCCGTGGTCCAGGAACTGCAGCACGTTGCTCCAGTACAACCAGGCCCGCCAGCGCCTCCGGTGGGCCCGCGCGTCGGCGATGGCCTCGGCGCTGTCGTCGAGCACGGTCAGACCCGTCCACACCGGCGGGGTGCGCCGGCCGTCCGCGGCCAGGACGAGCCGGCAGCCGGAGGCGTCGGGTCCGTACACCAGCCGGACCGGTCCCGCCTGACCCGTGACCGTACCGCCGCCCAGCGCCGACAGCAGGGCCGTCCCGAGGCCGTCCGTCCCGAGGGCGGCGGCGCGGACGCCGGCCGCGCCGATGAGTCCCGCGGCGGCGGCTTCGGCCCGCCGCTGCCAGCGTGCGGCGTCGGGCGTGCGCAGATAGGCGAGCAGGAGCCGGGCGGGGTTGACCCAGACGGCGTCGGACAGTTCGCCGGGCAGTCCTCCGCCGATGCGGCTGTAGTAGTCGCGTGCCCGGTTCTGCGCGTCCGCGGGGTAGGGCTGCCAGACCGGGTTGGCCGGGCCCGCCGCCGCGTATCCGGTGTCCCGGACGCGCTCGCGCCATTCCTTGACGTCGTCGTACGACAGCTGGAACACCCGCAGTCCCTCGCTGCGCAGACCGGTCCGCTTGGTGGCGTCGTCGGCCAGCCGGTTGTGCTCGGGGGTCGCGTGGTAGGCGAAGCCGTCGAGGTACACGGCGACGCGGGGGCCGGGCGCGTCGAGGCGTTCGAGGAGTATGTCGGGCCGGGTGCCGTCCAGGGCGCGCTGCTGTGAGACACGCCAGCTCACCGTCGCCCCGTCGTCACCCGTCAGCCGCAGGTCGAGCGCGTACGTGCCGGCCGACGTGGTGTACGCGTCGGCGGTGGCTCCGGAATCGGCGAGCCTCGACCACTCCTGGAGCGTCTCGATGAACAGGATCTCCAGATCGCTCTCGGCCTGCCGCTCCAACCGGATGTGCCGGGTCGTCGCGACGGGAGAGGTCCGCCAGCGCGAACCGTCCTCGCCGATGAGGTCCTCCAGCATCTGCCGCACCTCGTTGCGGCTGACCTTGTCGTAGTCGGCCGCAGGCACGCGCCGCAGCAGGCACTGGTGGCAGCCGTCGAGACCCTTCTCGCGGCACCCGCAGTCCTCGATGACGTCTCGCGCCTTGAGCAGCACGTCCCGGAAGCCGTCGGCGGACGCGAGCCGGTGCAGGTAGCCGGTGCCTCCGGGGAGGCGGTCGTAGACCACGAGGAAGCGCCGTGGCCAGTCGGAGCCGTCGGCGCCCAGGTGGTCGGGCATCGTCGCCTCGGCGATGTCGATGTGGTCGGGATCGCCGCCGTACTGGGCCGCGATGCCCGCGAACAGCGCCGCCGTGAACGACGCGAGGCGCTCCTTGGCACGGGCCACGGATGCGGGCAGCAGGATGCGCACCGCCTCCGTGGTGAGCTCGTGCGCGAGCAGCAGCGGCACGTCCTCCCCCTTGCCCTGCTGCTCGGCCGGTCCGGCTGCCGGTGCTTCCCTGGTGCGGCGGCGCGGACACCACAGCAGGTGGTGGGCGGCGGCCGCGGTGCTCGCCGCGCCGGAGTCCGTCAGCGCGTGCTGGGGCACGTCCACGACCGGACGGCCCTCGGCCGTCGCGCCGCCGCAACCGGTGCACACGTAGAAGGGGTTGAGCCGCACGTCCGCGCTGGCGAGCGGCACGGTGCTACTGCCCTCCTCCCGGTCGAGACCCAGGTTGAGCGTGCGGATCTTCGCGTGCCGGGTGAAGTCCACGCCGAAGACGGCCGTCTCGTGCCGCCACGACCCGGGGGTGATCCGCTCCGGGTCGACGTCGACCGTCGTCAGCACCGCGTAGTGCCGGCGGTCCCGCTCGTCGCGGTCGTCCCGCACCCGGGCGTCGTCCCGCTTGTCACGGGAGACGACGCGCCGCGGCTGGAGCACGTACTGCACGCAGCCCGCGTCGGCGATCTCCCGCCCGCCGCAGCGGGGACACGGGCTGGTGTCCTTCCTGGCGTCGTGCGTACGGACGTACCCGCACGCCGGGCAGAGCCGCCACTCGGCCCAGGCCCGTCGGTCCGGGGTGCCCACGTCGAGGGCGCGCACCACGTGCCGGTAACCGTTGACGTAGAAGCTGTTCCCGGGGGCCAGTTCGGTCAGGGCGAGCTTGCGGGAGCGCTCGTAGTCCCGCGTCTCGCTGCGGTACACCCGCTTGGCCGGGTCCCCCGCGGGGTTCTCCGGCCGGGTGTCCTCCTCGTCGTCCGGCGTCTCCGTCCAGTACAGCGTCGCTTCCAGCTGCGTGGTGGTGTCGGTGAGGCTGTAGTTCGGCAGCAGTCCGAGTTCCACCAAGGTGCCGTGCGCGCTCGACTGGCTGAGTTCACGCAGCAGGTCGCCCGCGCTGCGCCGTTCGGCGAGCAGTTCCCGGCGTTCGCGGTCCTGGACGACGTCCGTGCGGACCAGGTGCTCGGCGGCCTCGTCGATCGCGGCGATCCGGCGCCGGAGCTCCTCGCGCCGGCCGGTCCAGTCCTCCTCCGCCTCCTGCAGCGCCCGGACGATGCCGCCGGTGGCGTACGCCCTGAGCTCGTCCGCCGCGTACGGCGAGACGCCGCCGTCGGCATCGTCGCCGTCCCCCGGGAACAGGGCGAGGAACTCCTCGACCAGCGTGGCGCCGTGGGTCTGTGCGGCGTCCGCCAGGTCCTGGCACCAGCCCGTGGTGCCGAACAGGGCGGAGGACAACCGGGGCACCGGCGGCAGGAGTTCGCCGTCGGACGTCCGCAGTCCGCCGCTCGCCGCGAGGTCGAGGAGCCGGGCCGTGTACTGGCGGCGCAGGATCTCCACGGCCGACAGGTAGCAGCCGGGAGGAAGGATCGTCCCCGCGATCATCTCCGACGGCTCGTCCAGGTAGTACAGGTCGCGGGCGCGGCGCCCGCCGAAGGCGACCACCAGCGCGTTGCCCGTCCGGCGTCCCGCGCGGCCCGCCCGCTGCACGTAGTTGGCGGGGCCCTTGGGCAGGGAACCGAGCAGCACGGCGGACAACTCGCCGATGTCGATGCCGAGTTCCAGCGTCGGCGTGCACGACAGCACGTTCGGGTCGGTGTAGTGCGTGCCCGCCTTGAAGCTGCGCTCGACGCGCTCCCGCTCCGGCCTGGTGAGCATGCCCGTGTGCTCTGCGGTGACCACCCGGAACGTCCCGCCGGTCAGGTAGAGCCGGCGATAGTAGTCGCCGGTGTAGTCCCGCTCGCGGACCGCCGAGCCGAACCCGGAGGTACTGGACCCGCTGCGCGGCATGCCCGCCTGGGGCGGGGTCAGCAGTCCCTTGCACCGGTAGCGCGGGCACGGGTGCCCGTACCAGCGGGTGCGGCGCTCCGGCGCCACCACCTGCTGCCAGCCGCAGTCCTCGCAGCTGACGAACGCCTTGTTGACGACGGCGTCGTCGAGCAGTCGTGCCTCAATGTGCCCCGGCTGCAGTCCGTAGAGCCGTGTCTGCCGGTCCCGGGCGGTGCGCACCGCGAGGACCCGCTCGTCGGCGAGGGCGGGCAGCAGCCGCCGCAGGTACTCGGTGGCGCCGGCGGCGTCCAGGCCGAGACAGCGGCGGGTCCAGTCCTGGTACCAGCCCAGCCGGCCGGTGATCGCGTCGAATTCCGACCTGTCCTTCTGCCCGTCCAGCAGGAAGCGGGGCGGAGCCACGCCTTCGGGGAACGCGGGCATGCCCTCCGGCCTGCGGCCGGAGACGAGGTACCGGTTGGTGCCGGCCTCCTTCATCCAGGTGTCGAGCCACCGATGGTGCACCGCACCCCGCAGCCGCAGCCGCTCCAGCAGGCCGCGGACGTAGGCGAGGTAGCGGTCGGGCGTGGGCAGTCCGCCGGTGACGAGGAGCTGGCCCGGCAGGGCCAGGTGGATGTCGCGGGCGAGCGCCGTGACGCGCTCGGGGTCCGCGACGACCACTTCGGCCGCGGCGGTCCGCGTCAGCTCCAGGGTGCGGCCCATGCGGCTGCGCAGCCCGAACTCCATGACGGTGGCGAAGGCGAGACGCTCGCCGATCAGCTTCCACGTCCGTGCGTCGCCGGTGCCGCGTCCCGACAGGAGCCGGTCGACTCCGGGCTCGTCGTGCAGGTCGGGAGGCACGACGGCGGCCAGCGCCTCGGGGTCGTCCACCGACTCCAGGACGTGCCCGATCAGGTCGTTGAGCGCGGTTGGCGCGCCCGACTCGTCCAGGTTGTGGGCGAGCAGCGAGCGCAGCGAGAACTTGTACGAGGCGTTCGCGACGTATCCGGCGCGGTGGGCCGCGTCCTGCGTGGAGTCGTTGAAGAGCAGCGTCTTGCGCTCCTCCGGTACGAGCGCGATGTCGCCGCCCGTGAACAGCTGGGTGACGGTCGCCGAGGCGAGCGCCGCCTGCGCGGTACCGAGGAACCGGATGCTGTTGTCGGTGTGGCAGGCCGGGCAGCGGTCGTCCTTGGCGGCCCGGTCGGCCGACTTCTTGTCGAGCACGGCCAGGGCGAACCAGGCGTCGATCAGGTCGCCCGCGTCCGACGGCGTCGGCAGCCGGTAGGTGCCCTGCCCGCCGTCGAGGACCACCACCGACAGCGGGTCGACCCCGCCGCCGTCCGACGGACGCGCACCGGTCAGCGCGTCCAGCGTCTGCTGCCGCTCGCTCTGCGTGGCGGCGATGAAGTAGCGCAGGCGCCGCTTGTCCCGGCCCACGGACGCCCGCCAGATCCGGTCCTGCGCCATGACCAGCCGCTGCGGGTCAGCTTCGGGTGACAGCGCGGCCCAGCCGGAACGGCCGCAGTTGCGGCAATACACCGCGGGAAGATGCACCTCGGCGGGCCGGACCGCGGTGTCCGCCCCGGGCAGCGGCTGCGGCCGTGCCGAGGGCGACGGCCAGCCGCCGGACGATCCGTCGGACTCCTCGTCACCGGCCGGGGCGGCGTGCAGCGCGGCCCGGCGCGCCGCGGTGCGGTCGTCTTCGTACCAGCGGAACTCCGGCGCAGCCCCCACGCCCCGCAGCACCCGGGTGACGGGCCGGACCCACAGGTGGGCCTCGATGTGCAGCAGCGGCCGGGGCCGGCGCTCGTCGGACTCCGGGTCGCGCGCCGCCGACAGCAGGGCGACGAACCGCGATAGCGCCTGGAGCACGAGCTGCGGGTTCTCCCGCGCGGTGCGGCCCCACGCGTACCCGAAGCGGGCCAGCCGGTCCCGCAGCCCCCACTCGTCCAGCGGATCCCCGCCGAGCAGCGACAGCACGCCGTGGGTGAAGTCGTGGCGCTTGAGCAGCCGTCCGATGCGAAAGGCGTCGAGGCCGGAGCGGCCGAGCAGCCGCTCCGCCAGCCCGTCCAGGTCCACCAGATCGGGCTGGGCCTCCACACCCGGACCGCCCGAACACGTGATGACCTCCTGCGGTGTCGGCGGCTCGGGCAGCTCGTAGTCCACGGCGCCCGTGAATTCCTCGGCCGACATCCGCTCCTCGCCGACCACCGCGTCGGCCGGGAAGGGCATTCCGAACACCCGCGACGCCACGTCGAGGATGCCGCCGGCCTCCTTGCCCGCGGCGTCCGCCGGGCCCTCGCCCAGGGTCGCCGAGGTCGCCACCGGACAGATCGACCCGAGCGGCCGGCCCGGCCGTGACGCACCGGTCGCCGCTGCCAGCCGCCGCAACAGCATGGCCACGTCGGTGCCCTGCGCCCCGTCGTACGTGTGGAACTCGTCCAGCACGACGTACGTGAGGTCGGCGCCTTCCCACAGGGAGCGGTCCTCGCCGCGCTGGAGCAGCAGGTCGAGCATCTTGTAGTTGGTGATCAGCACGTCCGGCGGCGACACGCGCATCTCCTCGCGCCGGGTCATCACCCGGCGGAAGTCCGTGTCGGGCCGGTCGCCGATGTACAGACCGGCCGTCACCTGCGCCAGTTCCGGCCGCGCCAGGTAGTCGCCGATGCGGCCGGCCTGGTCGGTGGCGAGCGCGTTCATCGGGTACAGCAGGACGGCCTTGACGCCCCGGTTGCCGCGCGCCCGCTCGCGGCGGCAGTGGTCGAGCACCGGGATCAGGAACGACTCCGTCTTGCCGGAGCCCGTCCCGGTGGTCACCAGCGTCGGCCGGGCCGGACCGTGCAGCGTGGACAGCCGCGCCCACGCCCGGGCCTGGTGCCGGTACGGGGCGAAGCCGGGGAACCCGGCCGTCCACTCCAGCTCCCGCTGCCAGCCGTCGTCGGCCACGTGGAACGGCGTCCGGATCCGGAGATACGGCCCCCGGAAGATCCCCGTCTCGGGATGCCCGAGGAAGCGCTCCAGGGCACGCCGGGTGCCCTCGTCGGCGAGGGCGTACGTCGTCGTGAGGTACTGCGTCAGACTGCCGCGCAACTGGGCGGCGGCCATGGTGGGCTTCACGACGGTCCCCTTTTTCTTGCCGATGCCCTGATGATCGATACCACCGTATAAGGAAGCCGATCCCTACACTGACGCCCCTCTGCAGGAGAGGAGCGGTGGAGGTGACCTACGTAGCCCAAGTGGCCAATTCTGCAGCAAAGTCCCGGAATGACCGATTGTTGCCCTTGGGTTTAGCGCTGACATGGCCGTTCTGTACGGCTGCCTCCATGATCAGCGGCGAGTCGGATTCGCGATACGGAGGCTTGCCCAGGTGTCGTCGCAGATGTTCCTTGGGATTCGGCACATACGCGAGGTCTCTGCGGCAGTCCTCGGGGCGCATCGCCCAGCCTCGTCGCACCTTCGGGAAGGCGTCGGGGAACTGCATTAGCCACGCCTCCATCTCCACTGCTGCCAATGCCAGAGCGGACGGGCAGGGCAGGCCGTTGGCCAGTTGAGCAGAGACCCGGGCTCGGACTCTGTCGTAGTTTTCGTCGGCCACACCGTCGAGGTCCGCATGGACAACGACACCGGCCAGTTCGGCCTTGCAGTCCTTCGCCTTGGCCAGAGCATTCTTGCGGAGGGTCTCGACGCGAGGGCTGAGCTGATTGATCGCCGCCGCCAGCTTGATCTTGTCCTTGATCATTTCGATCTTCGGGCACGGACCGGGATGCAGCGCGCGTATCAGATGCCGGAGAACCTCGCGGTCGTTGTCGCTCTCGCCGGCGACGATGATGACGGATGGGGGCTTCCGAGACCGCTGATTCACAGGGCGCCTCCCAGGGACCCGGAGTACCAGAGGTTGCCCATGGGCTCGTACTCTGACTCCTCGATCACTTCACGTAGGTCCTTGAGCCTGCGGGCGGGGATGACGGAGGCTCCATTGGGGCCGCGCTCACAGGGGACGAACTCCTCGGGCTCCAGCTCGCTGACGAAGACAGGTGAATGGGTGGTGACCAGGTACTGACTTCTCTCGCTCGCCTCGCGGAGTCGCTCCGCCATCAGGCTCAAGGCATGCGGATGGATTCCGTGGTCGATCTCTTCGATACAGGTGAGGAGCGGAGGGTTCGGATCATGGAAGATCGCGAGCATGCACAGGATACGGACGGTGCCCCAAGACGCCTCCGCCAGGCGGGTTCGACCTCGTAGCCCATTCTCTTCCAGCTCCACCGCGGTTCGATGCGACACGAGACCGGGCGGGTCCACGAGATGGATGTTCCGGATCTGAGGAACCACCTTCCGGACGTCCTCGACAAGCAGCTCCCAGGCGTCCCCGTCTTCCTTGAGCCCGCGCAGGAAGTCGGCCAGGTTGGCGGCGTCGCTTCTGAGGTGCCCGCCGGACTCGCTGATGCCCCACGGCTTGCGGGCGAGCCTGACGTCCGGGTCGAACACACGGATCCGGGCGAGATGATGCCGTACGTTGCCAATGGCCCTGGCCGACGGGCTGTCTCTGTGAAGGGGTAGTGCCCGATCGCCCTGCAGGGCGGAGGACAGTCGACCGATCTTGGCCGTCCCGCACGGATGGTCCGCCTCAAGCGGGCTGTCGACTGTTAGTGCATCATTCGTCAGTCCGACCGTGGTCTCGACACCCTCCAGCGGATGCTGGGTGAACCGCTCACGCCGGTACATGGTGTGGCTCTGCCGGGAGCCTTCCGGCAGCCGGCGGCGGTCGATGCTCAGCTCGTACCGGTCGGGCTCGTCCTCCGAGGCGAAGTCCGACCAGATGCCCTCGATGCCGACCGATATCCGCGACACCGGCCTCGGGCCGCCGCGGAAGGCCAGCACATCGAACCCGCCATGGGTGTTCAGCGCCGGTTCGATCCCCTCACGGGAAACATCGCCCAGGAAGTTCAGGGCGTGCAGGACGTTCGACTTGCCCGCGGCGTTGGGTCCGACCATGACCGTCAGCGGGCCCATCGGCAGCTTCACGTCCGTCAGGGTGCGGAAGTTCCGGACCGTCAGTGCGAGAATCCGGTGGTTCAAACGCGTGCCCAATCGTGGAGCAGCCGGGCGCAGCACGGCCGGTGTCGACAAGCGGTGCCACGGCAGACGCACGGTCATGTACGTGCAGACGTCGTGGGGTTCGGCTGCCGAGCTTCACGAACAGTACCTCGCTGGTCACAGCGCTACCAGGTTCTTGAACGTTCCAGCCAAGAAGGCTGAAAAGGCGTCATTACGCACAGCGGCGATGCGGCGGATCCTGAAGCAGCGAGCAAGAAGGAACGAGGGAGAAGCGCGAGGGAAGAGGACGCGGGCCGAGCCGAGGGGGAGCCGCCATGTCCGGACCGCTGTACGTTCCCGTCCTGCCGACGAAGCCGCACGCTCGTCAGGCGTACCGGCAGCTGAGTCCAGCTGTACAGGTGGCTGTCGTGCCGCTGTGGAACCTTCCGCCCCGTGCGGGCCTGCACCCTGACGTACTCGCCACCGATGTGCGACAGGACGTACGCGACGTGAGCAGAGTCCAGCGCCACCATCCGGCCTGGGTCGACGCCCCGTTCGCCGACGAGGCACAACTGTCTGTCCTGGCTGATGTGTTGTCTGCGGACGCCGAAGTGAGTCCGCTGCGCCCCGTGACGGGTCCCGAGCGTCCTGAGGGGCATCAAGCCGCGACGCTGGAGCACGCTCGGTCCACGGGGAACGGGCTCGCCATACGGGTGATGATGCCCGGTGAGTGGGACGACGCCGTCGGTCATGACGTCCGTGATCTGGTCGCCCGCGTCGATCCCGCAGTCGAGGCGGACCTCCTGCTCGACCTGGGCGCCGTGCGCGCCGACCGGCCCGACGCGGCGAAGGAGTCTCTGCGCGCGCTCGACGCCTTGGTACCGCTGATGCCGTGGCGGACGGCCGCCGTCCTGGGTGGCGGCTTCCCCGATGTGACGGCCCGACTCCTGGAGCACGGCACGGCTGTGGAGCCCCGCTGGGACTGGCTCGCCTGGCGCGAGCTGACCAGCAGCTCCCGCGAGTTCGTCCGCCGGCTTGTGTACGGTGACTACGGCATCGACTCCACCCGCGGCATCACTCGCGGACCCTCCTCCGGCAAGGGCGGTCCACCCTGGGGCGTACTGCGATACACCACTGACGAGTCGTTCGTCCTCATGAAGGTGCCGACGCGAGGCGACGACCGGGCCGCCACCATCCGGGCAGCCGCTCAGGAGGTCCTCGCCTTACCGGACTTCCGCGGCACGACGGCCGGCGCGGGCGAGACCTGGCTGCGCGACTGCGCGCGAGGCCAGGGCCCGCAAGGTACCGGAAACGCAGCGGTCTGGCTGCAGACGGGCAATGTCCAGCACATGACGTACGTTGCCCGAAGCCTGCAGCCCTGACCCGGTCGCGGTCCGCCCTCAGGCGAAGAGCGGCTCCAGCATCGTCTCGCCCGCCAGGATCCGCCACGCCGGCACCCGGATCGTCCGTGCCACCGGTCCGGGCTTCGCGCCGGAGCCGCCGGACGGCAGCCCGGGCAGCAGGTCGCCGCGCGCGTGCGTCAGACGCAGGTGGCGGGCCGGGTCCTGCCCGTGTTCGGGCCCGGTGTCGACGAGGACGGCGGTGTTGGCGCCGTCCACCGTGAACAGCAGGTCGACGACGTGCCCGCCGACCACCGCCTCGCGCTCCAGGTCGGTGACACCACGGCGCCCGAGGAAGTCCTGGAGCCGGTCCGTGAGCTCCTCCCGGAAGGCACTCCGCGACCTCGCGCCGAAGCCCGCACCCGGCCGGTCCGCCGACGATCCCGCGCCCAGCACCTCCGACCGCCTAGCGAGGAGTGTCGGAAGCCCCGACTGGCCCTGCCAGAAGTCGTGGCTTCCCACCGTGATCAGCTGCGACTTCGCCCGGGTGACGGCGACGTTCCACAGGTTGACCTGGCTCGACACCCAGTGCGTCGTCCGGGGCGGGGTGTTGCCGGTGGCCACCGGGCTGAGGACCATGACGTCCCGCTGCCCGCCCTGGAAGGCGTGCACCGTGCCGACCCGCACGCGGTCGTCGTCCGCCCACACCCGCGCCAGGGCATCCTTCTGCGCGCGGAACGGCGTCACCACACCCACTGTCGCGTCCTCGGGAAGCCGCGCGAGCAGTTCGTCCACCGTCTCCCGCACCCGGGCGGCCTCCGCCGCGTTCCGCGAGGACCGGCCACCCGGGCCCAGTGCCGACGCGCCGTCCGGCACGTCCACCCAGCCGAGGGCGGGAGCAGGTCCGCCCGATCCGACCGGATCGAGCGCCGGAACCTGCCTCCTGACGTCGGTGAGGACCTGCAACTGCCCGGCGTAGCAGTGACCGTTGACGACGTCGGCGATCGCCGGATGGCACCGGTAGTGCTCGTCGAGCAGCAGCGTCTCCTCGCCGTGCTGCGCCGCGGCGTGGTACGCGGAGTACACGTGGTAGGCGAGCCGGTGATCCTCCAGCTGTGCCGCGCTCAGCCCCGCCCGCACGCGGGCCTGCCGCTCCTGCTGCGCCGTGATCCCAGGAATGTGCCCGAGCTGCATCGGGTCCCCGATGACCAGCGCCCGCTTGGCCCGGAACAGCAGCGGCAGCACCGCCGGGATCGAGCACTGGCTGGCCTCGTCGATCACGACCAAGTCGAAGAGCTTCGGGACCAGTTCGAGCTGACGCACCGAGTGCGTGCTGATCGCCCACCCCTTCAGGTGCGCCATCAGATTGCGCTGGCTCCTCCAGAAGCCGGAGCGCCGGCGCAGGGCCTGCAGCCGCTGGGCCATCAGCGACCGCCCCCGCGCCATCGCCTCGGCGGACACGGCCCGGGCCAGCTCGCCCGACACCTCCGACAGACCCGCCCGGCTCTCCAGCCGCGCCTGTTTCAGCACCTCCTCGTCCAGGGCGAGAAGCCCCGGTACGAGGCTCCTCAGCGCGCCTTCCACTCCGGCGGCCTGGGTGAGGGCGAGCAGCAGCTCGGACGGTACGGGCCGTGCCGCGGCCCATTCCGGCCACGCGCCCGCACCGCCCTCCCCGGCCGAGGCGACGAACGCGGACAGCGCCCGCCCCCTGCGCCACCGGCCGAAGGCGTACCAGCGGGCGACGGCGGCCCTGCGCGCCCGGTCCTCCCAGTCGGCGAGCGCCGCGCTCCCGTCCTCGGACCACGCCCGCTCCAGCAGCTCCACCGGCAGCCCGAGCTCGTCCGCACGGCGCGCCCGCTCCCGCAGCAGCTCCAGCAGGCGCGCCTCCTCGCCGACCAGCCGCGCCGCCTCGGCCTCGTGCTCGGAGGCCCGGGCGTGCCGGTTCCTGAGGTCGCCCGCCACGGTCGCCGCACCCCGCGGCGGGGCCTCGACCGACTCGGCGAGCAGCCGCTCCAGTTTCGCGGCCTCGGCTTCCAGGGCCTCCGAGTTCCCCGTCCGCATGAGCAGCCCGGGGGAGATGGCGTCGCAGCGCTCGGCCACCACGTTCACGGCCTCGTTGTTCGTCGAGGCGACGAGGACGGACTGCCCGGCGGCCACCGCGGTGGCGACCACCGCCGCCACCACCTCGCTCTTCCCGGTGCCGGGCGGCCCGGTGGAGACGGTGAGCGGCCGGGTCATCGCCGACGTGATCACCCGCGCCTGGCTCTCGTTGCACGGCCCGGGGGAGACCAGGACGGGCGGCGCGTCGCTCCCGCCCGGCCCGCCGTCGCCACCACCGGTGAGCAGCGCGTCCAGGGCGGTGCCGGGGATGCGGTCGGCACGCGTGGACATCTGGAGCAGGTTCTCCACGAGCCCTTCGGACGCGGTCCGCTCCAGACCCGAGGGCGTGAGGAGGACAGCGGCGTTGTGGGCGCCGGGACGCAGCGAGTCCATGACGGACCGCTCGCTGAGCACGGACAGGTCGAGCGGCTCCAGCTCCGGGAGTTCGAGCCGCGTCAGGAGCTCCCGCACCGCCTTCACCATCTGGGCGGCGTTGCCCTCCTGCCAGGTCGGCTGCCAGCGGCCGAGCAACTCGGCCGCCTCCTCGTCCTCCAGCAGTTCCATGAGCACACCGCTGTGCAGCGACGGCACCCCGCTCGGCCGCAGCCGGTCCCGCCCGTCCTCGTCGGGCGCCAGATTCATCGGCTGGACCAGCAGCGGCGCGATGCGCACGGCGCCCCGCCGGCCGCCGTTCCCATCGCGCTCGGGCAGCGTCACGGCCGGGTACCCGTACCAGTACTCCTGCAACCCGGCCTCGTCGACCTTCGCACCCGTGCTCTTCGCCTTCGGCAGCCCACCGGGCGCGGGAAGACCGGACCCCAGTCCCGACTGGATCGTCTCCGGCCCCTGACCCAGCAGGAAGTAGTCGGAGCCCCGGCCGCCGTCCCGGTCGGGCAGCATCTTCGACTCGGCCTGCGCCCGCAGGCAGTGCGCGTAGTAGCGCAGCAGACGCTCCCGGTCCACGCCGTCGTGCGCGTCCTGCGCGACAAGGCCGCGGGCCTTCGACAGCGCCGAGGAGACCGGGAGACCACCACCGGCTTCCGGCGGCGGCTCGGGGAGCTGGACGGACCGCGCCACCGAGCGGGCCAGGGGCAGGGAATGCGTCGCGCGGATGGTGGACTTCGTGGGCCGCTGCTCCTCGGGCACGTCGCTGCGTACCATCTGCGCGGTCAGGTACTCGAACAGGTCGTCCGGCGTGATCCAGCCGCTGTCCTTGATCCGCCCGCTGCGCAGCCCCTCGACGATCTCCCCGGTGAACCGGGACGTGCCGAGGGAGGAACCGGCCGGAGCCAGTGCCGAGGCGGGCTGGAGGGCGTCCGAGGCGGTGATGAAGTACACGCCGGTCGGCCGCAGCAGCGTGCTGGGCGCGGGACGTACGTCGTCGGCCGCTCCCTTGGCCGTCCAGCCCTGCACGACGGACCCGCTGGAGCAGCAGTCGAGCAGCACGACCTTCGAGGAGGCCCGGCACGACGTGAGCATCCGCTCCAGGAACTCGGCCGGCACGGCGGTACCCGGCAGGTCGTCCGGATCGGCGTCCCGGGTCAGGAAGTACAGCTGCCCGTCCGCCTCGCAGAACTCCCCGTGCCCGCTGAAGTAGAGCAGCGCCGTCTCGCTGGCCTGCCGCTCCTCCAGGAACGTCTCCACGGCGTGCAGCATCTCGGCGCGCGTCGGCTCCGCGACCATCGCGCAGTCGTTGTACATGCCGATCTCGGTGCTCTCCAGGACCGCCTGCATGTAGTGCAGGTCCGCCCGCACCGCCGGCAGGTCGGGGTACCGGTCGCTGTCGTACGTGGAGACGCCGATCAGCATGGCGTACCGGTCGTTGTCACTCACGCCGCGCCCTGCCCGCCCTGCGCGCCGCCCTCGTCCGCCGAACCCGCACCACCGTTGAGGAACCGCTCGATCTGCGCGTCGTCCGCGCGGGCCTGCTTCCCGGAGATGGTCAGCGTCGCCCCGTCGGGCCGCGTCACGACGATCGTCCGCTGCGGCACCCGCGCCAGCCAGAGCTGAAGCGTGGCGGCGGCCAGGGAGCCACCGGCGAACACCAGACCGAGGAGGTCCGCGACCGGTCCGCCCTTGTCGGTGGTGGTGGTCGCGGGTCCGGCCGGGAGGTCGAGCGCGGCCTGCGGGTCGGTCTCGGCGAGGGCGGCGAGCAATTCGCGGGCCTCACGCCGGGCGCGCAGCGGATCCTCGTCGACGAGGGAGACGCGGTAACCGGCGGCCGGGTCGGTGTGGGTGGTGCTGCTCACGTGCGCTGTTCTCCTTTGGGCTCCCCCGTGCAGTACACACGGACGAACGACGCTAGCGGCAGGCACGGACAGGCCGTCGGCTCGTTTCCGAAAAACCGCTGGTCATTGGCGTGAAAGGCACAGCTCGGCCCAGACGGTCTTCCCCGGAGCGCCCATGCGCGCCACCACCGCCCACCGACTCGCCAGCCGCGCCACGACCAGCAGCCCCCGCCCCGACTTGGCGTCCCCGGGCGGCTCGTGGGAGGAGAGCAGCGGTACGCGCTCGGTACGGGTGTCGGTGACCTCGATACGCAGGGTGTCCGCCGAGTCGATGAGCCGGAGGTGGAAGTCCCGCCCAGGCACGTGCCCGTGACGCACGGCGTTACCGGTCAGCTCGGCGGCGATCAGCGTCATCGTCTCGTTGGCGGTCGAGGTGTACGGGTGCCCCCAGCAGTCCAGACGGTGAGAGGCGAGCCGCCGGGCGAGGCGGGCGCCGCGCGGGGAGGACGTGAAACGCATTGCGAACTCAAGGGCAAGGGACGCGGGTGAAGTTTCGCTGTTCATGGGACACAGGCTGGCGCGTCCCGCTTACGCTGAGTAAGGCTCGACGTGCGTACAGGGGGCAGCGGTAGGCGCGGTGTCGGTGCCTGTAGGCGGCGCGGAGCGTGACGGCCGACGCGGAGCGGCGTTGGCCGGTGGAGGTGAGGGCGGGCATGAACGAATCCACCCAGCGGGCAGATGATGACGATGCGGCAGGCGACGCCGCAGGCCCGGACGGGGGCTCGGGCATCCTGCGCGTCTTCGGCCGCCAGCTGAAACGGTTCCGGGTACGGGCCGGGGTGGAGCGGTCGGAGTTCGGGGCGAGGCTGGGGTACTCGGCGTCGACGATCGCGGCGTACGAGCAGGGCCGGAGGGTCCCGCCGCCTCGCTTCATCGACCAGGCGGACGAGCTGCTGGACGCGGGCGAGGTCCTGAAGGAGATGAAGGAGGAGGTGGCGCGGGCGCAGTATCCGGCGTTCTTCCGGGATGCGGCGAAGTTGGAGCCGGAGGCGGTTGAGCTGCATGTGTACGACACGCACATCGTCAACGGGCTGCTGCAGACCGAGGAGTACCCCGAGCCGTCTTCACCATGAGGCGGCCGCTCCTGAGCGAGGACACGATCGAGGAGCGCGTGCAGGCCCGACTGGCCAGGCAAGGCATCTTCATCCGGCAGCCCTTGCCGACCACCAGCTTCGTCATCGAGGAGTCGGTACTCACGCGTCCCCTCGGTGGCGGAGGCGTGATGCGAGGCCAGTTAGAGCATCTTCTGCTCTGTGGCCAGCGGCGTAACGTGGAGATTCAGGTGATGCCGAACGGGCGGGAGGAGCATGCCGGCCTGGCCGGACCCTTCACCTTGATCGAAACGATCGATGGACGGAGGATTGCCTATGTGGAGGCCTACAAACACAGTCGCCTCTACACGGAGCGGAAGTCTGTCCGGGAGCTTGAAGAACAGTACGGCCTTCTCCGCGCCCAGGCCCTCACTCCGCGTGAATCGCTGGACCTCATTGAGAAGTTGCTTGGAGCGACATGAAGAAGGCAACACCTGACCCGAGCGAGCCGGACCTGCGGTGGGTCAAGAGCAGCTACAGCAGCGGCTAGGGCGGCCAGTGCGTCGAGGTGGCTGAACGCCTGGGCAGCGTCCACGTGCGCGACTCCAAGGACACGCGCCGTCCCGGGCTCGTGGTCGACGGATCTGCCTGGACCGCCTTCGTCGGCTTCGCCAGCCGGTAGTACAACGACGTGGCTGCCCCGGACCTCGAAGGGCCCGGGGTAGCCACGTGTCATGCCGCGCTTTCGATGGTCGCCTTACGCGCCGGAGGCGTCCAACGGCCGAGCTCGATCTCCTTGTCCAGCCGCGCCTGGAAGTGCGCGTGCGCGGCCCGCATCTCGGCTTCACGGTCGGTCTTGTAGAAGGGCCCGACGTAGCCGGCGGGGGGTGGGGTGTTGGCAGGGTCGGAGAGGTGGGCTTCGAAGTCGAGCCAGTCCTGCTTGGTCTGGCCGTAGCCGTAAGTGTTGTAGTTGGCAGCGATCTTGCGGCCGTTGGCGTCGAAGTAGGTTTGTGCCTCGTAATCGTGGAGGATTGGGAAACGCGTCTTGTAAATAGCGGCGATCTGGTCAGCAGTGATGCCAAGCCAGACTGAGACAAGTGCGTCGATCTCAACGAGGGCAGCGCGCCGTTCATACTCGGTTCGGAGCGGCGTGGCGTACTCCCACGTGGCCGTCAGGCCCGATGCGAGGGGATTGAGCCCCGGCCAGTCAGGGTTGGCCCAGTCCTCGTAGCCTGCCCAACGCGGGTCGTACAGCTCTTCCCAGAGAGGGGCGTAGTGGTTCGTGAGGGTGTTGAGACGGAGAGTCCGGAGAAGTAGGGCAGGGGCCAAAGGGTGCCGAGGGTCAGGGGCGGGCATCTTGCGAGCCTCGGCTACCTGGAGGTGAGAGCGACCAGTAATGCGCAAGAGGTAGTCGAGGGGGAGTGCCGCCCAGAAGCCAGCGTTGAGGGCAGTGAGAAGATTATCTGTCATGGCCATGGACTGCACTGTGTGAACGTGCGCGGGGCCAGGGGGGATCAGGGCAGCGAAGAGGCTGCGCTCAGTGATAAATGGAATCATGGCACGCCATGCAAGCCGGAAGTATGACGAAGAGGGCTCACCGTGCCAGGAGCTCTGTGACGTGAGGTAGGTGTCTCGGTCGGTGGCGATATTGTAGTTGGTCGCCGGAGTGTGGTCGGCTGCCATTCGGTTTGCTGCGACTGTGTTCCAATCGCGATGACTCCTGCAGGGAATTCTGGGTTCCTTCGCGAAGGGATGGGCTACCGAGATATGAGGTCCCTGGATGATCACGTCAGACAGATCTTGCACGGCTTGACTGTTCCAGCGGATCAGGCCATCTTGCTTGGCTGTAGTTTCGAGGAAACCGATTGTGATCATGGGGTCAAAGGCGGATAGGCGTGGAGCGTGGGCCGCGATAGCCTCGATTGCGCCCTCTTCGCTCACTAGAACCGGATAAAGCAACGGGGTTCGAAGTAGGGGCCCCTCGAAGTCAGTGAGCCTCTGCCATGCCGCAAGAAGCGTGATGTCAACGCGTACGACGCGACTGAGGTGCGGGCGAATGTCCCAAGCGCCGTTGTGCTTGATCCCAGGCACCGGCCCATGGCCGTCGTGGGTCAGTGAAGCTGGCAGGGTTTCAGCACTGCGCAATTCGCTGAGATGGAGGAAGTTCGGTTCCCTTTCGGATCCATAGATGTGAACACCGAACTCTTGCGTTCGGCCTAGGTCTTCGAAGGCCCAGTTTGCAGAGTTCATGAAATGGGCGTGTACGCGCAGGTGTCGGTATGCAGCTTCGCGAATGGCCCCTTCGTGAACTCCTCCAAAATGAGTGTCTGGATGGATGAGGCCGCCTCGTCCGGCGTGGCCCAGGTGACGCAAAACCTGTGCCATGAATGCGCGGTAGAGATCTCCGCGAGTTCCTACTAGAAGCGGGTAGGTGGCAGGGCTTCCCATCATCGCGACCATGCCGGTGATCATGGCCAGCTCGCGGAGCATGAACGACGCATGGCTTTGCTCGCCAGCCAGTGCCTCCTCTTTCCTCAGTCGCCACTCTGCCGCGCTTGGCTTCTCGGCGAGCTTGAACCAAGGGTCTAGCTCCGCCAGAACCGCATCCTCTTGCCAGTCCGGCCTCACCCACGGCGGATTCCCCACCTGCAGATCAAACCCGCCCCGCCCCCCAAATACCTGGGCGTACTCCAACTCCCAATGGAAGAACCCCTGCCGCTTGGCCACATCCCACGCGACCCCCACCCACGGGAACCGCCCCTCCAGCCAGTGGGAGCGGTCCATTCCCATCCAGTCCGGCAGCTCGTCCTCGTACCGCTCCAGGTCGCCAAGCGAGTCGAACGACGCCACCAGCGACTCCGCCGGCACGTCGTGCGTGCCAAGCAGCGCCTCCGCGAAGTCCAGCCAGTCGTTCAGGTTCGCCAGCGGGATGACTTCGCGGCGCTGGCCCGCGAAGGACTGCTCGCCCTTGCGCGTGCCCTTGCGCCGCTTGTCGATGTCGCCGCGCCTGACCTCCTTTACCGTGACGTTCCCGAGGAGGTCGACCTCCTCGTACGTACGGATCACGTCCGACGCCCCGGACTCCGCAGCGGCCCCGCCCTGCCCCGCAGGTACGACCTCCGCCCGCTCGTACCGCGCGTCCGTCCCGTCCAGCAGCGCAGCCTCCTGCACCGGCCAGAACCACAGCGCGCACCACGTGTCCATGAACTTCTTCAGCCGCCAGTACGGGGTGTCCACGGCCGTCAGGTCGGCCAGCACCTTCTCCCGGGGCACGGCCTCCTTCGGCCGGCGCAGCCACTCCGGCTCCGCCTCCCACACGTCCACCCGCCGCGAGATCTCCCGCTCGGAGATCGTCAGCCTCTGCACGACCAGGTCCCACAGGTACTCCGTGCGCCGGGCGAGGCCCTGCAACCGGGCCGTCTGCTTGGCCGTCGGGGACTTCGTGACCGCCTTGCGCCACGCGCCGAGCGCCTTCGCGGCCTCCGGCGCCAGTGCCTTCGCCTCCTTCTCGGCGGCGACCGCGCCCCACTCCTTCGCCGGGAGCAGGAAGTGGTGCACCGCGCCCTCCGGCAGCGGGACGCCCGCCTGCGCGTCCGCCAGCGGGTAGCGCTCCGGGGTCGCGCCGAGCCAGCCGCCCTTCTTCAGGCGTTCGGGGCCGTACACCTCCCGGCGGCCGCCGATGAGGGAGTTGCCGCGTCGCAGGTGGAGGCCGAACCAGGGGGCCTCCATGCCGGGGTGCATGGTGTTGAGCCACAACGACACCTCGGCCAGCTCGACGGCGGTCTCGTTGAGGTCGACGCCGTACGAGTTGTGCAGGGCGATGTACGCCTTGGCCTTCTGGAGCTCGACGGCGTACTGCTCGGTGTCGATGGAGCGGCCGAGTTCCTCCTGCCGGCGGCGCAGGTATTCGGCGGCGACCTGGTTGATGGCCTCGTTGAGGAACGCGCCCGAGCCGAGGGCCGGCTCGCAGATCTTCCAGTCGAGGAGCTCGCGGGCCTCGGTGACCGTGCCGTCCTGGTCGAGGCGGTGCTGGAGGGCCAGCTGCACGGTGACCTTGGTGAGGGACTCCGGGGTGTAGTAGGAGGCCGAGGTCTGGCGGTCGCGGCCGGAGAGCCGGTAGACGAACGAGCCGGGGGCGTACCGGACGCGCAGCTCCTCGCCCGTGTTGCGGTCCGGGCGTCGGACGAAGACCGTGTCCGGGTACTCGTCGGCCGTCGACTTGGGCACCAGCCAGGAGCCGTCCTTCGGGTCGCCGCCCTTGGCGACCTCGTACAGCTCCTCGCCCGCGATGAAGCCGGAGTACGACATCAGGCCCTCGTACACGGCGCCGAGCTGGTTGATGCCCAGCTGGGCGTACGAGATGAAGCCGCCGCGCTCGCCCTTTTTCCCCTTGGTGAGCATGAGCTTGTGCAGGACCTCGTACAGGGTGGCGTTGCGGAGCCGGGTGTCGAGGTAGCGGACGCGCTCGCCGCGGGCGAGGGCCTCGTCGGCGTCGTGACGGGGGTCGACGACGGCGTCCGCGCCGATCAGCTTGATCGAGTCCCGCTCGAAGAGCGTGGAGTGCAGGGGCTCGAAGCGCAGGCCCAGGTCCTCGCTGGTCTTCGCGCCGACAGTACCGACCGCGTCGGCGGTCTCCGCCGTCTCCGCCGCCTCGCCGTGGGTGCGGCGCGGCCGGTAGCCGTCCTGGACCTTACGGAACAGCAGGTCCAGGGACTCGTACAGGTAGAAGCCGCGACGGGACTTCTCGTCGACGAGGTCGCGCTCCGCGACGAGTTCGCCGAGCCGGCCGAGGCCGTAGCCGAGCTGGTACTCGGGATAGTCGGACGGCAGGATGCCCAGCTCGGGGCGGGCCTCGGCGTACAGCAGGAAGAGGATGCGGTAGAGGTAGCGCAGCGACTCGCGGGTCAGCTGGCGGCCGAGTTCGGGGAGTTCACCGATGTCCTGCGGGCGTACGCCCTGCTCGCGGAGGCGTTCCAAGACCTCGTTGGCGATCAGCTCGACGCTCAGCCGCAGGCCGTCGCGCAGCTCGCTGGAGACGCCCACCGCGTGCTTGGTGGACTTGCCGACGAGTTCCGCGAGCGGGTTCTCGCCGCCCTCCTCTGGGGTGCGGAGCGAGTCGACGCCGAACAGCGCCGCGACGGTGTCGAGTTCGCCGCCCGGGCGGGTGTCGTTGCGCTGGAGCGCGGTGTCGAGGGAGACGGCGAGGTAGCGGCCCTCGCCCCACGCCATCCGGTCGGCGAGGACGACGACGCCGCCGACGAGCAGCAGGACATAGCGCGGGGCCTCGTCGCAGGCGAACAGGAACGAGGCCAGCTTGGAACCGGTGGTCAGGCTGTTCGAGCCGTCGAGGACGACGGGGTCGAGAAGGCGGCCCGGACCGTCGGGGTCCAGGGCGGCGTCCGCCTCGGCGGCCCAGCCGCAGTCGACGGCGACGAGGCCTTTCTCGGCGTGCGCGACCGTGATCTCATGGCTCTGGCCCGCCCGCCAGACGGTGAGGCTGCCGGGCTTCGCGTCGTAGCCCAGTGCGTGCAGGACCTCGGCGTTCAGGGCGTGGACCCGCTCCCGCCAGGCGGGGGCGTCGTACGTCAGCGCGTCGTCGCCCGTGTCGGGCGTGGAGGCGGTGCCCTCGGCGTCCTCGGGGAGGGCGAAGAACGAGCGGGCCCGGAAGTAGTCGCGGCGCAGTGCCCGGAGACCGGCCCGCGGAGTGACGGGCAGGGTCCGCTTGGTGTCCTCGCGCAGGATGTCGGAACCCTCGGAGGGCGCCGCCCCGGCGTCGTCCGTCCCGATCGGGGGCTTCGCGGCCTCCTCCCGCTCCTTCCAGGTCTGGAGCAGGCCCGTCCCGAGGTCCTTGGGCAGCACCTCGGCGAGGTAGTGGGCCGAGAAGTAGTCGCCGCGGTTGACCAGGGAGTCGTACGTCATGACAGTGGCTCTCTCAGAGGGCGGCGGGCGTGGTGGGCAGGGGCGCGGACGCGGCCGGTGGTGCGTCGGGGTCGGGCAGCAGCACCGCGAGGACGCGCAGCATAGGGCGCTGCCCGGTGGTCAGCAGGTCGTCGGCGAGGTCGGTGAGCCGCCGCTTGGTGTGCTCGCCCGCCAGCGTGGGCTGCTCCCAGTCGCCGAGCCGCAGCTTGTGGCGCTCGATCGACTCGCGCAGCGGCCGGTCCCAGGCGTCCCGGTGCCGCTCCATGAAGGCCTCGGCGGCCTCCAGTACGGCGGGGATGGCGGCGGCCAGCGGGGCGGGGTCCCGGTGGCGGAGCTTGTTCGCCATCGTCGGGCCGACCCCGGAGCGGCGCAGCAGCGACACCATGTCGTCGTCCACGGCCCCGCTGCGCGTCACGCCCATCCACTTGACGACCGTCGGCCGGCCCAGGGCGTTCGAGTACACGCCCTGGACGAGATAGGTGGGCTCCGCCACCTCCGCCGTGATCATCGGCGCCTCCTGGCGCCCGAGCCGTACGAGGACCTTGTCCGTCAGCCACTCGACCACTGGGTGCAGGTCGGTCAGCAGCGAGATCTCCGGCCAGCTGGAGGTGGAACCCGCCTCGCGGGCCCGCTGGAGCGAGTGCTGGGCGAGACGCCGGTTGAAGGTGACCAGCAGCCGCTCCCGCAGTCGCTGTTCGCGCAGGTAGTCCACTGGCAGCGCCTTGAGGCGGTGGAGGAGGTCGGCCGGGGGGCGGAAGGACAGCAGGCCCGACTGCTCGTCACGGTCGAGGTCCAGGCGGTCCCGGGCGTCCGGGTACACCTCGCGCAGCGCCTCGTCCAGGAAGTGGGCGGTCGAGTCGAAGAGACGGGGGAGGACGGAGCCCGTGCCCTCGCCCGTACCCGCGCCGGCAGCGCCTCCGGCCGCCGCCTCGGGGGCGGACTCGGCGGCGGTTCCGTCCTCCGCCTGCGGCTCGTCGCCGACCGAGCCGAAGAAGTCCGCCAGGAAGTCGTCCATGGCATCCGTGCCGGCGTCCTCGCCGGACCGGCGCCCGTCGAGGGACTCGTCCACGGTCCTGCCGCGCAGCAGATCCTGGATGAGGGACTTCTCCTCGGCCTCCGCGCGGTAGAGGCCGGTGACGGCCTCCGCCGTCCCGAGCGAACGGTGCGCCTGGTCCTCGCGCTCCAGAAGCCGCTCGGAGACCAGGGTGTCGTCCTTCGCGCCCTCGGTGTCGCTCGTGAGGATCAGGGCGCGGAACTGCGGTGGCTGGGCCTGACCGTAACGGTCGATGCGGCCGTTGCGCTGCTCGATGCGGATCAGCGACCACGGAACGTCGTAGTGGACCAGCTGGTGGCACTGGCGGTGCAGGTTGACGCCCTCGGAGGCCACGTCGCCCGTCAGCAGGATCCGTACCGGGGCGCCGGCCAGTCCGAACTCCTCCACGACCCGCATCTGCTGCTCGTCGGACAGACCGCCGTGCATCACGCGCAGGCAGTCCTTCGCGGTCCGGCCCCGGAAGCCGAGGGCGGCGGGCAGGACGGTGGCGAGCCACTCCAGGGTCTGGACGCGCTCCGAGAAGACCACGACGCGGGTGTCGGAGGACGGGCCGACGCCGATGCCCTTCAGCTGCTCCACCAGCCCGCCGAACTTCGCCGAGTCCGCCTCCGTCAGGTCGGCGGTCAGTTCCGCGAGCCGGCGCAGGGCGGCGAGCTCCGCCGCCGTGGCGCGGGGGTCGTCCTTCTTCTCCAGGGTCTTGATGCGGGCGTTCACGGTGGCCTTGAGCGCCGCGTGCGAGGAGAGGAAGGACTTGAGGAGCGTGTAGGGGAAGAGCGGGACCGAGCTCACGGACGGGCTGCCGTCGCGCGGCAGCCAGACGGCCGCCAGCTCCTCGAAGATCCGCTCCTCGGCCGGGGTGGCCGGGCAGTGCACGGCCTGGGACGGGCCGCGATCCGCCCACTGGCCCTTCATCTGCTCGCGGACCTCGGTGCTGACCTTCGTACGGCGGATGAAGAGGTGCTCGATGTCCTCGGCCCGGTAGTTCTCCGGGTCGCGGATCGCTGCCGGGTCCAGCAGGGCGATCAGCTCGGCGAACGACCTCGCGTCGCCGTTGTGCGGCGTGGCGGAAGCGAGGATCAGGGCGTCGGTGCGCGGCGCCAGGGTCTGGGCGAGCTGGTTGCGCAGGGAGCCGCGGTTGATCAGGTTGTGCGACTCGTCGATGACGACCGCGTCCCAGCGGATCTGCTCCAGGTGGTGGCGGTACTGGTCGGTGTTCTTCAGCGTGTCGATCGAGACGATCACGCGCTTGAAGAAGGTGAACGGGTTCCGTCCCGCGGGGATCTCGCGCTGGATCCGCTCGATGCCCACCGAGTCCAGGCGGACCAGTGGAATGGCGAACCGCGTCCACAGCTCGTGCTGGAACTGCTCCAGGACGTGCTGGGGCGTGACGACGAGGATGCGCTCGCCCCGGCCGCGCCGGATGAGCTCGGCGAGCGTCAGACCGATCTCCAGCGTCTTGCCCAGTCCCACCACGTCCGCGATCAGCAGCCGGGGGCGCAGATTGGCGCCGGAGAGCGCGAGCTCGGCAGGGCGGCGCTGGTAGGGGAGCGGGTCCAGGAGGAAGGAGTCCGCGAACGCGAGCCGCCGCTCGGACTGGGGCAGCGCCGTACGGCGCAGCACGGCCTCCAGGAACAGCCGGGAGCGCCGGTAGGTGGGGGAGTCGTCCGCGATCAGCCGGGTGTCGCGCGGATCGATGAGCTCGACGGTGTCCAGGCCCGTGAAGAACACGGCCTCCTGGTCCCGCACGAAGTCGGACACCCCCACCACCTCGATCCGGGTGCCGTCGTCGGCGGTCGGCACCGCGTTCCTGACCAGCCACACCTCGTCGCGTACGAGCACCTGCGCGCCTGCCGGGAACTGCTCCTGCCCCGCCGCGTCCGACGCGTCGCCGTGCTGCTCGGGGCTGGTCTGGACGGCGGTCACCCGTGTCCTCCTGTGGTGTTTCGTGACGGTGGTGGCAGGCCCCTCAGTATCGCGGGTCCGCCGGCATCGGGAGCCCGCCGGTGTCAGAACGGCGCCTGGGCCGCGTACACCTCGCGGAGCCGCTGTGCGGTGATCCGGGCCTGGGCGGAAGGGAGGCGCTGCCCGGAGCGGCCGCGGGGAGTGGCCGGCGGCGTGGACGACGGGCTGTCCGTGTCCGTGGAGGGCCGCGGAGCGGCGGGCGCGGACGAGGGCGCGGCGGTTCCGGACCGCGGTGTGGGACGGTCGACGAGCGTGGGGGTCGGCTCGGGGACGACCTGCTCGTCGGTGTCAGGCGCGGGGACGGCCGGCGGGGTGGCGTCCGAGTGGAGCATGACGGTGTCCGGGTGGAGCACCACGGTGGGCGCTGCCGTCGGCGACGTGCTTGGCCCGGGAGCCGCCGGGACGGTGGGCGGCAGCGGGAGGGCGACCGTCGGCGGCAGGTTGTCCAGCGGATGCGAGGGAGCCGCCGCCGTGTGCGTCGTGAGCCGGCGCCGTGCCTGGGCGACCTTGAAGCCCTGCGCCTCGATGACCGCCCGGCACTGCTGGACGACGTCGCTCAGCGCCGGCCGGTCCTCGGCCCGGTGCGCGAGCATCGCCGTCAGCAGGGGCACCAGCTCGTCGGGGACCCCCGACAGGTCGGGAGCCGTCTCCGGGTCCGTGACCTGGTGGAAGAGGACGTGGATATTCGCGGCCTGGTACGGGAGGTGGCCGGAGACGGCGAACAGCATCACGGCGCCGAGCGCGTGCACGTCGACCGCGGGCGTCAGCGGCCGGTCGCCTCGCGCCTGCTCGGGCGCCATGCAGGCCGGGGTGCCGACCACGGCGTTGGGCGCGGTCAGGGACACGCTCGACTCGGCGAACACCGCGAGACCGAAGTCGATGACCTTCGGCCCGTTGGGGCCGAGCAGCACGTTCGCGGGCTTGAGGTCACGGTGCAGCAGACCCTGCTTGTGCACGGTGGCGAGCGCTTCGGCGAGCGTCGCCCCGAGGGAGGCGGCGAGCAGCGAGGGCAGCGGGCCGTGCAGGGCCACGTGCCGGCTCAGGTCGGGGCCCTCGATGTACTCGGTGGCCAGCCACGGCGGATCGGCCTCCGCGTCGGCGTCGAGCAGCGCCGCGATCCGCGCACCCCAGATCGTCTTGAGGATCTCCACTTCCTGGGCGAAGCGCTGCCGGGTCTCGGAGTCCACGACCGACGGCTTGATCACCTTGACGGCCGCGGGCTCCCCGCCGGGTGACTCGCCCAGGTACACCTGCCCCATGCCACCGTGCCCGATGCGGCCGAGCAGCTCGTAGCCGCCCAGCTCGACGGGGTCATGCGGGCTGAGGGGAGCGATGTGCACGAGGGGCCTTTCTGCTCGTGAGCGTGAGGACGGAGCTGACGTGTCCGGTCGCACCGCACACGGTATCCGGCCGGAGACCGATGCCGTACGGGCGCGGAGACGGCCCGCTATCCGAAGTCGCGCCTGCGCTCCGCGAGGCACCGGACCCAGAGTGCGTGGGCCCGGCGGGCCTCGTGCGCCGATTCCCGGGGGAAGGCCTCGTCGGTGAACCCCACGACCGCGACCTGCTCCACCACGTGGACGAGGTGCGCGGCCACCTCGCGGAGGCGTTCGGCATGCGCATCACGCAGCCGTGGCGCCAGCTCCTCCTCGCGGGCGGCCAAGGCCATTAGGTCGTCGAAACCCGCGTCGTCCGCGTACGCGGAAGGGAGAGCGGGCAGGTCCGCCCCGGTGAGACGGCGCACCGCCGGCAGGGCGCGCTCGGTCGCCTCCTCCCGCCCGAGGACGCGGTGCAGCAGCTCTCGGGCGCGGTCCGTGCCGCGGGCGCGAGCGGAGACCGCGTCCAGGGCGTCCAGCTCCCGACCGACGCCCGGCTCGTCCTCCGCCGCGAGCAGGGCGCTCAGCCGGGCGGCGATCGCCCGGCTCGTGACCGAGGCGTCGTCGATGACCTCGTAGCAGGCGTCGAGCTCCTCGAAGGCGCGCCCGGCTGTGCGGATGGCGGCCGTCACCATGGCCGTTGTGTCGCCGTCGAACCGGCCGATCGCTTGGGCGAGCTGCGCGGGCGTCATGGACAGCGCCGCCGGCAGGTCCTCGGTGTGCCGCTGCCTGGTTGGTCCGCTCGTCATTCCGGTGCCCACCGTTCCCCCTCGCCGTGCCGGTGCTCCGCTCCCGATCATGGGCGTCGGCCGCCCTGCACGGCAACGCGCGGCCGGATCTGTGTCGGCCGAGGCGTCGGAGTTGGCCGGAAATACACGAAGCGACACCGAAGTGGATCACGAGCACTCCACAATGCACCCGGCCCTACCCTCCGATCCAAGGACACCGATGCCCGATTCGTACCCGGAGTTCCAGCTGCGCCTGCCGTATGGCGGGCCCACGGCCAGAGGCCGGCTGCTGACCGAGAGCGGGACCAACGGCAGCCAGAAGATGGTGGTGCTCGCGGGCTCCCCGGCGCGACCCGACGTCGTCCCGTCGTTCCCGGCGAAGACGCCTTCCTCGTACCGCCTGCGCGAACGGCTCATCGCGGACGGGGTGATACGCGAAACGTCCACGTGGCCGGGCTGGCTCGAAGTGGTCGAGGATGTGGAGTGCAACTCGCCCTCCGCTGCGGGGGAGATCCTCCTGGGCCGCAGCAGCAACGGGTGGATGGAGTGGAAGACCGAGGACGGCCGGCCGCTCGCCGACTTCCTCGGCCAGGTGTGGTCGGGTCCGAGCCGCGCCTGGCTGGTGCGGGGGCCGCATTCGGCCGGCCCTGACCTGTTCCGGCGTGCGTGGCTCCCCGAAGGCAGGGTGTCCCTGACCGCCGCCCACCTGCGTCCCGCCGCCACCCAGGGCATCAGCAAGGAACAGCTGCGCACTTTCGTCGACGAGGACTACGGGTCGACGGCGACGTACACCGAGAAGCCGCAGCTCGTCGACGAGCTGCACACCTTCCTCTCCAGGATGCGCCCAGGCGACACGGTGTGCGCACTCGCCGACGGCCGGCTCCACACCGGGAAGATCACCGGCAACGTCGAGCACCTCGTCGCCGACGATGGAAGCCGCGTCCTGTGGCGCCCCGTGGAGTGGGGAGGCGAGAGCTTCCCACTGGACGAACTGCCTCAGGAACTGCGTCAGAAGCTCTCGTCGCGCCACGACGTGGTCGACCTCACCACCGTCAAGGCCGTCGTTGACGGCCTCGGGGTCAGCGACGAGGAACTCGTGAAGGAGGCCCTGGCCGACGGCACTGGGATCAGCGCCGAGCCCCTGGCCGTCGCCGCTCGCCGCGACGTGGAGCTGCCCGAGCCCACCGAGGAACTGCGGAAGAAGCTCCACGTGCACCACCTCGAATGGCTGCAGGAGATCAGACAACTGCTCCACGACGAGAAGCAGCTGATCTTCTACGGCCCTCCCGGGACGGGCAAGACCTTCCTCGCGCAGAAGCTCGCCGTGTTCTTCGGCGGCGGACCGGAACAAGTCGAACTGGTCCAGTTCCACCCGTCGTACTCCTACGAGGACTTCTTTGAGGGCTTCCGCCCCCGAGAGGATTCCAGCACGCACGAGGTCGCCTTCCGGCTCACGGCCGGCCCGCTGCGCGAGTTCGCCGAACTGGCCCGCAAGGAGGGCAACCGGCACATCCCGCACTTCCTGGTCATCGACGAGATCAACCGGGCCAACCTCGCTAAGGTCTTCGGCGAGCTGTACTTCCTCCTCGAATACCGCGACCTGTCGGTGCGGCTGACCTACTCGGACGAGGACTTCTTCCTGCCCCCCAACCTCTTCGTCATCGGCACCATGAACACGGCCGACCGCTCGATCGCCCTCGTCGACGCGGCGATGCGCCGGCGCTTCGCGTTCGTCGAGCTGTCCCCGCGCATCGATCCGACCCGAGGACTGCTGCGTTCCTGGCTGGAGTCCGAGGAGAAGGACCCCGAACCCGCGGACCTGCTCGATGCCCTCAACGCCCGCATCGACGAACCTGACTTCAAGATCGGACCGTCGTACCTGATGAAGCCCGGCGTCTACCGCGAGGGCGGACTGGAACGGACCTGGCGGACGAAGATCCTCCCGCTCCTGGAGGAGCACCATTACGGCGAAGGTGTGGACATCGAGGGCCGCTACGGCCTGCCGGCACTCCGCAGGACGCTCGCGTCACGCACCACCTCGCCCGAACCGAGCGACGGGACCAGCGCGCAGTGACCTTCGACGTCCCGCTCGTCGAACACGGACCCGCGCGCTCAGTCCGGCTCCCCGGCGCCGTGGGCCGCGCACTGGCCGCCTCCAGGATCCTGGAAGAGGCCGGTCCGGATCCCTACGACCCGGGCGCCTGGCGACTGCGCGCCGGCAGCAGGGTAGGCGCCGTCACGCTCGCTGTCCCCGGCGGCGAAGGCGTCACGGTGCGGATCACCCCCAAGGTGCCGATCGCCCGCCTGCTCTTCCTGCTCGGCTACAGTAGCGACCCCCGGGGCTGGCGGGACGGCGCCGTGGACCTGGCCGCGCACGACGACCTCCTCCCGGCGTTCGCGCACGCCGTCGAGCGCCAGATCGACCGCGCACTGCGGCAGGGCCTGCTCCAGGGCTACCGGACGGCCGAGGAGTCGTCCCCCGTCGTACGCGGCCGGCTCCGCGAGTCCGAACAGATCCGCCGCCGGTTCGGCATGCCCGTGCCCGCGGAGGTGACGTACGACGAATTCACCACGGACATCGCCGAGAACCGCATCCTCCGCACGTCCGTCGACCGCCTCCTGCGCCTCCCCGGTATCCCCCGAACCGTACGCACGCGTCTGATGCACCAGCGGTCCCGGCTGGTGGACATCACACCGCTCACCCGGGGGCAGACACCACCCGCTTGGCATCCGACGCGGCTCAACACCCGATATTACCCGGCACTCCACCTATCCGAGGCAGTGCTGAGAGGAGGGTCGGCCGAGCACCTGCCCGGGCAGCTGCGCATGAACGGATTCCTGTTCGACATGAACGGCATCTACGAGGACTTCGTCTGTACGGCGCTGCGGGAGGCCATGCGCCCCTGCGGTGGCAGAAGTGTCCTCCAGGCGCGGAACATCCACATGGACGAAGGGGATGCGATCCGCCTGCGACCCGATTTCGTCTGGTACGGAGAGTCCGGTACCCCACTGATCGTCGCGGACGCCAAGTACAAGGCTCGCAGAAAACGCGGCTTTCCGAATGAGGACCTGTACCAAATGCTGGCCTACTGCACTGCCCTGGGGCTGCCGGAGGGGCACCTGGTGTACGCGAAGGGCAACGCCCCAAACATCAGCCACCGTGTGCGACATGCCGGTACAGTGCTCCACCAGCACGCCATTGACTTGGAACAGCAGCCCGCGGGGTTGCTTGCCGAGATCGACGCGCTGGCTCGGCGCATGCTTCACGGCTCAGCAATGTCGCGTCAGGACAATGTGCCTTCTGGGAGTTTTTCGGATACCTGAGCCGGTGCATGGGGCGCACGGCCGCGCATCCCGAGTTGGAGACAGCTCGTTGTACCGGGTCTTCTCCGATTGGGTGGCTGCTCCGCATGATTCGTATGACGCACCACATGGAGCACCGACCAAGCGTCCCCCAGCCTCCAGGGGCCGGTAGTCTCCCGGTCCCGACCCAAAAGTCCCAGACAAGTCCCACAGGCACCGGCTAATCCCCTCCTGGCTCGCATACATGCAGGTCAGGAGGGGATTAGCGACGTTGCATCTGAGGCTACTCAGATGTCCCGGAAGATCTCGATCTGCGCCCCCACCGAGTTCAGCCGCTCCGCCAGTTCCTCGTAGCCGCGATTGATCACGTACACGTTGCGCAGGACCGACGTGCCCTCTGCCGCCATCATCGCGAGGAGGACGACCACCGCCGGGCGCAGGGCCGGGGGGCACATCATTTCGGCGGCGCGCCAGCGGGTGGGGCCCTCGACCAGGACGCGGTGCGGGTCCAGGAGCTGGAGGCGGCCGCCGAGGCGGTTGAGGTCGGTGAGGTAGATCGCGCGGTTGTCGTAGACCCAGTCGTGGATCAGGGTCTGGCCGTGGGCCGAGGCCGCGATGGCGGCGAAGAACGGGACGTTGTCGATGTTGAGGCCGGGGAACGGCATCGGGTGGATCTTGTCGATCGGCGCCTCCAGTTTGGAGGGGCGGACCGTCAGGTCGACCAGGCGGGTGCGGCCGTTGTCCGCCGCGTACTCCGCGGTGCGGTCGCAGTCGACGCCCATCTCCTCCAGGACCGCCAACTCGATCTCCAGGAACTCGATGGGGACCCGGCGGATCGTCAGCTCGGACTCCGTGACGACGGCGGCGGCGAGCAGGCTCATCGCCTCGACCGGGTCCTCGGAGGGCGAGTAGTCCACGTCCACGTCGATGTCGGGCACACCGTGCACCGTGAGGGTCGTCGTGCCGATGCCGTCCACGCGTACGCCCAGCGCCTCCAGGAAGAAGCAGAGGTCCTGGACCATGTAGTTGGAGGAGGCGTTCCGGATCACCGTGGTGCCGTCGTGGCGGGCGGCGGCCAGAAGGGCGTTCTCGGTCACGGTGTCGCCGCGCTCGGTCAGGACGATGGGGCGGCCGGGGGTGACGGAGTGGTCCACCCGGGCGTGGTAGATCCCCTCGGTGGCGGCGATGTCCAGGCCGAAGCGGCGCAGGGCGATCATGTGCGGCTCGATCGTGCGCGTACCGAGGTCGCAGCCGCCCGCGTACGGCAGCTTGAAGGCGTCCATGCGGTGCAGCAGCGGGCCGAGGAACATGATGATGGAGCGCGTGCGGCGGGCGGCGTCCGCGTCGATGGCGTCCATGTCGAGCCGGGCCGGCGGCACGATCTCCAGGTCGGTGCCGTCGTTGATCCAGCGGGCGCGCACACCGATGGAGTTGAGCACCTCCAGGAGGCGGTAGACCTCCTCGATGCGGGCCACGCGGCGCAGCACCGTACGGCCCTTGTTGAGCAGCGACGCGCACAGCAGCGCCACGCAGGCGTTCTTGCTGGTCTTGACGTCGATGGCGCCGGACAGGCGGCGCCCGCCCACCACGCGCAGATGCATGGGGCCGGCGTAGCCGAGCGAGACGATTTCGCTGTCGAGTGCTTCACCGATGCGGGCGATCATCTCAAGGCTGATGTTTTGATTGCCGCGCTCGATGCGGTTCACCGCGCTCTGGCTGGTGCCGAGCGCCTCGGCGAGCTGGCTCTGCGTCCAGCCCCGGTGCTGACGGGCGTCACGGATGAGCTTGCCGATACGTACGAGGTAGTCATCTGACATGCCGAAAGGCTATCTCAGATATGAGATTGCACTCGCGTGGGGGTGTGCCGTTCGGGTGAGAGTGGTGTGCCGGTGGGGGCGGGGGAGTGAAGGGCGGACCGAAACTCCCTCGCGGCCGCGGCCCGTCGCTCGTAGGGTCCCGCCCCATGGACTCTTCCCGGACGTGCGTGCTCTCCGTCAACATAGGCCGCCCCCGCCCCAATCCCTGGAAGGGGATCAGCGCGACCGGCATCGACAAGCGCCCCGTCGACGGGCCGGTCGCGGTGACCGCCCCCGGGCCCAAGGGCACCGGCGCCGTGGGCCTGGCGGGTGACCGCGTCTACGACGTGAAGCACCACGGCGGCGCCGACCAGGCCGTCTACGCCTACGCGCGCGAGGACCTGGACGGCTGGGAGGCCGAACTGGGCCGGCCGCTCGCCCACGGGGTGTTCGGCGAGAACCTGACGACCCTCGGCGTGGACGTCAACGGGGCCCTGATCGGGGAGCGGTGGCGGATCGGGCCCGACGTCGTCCTGGAGGTGTCGTGTGCCCGCATCCCCTGCGCGACGTTCCAGGGCTGGCTGGAGCGGGACGGCTGGATCAAGCGGTTCACCCGGGCGGCCCTGCCCGGGGCGTACCTCCGGGTGGTCGAGCCCGGCGAGATCCGTTCCGGGGACCGGCTGGAGATCGTGCACCGGCCCGCCCACGAGGTGACCGTCGCGCTGGAGTTCCGGGCCATGACCCTGGAGCCGGAACTGCTGCCGCTCCTCGCGGTGGCGGACGCGCTGCCCGAGGAGGGCAAGGAGCTGATCCGTCGCCGTACGCACGCCACGCCGCCCGCGGGGGGCGCCCGGACATGACCCTTCCACGGTCATGTACTAGAGTTATCTCGACATCGAGATATATGCCGAAGGCGCACAGCGGGCCGCCTCGGGTAAGGGTTACCTAACTAAGCCTTACCTTAGCGGATGGTCCGGTGGTCCGAGGCGGCACCACGCGGCGCCCGCCGTGGTGAGGCGCGGCGCGGAGTTACGCGCACATTGATGAAGGAGACTGTCGTGTCGGCGAACAGCTTCGACGCCCGCAGCACGCTGCGCGTGGGCGACGAGTCGTACGAGATCTTCAAGCTGGACAAGGTCGAGGGCTCCGCGCGCCTCCCCTACAGCCTGAAGGTCCTGCTGGAGAACCTGCTCCGCACGGAGGACGGCGCGAACATCACCGCCGACCACATCCGCGCGCTCGGCGGCTGGGACTCCCAGGCGCAGCCCAGCCAGGAGATCCAGTTCACGCCGGCCCGCGTGATCATGCAGGACTTCACCGGTGTGCCCTGCGTCGTGGACCTCGCGACCATGCGTGAGGCCGTCAAGGAGCTCGGCGGCGACCCGGAGCGGATCAACCCGCTCGCCCCGGCCGAGCTGGTCATCGACCACTCCGTCATCGCCGACAAGTTCGGCACGAAGGACGCCTTCGGCCAGAACGTCGAGCTGGAGTACGGCCGCAACAAGGAGCGCTACCAGTTCCTTCGCTGGGGCCAGACCGCGTTCAGCGAGTTCAAGGTCGTCCCGCCGGGCACCGGCATCGTCCACCAGGTCAACATCGAGCACCTGGCCCGTACGGTCATGGTCCGCAACGGGCAGGCCTACCCCGACACCCTCGTCGGCACCGACTCGCACACCACCATGGTCAACGGCCTCGGCGTGCTGGGCTGGGGCGTCGGCGGCATCGAGGCCGAGGCCGCGATGCTCGGCCAGCCGGTCTCCATGCTCATCCCGCGCGTCGTCGGCTTCAAGCTGACCGGCGAGCTCCCGGCCGGCACCACCGCCACCGACCTCGTGCTGACCATCACCGAGATGCTCCGCAAGCACGGCGTCGTCGGCAAGTTCGTGGAGTTCTACGGTGAGGGCGTCGCCGCCACCTCGCTGGCCAACCGCGCCACCATCGGCAACATGTCGCCGGAGTTCGGCTCCACCGCCGCGATCTTCCCGATCGACGACGAGACCCTCAACTACCTGCGCCTGACCGGCCGCGACGCCCAGCAGGTCGCCCTGGTCGAGGCGTACGCCAAGGAGCAGGGCCTCTGGCTGGACCCGGCCGCCGAGCCCGACTTCTCCGAGAAGCTGGAGCTCGACCTCTCCACGGTCGTCCCGTCCATCGCCGGCCCGAAGCGCCCGCAGGACCGCATCGTCCTCGCGAACGCCAAGGCCCAGTTCGCCCAGGACGTCCGCAACTACGTGGACTGCGTGGACGAGGCGGGCAAGGAGTCCTTCCCGGCCTCCGACTCCCCGGCCATCGGCGCCACCGGCCCGACGAACCCGGTCACGGTCACCGCCCCCGACGGCTCCACGTACGAGCTGGACCACGGCGCCGTCACCGTCGCCGCGATCACCTCCTGCACCAACACCTCGAACCCGTACGTCATGGTCGCCGCGGCGCTCGTGGCGAAGAAGGCGGTCGAGAAGGGCCTGACCCGCAAGCCGTGGGTCAAGACCACCCTCGCCCCGGGCTCGAAGGTCGTCACCGACTACTTCGACAAGGCGGGCCTGACCCCGTACCTCGACAAGGTCGGCTTCAACCTCGTCGGCTACGGCTGCACCACCTGCATCGGCAACTCCGGCCCGCTGCCGGAGGAGGTCTCCAAGGCGGTCAACGAGCACGACCTGGCCGTGACCTCGGTGCTCTCCGGCAACCGCAACTTCGAGGGCCGGATCAACCCGGACGTCAAGATGAACTACCTGGCGTCCCCGCCGCTGGTCGTCGCGTACGCCATCGCCGGTTCGATGAAGGTGGACATCACCAAGGACGCGCTCGGCGTCGACCAGGACGGCAAGCCCGTCCACCTGGCCGACATCTGGCCCTCCGAGGCCGAGGTCAACGACGTCGTGGCGAACGCCATCGGCGAGGACATGTTCAACAAGTCCTACCAGGACGTCTTCGCGGGCGACGCCCAGTGGCAGGCGCTGTCCATCCCGACCGGCAACACCTTCGAGTGGGACTCCGAGTCCACCTATGTGCGCAAGCCTCCGTACTTCGAGGGCATGACCATGGAGACCTCGCCGGTCGAGGACATCACCGGCGCCCGGGTCCTGGCCAAGCTGGGCGACTCGGTCACCACCGACCACATCTCCCCGGCCGGTGCGATCAAGGCCGACACTCCGGCCGGTCAGTACCTCACGGAGCACGGCATCGAGCGCCGTGACTTCAACTCCTACGGCTCGCGCCGTGGCAACCACGAGGTCATGATCCGCGGCACGTTCGCCAACATCCGCCTGCGCAACCAGATCGCGCCGGGCACCGAGGGCGGCTTCACCCGCGACTTCACCCAGGACGGCGGGCCGGTCTCGTACATCTACGACGCCTCGCAGAACTACCAGGCCGCCGGCACCCCGCTGGTCATCCTGGCCGGCAAGGAGTACGGCTCCGGCTCGTCCCGTGACTGGGCGGCCAAGGGCACCGCGCTCCTCGGCGTCAAGGCCGTCATCGCCGAGTCGTACGAGCGCATCCACCGCTCGAACCTCATCGGCATGGGCGTCCTGCCGCTCCAGTTCCCGGAGGGCCAGACCGCCGAGAGCCTCGGCCTCACCGGCGAGGAGACCTTCTCCGTCACCGGCGTCACCGAGCTGAACGACGGCACCACCCCGCGCACGGTCAAGGTCACCACCGACACCGGCGTCGAGTTCGACGGCGTCGTCCGCATCGACACCCCCGGTGAGGCGGACTACTACCGCAACGGCGGCATCCTGCAGTACGTGCTCCGCAGCCTGATCCGCAAGTAGGGACCGGCAGCAGTACGGCGAGAGGGCCGCACCCCCGGCGACGGGGGTGCGGCCCTCTCGCATGTTCCGAGAAGAACTGCCGAGTGCGTCAGAACAGGAACTTGTAGCTGTTCCAGCCGCTCGTGCCGACCAGCTTCTTGGCCTTGTACGGGGCCGCGGCGTTGCCGGTGCCGCTGTACAGGTACAGCTCGCCGCCCTTGCGGGCGATGAGGTCGGTCCTGCCGTCCTCGTTGATGTCGCCCGTGGAGACCAGGCGGTCGTACTGGTTCCAGCCGCTGCCGATCTTGGTGCGCTTGGCGAACGGCGCCTTCTGGTTGCCGGTGCCCTTGTACAGCCACAGGACGCCGGACTTGTCGCGGGCGACGACGTCGTTCTTGCCGTCGCCGTTCAGGTCGCCGTTGCCGGCGATCGCGCTGTAGATGTTCCAGCCGTAACCGGCCTTGATGCGCTTGGTGACCGTTCCGTCGCCGTACCCGAGGTAGACGTACAGGTCGCCCTTGGTGTCGACGGCGAGCATGTCACCGCCGGCGGCCCCGCCGATCTGGCCGGGGGAGACGATCTTGCTGTAGATGTTCCACCCGTAGCCGATCTTCACCGCCGACCCGTCGAACTTTAGGTAGCCCATGTTCCCGTTGTCCTCACGGAACCAGAGGCCGTCGCTGTTGCCGTCGTTCTGGTGGTCGACCTGCATCATCGCGGAGACGCCGGTCCAGCCCTGGCCCTGCCACTCGCGAGCGGTGAGGCCGCCCTTGCCGTTCGGGCCGTACGCGTACGCGGTGCCCGCGGAGTTGACGGCGTAGAGCCAGAAGTGCGGGTTGGCGACGGCAGCGGCGGTGGCCGCCGCCGGCTGGTCGGCCGAGGCGCCGAGCGAAGGCTGCGGGGCGTCGGCGGCCACGGCGGAGGTGCCGGTGGCGACGAGGGCGGCGGTGAGCGCCGCGGCTGCCGCGCGAGCGGCTATACGCATGTGGTGCCGGCCAGTGGTTTTGGCCACAAGTACTCCATGGATCGTGAAGTGGGAGTGGCCCGCCGCACGTTGGCGACGGGCCACCGATTCACGGAAATCGTGTCACGGTTTCGTACGTGAAATCTTCACGTTTCGTCATGACTGTGTAACCACTGTGACCGGGACCGGCTCAGAAGAAGAGGCGGTACGTGTTCCAGCCCGAAGTGCCGATGAGGGCCTTCGGCTTGTACGGGGCGGCGGCGTCGCCGGTGCCCTCGTACAGGTACAGCTCGCCCTCGGCATTGCGGGCGACCAGGTCGGTACGGCCGTCCATGGTCAGGTCACCGGCGGCGAAGAGGGTGTTGTACTGGTTCCAGCCGCTGCCGATCTTGGTGCGCTTCTGGTACGGGGCGTGCTGGTCGCCGGTGCCCTTGTACAGCCACAGGACGCCGGACTTGTCGCGCGCGACGAGGTCGCCCTTGCCGTCGCCGTCCAGGTCGCCGTTGCCCGCGATCTGAGTGTAGATGTCCCAGCCGTAACCGACCTTCAGGCGCTTGGTGACCTTGCCGTCGCCGTAGCCCAGGTAGAGGTAGAGGTCGCCCTTCTTGTCACGGGCGAGCAGGTCGCCGCCCTCGGCGCCGCCGAACTGACCGACAGACACCACGGTGTTGTAGGTGTCCCAGCCGTAACCGACCTTCACGGCGGGGGAGTTGCCCTCGTAGTACCAGATGTTGCCGGAGGTGCCGAGCTGCCAGCGGCCGTCCGCGAGGTTGTCCGCGTCGTGGTCCACCAGGCCGACGAACGCGAGGTCCGTCATACCGGTCTCGAACTGGACGCGCGACGAGATGGTGCCGTCACCCTGCGGCACATAGGTGTACGCGGTGCCGGAGCTGGTGAGGCCGTAGAGGCCGAACATGGGTGCGTCGCCGACTTCGGCGGCGGAGGCGGAGGCGGCGGACGCGCCGGTGACGACCAGGGCCGCGGTTATCGCGGCGGCGGCGAGACGGGCGGCAGCCCGTCCGGGCCGACGGCCAGAGATCTTGGCCACGTGTGTTCTCCATGGATGGTGGGACGAGGCGTGACGCGCCGCGGGATACGGGGACACGCCACGGAATTGAGGGTGATCCTTTCACGACTCCCTCACGTCTCCAAGGGTTTGTCGAAATGAGGCCAACGCATCGCCTTCGCCCCGGTATGCGGACACCGCGAGGGGCCCGGTCGCCCTTCGTCCGCAGCGGTATGCGTACTCCGGGGCGTGCCGGGCAGGCGGAAGTCAGCTTCCCGAAACCAGTCGGACAGCGGTAGAAGAGGAGTTGTCGTGTCATTTCTGTGGGCCATCATCGCGGGACTCATCATCGGTCTGCTGGCCAAGCTGGTCGTGCCCGGCCGTCAGCCCATTCCCCTCTGGCTGACCGTCCTGCTCGGTATCGTCGGCGCCATCGCCGGCAACGCCCTCGCCACCGCCTTCGGTGTGCGTGACACCGGGGGCATCGACTGGATCCGCCACATCTTCCAGATCGGTGTCGCCGCCGTGCTCATCGCCTTCATCAGCCCGATGTGGGCCCGACGACGCGCCTGACCGGCCACCCGTACGGCGAACGCCCTGCCCACCGCGACGTGCGGTGGGCAGGGCGTTCGCCGTGCCGCTCAGGCCCGGTGGGCCCTCAGGCCCGGTGGGCCGCGATCAGCGCCTGATACCAGCGGTAGCTGTCCTTGGGGGTGCGCTCCAGGGTGTCGTAGTCGACCCGGACGATGCCGAACCGCTTCGCGTATCCCAGCGCCCACTCGAAGTTGTCCAGCAGCGACCACACGTAGTAGCCCCGCACATCGACGCCCGCGTCCATCGCGGACCGCAGCGCCGCCAGGTGCGTACGCAGGTACTCCACCCGGTCCGCGTCCCGCACCGCACCGTCCGGCTCCACCGTGTCGAACTCCGCCGAGCCGTTCTCCGTGATGTGCACCGGCGGCAGCGCGTCCCCGTAGGTGTCCTTCAGCGCGGTCAGCAGATCGGTGAAGGACTCCGGGACGACCGGCCAGCCCATCGCCGTCCGCCGCACGTCCGGGTACTGGGCCTCGGCGTACCGGTTGTCCGTGGCGACCCGCAGCGCCGGGTCCGGCTCCCGGTGGGGGGCGTCGGCCACCACGATCGGGCGGTAGTAGTTGATGCCCAGGAAGTCCAGGGGCTGGGAGATCAGCTCCAGGTCGCCGTCGCGCCGGAAGTCCTGCCCGGTGATCAGCTCGCCCCAGGTGTCCTCCTCGGTGGCCGGGTAGCGGCCCGCGAGGATCGGCTCCGTCCACACCAGGTTGTGCTGGGTGTCCGCGCGGACCACCGCGGCCCGGTCGGCGTCCGTCGGAGCGGCCGGGACGTTGCGGTCCAGGTTCAGCGTGATGCCCGCCTCGCGGACCCCCGCCGCCCGCAGCGCCTTCATCGCCAGTCCGTGGCCGACGAGCAGGTGGTGCGCGGCGGCCAGGGCACCGCGCCCCTCCTTCGCACCGGGCGCGTGCCGCCCCACGGAGTAGCCGAGGAAGGCGCTGCACCACGGCTCGTTGAGGGTGATCCAGCGCGGCACCCGGTCGGCCAGGTGCCCGGCCACGATCTCCGTGTACTCGCCGAACCGCTCGGCCGTCTCCCGTACCCGCCAGCCGCCCCGGTCCTCCAGGGCCTGCGGCAGGTCCCAGTGGTAGAGGGTAGCGGCCGGTTCGATGCCCGCCTCCAGGAGCTCGTCCACCAGCCGGGAGTAGAAGTCCAGGCCCTTCGGGTTCACCGCGCCGGAGCCCTCCGGCAGGATGCGCGACCAGGCGATCGAGAAGCGGTACGAACCGACGCCCAGCTCCCGCAGCAGCGCCACGTCCTCGCGGTAGCGGTGGTAGTGGTCGCAGGCCACGTCACCGGTGTCGCCGCCGTCCGTCTTCCCGGGCGTGTGGCTGTACGTGTCCCAGATGGACGGGCCGCGTCCGTCCTCCCGCGCGGCCCCTTCGATCTGGTACGAGGCCGTGGCCGCGCCGAAGACGAAGCCGGGCGGGAAGACCGGGAAGTCACTCATGGATACCCCTACTTGACCGAGCCACCGGTGATCCCGGCGGCGATGTACTTCTGCGACAGGACGAGCAGCACCGCCGCCGGGACCGCGGACAGCACGGAAGCGGCCATCACCGAGCCCCAGTCGCCGACGTGGGCGCCGATGTACTGGTAGATGCCCAGCGTGATGGGCTTCACGTCGTCCGTGGTGTTCAGCGTCAGCGCGAACATGAAGTCGCTCCAGGCGTACAGGAACGAGAACAGCCCGGCCGTGATCAGCGAGTTGCGGCTCATCGGCAGCACGACCTGCACGAACGTCCGGAACCGGCCGGCCCCGTCGACCTCGGCGGCCTCGATGACCTCGCGCGGGATCGCCACCATGAACGACCGCATCAGCACGATCGCGAACGGGATGCCCAGCGAGGCGTCGGCCAGCATCAGACCGGCGTACGAGTTGACCAGGCCGAGATCCACGTACGCGCTGTACAGGGCGTTGGCGATGACGATGCCCGGCACCATCTGGGTGATCAGCGTGCCGAAGACGATCGTCCGGGTGCCGCGCAGCTTGAACTGCGCCAGCCCGTACGCGGCGGGCGCGGAGATCGCCAGGCAGATCACGACCGCGCCCAGCGCCACCGCGAGCGAGGTCAGCAGATTGCCGCCCTGGTCGGTCAGCGCCGAGCGGAAGCCCGAAAGGTCCAGGCCGTGCGGGACGGGGTCGACCTCCAGCAGCCCGGACTCGGGCTGGAGCGCGGTGTTCACCATCCAGTACAGCGGGAACAGCATCACGCACAGCACCAGGACGCCGAAGACCATGGCGCCCCAGCGCCGCTTCGGCCGGCCGCCGGTCCGCGTGGGCGCGGCGGGGGTACGCACGGTGCTCGCCATGCCGGTCACTTCCCCTCGTTGCGGTTGGCCCGCAGATAGAACACCGCGAAGACGGCGGAGATCAGGATCAGGATGTTGCCGACCACGGCACCGGCCCCGAAGTCCAGCTGGACGAAGGAGTTCTGGTACGTGAGGGTGCCGAGGGTCTGCGTGGAGTCGGCGGGTCCGCCGTCGGTGAGCGCCAGGATCAGGTCGAGGATCTTGACCGTCGACATGAAGCCGAGCACCAGGACCACGGTGATCACCGGCCGCAGCATCGGCAGCGTGATCGAGCGGAACGTCCGCCAGGCGGAGGCGCCGTCCAGCGAGGCGGCCTCGTACAGCTCCTTGGGGACCTCCTGCAGGCCGCCGTACAGGATCACCATGTTGAACGGGATGCCGATCCAGATGTTCACCAGGATCACCGAGATCAGCGCCATGCTCGTGCTGGTCAGCCACGGGGTGTCGCCGCCGAGGCCGATCGTGCCGAGGAAGGAGTTGAGGACACCGGTGTCCTGGTCGAGGATGCGCCGCCAGACGACACCCGACACGACCATCGGCACCAGCCACGGCAGCAGGATGAGCGACCGCAGCACACCGTTCAGCGGGAAGCGGCGGTTGAAGAAGACCGCGAGGCCGAGGCCGATGCAGAACTGCCCGATCAGCGAGCCGATCGTGAACAGGATGGTGTGCCACAGGGCCTTGCCGAAGAGCTCGTCGTTGAAGACCTTGCTCCAGTTGTCCGTTCCGTTGAACGGGGACTTCCCCGTGAAGAACGTGGACGGCGAGTAGTCCTGGAAGCTCATCACGATGTTGCGGACGAGCGGGTAGCCGAAGAACAGCGCCATGAAGATCACGGCGGGGGCGATGAAGCCCCACTGGGCGAGGCGCCTGCGGCGCCGGACGCGGGCGGGGTTCGGCGGCTTCGCGGTCTTCTCGGTCGAGAGCGCCGGGGCGGCGGTGGTGGTCGACATGGTTCGGATACCTCAGTTCCCGCTCGTCGCGCGCTTCTGGGCGCGGGTGAGGGCGGCCTCGCTCGACTCGCCGGTCAGGGCGGACTGGAACGCGCTCTGGAGCGCGAGGGAGACGGACGACCACCGCGCGCCGAGCTTGGCGGTGCGCGACCGGGCCGTGGCGACCTGGTCGGCCAGGGCGTCCAGCTCGGGCACCTTCTTGCGCCACTCGGCGGCGGCCTTCTCGTTGGCCGGGACCATCCAGCTGTTCAGCGCGTAGGTGATCTGCTCCTGCTCGCCGGACATGCAGCCGATGATCTTCGCGGACATCTTCTCGCGCTTCTCGTCACCGGTGTTGGGCACGGTCAGCACGCCGCCGCCCAGCGGGCCCACCGAGTCGTCGCCGGCCTTCGGGACCGGGATCTCGGCGATGCCCCAGTGCAGCCCCTTCTTGGAGTTCAGGGTCTCCACCTGCCAGGGGCCGTTGATCATCATGGCCGCGTTGCCCGCCATGAACTGGTCGTTCACGTCGGCCTGGGTCCAGTTGACCGTCGACTTGGACAGCGAGCCGTCCTTGAGGAGGCTCTTCCAGTAGTCCAGCGCCCCGGCCACCTCGGGGCTGTCGAGCTTCGTCTCGTCGCCGCCGTTGGACCACATGAAGGGCGTGAACTGGAAGACGCCGTCCTCCGCGCCGCCCGCGCTGAGCGCCAGTCCGTACCGCTTGCCCTGGGTGAGCTTCTTCGCGGTCTCGCGCATCTCGGCCCAGGTGGTGGGGACCGCCAGGCCGGCCTTGTCGAGGGTGTCCTTGTTGTAGAAGAGCGCCAGCGTGTTCACCGTGCGCGCGGCCCCGTAGTACGTCCCCTCGTACGAGCCGAAGTTCACGATGCCCTCGGGGATGTCCTTCGTGGTCAGCCCGAGGTCCTTCAGCGGGATCAGCCCGCCCGCCTCGGCGAACGTCGGCATCTCGGAGGCGTCCAGCTGGAGCACGTCGGGCAGCGACTTCGAGGACGCCATCCGCAGCGCCTTGGTCATCACCTGTGAGGCCGGGACGCTCTGCTGCTCGATGGTCACCCCCAGCTGCTTGCTGCACCGGGCCAGCGTCTGGGCGTCCCAGCGGTGGTACGACTCGTCGGTCGAGGAGTTCAGAACGGTGTACACGTCCGGGTCCCGCTGCTGGCCGCAGCCCGACAGGACCGCACCGCCGATCAGCGCGGAAACGACGGTGAGCGGGACGGCGACCCGTGGGGTGAAGCGGTTCGACATTCAGCTGCCTCTTGTCGGCAAGGGCCCGGGCGGCTGCGCTGCCGTCCGACCGATTTGTTTGCTGTCAGTACTAATACGGCATGTGGCCGTCCGTTTCTAGACCGTCCTGGTGACGTGCAGGTCACACAGGGGCAACGTGGCAGCTCGCAGGCGGTCTCGCAGCCCTTGTTCCTGCGGGCACTCGGGCGTCGGCGGAGGAATCGAAGCGCTTCGAAAAATATTTGTTTTGTGTACGATCAAAATCAG
The DNA here is from genome assembly GCF_042669245.1 of Streptomyces sp. NPDC057249. Taxonomy (NCBI): domain Bacteria; kingdom Bacillati; phylum Actinomycetota; class Actinomycetes; order Kitasatosporales; family Streptomycetaceae; genus Streptomyces; species Streptomyces sp. NPDC057249. The sequence goes on along the minus strand of NZ_JBHUXS010000002.1, from coordinate 319,920 downwards.
GAACCACAGGAACGGACCCCCCATGAAGTTCACCGACGGCTTCTGGCAGATGCGAGACGGTGTCCACGCCTCGTACGCCACCGAACTCCGCGACCTCCGCCTCACCCCCGACCGCCTCACCGCCTATGCGGCGGTCCAGCGCGTGACCCGGCGCGGGGACACCCTGAACGCCCCGCTGATCACCGTGGAGGCGTACGCCCCCGCCGAAGGCGTCATCGGGGTCCGCGTCACCCATCTGGCGGGCAGGCGCCACCCGGGCCCCGACTTCGCCCTGCCCGGCGCCACCGGTGACCCTGCCGCCGCCACCCGCGAGGACGGCGGCGCCGCCGAGCTGACCAGCGGGCCGCTCACCCTCCGGCTCCCCGCCGGGGACGGCTTCGCCCTGGAGTTCCGGGACGCGGACGGGCGCCTCCTGACCGCCGCCGGACGCAAGGGGACCGCCTTCGCCACGACCGGCGACGGCGCCCACCACATGTTCGCCCAGCTCGCGCTCGGCGTCGGCGAGAACGTCTACGGGCTCGGCGAGCGGTTCACCCCGTACGTCAAGAACGGCCAGGTGGTCGACATGTGGCAGGCGGACGGCGGCACCAGCAGCGAGCAGGCGTACAAGAACGTCCCGTTCTACCTCTCCTCGCGCGGCTACGGCGTCTTCGTCAACCACCCCGGGAAGGTCTCCTTCGAGGTCGGCTCCGAGGCGGTCGGCCAGGTGCAGTTCAGCGTCGAGGACCAGACGCTGGAGTACTTCGTCGTCGCCGGACCCACCCCCAAGGAGGTGCTGACCCGCTACACCGCGCTGACCGGCCGCCCGGCCCTGCCCCCGGCCTGGTCCTTCGGCCTCTGGCTGACCACCTCGTTCACCACCGCCTACGACGAGGCGACCGTCACCTCGTTCGTGGACGGCATGGCCGAGCGGGGCATCCCGCTCTCCGTGTTCCACTTCGACTGCTTCTGGATGCGCGAGTACCAGTGGTGCGACTTCGAGTGGGACCCGGACGTCTTCCCCGACCCGGAGGGCATGCTCGCCCGGCTCAAGGACAAGGGCCTGAAGATCTGCCTCTGGATCAACCCCTACATCGCGCAGAAGAGCCCCCTCTACGCGGAGGGCGCCGCCAAGGGCTACTTCGTGCGCACCCCCGGGGGCGACGTCTGGCAGTGGGACAAGTGGCAGGCCGGGATGGCCCTGGTCGACTTCACCAACCCCGAGGCCACCGCCTGGTTCCAGGCCAAGCTGCGCACCCTCCTCGGCCAGGGCGTCGACGGCTTCAAGACGGACTTCGGCGAGCGCATCCCCACCGACGTCGTCTGGCACGACGGCTCCGACCCGGAGCGCATGCACAACTACTACACGCACCTGTACAACAAGGCCGTCTTCGAGCTCCTGGAGAAGGAGCGCGGCCCGGGCGAGGCGGTCCTCTTCGCCCGCTCCGCCACGGCCGGCGGCCAGCAGTTCCCCGTGCACTGGGGCGGCGACTGCTGGTCCTCCTTCGAGGCGATGGCCGAGTCCCTGCGCGGCGGCCTCTCGCTGAGCCTGTCCGGCTTCGGCTTCTGGAGCCATGACATCGGCGGCTTCGAGGGCACCCCGGACCCGGCGGTCTTCAAGCGCTGGCTCGCCTTCGGCCTGCTCTCCTCGCACAGCCGGCTGCACGGCTCCTCGTCGTACCGCGTGCCGTGGGAGTTCGGCGACGAGGCGGTCGAGGTCGCCCGGAAGTTCACCGAGCTCAAGCACCGCCTGATGCCCTACCTGTACGGCGCCGCCGTCGAGGCCCACCGCACCGGCGTCCCCGTCATGCGCCCCATGCTCCTGGAGTTCCCGGACGACCCGGCCGCCCGCACGGCGGACCGGCAGTACATGCTGGGCCCGGACCTCCTGGTCGCCCCGGTCTTCAGCGAGGACGGCGAGGCGGAGTACTACGTCCCCGAGGGCACCTGGACCCATCTGCTCACCGGCGAGACCGTCACCGGCCCGGCCTGGCACCGGGACACCTACGGCTTCGACAGCCTCCCGCTGCTGGTCCGCCCCGGCGCGGTCCTCCCGCTCGGCGCGGACACCTCCCGGCCCGACGGCGACTGGACGGACCGCCTCCAGCTGCGCGTGTACGCCCCCGACGGCACCGGCGACCTCCACCGCACGGTGACCGTCCCCGGGCTCACGGGCGAGCCCGCCGCCACGTACGAGGTGACCCGCGAGGGAGGCACGCTCCGGGCCACCGCCGACACGGGCCGGCCGTACGAGGTGGTGGTGGCGGGGCCCTCCGCGTAGCCGTATCAGGTCCTCACGGGCGCGCCCGCCGCTCCCGCCCCGGCCGGAATGGGATCGTGGACCGGCGGGTTAGCGCCTGTACAGAACGTGAACACGAGCGGTGACAGCACTGAGAGCGGATGGCCTTCACATGGGCGAGCTGATCCTGATCCGGCACGGCGAGACCGAGTGGTCCCGCAACGGGCGCCACACGAGCCACACCGATCTGCCCCTGACCCCCCTCGGTGAACGCCAGGCCCGCGCCCTGGCCCCCCTGCTCGCCGACCGGTCCCTCGCACTCACCCTCGTCAGCCCGCTGGTCCGGGCCCGGCGCACCGCCGAACTCGCCGGCCTCGCCGCGCCCCGCATCACCCCGGAGCTGCGCGAGTGGGACTACGGCGGCTACGAGGGCATCACCACGGACGAGATCCGTCGTACCCGGCCCGACTGGAACCTGTGGACCGACGGTGTCGCCGCCGGTCCCGCGGCCCACCCCGGCGAGACCCCGGCGGAGGTGGGGGACCGGGCCGACCGGGTGCTGGCCGAGGTCGCGGACGCGGCCGGACGCGCCGGCGACGGGGACATCGTGCTCGTCGCCCACTCCCACTTCCTGCGCGTCCTCACCGCCCGCTACCTGGGCCTGACCCCGGCCGAGGGCACCCTCTTCCAGCTGGCCACGGGCGCGGTGTCCCGGCTGGGCCGGGAGCACGGCAACCCGGTCATCACCGCGTGGAACGTCACGCTGCCGGAGAGCCTGTTCCCGGCGGCGGTCCCGGAGGCGCCGGAACGGAGCTGAGAACGCGGACGGCCGGCAGCCCACGGGGAGCTGCCGGCCGTCCGCGTACGCGGGGTGGGGTCAGGCGATCAGCTCCACCTCCGCGAGCGACGCCTCACCGTCGAACACCAGCCGGTAGTGCGCGTACGACCCGGGGGTCTTCACGGAGAAGGCCCGCGTCTGCTTGTCCCAGGTGAAGGACTGGCCGGACCGCTTGTCGAGGTCCTTCCAGCTCTTGCCGTCCGACGAGCCCTGGAGCACCCAGCCGGTGGGCGCCGTCGCCCTGGCGGCCGAGGTCAGCGTGTACTGGGCGGCCTCGGTGGCCGACGGGACGGGCAGCTCGACCGTGGCGGCGGTGCCGGTGGTGGCCGAGGTGTCGTCGAACAGCGGGCCCTCGCCCTTCAGCACGTCCTTCCTCGGGGACGGCACCTGGTCGTCCTTGGTGATGGAGACCGGCGCGGCGTCCTTGCCGGTGCCCCAGGCGGACGGCTTCGGGCCCATGTCGAAGGCCAGCGTCCCGCCCTTGGCCAGCAGGTCGTGCGGCAGCGAGGTGGAGGTCCACTTCCTGCCGTTCACCTTCAGGCCCTGGACGTAGATGTTCTTCGCGCTGTTCTTCGGCGCCTTGACGACCAGCGTGCGGCCGTTCTCCAGGTGCACCGTCGCCTTCGTGAAGAGCGGCGAGCCGATCGCGTACTCGCCACTGCCCATCACCAGCGGGTAGAAGCCGAGCGAGGAGAAGAGGAACCAGGCCGACTGCTCGCCGTTGTCCTCGTCGCCGTGGTAACCCTGGCCGATCTCGCTGCCCGTGTACAGACGGCCCAGGACCTCGCGGACCTTCTCCTGCGTCTTGTACGGCTGCGAGGCCGCGTCGTACATGTACGTGACGTGGTGGGCGACCTGGTTGCTGTGCCCGTACTGGCCCATCCGTACGTCACGGGCCTCCGTCATCTCGTGGATGACCCCGCCGTAGCTGCCCGCGAACTCCGGGGTGCCGGTCTCCGGGGTGGCGAAGTAGGTGTCGAGCTTCTTCGCCAGACCGTCCCGGCCGCCGTAGAGGTTGGCCAGGCCCTTGCTGTCCTGCGGAGCGGTGAAGGCGTAGCCCCAGCCGTTGGTCTCCGTGTAGTCGTAGCCCCAGACGCGCGGGTCGTAGAGGCCGGACGGCAGCCGCCAGTCGCCCTTGGCGTCCTTGCCCTGGAAGAAGCCGGCCTTGTCGTCGAACAGCTCCACGTAGTCGCGGGCCCGGTTCATGAAGTACGCGGACTCGTCCTTGTAGCGCTGCTCGTGCGTCTTCTCGTAGAGCGCCTCGCCCATCTTCGCGATGCCGTAGTCGTTGACGTAACCCTCCATCGACCAGGACATGCCCTCGTGGGTCGTGGTGTCGGCGTACCCGGTGAACGGGGACGTCACCATGCCCTTGCGGCCGACGCCCGAGGACGGCGGGACGACCGTGGCGTTCTTCACGGCCGCGTCGTACGCCGCCTTCGCGTCGAACTTCACGCCCTTGACGTACGCGTCGGCGAACGCCACGTCCGAGGAGGTGCCGGTCATCAGGTCCGCGTAGCCCGGCGAGGACCAGCGGGATGTCCAGCCGCCGTCCTTGTACTGCTGCACGAAGCCGTCGACCATCTCGCCGGCCCTCGAAGGTGTCAGCAGCGAGTAGGCCGGCCACGTCGTCCGGTAGGTGTCCCAGAAGCCGTTGTTGACGTACACCTTGCCGTCCACGATCTTCGCGCCGGTGTGCGTCGGGGTGTCCGAGCCGACCTGCGGGGAGAACGGGGAGGCGTACTTGTCCTTGCCGTCGACCTTCTCGGAACCCGAGTTCGGGTAGAGGTAGAGCCGGTACAGGCTGGAGTACAGCGTGGTCAGCTGGTCGGCGGTGGCGCCCTCGACCTCCACCTTGCCCAGCAGGTCGTCCCAGGCGTCCTGCGCCTTGTCCTCGACCCGGGCGAAGGAGCGCGCGGCGGGGATCTCGGCGGCCAGGTTCTTCTTCGCCTGGTCGATGCTGATCAGCGAGGTCGCCAGGCGCAGGTTGACCGTGCGGTCCTTGCCCGCGTCGAAGCGCAGGTAGCCGGAGACATCCTCACCACCGCCGCCCGAGAGCTTGCCGCTCCCGGTGACCGGCGCGTCGAAGACGCCGTACACGAACAGGCGCGTCGCCCCGGTGGAGAGGCCGCTCTTGACGTCGGAGAAGGCGGTGAACGAGCTGGTCGCCGGGTCCAGGGTGAGCCCGCCGTCGTTGGAGACGTTGTCGAAGACGACGCTCGCGTCCTTGCCCGGGTACGTGAACCGCATCCGCGCGGCGTGGTCGGTCGGCGTCATCTCGCCCTTGAGGCCGTTCTCGAACGTCACGCCGTAGTAGTGCGGCCGCGCGGTCTCGTTCTCGTGCCTGAACGGCAGTGCGCGTGCCGTGCGCGAGGCGTCCGGGGTGCCGGAGGCCGCCGACGGCATCAGCTGGAAGGTCTGCCGGTCACCCATCCAGGGGCTCGGCTCGTGGCTCGCGGCGAACGCCTGGAGCGTGGGCAGGTTGTCCGCGTTGTTGCCCCGCGCGTAGTCGTAGAGCCAGCTGGTCGAGCCGGCGTTGGTGACCGGCGTCCAGAAGTTGAACCCGTTGGGGACCGCCGTCGCGGGGAAGTTGTTGCCGCGCGAGAAGGAGCCGCTGGAGTTGGTGCCCCGGATGGTGGAGGCGTAGTCCGAGAGGTGCGCCTTGCGCTTCTCCGGCTTCACGGGCGCGATCTTCAGGTCGTCGATCCAGCCCTGGAACTTCGCCGGCCCCTTCGGGGAGTCGTAGGCGACCAGCACGCGGTCCACCGTCTTGCCCGCGGCGACCGTGCCGATGCCGGCCTCGACCTTGTTCCACTGGTTGACGTAGAGCCGCTTGGCGTCCGCCTGGCCCTGCGGCGTCAGCAGCCCGCCGTTGGTGTCGGTGGCGTGCAGGTCGCTCAGGTAGGTGCCGTCCGTGAAGGCCAGGTCCACCGCGACGTGCGTGGCCGGGTAGGACAGGTCCGTCTCGCCCATCTGCGGGTAGACCAGGTAGGACAGCTCGGTGTCCCGGGTGACCCGGGTGTTCACGTCGAACACCTTGTTGTACGAGTACGCCCGGCCGTCCGCCTTGTGGGTGCCCGCGTACCGCAGCGCCTTCCTGCCGGTGAAGCCCGCGCCGGCCTTGGCGGTGGGGGAGCCGGAGGGGCCGTTGCTGATCTGCGTGCACATGTCGGAGGGCGCGGGGACGGAGGTGTCGCCGTCGGAGAACTGGACGTCGGCGAGCTGGGTGGCGTCGGTGGCGCCGTTGTTCCTGGTGATGTCCAGGCGGAAGTGCTGGTACGCCTTGTCCGACGCGAAGTCGTACGACTTGGTCTGGAAGCGCTCGCTGAAGGTCTGGCCGGTCCGGGTGTCCAGGTCCGTCCAGGTCTTGCCGTCGGCGGAGCCCTGGAGGGTCCAGTCCTTGGGGTCGCGCTCGTCGTGGTCGTCGGCGGAGGTGAGCGCGTACGTCACGACCTTGACCGGTTCGGTGAGGTCGAACTCCAGCCAGGCGGTGGGATCGAACGACAGCCACTTCGTCCTGGATTCGCCGTCGACGAGGTTCTCCTTCACCTCCCCGCCGCCGGTGTTCTCGTCGCTGGCGCGGACTTCGGTGACCCGGTCGGTCACATTGCCCGGTATTCCGGAGGAGAATCCGCCATCGACACCGGATGACCGCTTCTTTCCGTCAGGGCCCTCTTCTACGGAATTGCGCCAGTCCGGCTGACTTTCGTCCTCTTCGAACGACGTGCTGAACGTCCGGTCGGCCGCGTGCCGTTCGCCTCTCTGGCCTGACCCGGCCGATTGAGCGGCGGCCGCCGTGGGGGCTGTCACGACCAGGACCAGAGAGGCCGCGATCAGCGCTGCCGTGCTGCTTCGTCTCGTACGAGAACGGTGTCGGGGGTGCATGCCGAGCCATTCCTCCCGGGGAAGTGTGCGCTTGGACAACGTTGTCAGAAGATGCGCAGGAACAAGTAGGGAGTGAAGTGGCTCATGGTGTCAAGGGAGTTGGATCGCGACCCGTCGCCGAATCGACCGGAATGCGGAAATCGTTACATCCGAAGGAGGGCCCGGAGTGCCGAGGTATCCGCGAGGTCTCAACTCGGGAAAGACTGCCGTGCAACCTTGCTTTCGATCTTGCTCAGTTGGCGGCAAGTGGACTATACCTGTCGGCGTCCGCACAGCTGGTTCACCGGTTGTGCGGCTGGGGGACACGGGGGCAGGACAACGCGACGCCGCAGGTGCGTCGGCTGTTCGGTCCCCCGGCGCCCCCCACGGCAATCGGTAGCCTGAAATCTGTACCACCCAAGCGCAACTGACCGCGGTGGCGGGGCCCTTCGCTGAGGCGAATTACGACGGGGCGACCGGTACACACCGCCTGAGTCCTGGAGAAGGCGAGGACTTGAGCATGGGATCCACCTCCGCCCACAACAATGAGGGCCTTGGCCGTCGCGATGTGATCAAGCGTTCTGCCGCACTCGGTCTGATCACCGTTCCGACCATGAGCTTCCTGTCCGCCTGCGCGAGCGGCGACAGCGGCGGCGACGAGCCCGTCAAGAAGGGCAAGACCAGCGCGAAGAACCCGCTGGGTGTCAACGAGAGCGCCGCGCTCGACGTGGTCATCTTCAACGGCGGCTTCGGCGACCAGTACGCCAAGGACGCCGAGAAGAAGTACAGCGAGGCGTTCCCCAAGGCCAAGGTCAAGCACACCTCGACGCAGAAGATCCAGTCGCAGCTCCAGCCGCGCTTCAACGGCGGCACCCCGCCGGACCTGATCGACAACTCGGGCGCCGAGCAGATGGACATGGGTGTCCTGGTCGGCAAGAAGCAGCTGCTCGACCTCACCCCGCTGATGGACGCCCCGTCCTACGACGACCCGAACAAGAAGGTCCGCGACACGCTGCGTCCGGGCGTGCTGGAGATGGGCCAGTTCGAGGGCGACCCGGTCTGGATCATGTACTACGCGTACACCGTGTACGGCGTGTGGTACTCCCAGACCAACCTGGAGAAGCTGGACGCGGAGTACCCCGAGACCTGGGACGACATGCTCGCCCTCTGCAAGAAGGCGAAGAAGCAGGGCATCGCGGGCTGGACGTACCCGGGCAAGTACCCGTACTACCTGCCGTTCTCGCTCTACCCCTTCATCGCCAAGATCGGCGGCCGCGAGGTTCTCGACAAGATCGACAACCTGGAGCCGAACGCGTGGAAGGACCCCGCCGTCAAGGCGGCCTTCGAGGCGTACTACGAGCTGAAGCAGAAGGGGTACATCCTGGAGGGCACCCCGGGCCTCACCCACATCCAGTCGCAGACCGAGTGGACCAAGGGCAAGGCGCTCTTCATCCCGAACGGTTCGTGGGTGGAGAACGAGGCGGCGCCGACCACGCCCAAGGACTTCAAGATGATGGTCTCGGCCCCGTCCAGCCTGGACTCGTCCGACAAGATGCCGTTCGGCACCATCTGGGCCTCCGGCGGCGAGCCCTTCGTCGTCCCGGCCAAGGCGAACAACCCGCAGGGCGGCATGGAGCAGCTGCGCATCATGCTCTCCGAGGAGTCCTCGAAGAACTTCACCAAGCAGGTGAAGTCGCTGAGCGCCTTCAACGGCGGCACCGACGGCCTGTCCCTCTCCACGGCCATGCAGGCCGGTGTCGACGCGCTGGAGAAGGCCGGCGACAACGTGGTGAACCCGCGCCTGCAGGACTGGTATGTCAAGCTCCAGAAGGAGCAGATCGGCACCGCCGGTCTCGGTGAGATGATGGCCGGCCGCCTGACCCCGGCCGAGGCCATCAAGAAGATCCAGGCCTACGCGGACGCCGCGGCCAAGGACCAGTCCATCAAGCACTACAAGCACCAGTGAGCAACCGTCACCAGCGGCGGCACCCGCGGAAAGATCGGGGTCGGTAAACGATGCAGCACGGCAAGTACCGGTTCATTGTGGGGTTCCTGGTAGTCCCCTTGGTGTTGTATGCGGTCTTCGTCATCTGGCCGTTCATCCAGGCCATCTACTATTCCTTCACGGACTGGACCGGACTGAGCCCCGACTTCAAGATGGTCGGCTTCGGCAACTATTCCAGGATGCTGAAGGACGACATCTTCTGGAAGTCGCTCCAGCACAGCGTGGTTCTCGTGCTGGTGCTGCCGCTGGTGACGCTGGGCCTCGCGCTCTTCTTCGCCTTCATGCTCAACGTCGGAGGCCGTCGGCGCAAGAACGCCGCGGTCTCCGGCGTGCGGGGATCGGCCTTCTACAAGATCGCCTATTTCTTCCCGCAGGTCCTGTCGATCGTCATCGTCGCGCTGCTGTTCCAGTTCGCCTTCAACCCGCGTTCGGGCATGCTGAATTCGGCGCTGAAGGGGATCGGTCTCGACTCCGTGCAGCCGGAGTGGCTGGGCGATCCGGACCTGGCGCTGATCTGCGTCATGGTGGTGCTGGTCTGGTCGACGGTGGGCTTCTTCGTCGTCCTCTTCTCGGCCGGAATGGCGTCCATTCCCAAGGACTTCTACGAGGCGGCGCTGCTCGACGGGGCGAGCCGCATCACGACGTTCTTCAGGATCACCGTCCCGCTGCTCTGGGACACCATCCAGTCGGGCTGGGTCTACATGGGCATCCTGGCGCTCGGCGTCGAGGCGTTCACGGCCGTCCAGGTCATGACGGTCGGCCCCGGCGGCCCCGACTACTCGACCTCGATCCTGCCGCTGTACGTCTACCAGACCGCCTTCCGCGACGGTCAGGCCGGATACGCGACGACGATCGGTGTCGGACTGCTCATCGTCACCATGGCGTTCGCCGCCGTCGTGATGCGGCTGGGCCGGCGCGAGCGGCTGGAGTTCTGATGCCGCGCTTCCCGGGACGCGCTCCCCGGACCCCCAGCAGGCAAGACAGCCCGGCCGCGGCGGCCGGCTCGACAGTAGTACGAGGTGAGCACGCGTGAAGGCCACTGAAACCCCTCCCGCGGTCGCGGCGACGGATCCGGCCCCCGTGTCCAAGTCGCCCGCCCCGGGCGGCAAGCAGAAGAGCAGTGAGGGCCGGACCCTCAACGTCTTCTCGCACGGCGTGCTGATCATCTGGGCGATCCTGGTGGTGCTGCCGCTGCTCTGGGCGATCATGTCGTCGTTCAAGAACGACGACTCGATCCTGTCGACGCCGTGGGCGCTGCCGGACAAGCTCCACTTCGAGAACTGGTCGCGCGCCTGGAGCCAGGCGCACATGAGCGACTACTTCTTCAACACGATCGTCGTCGTGGGCGGTTCGCTCATCGGCACGCTGCTGCTCGGCTCGATGGCGGCCTACGTGCTGGCCCGGTTCGACTTCCCGGGCAACCGCTTCATCTACTACCTGTTCATCGGCGGGATGAGCTTCCCGATCATCCTGGCGCTGGTCCCGCTGTTCTTCGTGATGAACAACATGGGGATGCTGAACACGCGGCACGGACTGATCCTGGTCTACATCGCGTACTCGCTGCCCTTCACCGTCTTCTTCCTCACCTCCTTCTTCCGGACGCTACCGGGGTCGGTGGCGGAGGCGGCGATGATCGACGGGGCCTCGCACACCCGCACGTTCTTCCAGGTCATGCTGCCGATGGCCAAGCCCGGCCTGATCAGCGTCGGCATCTTCAATTTCCTCGGCCAGTGGAACCAGTACATGCTGCCGACGGTGCTGAACACCGACCCGAAGTACCGGGTGCTCTCCCAGGGGCTGGTCGAACTGGCCAGCAGCCAGGGCTACAAGGGCGACTGGTCGGGGCTCTTCGCCGGTCTGGTGATGGCGATGCTGCCGGTCCTCGCGGCCTACATCATCTTCCAGCGCCAGGTCGTGGCGGGGCTGACCGCGGGAGCGGTGAAGTAACGCCCCGGACACCACACCCTGAACGCACCTTACGAACGGAGCGAACCGCCCGCCGGCATCCCAGCCGGCGGGCGGTTCGTCTGCGTACGGGGGAGTTCGCCCCGGCCGCCGGGCCGGGGAGCGGCGCTCATCGGTGGCTCCGACTGCTCAAGGTCTTGACGGGGCCCGCCCGAAAACGGTCAGCTTAGAGTTCACATGTTGGAGAATATGGCAGGAGTGAGTGAGTCGATGGAGACTCCGGGGTCGCAGACGTCTCTGCATCGCGCCAACCTTGAGCGGGTCGTGCGCGCCGTACGCATGGCGGGTTCGCTCACCCAGGCCGAGATCGCCAGGAGCACGGGCCTCTCCGCGGCCACCGTCTCCAATATCGTTCGTGAACTGAAGGACAGCGGCACGGTCGAGGTGACCCCCACCTCGGCCGGCGGCCGCCGGGCCCGCAGCGTCTCGCTCAGCGGGGACGCGGGCATCGTGATCGGCGTCGACTTCGGCCACACCCACCTGCGCGTGGCCGTCGGCAACCTGGCCCACCAGGTGCTCGCCGAGGAGTCCGAGCCGCTGGACGTCGACGCCTCCTCCGCCGAGGGCTTCGGACGGGCGGAACAGCTGGTCAACCGGCTGATCGAGACCACCGGGATCAGCCCCGGCAAGGTCATCGGGGTGGGACTCGGTGTACCCGGCCCGATCGACGTCGAGTCCGGCACGCTGGGCTCCACGTCGATCCTGCCGGGCTGGACGGGCATCAACCCCAGCGAGGAGCTGTCCTCGCGCCTCGGCGTACCGGTGTACGTGGACAACGACGCCAACCTCGGCGCGCTCGGCGAACTGGTGTGGGGGAGCGGCCGCGGGGTCAGGGACCTCGCGTACATCAAGGTCGCCAGCGGGGTCGGCGCCGGCCTGGTCATCGACGGCCACATCTACCGGGGCCCCGGGGGCACGGCCGGCGAGATCGGCCACATCACCCTCGACGAATCGGGCCCGGTCTGCCGCTGCGGCAACCGCGGCTGCCTGGAGACCTTCACCGCCGCGCGCTACGTCCTCCCCCTGCTCCAGCCCAGCCACGGCCCCGATCTCACCATGGAGCGGGTGGTCCAGCTGGCCCGCGAGGGCGATCCGGGGTGCCGGCGGGTGATCGGCGACGTCGGGCGCCACATCGGCAGCGGGGTGGCCAACCTGTGCAACCTGCTGAACCCGAGCCGGGTGGTGCTGGGCGGCTCGCTCGCGGAGGCCGGGGAGCTGGTCCTGGGGCCCATCAGGGACTCCGTTTCGCGTTACGCCATCCCCAGTGCGGCCCGGCAGCTGTCCGTGCTTCCGGGGGCCCTGGGGGGCCGTGCGGAGGTGCTGGGCGCACTGGCGCTCGTGCTCAGCGAGATGGGGGATTCAACCCTTTTGGAGAGCACCCTCCCCGCGGCCACTCCTGCCTTCACTTAGATAACGAATGGCACCGTTGTCATCTCGTTAAGGATTTACTCCTTGACGCCGCCCTCGCGGCCGAGTTGACTTCCAGCCACCTCGGCCGCGACGTTGCGGCCTCGTCAGGGAGGCAAACCCCCAATGAACGCAATGACGCGACGCATCGTCATAGGCACGGCCGCCGTTTCGATGGCCGTCTCCCTCGCCGCATGCGGCAAGGCCGGCGACGACAAGAAGGACTCGGCGGACTCCGGCAGCAAGACCAAGATCGGTCTGCTCCTCCCGGAGAATAAGACCGCCCGCTACGAGACGCTGGACAAGCCGCTGTTCATCGACGCGGTCAAGAAGGACTGCGCCGACTGCGAGGTCGTCTACAACAACGCGGGCGGGGACGTCGGCCAGCAGAAGCAGCAGTTCGAGCAGCAGATCGCCGACGGCATCAAGGTCATCGCGATCTCCTCGGTCGACGCCGAGAAGTCCGCCGCGTGGGTCGCCGACGCCCACAAGAAGGGCGTCAAGGTCGTCGCCTACGACCGCGCCATCGCCGGTGCCGACGCCTACGTCAGCCACGACAACGAGAAGATCGGCCGGCTCCAGGGCCAGGCCGTCCTCGACGCCCTCGGCTCCAAGGCCGCGAAGGCCAACCTCGTCATGATCAACGGCGACGAGAAGGACCCGAACGCCGGTCTGTTCAAGAAGGGCGCCCACGCGTCCCTCGACGGCAAGATCAAGATCGCCTACGAGGCGTCCGGCGAGTGGGACCCGAAGATCGCCGGCGAGAAGATGACCGCCGCCATCTCCTCGGTCGGCAAGGGCAAGATCGACGCCGTCTACTCCGCCAACGACGGCATGGCGGGCGGCATCATCACCTCCCTGACCAACGCCGGCATCAAGGACATCCCGGTGGGCGGCCAGGACGCCGAGCTCCCCGGCATCCAGCGGATCATCGCCGGTACGCAGACCTTCACGATCTACAAGTCGCCGAAGCAGCTGGCCCCCGAGGCCGCCAAGTTCGCCGTCAACCTGCTCCAGGGCAAGGACATCGGCGCCCAGGGCGAGACGGACGGCGTTCCGTCCACGCTGCTGGAGCCGACCGTGGTGAACAAGGACAACATCCAGTCCACCGTGATCAAGGACGGCATCTACAAGGTCGCCGACGTCTGCGTCGAGGACATCGCCGCCAAGTGCACCGCGCTGGGCATCAAGTAGTTCCTCCGCGCGCCGGGGCCGGCCGGCCCCGGCGCGCGCGGGTCCGGTCCGCCCCGCACGGCGGATTCCGCCCGCCCCCCTGACTGTCCGGCCCCGGCCGGCTCACACCCCGCTTCCGGCCGGGTGCCGGACACTCACCCCCCAGTGCTTCCCGTATGTCGACGCTGCCCTCGCGGCGCGGCGTCTCCGCCGGTCAGGCGGCACATCCCCGCCGGTCAGGCGGCGAAGGAGATGGTTCACGTGTCACAGACGCCCGTGCTGGCGTTGCGTGGAGTCTTCAAGCGATTCGGAGCGGTCCAGGTCCTCTCCGGTGTCGATCTCGAAGTCCACGCCGGAGAAGTGGTCGCCCTCGTCGGCGACAACGGTGCCGGAAAGTCCACGCTGGTCAAGACGATCGCCGGCGTGCACCCCATCGATGAGGGCGTCATCGAGTGGGAAGGCGCGAAGGTGGACATCAGCCGTCCGCACGACGCCCAGAACCTCGGCGTCGCCACCGTCTACCAGGACCTGGCGCTCTGCGACAACCTCGACGTCGTCGCCAACCTGTTCCTCGGACGCGAGATCAAGAAGGGCGGCGTCCTCGACGAGGTCGCCATGGAGAAGCGGGCCCAGGACCTGCTGTCCACCCTCTCCATCCGCATCCCCAGCGTCCGCATCCCGGTCGCCGCGCTCTCCGGTGGCCAGCGCCAGGTCGTGGCCATCGCCCGCGCCCTGGTCGGCAACCCCAAGATCGTGATCCTGGACGAGCCCACCGCGGCCCTCGGCGTCGAGCAGACCGCACAGGTCCTCGACCTGGTGGAGCGGCTGCGCGAGCAGAACCTCGGCGTCATCCTCATCAGCCACAACATGGCCGATGTGAAGGCCGTGGCCGACAAGGTCGCCGTCCTGCGACTCGGCCACAACAACGGCGTCTTCCCCGTGGCGACGACCAGCCACGAAGAAATCATCGCCGCGATCACGGGCGCCACGGACAACGCCGTGACCCGCCGCAAGTCCCGCAGCGCGGAGGCATCCAAGTGAGCAACACCAACGAGACTTCGGCCAAGGTCCCGGCCCAGGCGGAGACCACCGAGGCTCCCGCGCCGGCGGCCGACGCGGTCCGCGTCGTCGACCCCCGGCTGCTCGTCCGCGAGCAGGGCTTCAAGGGCTACTGGACCGAGTTCAAGCGCAAGGTGCGCTCGGGCGAGATCGGCTCGCTGCCCGTCGTGGTGGGCCTGATCATCATCGGCATCGTCTTCCAGGCCGAGACCGGCAACTTCCTCACCTCGTACAACCTCGACCAGATCACGCTGTACGCGGCGGGCCCCGGCATCATGGCCGTGGGCATCGTCTTCGTCCTGCTGCTCGGCGAGATCGACCTCGCGGTCGGCTCCGTCGCCGGTCTCGCGGGCGCGGTGTGGGCCGTCCTCGGCACGGACATGCCCGACGGCCTCGCGATCCTGCTCGGCATCCTCTCCGGCACGGTCATCGGTGCCTTCCACGGCATCGTCTTCGCCAAGATCGGCGTGCCCGCGTTCGTCGTGACCCTGGCGGGCTTCCTGGGCTGGGCCGGCATGCAGACCTGGGTGATGGGCGAGAAGTCCACCATCACCACCCCGCTCGGCAGCTTCGTCCGCGATCTGACCAGCTACTACTTCGAGGACATCGCCGCCGCCTACGGGCTCGCCGTGGTCGTGATCGTCGCCTTCTACCTCACGCAGCTGCGCGACGCCAGGCGCCGCAAGGCCGCCGAGCTGCCGCACCGCCCGCAGAGCGAGATCATCCTGCGCACCGTGCTGCTCGCCGTCCTGGCCCTCCTCGCCGCGTACGCCTTCAACCAGGAGCAGGGCCTCCCGCTCTCCCTGGTGATCTTCCTCGCCATCCTGGTCATCACCGACTTCGTGCTGCGCCGCACCACGTACGGCCGTCAGGTCTTCGCGGTCGGCGGCGGCGTCGAGGCCGCGCGCCGCGCCGGTATCAACGTGTCGTGGATCCGCATCTCGGTGTTCATGATCTCCGGCACGCTCGGTGCGGTCGGCGGTCTCTTCCTGGCCTCCGCGACCGGCGGCGCCGACCGTTCGCTCGGTGGCGGCAACCAGCTCATGATGTGCATCGCCGCGGCCGTCATCGGCGGTACGTCCCTGTTCGGCGGACGCGGCAAGGTCTGGTCCGCGCTCCTTGGCATCCTGGTCATCCAGTCGATCGTCCAGGGCCTCAACCAGATGAACCTGTCGTCCAACGCGATCCAGTACATGATCACCGGCGCGGTGCTCCTCATCGCCGTGATCATCGACTCGGTCTCCCGCAAGACCCAGAAGACGGCGGGCCGCGGCTAGCCGCGACACGCGAGACCGCAGGCCGCGCGCCGCACGCACCACCCGCCGGAGCCCGGCGCCCCCACGGAGGGCGCCGGGCTCCGGCACGTACCGGCCGAGGAGGGCGGCGCACGCCCCGACTCCCGCTCCGGGGGGAGGCCGTTAGACTCATCGGATCGGCAATGCTCGACCAGCACAATCGCAAGGAGGCACGGTGACACAGCCGCGCGAAGCGCGTCACGCACGGGCGGTGGTGGGCGACGGATGGGATCTGCTGACCCGCATCGGCGGACCGCGTGACCTCGACCGGCTCACTTCCGAGCAGCTGGAGCAGCTCGCCGAAGAGATCCGGACCTTCCTGGTCGACGCGGTCTCCAAGACCGGCGGCCACCTCGGTCCCAACCTCGGCGTGGTCGAGCTCACGATCGCCCTCCACCGGGTCTTCGACTCGCCGAAGGACAAGGTCCTCTTCGACACCGGCCACCAGAGCTACGTGCACAAGCTCCTCACCGGCCGCCAGGACTTCAGCAGGCTCAAGAGCAAGGGCGGCCTCTCCGGCTACCCCTCGCGCGCCGAGTCCGAGCACGACGTCATCGAGAACTCGCACGCCTCCACCGTCCTCGGCTGGGCCGACGGCCTCGCCAAGGCCAACGAGGTCCGCGGCAAGGACGACCACGTCGTCGCGGTCATCGGCGACGGCGCGCTCACCGGCGGCATGGCCTGGGAGGCGCTGAACAACATCGCCGCCGCCAAGGACCGCCCCCTCGTCATCGTCGTCAACGACAACGAGCGCTCCTACGCACCCACCATCGGCGGCCTCGCGAACCATCTGGCCACCCTGCGCACCACCGACGGCTACGAGCGCTTCCTGGCCCGCGGCAAGGACCTCCTGGAGCGCACCCCCGTCGTCGGCAAGCCGCTCTACGAGACGCTGCACGGCGCGAAGAAGGGCCTGAAGGACTTCATCGCCCCGCAGGGCATGTTCGAGGACCTCGGCCTCAAGTACGTCGGCCCCATCGACGGCCACGACATCGAGGCCCTGGAGTCCGCCCTCCAGCGGGCCAAGCGCTTCGGCGGCCCGGT
The DNA here is from genome assembly GCF_042669245.1 of Streptomyces sp. NPDC057249. Lineage (NCBI taxonomy): Bacteria > Bacillati > Actinomycetota > Actinomycetes > Kitasatosporales > Streptomycetaceae > Streptomyces > Streptomyces sp. NPDC057249. The sequence goes on along the minus strand of NZ_JBHUXS010000002.1, from coordinate 303,052 downwards.
CATCGTGCACTGCCTCACCGAGAAGGGCCGCGGCTACACCCCCGCCCTCCAGGACGAGGCCGACCGCTTCCACGCCGTCGGCAAGATCCACCCCGACACGGGCCTGCCCGTCGCCACCTCCGGCCTCGACTGGACGTCGGTGTTCGGCGAGGAGATGGTCAAGCTCGGCCACGAGCGCGAGGACATCGTCGCCATCACCGCGGCCATGCTCCAGCCGGTCGGCCTGACCGGGTTCGAGAAGGAGTTCCCGGACCGGATCTACGACGTCGGCATCGCCGAGCAGCACGGCGCGGTCTCCGCGGCGGGCCTCGCCACCGGCGGTCTCCACCCGGTCTTCGCGGTGTACGCCACCTTCCTCAACCGGGCCTTCGACCAGGTCCTGATGGACGTCGCCCTGCACAAGTGCGGGGTCACCTTCGTCCTGGACCGGGCCGGCATCACCGGTACGGACGGCGCCTCGCACAACGGCATGTGGGACATGTCCATCCTCCAGGTCGTGCCCGGCCTGCGGATCGCCGCCCCGCGCGACGCCGACCAGGTCCGCGCCCAGCTGCGCGAGGCCGTCGAGGTGGACGACGCACCCACGGTCGTCCGCTTCTCCAAGGGCGCGGTCGGCCCCTCGGTCAAGGCCGTCTCCACGGTCGGCGGCATGGACGTGCTGCGCGAGCCCGGCGCCGCCCGGCCCGACGTGCTGCTGGTGTCCGTCGGCGCGCTGGCCCCGATGTGCCTGGAAATCGCCGACCTGCTCGACGCCCAGGGCATCTCCACGACCGTGGTGGACCCCCGCTGGGTGAAGCCGGTGGACGAGGCCCTGGCCCCGCTCGCCGCGCGGCACCGCGTCGTCGTCACCGTCGAGGACAACAGCAGGGCCGGCGGCGTCGGCTCCGCGGTCTCCCAGGCGCTGCGCGACGCGGACGTCGACGTACCCCTGCGCGACTTCGGCATCCCGGCGGTCTTCCTCGACCACGCCTCCCGCAAGGAGGTCATGGCCGAGATCGGGCTGACCGCCCCGGACATCGCCCGCCAGGTCACCGGCCTGGTCGCCAAGCTGGACGGGCGCTACGAGCCGGGCGCGGAGGACCGCACGGTCGCGGAGCGCGTCCGGGACTGATCCGTACCCCGCCTCGGCCGAACGGGCCGGTCGGACTGCCCGTGACGGGTGGTCCGACCGGCCCGTTCGCGTGAAATCCGGCCGTGGCAGGCGTGCCGCGAACGGGTGACGGGCCCGGGTCCGGAACATGGCGTGCACGACGAGTGCGTGGAGGTACGCCGGTGAGCACGCAGCAGGACCTGCCCCCGAGCGGGAACGGGCTGTTCAGGACCAAGACGGTCGAGCAGTCCATCCGCGACACCGAGGAGCCGGAGCACGCCCTCAAGAAGTCGCTCTCTGCGCTCGACCTGACGGTCTTCGGGGTCGGCGTCGTCATCGGCACCGGCATCTTCGTCCTCACCGGCAAGGTCGCCAAGGAGACGGCGGGACCGGCCACCGCCCTCGCCTTCGTTGTCGCGGGCGTCGTCTGCGCGCTGGCCGCGCTCTGTTACGCGGAGTTCGCGTCCACCCTGCCGGTCGCGGGGTCCGCGTACACCTTCTCGTACGCCTCGCTCGGCGAACTCGTCGCCTGGATCATCGGCTGGGACCTGGTACTGGAGTTCGCGCTGGGCACGGCGGTGGTCGCGGTCGGCTGGTCCGGCTACGTCCGCTCGCTGCTCGACAACGCGGGCTGGCACCTGCCCGACGTGCTGGCCGGGCCGGACGTGGCGGACGGCTTCGGCTTCGACATCCTCGCCTTCGCCCTGGTGCTGGTCCTGACCGTCATCCTGGTCCTGGGCATGAAGCTCTCCGCCCGGGTCACCACGGTGGTGGTCGCGATCAAGATCGCCGTCGTCCTGATCGTCATCATCGCGGGCCTGTTCTTCATCGACACCGGCAACTACTCGCCGTTCGTCCCGGACGCCGAGCCGCAGCCCTCCGGGTCCGGGTTCGACGCCCCGCTGGTCCAGCTGATCTTCGGCTACGCTCCGACGAACTTCGGCGTCATGGGCATCTTCACCGCCGCCTCCATCGTCTTCTTCGCCTTCATCGGCTTCGACGTCGTCGCCACGGCCGCGGAGGAGACGAAGCTGCCGCAGCGCGACATGCCGCGCGGCATCCTGGCCTCCCTGTTCATCTGCACCGTGCTCTACGTCGCCGTGTCGATCGTCGTCACCGGCATGCAGCACTACACCGAGCTGTCCGTCAGCGCCCCGCTCGCCGACGCCTTCAAGGCCGTCGGCCACCCCTTCTACGCGGGCGTCATCAGCTTCGGCGCCGCCGTCGGCCTCACCACGGTCTGCATGATCCTGCTGCTCGGCCAGACCCGGGTGTTCTTCGCGATGAGCCGCGACGGCCTGCTCCCCAGGTTCTTCTCCAAGACGCACCCGCGCTTCCGCACCCCGTACCGCCCGACCATCCTGCTCGGCGTGGTCATCGCCGTCGTCGCCGGGGTGACCAGCATCAACGAGCTCGCCACGCTGGTGAACATCGGCACCCTCTTCGCCTTCGTGGTCGTCGCCCTCGGCGTCATCGTGCTGCGCCGCACCCGCCCGGACCTGCACCGCGCCTTCCGCACGCCGTGGGTGCCGCTGGTCCCGATCGTGTCGGTGGCCGCCTCGGTCTGGCTGATGCTCAACCTGCCGGCCGAGACTTGGCTGCGGTTCGCGGTCTGGATGGTGATCGGCGTGGTCATCTACTTCGCGTACGGCCGCTCGCACAGCCGGGTCGACCGGGAACGGGCGTGAGCGTCAGGCCCCCGGCCGCACCGTACGCGGCCCCGTGCACCGCGCCCCGTGCGCCTCGACCCGCCGGCGCAGTTCCCGGTCCGCGGTGACCACCACGCAGGGGCGGGCCGCGGCCCCCGCCGCCAGCTCGGCGATCAGGTCGTCACCGCTGCCCGGGGCCGCCTCCACCCGCACCCCGGGCACGGACGCGACGTCCCGGGCCCGCCCCTCCACCACCAGCACCAGGTCGACGGGGCCGGGCACCCCGGGCAGGCCGTCGGAGGCGTAGGGCACCAGTGAGTCGCGCAGGCGCTCGGCCGCGCCCCGCCGGTCGCGCCACCAGCCGTCCGGGACGGACCCGACGACATTGGCGGCGTCGACGATCACCAGGGGCAGCGGATTCGGCATGGGACCAGCCTGTCATGCCGGCCCGCCCTGTCGGGCGTTCCGTCGGGCATCCTGCCCGGGTGTCCCGACGCGGTGTCCGGCGCCTCGCGCAAGCAGTGCGGACGCGCTGATTCCAAGGGTTCGAACGGTGATTCTATGATGGGTGCTCCCCGCCTTCCGGATGCCGGTCGAGACACAAAGCCGCAGATCGGGGGCGGACCATCACGGAAGGAAGACGCCACGACATGCGAGTCAGGTCGAGACGTGCCCAGGGGAGCGCCTCGGGCAAGGGCGACGACGCCCTGCGAGACGTCGAAAGCGCCCGTGGGACCGACGAGACCCCGGTCGACGGACGCTGGCTCGTGCGTGGCAAGGACGGCAGGCTCACCGCCTACGCCCGCAACGAGGACGGCCTCCTGCGCTGGACCGAGGAGCGCCCCGGCGGCCCCGGCTGGCAGGGCCCCGAGTTCTTCCCGGTCCCGGACCTGACCCATCTCGGCGCCGCCCAGGGCCCGGACGGCTACGTCCACTTCATCGGCCGCCGCACGGTGCACGGCGACGAGGAGCAGCCGCAGGTCGACCTCGTGCACGCCATCCAGTACCAGACGGGCCGCCCGGTCACCGCATGGCGGACCGTGGGCAATCCGTACAAGGACGGCGACGAGCGCGCCGCCCGCATCGGCCCGCCGGCCGTCGCCGTCGCCCCGACCGGCATGGTCCACGTCTTCGTCCGCAACGCCAACGGCGGCATGATGCTGCGCCGCGAGGCGAAGAACGGCAAGTGGGAGGGGTGGAAGGACCTCAGGGGCACCCTGGGCAAGGAGACGATGGCCGTGTCGGTCGCCGAGTCGGGCCGCATCGAGCTCCTGGTCCCCGGCACCAACAAGGCCATGCGGTGGGCCCAGGCCGAGCCCGGCGGCGCCTTCCAGAAGGGCGACAACCTCAACGTCAAGATCGCCGGCGGCGCGGTGAGCGTGCTGGAGACCGCACCCGACCGCAACACCTTCTACTGGACCGACGCCACCACCGGGACCCTGGTCGCCAACCGGCTCGACGCCCCGCCCATCACGATCGGGGACACCGCGGCCGAGGGCCGGGTCGCCGTGCTCCGCGCCGAGTTGGACGACTACGACTGCACGGTGCTCGCCCACCGCACCCGCGACGGCCGCGTGCTGCTCGCGGCCTGCGGTACGGAGAACGAGGCGGGCGGCCTCTGGTGGGCGGCGACGGGCGAACGCACCTCGGCGCCGCCGGCGTTGGCGCTCGACGGCCGGGGACGCGTGGTGCTGGCGATGATCGGCGAGCGCGGCGGGCTCTACGTGGCCCGGCAGAACGACGAGCCGGGGCTCGCGCTGGGACCGGCGCAGCGGGTCTGAGCCGGTACGGCCCCGGAAGCGTCTCCGGGGCCGTGGCGCCGGCGTCCGGGTCAGCCCTGGCCCAGCGCCGGGGACTTCTTGGCGGACTCCGGGATGGGGGTGTCCTCGCGGATCGCCTTCCACAGGGCGTCCGTCCGCGACTTCACGGCCACGACGCGGTTGCGGTCGATCTTGTCGTACTCGACGGGGAGCATGATCGTCTCCATCGTGTCCGGGTCGACGCCGTTCATGGACCGGGCGAACTTCGCCAGCGAGGTGAGCGAGGCCAGCTCCTCGTCGGTGGTCAGGGCCGCGGTGGCCGAGTTGGCGATCTTGTAGGCGCTCGTCGGGCTGCCCAGCAGGTCCTGGCTCTTGACCTCCTTGAGCAGTGCCATGAGGAACTGCTGCTGGAGGCCGATGCGGCTCAGGTCGGTGCCGTCGCTGAGGCTGTAGCGGGTGCGGACGAACTTCAGGGACTCGGTGCCGTCGAACTTGTGCGGCCCGGCGTCCACGTCCAGCCCGGTCTTCTTGTCGTGGATCGGTTCCTTGACGTCGATGTTCACGCCGCCGATGGCGTCGACGAGGCCCTTGAACCCGGCGAAGTTGATCTCCAGGTAGTGGTCGATGCGCACCCCGGACATCTTCTCGACGGTCTTGACCACGCACGCCGGACCGACCAGTGAGTACACGGAGTTGAACATCACACGGTCCTTGGCCGGCATCGTCGAACCGTCGCCCTTGGTGCACTCGGGCCGGGTCACCAGGGTGTCGCGCGGTATGGACACGGCGACGGCCTTCTTGCGGCCCTCCGGGATGTGCACGACGAGCGCCGTGTCGGACCGGGCCCCGCTGACCCCGGCCCCGCCGCCCAGCTCCTTGTTCTCCGAACCGGCCCGCGAGTCGGACCCCAGGACCAGCAGGTTCTGCCCGCTGGTGGGCAGCTTCTCGGGCCGGTCCTCACCGAGCGCCTTGTTGATGTCGACGCCCTTGATGTTGTTGTTGAGGTGGCTCCAGAACCACCACCCGGTACCGCCCGCGGCGAGCACCAGTACGAGAATGACGCTGAGGGTGATCTTGAGACCCTTGTGCTTACGGGCCTTGCGCGGCGCTTTACGCGAGCGGGTGGGCGCGGTGGTGGCCTGAGTCATGCCGTATTTGTCCTCTGATCCCGAGAATCGGCGGTTGTGAGATATTGACGACCGCACTGAGGAGGGGACTGGCGGTCAGCCGCGTGCGACAGCGCAATTGGGGGGCGTCGTTGCCGCCGGTTTCGATTGACATCAGAGCATATAGGCAAATGTGTTTGGCGAACGAGTGTACGTCTATCGTGCTCGGGAGCGCGGGGCGGGGCCGCGACTTCAGCGGTGAGAGGGGTCGAACGGATCATGGTGGCATCAACCGGACGTCGTGGCGGCGCGCCCAGGGGCGGCCGCTCCCGCGAGGCGGGGCCCGCCGACTCCGCCCGGTCACTGGTCCTGGTCGTCGCACCCTCACCCGCGGAAGCCGCCCTGCTCCTGGCCGAGGCGCGGGGCGCCGTCCACGTCACCGCCCTGTGCCTCACCGGCGGTGACGCCGAGGGGCGGTCGGCCTTCGCCCGGGCCGCGTCCGCGGTGGGGCACCGGGGCGGCCGGGCCGACGACGAGGCTCGCGTGCTCCCGTCCGGGGCCGACGCCGCCTCGGCGGTGCTGGCCGAGATGCGCGTCCTGGGCCCGGGGCGGGTCCTGACCACCGGCGCGGACCAGGGCCCCGGAGACCCGGACGGGTCGCACGAGGCCGCCGCGCTGGCCGTGTTCCACGCGGTCGAGGCGTACCACCGCGAGACGGGCCGGCCGGTCTTCGTCGACTGCCGGACCCTGGACCCGCACGCACCGGCGGGATTCGGCGCCCGGCCCCGCTACCGGCTGCCGGTGAACTGGCTGGTCCGCGGGAACGACGGCCGGCTGTCCGCCTACCTGCCGACGGCCGGGGCGGTGCTGCGCTGGACCGAGCGGGCGGACGGCGGCTGGGCGGGCCCCGAACTGCTCGACGCGCCCGGCCTGTTGCCCGGGCTCACCGTGGCCCAGGGGCCGGACGGTTATGTGCGGCTCGTCGGGCTGCGCCGCACCGAGCGGGCCGACGGCACGGTGGCCACGGAGGTCGTCTGCGCCACCCAGTACCAGACCGGGCGGCCGCTCAGCCCCTGGCACGAGCTGGGCAATCCGCACCGTGCCGAGCCCGAGCGGGGCCGATTCGTCGGCCTGCCGGTGGCGGCGTTCGACGACGACGGCACCGTGCACGTCTTCGTCCGCAACGACGAGCACACGGTGAACACCCGCCATCAGGGCGGCGACGGCGTCTGGTCGCCGTGGCGGCACCTGAGGGGCACCAAGACCGCCGACGAGATGGTGGCCATGCGGGCCCCGGACGGTACGGCGGAGCTCTTCGCCCGGCTCCGGGACACCTCCGGAGTCGCCCGCTGGAGCCGCACCGCCAAGAACGTCTGGGCGGAGGACCTGAGCCCGAACGTGCACGCCTACCCGGGAACGCTGGCCGCCGCGCCCGAGGCCGGCGCGCTGCGCTACACGTACGCGGAGACGGGTGAGCTGTGCCAGTGGCAGTGGGGTGCCTACGGCCCGACGGCCCTGCACGGCCCCGACGTCGCCGCGCGGGTCGCGGGCATCACGGGCGTGGACCTGGACGGCTGGCTCTGCACGGTGCTCGCGTCGACGGACCGGCGGGGGTGCTGCCTGGTCGGCTTCCACGTGGAGGGCCGTCACGACTCGGGCGTGTGGTGGACGGCCACGGACCAGTGGTGCCTGGTGCCGCCGGCCGTGGCCCCGGACCGGCACGGCCGGGTCACGGTCGCCGCCCTCGACGCGTCGGCCCGGCTGACCACCACGCGCCGTGCCGAGGACGAACGCGGTCTCGCGCTCGGGCCGTGGCGCCAGGGTGCGCGGGCCTGACCGGGCGACACCGACCGTGACGGCAAGCATTCATGCGTGAAGTACGCATGGTGTGATCTCACTGTGTCTCGCCTGTGACATGCGCGCGGGTAGTATGACTACTTCAGGTAAAGCTCAGGTGAAGGTTTTGAGGGGATCCTGAACGCTTGACCGTCACTGTGGCGCCGTGCCCCACTTCGTGTGGGCGCGGCTTCTTCCTGTCAGGGGGCGTGGCCCGAACGGGTCCGTACGCGCGATGTCCGGGGGGACCTCGCTGCCACTCCGCCACCGTGCTCCGGCTCAAGTCGAGGCTGTTTGAGCTGTGCAGGGCTGGGGAGAGGCGTACGCACGGGGGACGGGGTTCCTTCGTCAGCGGTGCGCTCACGAAGAAAGAGGACGAGTTTGATCGCCGCACTGATCCGCCATGCGGAGATCAGCAAGAGTAAGAACGTCCTCGTTCTCTTCCTGCTGATGGTCAGTTACCTCGGGATGCTGGTCGCCGGCGTCTTCGACGTCTTCTGGGCGTTCGTCGGCTCGTTGGTCCTGAGCTACGCGACCGACCTCTACCTGCACCGTACCGAGCCGGACCTCATCCGCTTCCTGGGCAAGCTCAAGTGGGGGCTGAGCATCCGCGTGCTGACGCGGGAACTGGCCGTCCTGGTGCTCATGCGCGACATCGCGGGCGGCGACCGGGACATGTTCACGGTGGTCTTCCTCGGTTTCGTCGCCGTGCACGCCCTGCGCCTCCTGTACACGTTCCTCTGCATGTTCATCAAGCGGCGCCGCGCGCTCCCCGTGCGCGTCCGCAACCTCGACCTGAGCGCTCTGCGGATGCCCGAGCCGCCCCCGCCCATCGCCTTCCGGGCCCACGAGCGCAAGCTCCTGTACCTCGACACGGCGATCATCGTCGGCGCGCTGGCCTCCGACTACACCGGGCTTGTCGGCTTCAGCGTCCTGGGCGGCGCGGTGGCGATCACCCTGGCGCTCCTCGGCATGCTCATCCTGCTGCCGACCATCAACCAGTGCCGCCGGGTGCCCAGTCACGAGCGCACCTTCCGCATCCTGAACAAGCAGGTCGCCGAGTACCGCCCCGAGGTCGTCCTCTACTTCAGCTACGCGGCCGGGGCACGCGACTCCGCGTACCAGGTCAACATGTGGCTGGACACGCTCTCCAGGCTGGGCCGCCGGCCCCTGATCGTGCTCCGCGAAGTCACCACCCTGCGCTTCCTGGCGTACACCCCGCTGCCCGTGGTGTGCCTCCCCAAGGCGGACGACCTGAGCCTGCTGGACCTGCCCGAGGTCCGCGTCATCCTGTATCCGGCGAATGCCGGCAAGAACGTGCACATGCTGCGCGTCGCCGAGGCCAAGCACGTCTTCATCGGCCACGGCGACAGCGACAAGCTGGCCAGCAGCAACCGGGTCAGCAAGGTGTTCGACGAGATATGGACGGCGGGCAAGGGCGGCGAGGACCGCTACCAGCGGCTGCGCGGCACCATCCCGGGCTCCGCGCTCGTGCCCGTGGGCCGGCCCCAGCTCAGCGCCGTCGAGTCGGTGGGCGTCCGGCCGCCCGACCGGATGCCCACGGTGCTGTACGCGCCCACCTGGGAGGGCTGGACCGCGGACCCGTACCACACCTCGCTCATCCTCATGGGCGAGAAGATCATGCGGATGCTGCTCAACCAGTCGGAGCCCGTCCGCATCCTCTACAAGCCGCACCCGCTGACCGGCAAGCGGTCCGCGGAGGCCACCCGGGTGCACCGGCGCATCGTCGCCATGCTGGAGGCGGACAACGCCAAGCGCGACCGCCAGGACAGCCGCACCGTCCGCTCGGCGCTCGCCCAGGGCGACAAGCGGCTCGCCGACCTGGAGTCCCGGATGGGCCGGCTCAAGGCGTGGACCGTGGTCGGCGTCTACGGCGTCTGGGACAAGGACCGGGCGGCGCTCGCCCGGCCGCCGAAGGAGTCCTGGGAAGACCTCCAGGCCCAGTGGCACGAGACGTTCTGGGAGTCCAGGGGCGGCGAGCGCCACCAGGTGGTCACCGGCCAGCTCCCCTCCCTGTACAGCTGCTTCAACGAGGCGGACCTGCTGATCAGCGACATCTCCAGTGTGGTGTCGGACTTCGTCGCCAGCGAGAAGCCGTACGCGGTCTCCAACCCGTCGGACATGGACCCGGAGCTGTTCAAGCAGCTCAACCCGGCGGCCTCCGCCGCGTACATCCTCGGTCCGTCGTGCGACGAGCTCCCGCTCTGCGTGGACGCGGCCCGGTCGGGAGGCCGGGACCGCCTGGCGCAGCACCGGGAGATCCTCAAGCGCTACCTGCTCGGCGACGGGGACTCCATGGCCCGGTTCAACGACGCGGTGAACGCCCTGTTCGCCAAGGGCATGGAGGAGTTCCCGCCCGGGGACACCGCGGAGCCGATCCTGGCGAACCCCTTCACCCAGGCCGCCGCCCCCGGCCAGGAGATGGACGCGACCATGCAGATCCGTCACCTGGGCTGGATGAGACAGCAGCTCGGCCCGCAGCAGTCGATGAACCAGTACTTCTGATCCGCCCGGCGACCGCACCCCGCACTTCGCGTCACGCCTTTTCCCTGGAGGAACCGACTTGTCCCGCAGCCCCCGCACCGTCGCTGTCGTTCTCGCAGGCGGAACTGGTCAGAGGGTCGGCCTGCCGATTCCCAAGCAGTTGGTGAAGATCGCCGGCCGGACGATCCTGGAGCACACGCTGGAGGTCTTCGAGGCGACGGCCTCCGTCGACGAGATCCTGATCGTCATGCACCCGGACCACATCGACGAAGTGCGCAGAATCGTTTCCGTGGCGGGTCTGGCGAAGGTGACCGACGTCATCGCGGGCGGCGCCACCCGCAACGAGACGACCTGCCGGGCCATCGAGGCCATCTCCGCCGGCCTCGCCGAGGGGGAGGCGGACCCCAAGGTCCTCTTCCACGACGCCGTCCGTCCGCTGCTCTCGCAGCGCGTCATCGACGACTGCGTGCACGCGCTGGACAAGTTCGAGGCCGTCGACGTCGCGATCCCGTCCGCCGACACCATCATCGTCACCCGGACCCACGGCGACGACGGCGAGTTCATCACCGACATCCCCGACCGCTCCCGGCTGCGCCGTGGCCAGACGCCCCAGGCGTTCCTGCTGTCCACGATCCGCCGGGCCTACGCGGTCGCCGCCGGCGACCCGAACTTCGAGGCCACGGACGACTGCTCGGTGGTCCTGCGCTACCTGCCGGACGTGCCGGTGTACGTCGTGCACGGCGAGGAGCACAACATGAAGGTGACGCACCCCGTCGACATCTTCATCGCCGACAAGCTCTTCCAGCTCGCCCACCACACCGCCCCGGCCGCCGCGGACGAGGCCGGCTACCGAGCCGCGCTGGAGGGCAGGTCGGTCGTCGTCTTCGGGGCGAGCTACGGCATCGGCGCCGACATCGCGGACCTGGCCGAGTCCTACGGGGCGCGGGTCTTCCGCTACAGCAGGTCCGGCACCGGTACGCACGTCGAGGTGCCGGAGCACATCGAGAAGGCGCTGACCGAGGCGTACGCCGCCGCCGGGCGCATCGACTACGTGGTCAACACGGCCGGCGTCCTGCACACCGGCAAGCTGGCCGAGACGGACAGCGCGACCATCGAGAACGCCACCCTGGTCAACTACCTCGCCCCGGTCCACATGGCCCGCGCCGCCCACCGCTACCTCGCCGAGTCCCGGGGCCAGCTGCTCCTCTACACCTCCAGCAGCTACACCCGCGGCCGGTCCGGCTACAGCCTCTACTCCTCGGCCAAGGCCGCCACGGTCAACCTCACCCAGGCGCTCGCCGACGAATGGGCGGCCGACGACATCCGGGTGAACTGCATCAACCCCGAGCGCACCGCCACGCCGATGCGCACCAAGGCGTTCGGTGTGGAGCCCGCCGGGACCCTGCTCACCTCGGAAGCGGTGGCCCGCACCTCGGTGGACGTGCTCATCTCGCGGCTGACCGGACACGTCATCGACGTCCGCCGGCAGGACCCGTTCAAGTCGGTGTCCGACCCGGCGGCCATCGCGGCCGTGCTGCCCGCCGAAGACGAGATCTGACGGAGGCGACGGATTTGTACGGGGACGGCCTGCCGCGCAGGCGGATGTTCGTGACGGGTGACTCCACCGTCGTCACGCGCTCGGTGGACTACCTGCCCATGGCCGGATGGGGACAGGTGCTCGCCCTGTTCCTCGGCCCGGAGGTCGAGATCGTCAACTGCGCGCGGGCCAGGGCCAGCTCGAAGAGCTTCTACGACCGCGGCCGCTTCCAGTGGATCATGGACAACGTCCGGCCCGGCGACTACGTGCTCATCAGCTTCGGACAGGTCGACTGGGAGCCGGAGAAGGGGCTGTTCACCGAGCCCTTCGGCGAATACCAGGCCTACCTGCGGCAGATGGTGGGCCTGACCCGGGAGGCCCAGGCCCACCCCGTCCTCGTGCTCACCCACGAGCGCCGCAAGTACGACGCGTACGACAATGTGCAGCGCTTCCTGCACATCTATCCCATGGCCATGCGGGAGATCGCGGAGGAGACCTGCGCCCCGCTGGTCGACCTGTACGCGCAGAGCGTGGAGTGGTGGGCCGGCCTCGGACCCGCGGCCACCCGGGAGCTCTTCGCCTACCTGAAGCCGGACGAGAACCCGGTCGCGAACCTCAAGGGCTGGGACGACACGCACTGCAGGGCCGAGGCCGCGATCGAGTTCGCCCGCTTCATCGTCCGCGCGCTCAGGGACCAGCAGATCGTGCCTCCGCACTGGGTGCACAGCCTGGACCGCACCGAGTTCACCACCGACGAGATCGGCTGGCTGGACACCGACACCTTCAACCGGCTGACCAAGGAACGGGTCGCCCCGGTGCCCGAGTCGGCACGGATCGGAGCGGACACGTGACGTACCTGCTGACCGTCGTCAGGGTCCAGGAGCCCGGCGCCCCCGACAACGCGGCCCGCGCCGCCGTCCACTGCGAGGCCCACCCCCGGAGCTTCGTCATGCCCGGCCGGCACGTGCGGATCGCGCTGACCGTGCAGGCCGATCAGGGCGCCCAGCACGCGTACGGCTACCTCGACGAGGACTCCGTCGTGGCCGCCGCCGACATCGTGGCGGCCGAGGGGGCCGAGTACTCCGCCACCCGCCGCCGCTACCGGGTCCGTGCCGACGCGGGCGGCGCCACCACGGCCGTGCTGACCCTGCTGGTCCGCCCCGGCACCACCGAGCCCGCGCTCCGCCCGGCGATCGGCGCGGCGATTCCGGGCCGGGACCCGCGCAAGCTGCTGCGCGCCGAGCCGCAGGCCCAGGAAGGCGTCCGCATCCGCGGCTTCTTCGCGCCCGGACGGGCCCTGGCCATCGCGCCCCACTCCGCCCACACCCCCGCACTGGTCGACGTGTGCGCCGGGCTGCCGGCGGGCACCACCCTCATCGGGCACGGCCAGCCCCGCGACGGCCGGGTCTCGGTGACCGCGGAGGGCGCCCTGCTGTTCGAGGCGGCCCCCGGAGCCATGGGTTACGACGGCTTCGGATACACGGTCCAGTCACCCATCGGCGAACGGGCCGAAGGCCGGGTCGTCGTCCACATCGGCGATCTGTCCGCAGCCCCGGGGCTGCTGACCCCGCCCCGGCCCGACGGGGCGGGAACCACCGTCCACGCCCCCTGGACCCGGACGCACGTCACCGGTCCGCTGCCCTGGCCGGCGGCCTCCCTCTCCGGCTGACGCCCGCACCGCCCCCCGTACGCAACGAAGTCTGGTGACCAGCGCCGTGAACCCCTCCGCCCGCCACCCCAAGGAACAGCCCGATGTCAGCGTGATCGTCGACGCGCTGAACTCGGCGGAATCCGTCGGGGCGTGCCTCGAATCGGTGCTGTCCCAGAACGAGGACGGCTTCCGGGTCGAGGTGCTCGCCTTCGACCGGGGATCGAACGACGGCACCCGCGAGACCCTGGAGCAGTGGGCCGCCGGCCGCCCCGCCGAACTGCGCTGCCACGTGGCCGCCCCGTCCGACACACCCGCCGAAGCGCGGAACGCGGGCATCGAGCAGTCCTCGGGCCGCTTCCTGCTGTTCCTGAACGGGACGGACCGGCTCGCCCCCGGCGCGCTGCGGCGGATGACCGAGACGGCCGAGACCGAGGAGGCGGACGTCGTGCTCGGCAAGGTGGCGGGACTCGACGGGCAGAAGGTCGGCACGTCGATGTTCGCCCGCAACGCGGCCGACGCCGACGTCTACACCTCGCGGGTGTACTGGTCGCTCAGCCCCGACAAGCTGTTCCGGCGCTCTCTCGTCGAGCGCTGCCTCCTGCGCTTCCCCACGGACTGGAGGGTCGGCGAGGACCAGGTCTTCACCGCGCTGGCCTACCTCTACGCGGACCGGATCGCCGTCGTCGCCGACCAGGAGTGCGTGCGGCAGGCGCGCAGGATCGCGGGCGTGAACCACTCCCGGTACGCGGGGTCGGCCGTGGAACGCATGCTGCTGACCCGGCAGATGACCGCCATGGTCGCCGAGCGGGTCCGGCCGGGTGCCGCACGCGACCACCTGATGGCCCGGCACGTCGAGCTGGAACTCGGCAAGGCCACCGGAGCCGCCTACCTCAAGTGCGAGGACCCGGAGCAGCGCCACCGCCTCCTGACCGAGGCCCGCGAGGTGCTGGACGCCTACGCGACCCCCGCTGTGATCGCGAAACTGCCCCGGCCGCTCTCCGTGCGCATGGAGCTGATCCGGCTGGGCCGGTTCGCCGAGGCGGAGCGCCTGATCTCGTTCGAGGTGGACAAGGAGAAGGCGGAGATGCTCATCGAAGGGGGACGCGTCTACCGGCGCTACCCCTTCTTCCGGGACCCGGAGGTGGGCCTCGCCGACGGGGCCTACGAGATCACGCACACCCTCCGGGCCAAGCACCGGCTGAACAAGGCCAGTTGGAGCGGCACGCTGTTGCAGCTGGGCGGGCACGGATACTTCGAACAGCTCAGCACCAAGGCGCCGGGCGTCAAGGTCGTCCTCCGCGAGCGCCGCACGGGTGCCGAGCACCGCTTCCGGGTGTTCTCCACCCCGTCCCCGAAGCTGAACGCCGCCACCCGCATCGACCGGTCGCAGGCGGGTTTCGAAGCGAAGCTGGAACTCTCGGCAGCCGACGGCCACCGGCCGATCGGGCCCGGCCTGTGGGACCTGTACCTCTACATCTGCTACCAGGGCGTGGGCAAGGAGGTCCGCCTGGGCGGCAGCCGGGCCCAGACCCTCCAGGACCGCACGAAGCAGGGCGTCGTCGTGGCCCCCGTCGACGCGTCCGGCCTGGAGCGGGTCTGCCACCTCTACGCCACGAAGGCCGGCAACCTGACGCTCGAGGTGTCCGAGCGGCGTCCGCTGCCCGGGGCCTGACGGTCCGCCGACGGGTCGCCCGCGCAGGGCGTCATCGCCGCACCGAGGCGAACGCGTGGATCGCCAGCTCCCGGTCGCCCGCCGGTCCGGTGGCGAAGCCCGCGCACAGCTGAGGACCGTCGGCCAGCCGGACGGCCAGGCCCTCGGGCTCCCGGTACGCCAGGCCGGCGGCGATGGTGATCCGCTCGTCCCCGGTGGTCCGGCCGTCGGTGAGGCGGACGGCCCGCACGCGGACGTTGCCGCCCGAGGACGGCGGATTGTCGCCGGACGCGCCCGTGTAGGGGTCGCCGGTCAGCTGGTAGACGTGGTCGCCGTGGAGCGCGCAGCCCTGGTAGGTCTCGTCAGGGTCCAGCCGGGCCGGCCGTACGACGTGCAGCGGTTCGTAGCGGCCCCGGACGAAGTCGTCCAGACCGTAGACGGCGTACCGCTGCTCGCGTCCCTCGCCGGTCGCCGCCCAGTGGCCGACCAGCACACGGCGCCGGACGAGGTCGAGCGACGGCTGGTTCGCCAGGGAGCCGGGCAGCGGGCGGTGGTGGCGGAGCCGGGAGTCGGTGGTGTCGAGCAACGCGCCGTCGCGAAAGGGGAAACGGGCGACGGCCCGCCCGTAGCCGGTCCTCGGATGTGCCTGGGACTCGGTCCACAACAGGACGCCGGAGCCGTGGGGTTCGACACCGATCGAGACGCCGTGGCCGAAGCCGCGCAGGTACATGTGGCCCGTACGGCGACCGTCGGACGACAGCTTCGTCACACACAGATCACCGTTCGCGCTGCGCGCCGCGCTCGGGGCGGCCCGCGTCTCGTCGGGCAGCCGCACGCCCCCCTGGACGACCTGCACGGCATAGACGTCGCCCCGCTCGTCGTCGAAGGCGAACGACTGGGCGACCGTCCTGTGGTACAGGGGGCTGGGAGCGAGGATCTCGGCCGCCTCCGCGAGATCGAAGTCACCGGCCCGGCGCAGGGCCGGACGGCGCGTACACGCCCTGCCCGTCGCGGCCGCCAGGGCCACGCCCGCGGACCCCGCGCCGGCGGCCCACAGCACTCTCCTGCGCGAGTACTCCCGCAGCCGTTCCATGGGCCTTCCGCTCCCCGCGTCCGCCACATGGCACGTCCGGATGTTCCCGCCTCGGGCGGAGAAGGCGATTTTGTCATACCGCCCCACCGGACAGCACGGCGGGCCGTACCGGAGCGATCCGGTACGGCCCGCCGCCCCTCGGACGGATGCCCGGTTACGCCGGAACGCTCGCCACGCCCGCCGCCAGGAACTTCTTCCCGTTCACGCGCTCCGAGACGCCCTCGCGGTCCAGGTACGGCGTGATGCCGCCCAGGTGGAAGGGCCAGCCGGCGCCCGTGATCAGGCAGAGGTCGATGTCCTGGGCCTCGGCCACGACGCCCTCGTCCAACATCAGGCCGATCTCCTGGGCCACCGCGTCCAGGACGCGGTCGCGGACCTGCTGCTCGGTCAGGACGGTGTCGCCCTGCTTGAGGAGGGCGGCGACCTCGGGGTCGAGGACCGGCGCACCCGAGTCGTAGACGTAGAAGCCGCGCTTGCCCGCCTTGACGACCGCGGCCAGGTTCTCGGAGACGGTGAAGCGCTCCGGGAAGGCGCGGTTCAGGGTCTCGGAGACGTGCAGGCCGATCGCCGGGCCGACCAGCTCCAGGAGCACCAGCGGGGACATCGGCAGGCCGAGCGGCTCGATGGCCTTCTCCGCCGTCTCGACCGGGGTGCCCTCGTCGATGACGTTCTGGATCTCGCCCATGAAGCGGGTGAGGATGCGGTTGACGACGAACGCCGGGGCGTCCTTCACCAGCACCGCGGTCTTCTTCAGCTTGCGGGCCACACCGAAGGCGGTGGCCAGCGAGGCGTCGTCGGTCTTCTCGCCGCGCACGATCTCCAGGAGCGGGAGGATCGCGACCGGGTTGAAGAAGTGGAAGCCGACGACCCGCTCGGGGTTCTTCAGCTTCGACGCCATCTCGGTGACCGAGAGCGACGAGGTGTTGGTGGCGAGGATCGCGTGCGCCGGGGCGACCGCCTCGACCTCCGCGAACACCTGCTGCTTGACGCCGATCTCCTCGAAGACCGCCTCGATGATGAAGTCGGCGTCGGAGAAGCCCTCCGCCTTGTCCAGCACACCGGAGACCAGGGCCTTCAGGCGGTTGGCCTTGTCCTGGTTGATGCGGCCCTTGCCGAGCAGCTTCTCGATCTCGGCGTGGACGTAGCCCACACCCTTGTCGACGCGCTCCTGGTCGATGTCGGTCAGCACGACCGGCACCTCCAGGCGACGCAGGAAGAGCAGGGCGAGCTGGCTGGCCATCAGGCCCGCGCCCACCACGCCGACCTTGGTGACCGGGCGCGCCAGGTTCTTGTCCGGGGCCCCGGCCGGGCGCTTGGCGCGCTTCTGGACCAGGTTGAACGAGTAGATCCCGGACCGCAGCTCGCCGCCCATGATCAGGTCCGCCAGGGCCTGGTCCTCGCGGTCGAAGCCGGCGGAGAGGTCGCCGTCCTTGGCCGCGGCGACGATCTCCAGCGCGCGGTACGCGGCCGGGGCCGCGCCGTGCACCTTGGAGTCGGCGATGGCCCGGCCGCGCGCGACGGCCTGGTCCCAGGCGTCCCCGCGGTCGACCTCGGGGCGCTCGACGGTGACCGTGCCGTTCAGGACGTCCGCGGTCCAGACGAGGGAACGCTCCAGGAAGTCCGCGCCCTCGAAGAGCGCGTCCGCGATGCCGAGCTCGAAGACCTGCTTGCCCTTGAGCTGGCGGTTCTGGTTCAGCGAGTTCTCGATGATCACCGAGACCGCGCGGTCGGCGCCGATCAGGTTCGGCAGCAGCACGCAGCCGCCCCAGCCGGGGACCAGCCCGAGGAAGACCTCGGGCAGCGAGAAGGCCGGCAGCGCCTTGGAGACGGTGCGGTACGAGCAGTGCAGCCCGACCTCGACACCGCCGCCCATCGCCGCGCCGTTGTAGTACGCGAACGTGGGCACCGCGAGGGTGGAGAGCCGGCGGAAGACGTCGTGGCCGCCCTTGCCGATGGCCAGCGCGTCCTTGTGCTCCTTGAGCAGCTCGACGCCCTTGAGGTCGGCCCCGACCGCGAAGATGAACGGCTTGCCGGTGACGCCGACGCCGGTGATCGCGCCCTCGGCGGCCTCCTTCTCGACCTGGTCGATCGCGGCGTTCAGGTTCGCCAGCGACTGCGGTCCGAAGGTGGTCGGCTTGGTGTGGTCCAGGCCGTTGTCCAGCGTGATGAGGGCGAAGCGCCCCGCGCCGGCCGGCAGGTCCAGGTGGCGTACGTGCGCCTGGGTGACGACCTCGCCCGGGAACAGCTCGGCCGCACCCTTCAGAAGCTCGGTGGTGGTGCTCACTTGTCGCCTCCGGCGTTCTCGAAGTGCGGGTTCTCCCAGACGACCGTGGCGCCCATGCCGAAGCCGACGCACATGGTCGTGAGGCCGTAACGGACCTCGGGGTGCTCCTCGAACTGGCGGGCCAGCTGGGTCATCAGCCGGACGCCGGAGGAGGCCAGCGGGTGACCGTAGGCGATCGCGCCGCCGTACTGGTTGACCCGGGCGTCGTCGTCGGCGATGCCGTAGTGCTCCAGGAATGCCAGCACCTGTACGGCGAACGCCTCGTTGATCTCGAAGAGACCGATGTCCGAGATGGACAGGCCGGCCTGGGCGAGGGCCTTCTCGGTGGCCGGGATCGGACCGTAGCCCATGACCTCCGGCTCGACGCCCGCGAAGGCGTAGGAGACCAGGCGCATCTTGACCGGGAGGCCCAGCTCGCGGGCGACGTCCTCGGCGGCGAGCAGCGAGGCGGTGGCGCCGTCGTTGAGCCCCGCGGCGTTGCCGGCCGTGACGCGGCCGTGGGCGCGGAACGGGGTCTTCAGGTTGGCCAGGGACTCCATCGTGGTGCCCGGGCGCATCGGCTCGTCGGCGGTGACCAGGCCCCAGCCGGTCTCGCCGGCCTCGGCGTTGGTGCGGCGCACCGACACCGGCACCAGGTCCTGCTGGATCTTGCCGTTGGCGTACGCCTTGGCGGCCTTCTCCTGCGACCGCACCGCGTAGGCGTCGGCGCGCTCCTTGGTGATCGTGGGGTACCGGTCGTGCAGGTTCTCCGCGGTCATGCCCATGAACAGGGCGGACTCGTCGACCAGCTTCTCCGACACGAACCGGGGGTTCGGGTCCACGCCCTCGCCCATCGGGTGGCGGCCCATGTGCTCGACACCGCCGGCGACGACGACGTCGTACGCGCCGAAGGCGATGGAGCCGGCCGTCGAGGTGACGGCGGTCAGGGCGCCCGCGCACATGCGGTCGATGGAGTAGCCCGGGACGGACTGCGGCAGACCCGCCAGGATGCCGGCGGTGCGGCCCAGGGTCAGGCCCTGGTCGCCGATCTGCGTGGTCGCGGCGATGGCGACCTCGTCGATCTTCTTGGGGTCCAGGTCCGGGTTGCGGCGCAGCAGCTCCCGGATGGCCTTCACGACGAGATCGTCGGCGCGGGTCTCGTGGTAGATGCCCTTCGGGCCCGCCTTGCCGAACGGGGTGCGGACGCCGTCTACGAAGACGACGTCCCGGATGGTACGAGGCACGATGGCTCTCCTCCAGGGTGCGGGATGGCACTGCTGCGGGGCGCGCCCGGAGGCACGCCGCTCCGGTCATGCTACTTGCGGGTAACCAGACTGCCCACCCCCTGGTGCCGGAGCGGCGAAGGTCACACGCGGAAACTGCCCGGAGCGCGCCCCTCCGCACACGGCGAATGGCCCGGACGGACTCGTTTTCGAGTCCGTCCGGGCCATTCGCGCCCTGCGCGGGGCCGCGCGGAACCTGGCGTGATTACGCCCCTGTCCTATGCCGTCACGAGGGCCGGCTGCCGTTACGAGGGCCGCGTCAGCGCGCGGTACAGCAGCGGGGCCACCTGCTCGATCTGCCAGTGCCGCGCGCCGTAACCGGCGAGCGCGGACTCCACCGTCTCCGGCGTCGGGTTCTTCGGCGGCTCCCAGCAGACCCGGCGCACCGTGTCCGGCGTGATCAGGTTCTCCTGCGGCAGGTGCAGCCGCTCCGCGAGCGCGGACACCGCGGCGCGGGCCGCCGAGAGCCGGGCGGCGGCGGCCGGGTCCTTGTCGGCCCAGGCGCGCGGCGGCGGCGGGCCGGCGAGGGTCTGTCCGGGCTGCGGCAGCTCGGTGTCGGGCAGCGCCTTGGCCCGGTCCACGGCGGCCTGCCACTGTTCCAGCTGGCGCCGGCCCATGCGCGGTCCGAAGCCGGTGAGCGCGGTCAGCGCGTGCGTGTTGGCCGGAAGCGCGAGCGCCGCCTCGATGATCGCCGCGTCCCCGAGCACCTTGCCGGGCGAGATGTCGCGCCGCCGGGCGATCTGGTCCCGGGTGTTCCACAGCTCCCGGACGACCGCCATCTGCCGGCGGCGGCGGACCTTGTGCATCCCTGAGGTGCGGCGCCACGGGTCCTGGCGCGGGGGAGCGGGCGGCGCCGAGGCGATGGCGGAGAACTCCTCCCGGGCCCACTCCAGCTTGCCCTGCCGGTCGAGCTCGTCCTCCAGGGCGTCGCGCAGGTCGATGAGGAGCTCGACGTCCAGCGCGGCGTAGCGCAGCCAGGGTTCGGGCAGCGGGCGGGTGGACCAGTCGACGGCGGAGTGCCCCTTCTCCAGCGAGTAGCCGAGGACGTTCTCGACCATGGCGCCGAGGCCGACGCGCGGGAAGCCGGCCAGCCGTCCGGCGAGCTCGGTGTCGAAGAGCCCGGTCGGCGTCATCCCTATCTCGCGGAGACAGGGCAGGTCCTGCGTCGCCGCGTGCAGAATCCACTCGGTGCCGTGCAGGGCCTCGCCGAGCCCGGACAGGTCGGGACAGCCGACGGGGTCGACGAGCGCGCTGCCGGCCCCCGCGCGGCGCAGCTGTACGAGGTAGGCACGCTGTCCGTAGCGGTAGCCGGACGCCCGCTCGGCGTCCACGGCCACCGGGCCCGAGCCCGCGGCGAATGCCGCGATCACTCCGGCCAGGGCATCGTCGGAGGCCACCACCGGGGGGATGCCCTCGCGTGGTTCGAGCAAGGGGATCGGCGCCGGGGCGACGTCGTCCGGGGGAGCGCCCCCGGTGGTTCGCAGTGATGTGTCTGCTGCGGTCTCTTGGGCGTCGGTCACGTGTCAAGGGTATCTGTGTGTGCGCGGCGTCTGCCGACGGAACGTTCCGTCGGCAGACGCCGATTGACCTAATCCCCCCCGGTACGTACCTCCTGCACCGGCCGGGGCCGGGTCACAGAGGATGATGACCCTCCGCAGGGCCACCGCGACC